>JAXHLL010000003.1:0-129657 GCA_034522195.1 Halobacteriales archaeon | reverse complement strand
GGTGGCATCGACCCAATCGACTACGTCAACGAATGTATCCAGATAGAGATAGAGGAGGGACGCAGTCCAGCAATATCCCGTTGCAATCGACACGACGGGTTCGATGGGTGACCTTTCGGTCTACAACGGCGACTTCGTTAGAGGAAGCTGGCAGACATCGCCGCACTCCGAGTTCCCCAGTGAACATCTTACCGACATACACAGACCCGAAACAGGCGTCACGATACCTGAAGAGTGGGTAGGTGTTCGTTGCGCGACCACAGAACCCTGTGAATGGGATGGGGGTAGTAGCGGCGAGATAGTCTACGATAATGATGCGGGGCGGTTCGGTGAGATAACTTCGACGGTGCCATTGGACAGGTGTGTACGGACTATCACTGGTATTACGGTTGTACTAACTACGAAGATGGTTGGGAGGTTGAATATAGAGACGGTAGCACCGAGGATGTGGCAGTAACAGACTTGTACAACGTTGACTACCGTCTAGATGCACCCGAGCGTATGTGGTACACACAGAAGGGCATGAAGAACGCTGTTGACGACCTTGACAGGAACGAACCCGACAGAGCCGGGCTTATGGGGTACGATACGGACCAAGACGAGAAAGCCGGTATCGCGGGTGTTGACGACGACAGCCACCGTCAGACTCTGAAGGTAGAGACGGACAGGTTCGTACCCGACGGAGGTACGGATATCGCAGGAGGTCTTGACGAGGCGAAGGAGATTCTCGAAAGGGACTACGGAAACGGTCCCGACGGTTCGACAGACGCGACGAAGAACATCGTACTGATGACTGACGGAAAGGACAACGATGGTGAAGACCCTGTCGACTACATACAGGACAACAGAGATGAGTTCGAGAACACTTTCATCCACGTCATAATCCTTGGTGAGACAGCGGCTGATAGCGAGGAAGCTATTGAGGACATGGGTGCCCTCGCCGACGACCCCAACCCCGACCTGAGTGGTTCGGATGTTGACCCCGATGACCTCCCCGACTGGGAGGCGGTAAACGACCCGAACCGAGTCAACGGTACTCTGATAGCTTCTGACGACCCCGCGGATGCCGAGAACATCTTCGACAACATAATCGGCTCCATAGAGGACGAGACCGAGTTCGAGGAGCCGAACTCCAGCATAACCGACCCCGGGAACGATGTCAGCGGAACGGTGGTCGCTAACTCGGGCGTTGTCGAGGAGATATACGACTTCAGGATGAACGTCACCGACTTCACGAGCAACGGTACGTACCGGATTAACATTGTTGATACTGACGACAGCGGCAACCAAGAACTCATATGGCGGATGGACGTGGACAACAAGATGGCTGACAACGACGCCAGCACGCCCGGCTACGAGGTCGAGTTCGGTTCGGAAACCGACAACAGTCTCAACGCGACGCTCCAGAGAACCTTCGAGGGTAACCTGTCCGACGACGTGAGTCCGGACGAGTACGTCTGGTTCGACCTGACGGGCAAGGACAGCGACAGACCGCGTTTCAAGATGGGTCCGTCAGGTCCGGACGAGGACGACTACAACATGGAAGCGGCTTGGCAGGAGATAAGTGACCAGATGGACGACGGCGGCGTGGCTATAGAGACGACAGAGTTGAATCCGTACGGACAGGTCAACGGCACGTTCTCGTTGGACTTCAAGCCCCTCAACGGTAACTTCTCCAGAGTCAACAACATAGCCGGAGGCGGTTTCGCAGGCGAATGCGACCCGTCGGCGAGCGGCGAGATAATCAAGTGCGGCTGGGACGACCCCGGCAACGAACGCAACGCTGTCAGCACGGCACAGATACGCGACGCCAGAGTTCTCGTGACGGTCGAAGGACCGGGCGGTATCTCCGAGAGAGAGATACGTATCGACGACTTCATCGATATCTACAGAGTTGAGTGAACAAGATATGAAGCCTATGAGGGAACCCCCGAAGCAAGAAGCCAGTTCGATACAGATTGGCTTCGTTCTCAACGCGGGCATAATCACTACTTTCACAGCCGTCGTTTTGGTGATTCTCAGCGGCGGCTTCGGGGAGGATGTCTCGACAGAAGACGAACTCGAACTCGTAGCCGACTCCGTAGAGGCTAAGATGGTTGAGGCGGACACCCTCACACGGACGAGCGGTGCGACGTGTCCCGACAGACCGGGCGACGACAAGCCGTGTTTCACAGCCTTCTTCTCACCTTCGAGTTCGGATGTCGATTACGTCGGTGAGATAGACAGCGGAGGCGACCTTAGGCTGAGCGCGGACGACGGGACTGTCGTGGAACGGAACTTGGACACGGTAACGGTAGACACCGACGTAACGACGGACGGAGGATTCACCTTCACACAGAACACCGAGAACATAATAGTGGAGTACCACAACGACGACGACGAACTGGTGCTTGACGTTCAGAGCGGAGTTTCGAGAGAGGCAGAGACAAGATGAGGCAGGAAAGAACTATACGTAAATGACGATACCGCAGTCTCCGAGGCGATAAGCTACGTCTTGGTCTTCGGTCTTATGGTACTAGGGACGTCACTCGTCGTGTTTCAGGGTCTGCCCGCTCTGGAGAGCACGGAGGAGCAACAGATATCCGAAAACTCAAGGAACGCCGTTCTTCTTATACAGGACCGGATAGGCGAGATGGTACAGCGCGACGTTCCCAGACGTGAAGTATCCATCAACGTGCAGGACCTGACAGTCGGTGTCGGCGGTATGGAGCCGACGCAGGTCAGTATAGAGGCGACTAATTCGTCGGGCAGTACGGTGCCGATAGCCGACGTTGAAACAGACCCGGTCTACATAGAAACGACGGTTAGAACCTTCGACCAGTCGGTTGCGTACGAGAACGGCGCGGTCGTGTTTGGACAGCGCGATGTCCCCGAAAGCTGGACGATGACGAGCCGTCCGTCGTGGGCTATCACGACCAACAAAACGACGGACGAGGTTAGGTCGGTTTTCCTGAGGACGGTTTCGACGAAAGGTAGCGGTAGTGTGACAGGTCAGGCGACCAGCGCGCGTCTCGTCTTTGAGAAGGTCAGCAGTGAGATTGACAGCCACGACGATGTTGACGAACTCGAACTTTCTGTTGAGTCGCCACGGAGCGGTTCTTGGCGTGGATACTTCGAGAGGCTGAACGCGAGCGTTGCGGGTGGCGAGGTAACTTCTTCGGGTGACGAGGTAACGCTGGTTTTCGACGAGTTCGCTGGCGGTGAAGGAAGCGTCACACACCGCACACAGGTGATAAGTGTGGAGGTAACTTCACGATGAACAGAGCACAGAGCGAGGTGGTCGGTCTGCTTTTCATATTCAGCATAACCTTCGTCTCCATCTCGGTAATCCTGCTCACGGGTTTTCCTATCTTGGACAACGCTACCGAAAACACACAGCTTGAGCGTTTTCAGAACGAGTTCTCTGTCCTTGACCAAGAGATACGCGAGTCAGTCTACGCGCCGGGACAGTCAGGTGCCACGATAAGTCTGAGTGACAGACGCGTTTCCATAGACGACGGCTCCGACTCTATGGCGGTCGAAATCACTTACCGTCCGGACGGTGGTACGCCGGTATCTACGCGTGAGATAAACCTCGGCGGTGTAGAGTTCGACGCGCGCGGCGACAGAGGTGTAGCGTACGAGGCTGGCGGTATCTGGTCTAAGTACCGCGGCGGAGGTCTTTCGATGCGTACACCGCCCGACATAAGCTACTCGGGCGACACGCTCAACATGAACCTGATGAACTTCGTGACGGACGTCGATGTCGGAGGCGACTCAACGCGTACCTTCGTCTTCTCGTCCGAGGGAGCCTACAGGAGCAGTGAACTCCGCTCTATCACCGACAGTTCTCTGGAATCCGGCGAACTCGAAATCTCGGTCAGGTCACATTACGCCGACGGCTGGGCGGAGTACTTCAACAGGACGAATGGCGTCGAGTACCGTGGACGTGGAGAATGTGCCTTCATCGGACGACAGAGGGTTCGCAAACGTTACTCTCCGTACAGGACCGCCGCTTTACGGTGTCGAGTACCTTTCGGGGAGGTACGGACCACCCTCTTTGGTAAATGTCACGGACTCGCGTGTCGGCGATATGTCTGAGTTTAACTACACGTTCAACGCCGCACCTCCATCGACACCTCTTCCGGTGGACAGCGATGACATAGAAGCATGTCTACTGTCGAGGACTGGCGAACCTTTACCTCCGCCCTCGGAGACTGTCACAGCGGGGGTTTACGAAACCGACAGCCTTAGCGGCGACTACGAATTCGACACCTCCAGTGGCTCCGTCGAGCTTCTGGTCGATAGCGGCTTGACGCTTGACGATGACATATCCGGTCGAAGGTACCAATCCGGTCATATTCCACGTGAGCGACGCTGTAGACATAAACAGCCCTGACATAGACCTCGAAGGAGACAGGGCAGACCTGCTTCAGGTATACTCCGGACATTCTGGAAGTATAAACGTAGAAGATTTCACAGGCGCGCTCTACGCTCCGGAGAGTGACATCACGGTAACCTCCGGCTCCGTTTTACGCGGTGCGGCTATAGGCAACAACGTTGTGGTAAGCGGCGATTACTACCACGACGCCGCGCTACGCCGAGCCAGTCTACCTGACTGCATCGACCCGCCACTCAGGAACTTCAACGCTGTCGAGAGACGTGTTTCGGTTAGATAGCTAAAGACCGCCAAAGATAGCATCTATCCCCATCGACGCCTCCAGAACAGCCACCCTTCCGACGGTGGTCTGTTCCGACACATCCACCTCCTCGACGCGGATGTCGAATTGAGTGACCGCTAGCGCGAGGAGGGGCGTCATCTCACCCGAAGGCTCCTCGGCGTCCTCGGGAGCCTCTCCTTGCAGCGTCTCGGTGCTCACAGCCGCGCTCGCGCTCTCCTCGTCGGGGTAGACGACGGCGTACCTCAGGCTGACCGTACCGCCTTCCTCCGAGAGGGTGGCAGCCGACGCTGTTCCGTCCTCTGTGTCGGGTATGTCTGCTTCGGGGAGTCCGCCCCTGACAAGAACCACCCCGCCCGTGCCTACGGCTTCGGTCAGGACGCCGATGTCGTCGTCGCTCTCCGCGTACGAAGCCGTCTCGCCCGCGAGGGTTTCCGCCACCAGACGCACCCGTTCGGTGCTCTGCCCTCGTATAACCGTCCTCGTTTCGTCGTTGAAGCCGAAAACAGAAGCCCTCCTCTCGTATATCTCGTAACCCGACTGGCTTCCGACAGGCTCCGACAGGCTCCCGCGGAGTTCACCGTACGAGCCACCTTCTCCGTACTCGCTTATCTCTACGGTGTCTCCGTCCTCCTGCTCGGGAAGTCCGCCTTCGTCCTGTCCCGCGCGCGATTCTCCTCTTATCTCTACCCTCGCCATCCTCCGGGCGTCGCCCGTCACGCCGAACGTGTTGGAAAGCTCCTGCGATACGTCAGAACTGGTATACGTGAAGACGTATCTCTGTGCGTCCACACCCGCGGCTTCGGGGTCGTACATGAACCTCGTGTACTCGTCGTTCGTTTCTTCTCCTTCGTTTCCTACTTCTCCATCCGTATCCGTTCCGTCTTCCGTGTCGTCCGTTCCGTTCTCCTCTCCGTCGCCGTTACCGTCGTTTTCGGGGGTTTCGTCGCCGCCTATACAGCCTGCCAGAAGAGCTACCACGACACCTGACTTCCTGACAAATCCGCGTCTATCCATGTTTCAGTTTTTATCGGCGTACGAATAACTCTTTCGTAGGAGGCTCCGACACGGACTCCGTGTTCCTTTCTCAGCCACCACAAGACATATTTCCGTCCATGGCGTATGTTAACCCGTGACGTGGGCATATGGTGCTCACACTCGATGTCCTACCAATCCGTACCCGGCGCAACGTTGATGTTCGTAGAAACCCTAATAATAGTAAGCCATAGACCAGCATGAGAGACCTACAAGAGATAAGTAAGAGCTACCGTGACTCGGTTCCCGACGACATAAGACGCGCGAGAAGCTTCAGCTGGTACCTTGACGAGACTCACGAGTCGCCGCGTATAGCACGCAACGCACACCAACGCCTCGCCGACATGTTCGACTTCTACGGCACGGAGTACGACGAGGACGAGGGTGTCGTGCGGTACAAACTCGCCTCCGAGGACCCGTTACACGACGGCGAAAACCGGTTCTTCGGGCGCGAGATACACGAGGCGATACACGAGTTCGTAAACAAGGTCAAGAGCGGTTCGCGCAGACTCGGACCCGAGAAACGGATAAAGCTCCTGCTCGGTCCGGTCGGGAGCGGAAAGTCGGAGTTCGACAGACAGATGCGCCGCTACTACGAGGACTACACGGCGCGCGACGAAGGCAGGATGTACACGTTCCGGTGGACCAACCTCTGTGACGTAATCGAGGACCAGGACCCGATGGACGACACGGTGAGGTCGCCGATGAACCAGGACCCTCTCGTCCTCCTACCCGAGAAGGAGCGTCGCTCGGTCGTCGAGAGCCTCAACGAGAACTTTGACGCGCCTTACACGCTCAGGAACGAGCAGTCGCTCGACCCCGAGAGCGAGTTCTACATGGACGCCCTCTTGGCGCACTACGACGACGACCTTGAGAAGGTGCTTGCGAACCACGTCGAGGTGGTGCGTCTCGTGGCGGACGAGAACAAGCGGGAAGCGATAGAGACGTTTGAGCCTAAGGACAAGAAGAACCAGGACGAGACGGAGCTTACGGGCGAGGTCGATTACTCGAAGATTGCGGTGTACGGTGAAAGCGACCCGCGTGCGTTCGACTACTCGGGCGCGTTCTGCAACGCGAACCGCGGTATCTTCTCGGGCGAAGAGTTGCTGAAGCTACAGCGCGAGTTCCTCTACGACTTCCTGCACGCCACACAGGAGCAGACGATAAAGCCCAAGAACAACCCGCGTATCGACATCGACCAGGTCATCGTCGGTAGGACGAACATGCCCGAGTACCTCGACAAGAAGAACGACGAGAAGATGGAGGCGTTCAACGACAGGACGAAGCGCGTAGACTTCCCGTACGTCCTCGAATACGAGGAGGAAGGACGTATCTACGACAAACTCCTCACGAACGCCGACCTGCCCGACATGACTATAGAGCCGCACACGCTCGAAATGGCTGGTCTTTTCGCCGTCCTGACACGGATAGAGGAGCCTGACGACGAGACTGTCGATGTCGTTCAGAAGGCGAAGGCGTACAACGGCGAGGAAGAGGACGACGTTGACGTGCAGAAGCTACGTGACGAGGCGGAGGAGTCTTCCGAGATAGGCGAGGGTATGAGCGGCATCTCGCCGCGTTTCGTCGGCGACGAAATCGCGGAGGCTGTCATGGACTCGACACACCGCGAACGAGGCTTCCTGAATCCGTTGACGCTTTTCAGCTACTTCGAGGGCAACCTCGAATCACACGCAAGCATACCCGAGGAGATGTACGAGACGTACCACCGGTACCTCGAAATGGTGCGTGAGGAGTACAAGGAACGCGCAATCGACGACGTGCGTCATGCTCTCGCGTACGACCTCGACGAGATACAGGCGCAGGGCGAGAAGTACATGGACCACGTGATGGCGTACATCAACGACAACACGGTTGAGGACGAAATCACGGGGAGACAGCAGGAACCCGACGAGTCGTTCATGCGCGCAGTCGAGGAACAGCTAAACATACCCGGCGACCGTAAGGACGACTTCAGACAGGAGGTATCGAACTGGGTCTCGCGGCGTGCACGTGAGGGCGAGGCGTTCAAGCCGCAGGACAACGACCGTCTGAGGCGCGCTCTCGAACGTAAGATGTGGGAGGACAAGAAACACAACATAAACTTCAGCGCGCTAGTTTCGAGCGGCGAGACGGACGACGAGGCGAAGAGCGCGTGGATAGAGTCGCTTGCACAGCGCGGATACTCGCGCGAGGGCGCGAAGGAGGTGCTCGAATTCGCAGGCGCGGAGGTCGCGAGGTCCGAGATGGAGGAAGAAACTTAGATGGTGAAGGGCAGGGGTATGGACGGCGAGAGATACGTCGAACGTTCGGACGACGCTCTCCGTGACGCCTACGAGGAGCCTATACCTCTCTCAGAGTACGTTGACCGTCTCTTCGAGAACCCGCGGATAGGCTCGCACTCGACGAAGTACCTTCTTGAAGCGGTCGAGTCGTACGGCACACGTACCGTCGTCGAGGAAGGCGAGGAGAAGGAACGTTACAGGTTCTTCGACGACCCTGCGAACGACGGAGAGCACGCAGTTCTCGGAAACACGGATGTTCTCAACGAGTTCGTCGATACGGTGCGGAGCATAGCTTCGGGTCGCGGAAAGGAGGAGAAGATAGTCTGGATAGACGGACCGACGGCGACGGGAAAGAGCGAGTTCAAGCGTTGCCTCATAAACGGTCTGCGCGAGTACTCGAAGACCGACGAAGGACGCCGTTACACAGTCGAGTGGAACGTTTCGAGCGTCTACGAGTGGGGCGACGACGAAGAGAAGAACTGGTACGAGTCGCCCGCACAGGCGCATCCGCTCACCGTCTTCCCGCGCGAGGTACGTGACGAGATACTCGCCGAGGTTAACGCGCTCTCCGACGACCATATTGAGATACGTGTCGAGGGCGAACTCGACCCTTTCAGCAGAGAGGCTTACGACTACCTCGAACAACGGTACCGTCGCAAGGGTACACGCGACCTGTTCAGCGCGGTGACCGACGAGAAACATCTGCGTGTCAAGAACTACGTCGTCGAGATGGGCAAAGGAATCGGTGTGCTCCACTCCGAGGACACCGGACCGCCCAAGCAACGTCTCGTCGGGACGTGGATGGAGGGTATGTTGCAGAAACTCGACTCGCGCGGACGCAAGAACCCGCAGGCTTTCTCTTACGACGGTGTTCTTTCGCAGGGCAACTCGTTGCTTACTGTCGTTGAGGACGCCGCACAGCACGCCGACCTCCTACAGCGTCTTCTCAACGTCGCCGACGAAGGCGCGGTGAAGCTAGACAAAGGCATACGGATGGACATCGACACTCTTCTCGTCGTCATCTCCAACCCCGACTTAGAAGCGCAGTTGGACTCGAAGTCGGAGCTACGCGAGGAGGACCCTCTGAAAGCGTTGAAACGTCGTCTTGAGAAGCACGAGTTCCGTTACCTGACGAACCACAGTCTGGAGGTCGAACTCCTGAGACGCGAAATCACGAACGACACGCGTGTCTGGGAGGCTGAGAGCTACGACGAGGTCAAGGAGCGTGTGAGCGCGCCCCTGCGCCTCGAAGTCGGTGACACACTCCGCGAGGTACACGAACGCGAACTCGCGCCGCACACCATCGAGGCGACGGCTATGTACGACGTTGTGACGCGCTTAGACGGCAACGACGTACCTCCCGGACTCGACTTGGTCGAGAAGGCTGTGCTGTACGACCGCGGCTACCTGCGCAGAGGCGACGAACGTTTCGAGAAGGACGACTTCGACTTCGACGACGAGTCCGACGACGGGCGCAACGGCGTGCCGGTCACGTACCCGCGCGACATAATCGCCGACCTCCTCAACGAAGGCACGGAGCGTACGCATCCTGAACTCGACGTGGAGAATGTCATCATGCCGTCCGACGTACTCGACGCGATGGTCGAACGTCTCGACGACGAGCCTATGTTCTCGACGAACGAGCGCGACGAGTACGCGGAGCGCGTCCGCGGCGTGCGCGAGTACGTCCTCGAAAAGCAGGAGCGCGACGTATTAGACGCGATGACGCTCGACGTGCGTGTTGACGACGAGACGGTCGAGGAGTACGTCGAACACGTATACGCGTGGGCGGAGGGCGAGAAGGTCGAGACACCGCGCGGCGAGGAGGAACCCGACCCGCTCAAGATGAAGGTATTTGAGACCGAACATCTCGGACGTTTCGACGAGGACGACTACGTGGACAACCAGCCGAGCGTCGAGGTCGAGGCGTTCAGACGCGACAAGATTGTGACAGCGATGAACGTCCGCGCGTGGCAGGAGCGCGACGAGGGCTTCGCGGGCGAGTTCGACCCGCGCGAGATACCCGTTATGCAGAACGTCCTCTCGACGTACGGCTGGGACGACGTGCGCCGGATGTACGAGGACTTTGAACCGTCGCAGTGGGAGGAACCGCCGAGCGGCACGGAGACGGAGACGCTCAAGAAGAAGACCGTGAAGAACCTCGTGGACGAGTTCGACTACTCGCCAGCGAGCGCCGAACTCACGTCGAGACGTGTCGTCGAGAGGGCGGTGAGAAGATGGGGCTGAGGGACGACCTCGACAGGTACAGAAAGGTCGGCGAGGAGCGACGCGACGACCTCTCGGAGTTCATACAGTACGGTGACTTGGGCGGGAGCAGGCAGGACCAGATAAGGATACCCATAAAAATCGTTGACCTGCCCGAGTTCGAGTACGACAAGCGCGACATGGGCGGCGTCGGACAGGGCGACGCCGAGGAGGGCGACGCAGTCGGAAGACCGAAGCCTCAGCCCGGTGACGAGGATGGCGAACCCGGCGACGACGAAGGTGAACACGGATACTACGAGATGGATCCCGAGGAGTTCGCGGAGGAACTCGACGAGGAGTTCGAACTCCATCTGGAGCCGAAGGGCAAGGCTGTTGTTGAGGAGAAGGAAGGTGACATGACCGACCTCGTCCGTTCCGGACCGAGGAGTACGCTCGACTTAGAACGTATGTTCAAGAGCGGTCTGAAGAGGAAGCTTGCGTCGCAGTTCGACCCCGAGTACGTCAAGGAGGCTCTGCGCGTCCGTGGTATGGGACCTGAAGCGGTCTTCGACTGGGCGCGCGAGGAACGTATCAACGTCTCGAAAAGGTGGCTCGAAGAGCACTACGACGAGATGGACGACGACGAGAAGACGCGGTGGTCGTCGCTCGAAGAGATGAAGGAGAACGTCGATAGGCGCACGCCCGCCCAACTTATCCGTGCAGACAGCCGTGTGCCTTTCCGCACCGAAGACGAACGTTACCGTTTCCCCGAAATCGTGGAGGAACACGAGTCGAAGGTCGTCGTCGTCAACATACGCGACGTCTCGGGTTCGATGGGAAAGATGAAACGTGAACTCGTCGAGCGCACGTTCACGCCGCTCGACTGGTACCTTCAGGGCAAGTACGAGGAGGCGGAGTTCGTCTACATCGCACACGACATAGACGCGTGGGAGGTCGAACGCGAGGACTTCTTCGGTATACAGTCGGGCGGCGGCACGCGTATCTCGTCCGCGTACGAACTCGCTGTCGAGATACTCGACGAACGTTACCCTTGGAGCGACTGGAACCGTTACGTCTTCGCCGCGGGCGACGGCGAGAACTCGTCGAACGACTCTAAGGAGCGTGTCGTTCCGCTCATCGAAGAGACCGACGCAAACCTGCACGCATACGTCGAGACACAGCCTTCGGGCGGTTCGGTAAACGCGACGCACTCGCAGGAACTCAGGGACGCCTTCGAGGAGGACGAGGTCGTCGTTACGCAGGTAAACTCGCGCGACGAGGTGATGGACGCCGTCTACACCGTACTCAAGACAGCCGCGACGCCGGAGGGCGCAGAATGAAGTACGAACTCGAAAAACGGAAGGAAGCCGACGAACTGCGCGAGGTTGCGCGTGAGGCGCGCGCTCTCGCCGAGAAGCTTGGGCTGGAGCCTTACGACGTGAACTACTGGGTCGTCGACCACGACGAGATAAACCGTGCTGTCGCTTACGGCGGCTTCCAGACGCGCTATCCCCACTGGCGTTGGGGGATGAACTACGACAAGCAGAGCAAGCAGGACCGCTTCACGCAGGCGCGAATCTACGAACTCGTGGTGAACGACGACCCGTGCCACGCCTACCTGCAGGTCTCGAACGACCTCGCCGACCAGAAGGCTGTCATAACCCATGTCGAGGCGCACGCAGACTTCTTCGCAAACAACCGATGGTTCCGCGAGTTCACGGAGGGCTTCGACTCAGCGGCAACGTTAGCGCGCCATGCCGAGAGCATACAGGGCTACATGTCCGACCCTGATGTAGACCGCGAGGATGTCGAGGAATGGATAGACAACGTGCTGTGTCTCGAAGACAACATCGACCAGCACGGCACGTACGGTGTATCGGCGGGCGAGGAGGACGACCTCGCCGAAAAACTCGAAGAACTCGACCTCTCGGACGAGGTGAAACAGGAGGTCTTCGACGAGGAGTGGCTGGAGAAGCAGACCGAAGACGGAGACGGTCCGGCGGTGCCCGAGAAGCCCGAGAAGGACATACTCGCCTTCTTAGCCGACCACGGAAAGGCGTACGACGACGAGACCGGAAAGGCTGTCGAGTACGACGACTGGCAGAAGGACGTAATCGAGATTCTGAGGCGCGAGGCATATTATTTCGCGCCACAGAAGATGACAAAAATTATGAACGAAGGGTGGTCCGCCCTGTGGGAGTCCATGATGATGGGCAACGAACGTTTCGCGGGCGACGACGAGATTCTGACCTACGCCGACCACCAAGCTAAGGTTCTGTCGTCGGGCGGTCTCAACCCGTACAAGCTCGGAAAGGAGCTATGGGAGTACGTCGAGAACACGACAAACCGAACCGAGGTAGTCGGGAGACTCCTGCGTGTCGAAGGCGTGACTCCCGACAGTTTCCATGACAGAGTCGAGTTCGACGCCGTACAGGACGCGCTACAGCCGACGTATCCGCTCGGTGATGTGCGCGAGGAGACGCTCGAAGACTTGCGCCGTCTCGACACCAAGGTCGACCACGACGCGCTCGAAGCCGCGCTCTCGGGCGAAATAGACGTTTCGCGCAACCCGTGGAAGGTTCTGAACTACGAGGGTCTCGCCGAACGCAACTTCTCTCTGACGCGTCCCCAGAACCGCGGCTTCATCCAGCGCGTCTCGCGTGACGACCTCGAAGAGACGTACCGGTATCTGTTCGACACCGATAGATACATGTCCGTCGATGAGGCACTCGACGAAGTCGATTACACCGTAGGCTGGGACAGGATGCGCGAGATACGCGCGACACACAACGACGTGACGTTCATCGACGAGTTCCTGACCGAGGAGTTTGTCCGCGACAACGACTACTTCGTCTACGAGCACAGCCACGCGACGGGTAACTTCCATGTCTCCAGCAAGGAGTACGAGGATGTGAAAAAGAAGCTGTTGCTCCAGTTCACGAACTTCGGCAAGCCCACGATACTCGTCAAGGACGCAAATTACGACAACGCGGGCGAACTCCTGTTGGTCCATCAGTACAACGGTGTGGTACTGAACACGGAGAAGGCACGCAGGACGCTCGAACGTGTGCACGCTCTCTGGGGCAGACCTGTCAATCTCAAGACCATCAAGAAGGAGGTAGACGACAACGTGATGAAGATGGCGCGCAGACGCGGCAAGGAGCCTGAGCCGAACGAGAAAGGAATCATGCTGAGGTACGACGGCGAGGGCTTCGAGACGCGCGAACTCGACGACGACGAGGTTGAGGAGATACGCGCGACCAGTCTCGACTACGACACGAAGCCCGACGACTGGCTCTGAGAGTCCTCTTCCTCGATTGTTCGAACTTCCACGGGAAAACGCGAAAAGACGTTTCTGACAGCACTGTTAACGGTGACAGCGAAGCCGAGAACCGCCTCTCCTGCCGGACCCATCCGTTTGCTAACGACGTACTCGCGCACAGCGGGGAAGAAGTCGAACTCCTCGTCGAGCGTGAAGCAGACGCCGTCTAAGAGCGTCGAGGTGCGTACAAGAAGCGCGAGGTCACGTGGGATGCGCAGAGGGAACTCGTACATCTCGTCCTGAACCTCGTGGAAAAGGTCCTCGGCGCGTTGCTCGTCGATGTCCTTACCGCGTATTCCTTCGAGCATCATGTCGAACATCCGACGCGCTATCTCGCGGTCTACTTCGGGGTCAAGCGCGCCCATGTCGATGAACGAGTTTATCATGTTGTCCACGTCGTTCCGCGAGACAGCGACGTAGAAGTCGAAGATGCTGTTCCGTGTCTCGTCTGTGATACGTCCCACGATACCGAAGTCGTAGAAGACGACGCGTCCGTCGGGTGCGACCGCGAGGTTTCCGGGATGCGGGTCGGCGTGGAAGACGCCGTCTTCGAGAACCATCTGTATGTATGCCCTCTGGAGGTCCTTGACGACCCTCGTCGGATTTATTCCTCTCGCACGTAGCCTCCGCACGTCGGTTATCTTCGTGCCTTCGACGTACTCCATAGTTATGACCCTGTCACTCGAAAGTTCGCCGACGACCTCAGGAACTATCACCGGTTCCTTACTCAGGTTGTCGCGTATCTCCATGACAGAACGCGCCTCGCGCTCGTAGTCGGTCTCCTCGCGTATTGCCTCGCGGAACTGGTCGGCGACGTTCGACAGGGTGAAACGCTGTCCCTCCTTCGCAAAACGGAGGGCGTACGGAAGCGTCGCCTCTATGACGCGCAGGTCCGCCTCGATACGGTTGCGCACGCCGGGACGTAGCACCTTTACAGCGTACTTCTCTCCGGCGCGTTCGGCGACGTGCACCTGACCGATGCTCGCGCCGCTTATCGGCTCCTTCTCGAACCGCGTAAAGACGCGCTCGGGTTCGCCGATGTCCTCCGCAATAACCCGACGTACGCCCTCCCATTCGGCTGGCGGCACGTCGTCCTGTAACTGAGAAAGAACCTCCGTGTAAACGTCCGGTAGTGCGTCCGGACGCGTCGAGAGAACCTGTCCGAACTTGATGAACGTCGGACCGAGGGAGACGAAGGTGCGGAGCATCACCTCTGCGCGCCTCTCGTGCCCCTCCTCGGAAACGTCGCGCGGGCTGCCGAAAAGGATGAAACGTTTCCTGTCGCGCAGGAGGACGAACGCGAGGGGCATGAAACGGACGACGATGACGACGAGGCGGTAGGCGGTATAGGTTCTCTGGAATGCTCTCAGACCCATTCGTGTATCAGTACGTTGCGGTGCCGTTTTCGCGTTTCGGTATCGTTTCCCTTGTGAGTTCGGTGATGTGTCAATATCTAAACCAACTTTTCCGAATCATCTTTTTATGAGACGATATGCACCGAAATGTGTTTACGGAGGTATAGATATTATCCGTATGGCAGAATTCGGAGTCTTAGTAACAGGCACAGAACGCGAGAGCTTAGTGAGTATCAACCACAACTCCTGCTTCATGACATAGCTGTATGAATGAACAAAGCGTAGAGATGTCTGGTAGCATACTCGAAAACATAAGGGCTGGCTTGATAATTACTATTTATCATTACATATTCCAGCTAATAGTTACTGGGACAGCAGACGTTCATTCATCTGATATGACTTTGTCAATAGATATTGTACTTGATATGATGGTCATCTTCTATTTTGTTGCAGGGTTTTTACTTCCAATCGTGGGACTTAGGGTGTTCAGAGGATGGTGGGCTGTAGGTGTCTATCTAGTCGCGTGGTTCACTCTTATGATATATCTCCCATCTGAGATATTTACGATAAACTTCACTTTCCAAGTTATTTCGATTTTACTCGTTGCCATACCGGACTTGCTAAAACGAAAATCAAGGAATAAACGTAACCGTCCTCCTCTACGATAACGTACCCCCCACGAATTATTGGCTCGTGAACAAGTTCACACTGTTCGGAGAAAATCACGCCGCCGCCAGGACTCGAACCTGGGACCACCTCGTTAACAGCGAGGCGCTCTACCAGCTGAGCTACGGCGGCTCCATCACGCAGTTTGGTGACTATCGGGTTAAGAGTTTCTCTTTCGGCGCGCGGCACGGAGAAGCCCACAAGCGTAAAGTCAGCCTGTTTCCATTCAAGAGTAATGAGCAAGGAACTGATACGGAAGTCGCTCGACGAGAGCACGAAGGAGAGGTTCGAGAGCCGCGTCGAGAGTCAGGCGGAGTTCCTTAGGAAGGAGATAACCGAGGGAAGGCTCGACAACTCCGACTACACCATCGGTCTCGAAATCGAGGTCTACTGCGCCGACTCCGAAGGTCGTCTCGCGCGTTTTCCGTCCGGACTCTACGACGCGTGCGGCGAGCGGCTGAACAAGGAACTCGGTCTTCACAACGCCGAGATAAACACGTCGCCCGACGTTCTCTCCGAGGATGGTCTGGAGAGTCAGGAGTCGCAGGTGCTTGAGACGCTCGCAGAAGCCGCCGAGGTTCTCGACGAAGACGGCGAAGGTAAACGTGTCGTCCTCGACTCTATGTGGACGATACCGCCCGAGGAGGGAAGCATGGCGTATCTCGACACCGTCGAGGAAAGGGACGGCGTCGTCTCCGCGAAGAACATGCGCGCCGACGAGAGGTACGAGGCTATCGACAACTACTACCTCAAACGTGTCTGCGAACCCGTGGGCGTCTCTGTCCCGGGTGCGGACCTGTCGTTCTCGTCGATACTCGTCGAGTCTCTCGCAACCTCGATACAGCCTCACCATCAGATACCGCGCGCCGAGGACCTGCCGCGTTACTACAACACGGCGTCGCGGACGATGGCACCGGTTCTCGCGCTCACGACGAACTCGCCTTTCCTGCCGCCCGACCTGTACGGTTCGCCCGACGAGTCGCTTCTGGACGAGACGTACCACGAATTGCGCATACCTGTGTTCGAGCAGTCGGTCAACCCACCCGGCGGGTACAACGAGAAGAAGGTGCGTTTTCCGCGCGACCTGAACAGGACGGAGGACATGCTCGACAAGGTCACCGAAGACCGCACCTACTCGCCTTTCCTGCGCGAGTGGAACACGGACGACGAGGGAGACGAAGAGCCGTCGGAGTACACCGACAACTTCTGGGAGTTCGAGTACAAGCGCGGCACTTACTGGCGTTGGCTCCGCGCAGTCGTCGGCGGCGAGTCGGTGAGCGAAGGAAACGACGAGAGGTCGATAAGACTCGAATACCGTCCTCTGCCGACACAGCCGAGTGTGCGTGACACAGTCGGGCTACAGGCTCTCGTCTCGGGAATGCTCGCTGGCATGTCGGTCGATAACCACCCGCTTCCGTCACTCGACTGGGAGAAGGCGCGCGAGTCGTTCTATGCCGTCGTTGAGGACGGCATCGACGCCGACATCGCGTGGGTGGACGAGGACGGCGATGTTACCTATGACAAGCAGGTGATTTACGACGAGATATTCAGGTACGCGCGCCTCGGTTTAGAAGGACACGGCGTCGGCGAGGAGACGTATGAGAGGTACGTCGAACCCCTGCGCGTCCGTTGGGAGGAACGTACCACACCGAGCGTCTGGAAGATAGAGAGGGTGCGCGAAAACCTCGACGAAGGCGCGTCTTTCGAGGAGGCGGTACACGGGATGCAGAGGAAGTACATACGTATGTCCGACGAACACGACACCTTCGCCGACTGGATATGACCGCGGACGCCGACGAAAGTGACCGCGACGAGGTGCTCGACGCCGTTCTCGAAGAAGTAAGCCCGTCCGAAAAAGAACGCGACGAACTCCGCGAGGCGTACGAGGCGGTCCGTCGGCGCGCTGAGAATGCACTTGACGAGGCTGGCGTCGAAGGCAACGTGACGCTCGTCGGTAGCACGGCGCGCGACACGTGGCTGTCGGGCGACCGCGACATCGACGTTTTTCTCCTCCTGCCTCCCGAACTCAACCGCGACGGGTTCGAGACAGTCGGCTTAGACGTTGGCAAGGCAGTCTTCCCCGACGGCACCGTCGAGTACGCCGAGCATCCGTACGTGCAGGGCGACGAGGACGGATACGACGTTGACATCGTACCCTGCTACGACTTAGACTCGCCCGACGAACTCAGGAGTGCTGTGGACCGCACGCCGTTCCACAACGAGTACGTGCGCGAAGTCGCCGAACAACACGACGGATTCGGCGACGAGGTTCGCCTACTCAAGGCGTTCGCACGCGGCGCGGGCGTCTACGGAAGCGACCTCCGAACGCGCGGCTTCAGCGGATACCTCTGCGAACTTCTCGTCCACCATTACGGCGACTTCGAGAGCGTCGTCGAGGCGGCGGCGGACTGGAACGAAGGTGCTATAATCGACATCGAAGGACACGGAACCAAGGCGTTCGACGACCCTCTTGTCGTTATCGACCCGACCGACCCCAAGAGGAACGTCGCGTCCGTCGTCAGCCAAGACGCTTTCGCGTACTTCGTAGACGCCTCACGCGGCTGGCTAGAAACGCCTGACGATAGATACTTCTTCCCGGAAGAGACGGAACCGATGGATGCCAACGAGTTCGCCGAGACTCTCGGGAAGCGCGAGACGCGTCTTGTCGCCGTAGTCTTCGAAGCACCCGATGTCGTCGAGGACCAGCTTTATCCACAGCTAAGAAAGACGCGCAGGTCGCTCGTCGAGGAACTCGAACGAAAGGGGTTCGACGTGGTGCGTTCCGACGCCTTCGCCGACGAAAACGCCGTCGTTCTCGTAGAGGCTAACGTCGGCGAGCAGTCGCGCGTCGAGAAACACGTCGGACCGCCTGTACACGTCCGTGAGCACGCGACGGCTTTCGTCGAGAAGTACGACGACGCGGATGTCGTCGGACCGTATATCGAGGACGGACGTTACGTCGTCGAACGTGAAAGGAAGTACACTAACGTCGAAAGCTTCGTCCGCTCCGACGACTTCTTCGGCGTCGGAATGGGAAAACACGTCGAGACGAAGATGCGCGAGGGATACGACGTTCTCGTGAACGACGACTGCGCCGCGCTCTTGGACGAGTTCGGCGTCGAGTTGGCGCGGTACTTCGAACCTACCCCTGTCGAATGACGCACCACGCTACCGCGTAAAACCGAAGTCGAGGTCGAGCCAACCGTCTTCATCGTCCTCGAAATCCACGTCGAACACGTCGAGGTCAATCTCCGCGCCGTCGGAGTCGTAGGCGTGCCACGACTCTTCGTCGTACGGCGGAAACGCTACGATGTGAACGCGCCCGCGGTTCGTGAAACGCGTGTAGTCGTCGCCTTCGAGTTCGCCCGAGGGCGCGGACGCTACCGTGCCGACTATAGACGCGCGGCGCGGGAGAGCGTCCACGCCGAGCGTGTCGAAAACGTCGTCCGTCTTCGACTCGGGCGTAAAGATTATCTCTGTCAGAACCTCGCCGTCCTCTTCGACGCCGACCTTCGAGGCATCCGTCGAACGCAGATGCGCGACGAACTTACGCGGGTGGTAGTCCTCCGACGACGCGAGTGCCGTGAGAAGCGTGTCGCGCGCTATGCCGACTACTCTACTCATCCGCTCAGTCCTTCATTTCGCAGGTGTTTATGCCGAGAAGCCGGTTCGTGAGACATCTCTGTGTTACGACGTTGAACAGCAGACTTGCGGAACCCGCGAGAGCGGCGATACCACCGATAATACCGACTACCGAACCGACGACGGTCGCACCTGTGATACCCAGTACGCCGACGACGATGAGCGGAACCGCGACGACGAGACGCACCATCCTGTCGTAACCACCTACGTTCTTGTCCATGTATGTACAGATGCTCTGAACCATCATAACGTCTTTGTCGCCCCGGTTCGACCTTCTTACATGGCACTAAAGGAGTCCGAACAGGAGGAACTCGAAGAGGGTGATACCGCGCCGGGGTTTGAACTCGAAGGCACCGACGGCGGGACGTATAGCCTCGAAGACTTCGAAGAGTACACCGCGCTCTTAGTCGTCTTCACCTGCAACCACTGCCCGTACGCGAAGGCGAAGTTCGACGTTCTGAACGGAATCGCGGAGGACTACGACGAGGTCGCTGTCGTCGGTATCAACCCGAACGACTCCGACGAGTATCCGGAAGACTCTTTCGAGAAGATGCAGGAACTCGTAGACGACGGAACGATAAGATACGACGCCTACCTGCGCGACGAGACACAAGAGGTCGCACGCGACTACGGCGCGACCTGCACACCCGACCCCTTCCTCTTCGAGAACCGTGACGGCGGGTTCGTCTTAGTCTACCACGGACGCCTTGACGACGCTCTCAACCCTGACGACGAACCTACGAAACACCACATGCGCGAAGCGATAGACGCCGTTCTCGCGGGCGAGGAAGTGGGCAAAGGCTTCCTGCCTTCGCAGGGCTGTTCGATAAAGTGGAAGGACTAATCAGACGCCCGCGCCGATTGCTTCCGCCTGCTCGTGGTACCGGTTGCGTATCGTGACCTCTGTCACGTTCGCCGCCTCGGCGACCTCCTTCTGCGTCCTCTTGTCGTTGCAGAGTATCGACGCCAGATAGATGGCGGCGGCGGCGTATCCAGTCGGCGACTTTCCGGAGAGGAGACCCTGTTCGGAGGTCTCTTCGATGATGTCGATAGCCTTCTGCTGGACCTCCTCGGAAAGACCGAGTTCGGACGCGAACCGCGGCACGAACTCCGCGGGGTCGGTCGGTCCGATTTCGAGGTCCAACTGGCGCGCGATGTACCGGTAGGTGCGCGCAACCTCCTGCTTCTCGACGCGCGAAACGTCCGAGATTTCGTCGAGCGAACGCGGTATGTTCTCCTGCCTGCACGCGGCGTAGAGCGCGGAAGCCGAGACGGCTTCGATGGAGCGTCCCGGGAGCAGGTTCTCGTCGAGCGCGCGACGGTAGATCATGGACGCGATTTCGCGCGTGCTCTCGGGGACGTTTAGCGAGGACGCCATCCTGTCTATCTCACCGAGCGCGAACTGGAGGTTGCGCTCCTTCGAACCCGACGTACGGATGCGGTTCTGCCACTTCCTCAGCCTCTTCATCTGCGCCCTGCGGTCCGCCGACAACGACTGACCGAAGGCGTCCTTGTCGCGCCAGTCGATGTTGGTCGTCAGACCCTTGTCGTGCATCCGCTTGGTCATCGGCGCGCCTACACGCGACTTGTCGTCGCGCTCGTCGGAGTCGAACGCACGCCACTCGGGACCCCTGTCGACCTGGTCCTCCTCTACGACCAGACCGCAGTCGTTACAGACGACCTCGGCACGCTCTGTGTCTTCTACGAGGTCCTCGGAGCCACACTCGGGACATACGAGTTCCTCCTCGGATTCTTCCTCTTCTTCTTCTTCCACCTCCTTTTCGTACTCTCTGACTGATTCTTCCGTTCTTGTTCTTTCTTTGACCATCACGCTTATACTTACGCAGTCCAAACATATAAACTCTTCCGTTACATATGGTAAGAGGCGTTATGAATACGGTGGTCCGTCGGCGTGTTTTCGGCGTGTTCTCTCGCAACGTCGTCTTTTAACAACTACTTTTTAATACATCGCCACAAATTAATAACATGGCTGTAGTGAGCATATCGGTTCCGGAGGACCTCTTAGAGGAGATGGACGACTTCGCCGACCAGCACGGATACTCGGGCAGGAGCGAACTCCTGAGAGATTCGGTGCGTTCGCTGATGGGCGAGTTCGAGGACTCCAGCCTCGAAGGACGCCATCTCGTGGCGACGGTGACGGTCATATTCGAGTTCGAGAACAGCGATGTCGAGGGTGAGATGATAGCGATGCGCCACGGAAACGAGGACATCGTGAGGAGCAACGTCCATTCGTGCATCGGAGGCGACGAGTACTGCATGGAGCTTTTCGTGGTCGAAGGCTCGCTTGACGACGTACGCGACTTCGTGGGTTCACTGCGCTCGACAGACGGCGTCCTTTCGATAAACTACAGCGTCAACCCCGTAGACGACCTGACGTAGCCCCACCTGTCGCGGTCGTAGGTCGTCTCCTCGACGGTGCCGAGAGCCTCCTCGAAACGCCGTACTAGGCTTTCGCGCTGGTCGTTTGTGACGCGTGCGAGCGCGTCCGCCTTCGCGACGGCACGCGGGACGCGCGAAAGAGCGACCTCCTTGAGCGTCTGACGTGTGATCTCTTCGCGTGTCTCTTCGTCGCGTACGAAGCCGAGGGGTGCCTCAGCGCGGTGAACCGTACCGTGGCGCGGGTCGTGGACGTACATGACCGCAGGAAGGAGGTCGTCGCGCTCCGTTTCTAGTTCGGGAGCTATTTCGAACAGTTCGTCGGCGTAGAAACGCGAGACGAACCAGTTGGTGAACGTCAGGTCGCCGCCTGCCCCTTCTTTCTCTGCTCCTTCCCCGGCTTCGGGTGTCAGGAAGTGCCTAAAGAAGCCCGCGTCGTTCGACCAAGGGACAGGAGGTCCGATATCGCGGAGGCGTCGGACGACGCGTGAGCAAGACGGGTTCTTGACGAATCCGACGACAGGCACACTGTCTTCGAGCGCGCGCTCGTACGTCCCGAAGTAGTTCGAAGCGATTTCGCCCGTCAGGTCGCTCCTTCCGAACGTCGGGTCGATGTCGTGCCACCGCAGGAGACCGAGAGGGTAGAGCGGTCCGTCTAAGTAGAGGAGGTCGTCGGCTTCTTCGTACGTCTTTCCGAGATGTGTCGATTCTGAGAGGTAGAGTGCGAAGACGTGCGCCGACTCGCGCGCGTTGTCGGTGTCACGCGGTGCCTGCACCACACGTCCGTCCGCCGACGCTTCGTCGAAGGCGTCCCACGAGTCCTCGAAGACGACGCTGTGGTCGCTCGACTGGACGGCGGTGACGATGGTACGTTTCCTGTGGAGCGAGAGGTCGCTCGGCACGGACGCCGCCGCCGTGTGCGCCACGTCGAGCGTCAGACCGTTCGTGAAAGAGCGCGGGTTTAGCGTACCCGCGTCCACACCGTGGTGTGTCGGAAACTCGTCGTCGGCGAGAGCGATACCGTCGAGCGAGACGGCGCGTTTCTTCAGTTCATCGATGGGTTCGAAGACGCTCCCTCCTCCGTCGCGCAGAGGGTCGAGAAACTCCCAGAGTGCGTCGATGTTCTCCGAGTCGTCGGGGTCGTCGTAGTCGTCGCGTATCCTGCGTGCGAGCGAGTTTATCCCGTCTACGTGGACGGGGTCTAGAGGCATACGACGCGTAGACGCGCGTTCGGCAAAAACGTTCGCACCGTCGAACCGAAGACTGAGTACCTCATCTATAAGTTACAGCGACGCTGGATACCCACCATGGAACTCTGGTCGTCCAGACTCGGCTTCCTGCTCGCAACCATAGGCGCGGCGGTCGGACTCGGCAACATATGGCGTTTCTCGGCTGTCGTCGGAACCAACGGCGGCGGTGCGTACCTCGTCCCCTTCCTCCTTGCCGCGTTCCTTTTCGCAGTCCCTCTTCTCGTCCTCGAACTAGCCGTCGGTCGTTCTTTCAGGACGGATGTCGTCTCTGCTTTCCGTACCGTCAACCCGAACTACACGGTTCTCGGCTGGGTGGTCGTCGGCGGCGTCCTTCTCATACTGAGCTACTACCTCGTCCTGACGGGATGGGTGCTCGGCTTCTCCGTCTCTTGGCTCGTGGGTTCGGAGACGACGTTCTCGGAGTTTACTTCAGGATGGCTCCCTGTCGGCTACTTCGCAGTCGTTACCTTTCTTACGGGCGCGATAGTGTCGCTGGGCGTTCGGGACGGCATCGAAAGGATGTCGAAGATTGTGATGCCGACCGTCTTCGCTCTCCTCCTCGCGCTCGGTGTATACGCTGTCACGCTCTCCGACTGGGGACGCGCCGTCGGGTTTCTCTTCACACCCGACTTCTCCGTCCTCTCCGACCTGAGCGTCTGGAGCGCGGCTATCGGACAGGTCTTCTTCTCGCTCTCCGTCGGTCAGGGTATCATGCTCACCTACGGTAGCTACACCGACGAGGAGACGGACCTCCTCAGGTCGTCCGTTCTTATCGCCGTCCTCGATATCGCCGCCGCGCTCATCGCGGGTCTAGTCATCTTCCCCATCGTTTTCAGCTTCGGCTTACAGCCGACTCTCGGCACCGAACTCGCATTCACGACGCTCCCGACGGCTTTCGGGGCGATGGCTTTCGGCGGCGTAGTCGGTGTCGCGTTCTTCGGTCTTCTCTTCTTCGCCGCGCTGAGTTCGTCTGTCGCGCTTCTGGAGGTGGGTGTTTCAGCCGCGACGAAGACGACGCGCCTCGACCGTCGGCGTGCGACGTTCCTCCTCAGCGGCGGTATATTCGTTGTCGGCTTGCCGTCCGCGCTGAGCTACAGCCCCGTCCGTCTCGCGGTTCTCGGAAAGCCCTTCCTCGACATCGTCGATGAGTCCGTCGGAACGTACGCGCTTCCGGTTTCCGCGCTCCTTCTACTGCTCGTCTTCGTCTGGACTACCGACATCGACGCTGTTCACGACGAACTCGGACGCCTGTATCCGCTCGTGAGGTACGTCGTTCCCGTCGTTCTCTTGGTCGTTACCGTGTCCAAGGCTGTCGGCGTCTCACGTCCTGCTTGGCGTCTCTTGGTCGATGCCTCGCGCGACGGTGCTCTGGGCATAGGTGTGACTGCAACAGTTCTTCTGATGCTCGTCGTACTTGGCTGGCTCCTTCGTGCACGGCTGTCTTATCCGAAACGTAGAAGAGGTCGGTGAGCCCGAAAGACGGGTTCTAGTCCTTCAGATGTATCTCGTCGTCTGTCACCTTCTTGATACGGCTCGTCTCCAGAGCGTATGTGTCCTCGTCTGCGTCACCCCATCCGAGTTTGGACCTGATTCTGTCCGTGATGTCGGGGTCAGGATTGACATGCGCTTTTCCGCCTCTTACCTTTGAGACCATGCCTATATTGCCGCCTTTGGAGTCGACTACCTGTTTTCCTTCGTCGTCTTTAGTTAGTTCTATTTTTGGCATCGCATACATCGGTACAGTTCCGCGGTCATTAGTTATTATGTCCCTACTGTTCATCCTGAGAGGGTAAGGCAGTACCTACTGTTCATCCTGAGAGGGTATGACAGTAGTTACTTTTCGCCTTCCTTCGGCTTTTTCCGAAGCTTCGTCAGTTATCGTCCCCGCTCAGATTCTCAGCCACAGGGTCAAGATGAGATATGCCGACGACGGCGACGACATCTTTGTCCACGCGGAGTTCCGAGAGCCTGTCAGCCATATGTTCCTCTCTGACCTCGTCGCCGAACCGCGAGGCGCGCGTCGCGTCCGCACTCCGAAACGCGTTCATGAACGCACGCGACCGCCGTATCTGTCCGCGCTCGTCGCGTGCCTGCACCTCGGCTGTGTCGCTTCTGTCCGTTCCGTGTTCCACAGGAGAATCTACCTCCAGACGGACGGATGTTTTCGCGGACACGCCGGATGCTATTCGGCAGACAAAAGCGTGTTTGGTCGCCGACACGGCGTCCGAGAGCACCTTACGAACAGTCGTCGGCGACGGTCGGTCACGAACGACCTTCCGTGACAGTCTCGCAAAATACCCGCTCGTCGGTCGGTCGATTCCCACCGTTTCGGCGGTACCGACAGCCTGTATAGCCGCGCTCATCTCGCCGCCGAAGACAGGCGGTGTGCGGTCGGTCTTTGCGTACTGTTCGAAGAGCGGAACTGCCATCGGTGGAAGTTCGAGAGCGAGAACGTCCGGGCTGAGGGATTCGACCGTCCGTGTAACACGGTATGTGCTCGCCGGATGGTCGTGAACTACCCCTACGAGAGTCATACTTCCGTGTTCCCCTCCCACTCGACGGACGTACTCACCGGTAATCCGAGGGTCCCCCGTGCCCTCCCCATCTTCGCCCATGTTCGGTGGGAGGTCCATTCGTTTGGGTGTTCCTAACGGGCGTTAGGGAGGTGTTAACATAAGCTTTGTCCTCGAAAAGGCAAGAAGGAACCGTGTTATATCGCCCTACACCCCGAGCCAGTCGTTGTTACGGACTTCGTAGCCGTTCGCCCTGCAGAACTCCGCGGCTCTTCGTCTTACAGAGCGCGAACCCGGTAGCTTCTCCTTCTCGTGAATCCGTTCGACTATCCAGTCGGCGACAACTCGGATACCTTCGTCTTCGTCGTCCGCGTCTATCTCTTTTAGTTCACGGAGTGTCTTCTCGTAGGTTTCGCGCTGTGAGCCTTCCAACTCCGCATCCGGGAGCGTATCGACTGCCTCGGCGATACGTTTCATGGCTCTTGCGACCGTCGGACGTTTTATTCTCGACAGAACGACGGACGGAGACCCGAACCTCTCGGCTTCTGTGTCGGGCACTAGCTCCTCGACACTGTACCGTCGGGCGACGGATTCGACCACCCTTTCGCCGACAACATCGACCACCTCGGCTCCGGTTGCGGGAAACTCAAGGGAGCCGAGTTCCGTCTCTATCTCGTCGAGTTCCTCGTCCTCTATCGGCGGTTCGGGTTCGCCCATGCGTTCGCGTGCTTCGTCTTGGTCACGTTTCATCTGGCGTCTCTCTTCGTCGCGCGCTTGCTTGTCCCGGCTTTTTTTGTCGTCTGCCATCCCTCTATATAGACCTTCTGCTCGGATAACTTTATGGTTGATTAGTAAGGTGAACCGTCTCTGCGCCACCGAACCGGCTTATCCGTAAGGCTCTGTCCGAACAGAACCATTTGGTTTATGTTGCCCCACGGGTTAGAGCCGACAAGAATGGGTAACGGAAAGTACGCGGCGAGGAAGCTCAAGAAAGACAGACAGAAGAACAGATGGAAAGACAGGACGTACGCACGGAGAGCGCGCGGACTTCAGGAGAAGACCGACCCGCTCGGTGGCGCGCCCCAAGCGCGCGGCATCGTACTCGAAAAGGTCGGAATTGAGGCAAAACAGCCCAACTCCGCTATACGGAAATGTGTCCGTGTCCAGCTAATCAAGAACGGAAAGCAGGTCACGGCGTTCTGCCCCGGCGACGGCGCGATATCCTTCATCGACGAGCACGACGAGGTCACGATTTCGGGCATCGGCGGCGCGCGCGGCGGCGCGATGGGCGACCTCTCGGGTGTCAACTACAAGGTCGTCAAGGTCAACGGTGTCGCGCTCCTTGAGATGGTGCGCGGTAACAAGGAGAAGCCGGTAAGATGAGCGCGAGCGCGAAGCTATTCGGCGAGTGGGATGTGGACGAGATAGAGTTCGCCGACCGTTCGACCGAGCGGTACATCACCGTCACGCCCGTCGCGCACACGATGGGTCGTCACGCTAACAAACAGTTCGAGAAGAGCGAGATAAGCATCGTCGAGAGGCTCGTCAACCGTCTGATGCAGACGGGCGAGAACACGGGAAAGAAGGAGAAGACGATGGGTATCGTACGCGACGCCTTCGACGAGATTCACAGCCGGACCGACGAGAACCCAGTACAGGTGCTCGTGCGCGCCATAGAGAACTCGGGACCGCGCGAGGAGACCGTGACGCTCAAGTACGGCGGAATCAGCGTCCCGAAGGCTGTCGATGTCGCGCCTCAACGCCGTGTTGACCAGTCGCTCAAGTTCATCTCCAACGCCGTCAAGACTGGTTCTTACAAGACGCCGCGCGAGACGTACGAGGTCGTCGCCGACGAGATAATCAGCGCGGCGAACTACGACGTCGAGTGTAGCGCGATACGCAAGAAGGAAGAGGTTGAGCGCGTCGCCGCCGCCGCACGTTAAGCTTCCGGCAACACCCCTTTGTTTCGAGTGGAAGTTTCCACAGTCCGACCTCGTTCTTTAGATCTTCCTGCTTCAGGTAACTTTCAGAAGATATAAGCGACGTAGCCGACTACCTCCGGCACGCTCAGCCGCGTAATGAAGCGCGGAAGCGCTGAACGAGGTGCATAAGATATGCCAGTATACGTTAAGTTCGAAGTACCGGAAGAGTTGGAAGAGACCGTACTCGACGCAGTCGAGACGGCGCGCGACACGGGACGCGTAAAGAAAGGAACGAACGAGGCGACCAAGGCGGTCGAACGTGGTGAGGCGGAACTCATCGTAATCGCCGAGGACGTACAGCCCGAGGAAATCGTTCTCCATCTGCCCGCGCTCTGTGACGAGAAGGACGTGCCTTTCGTCTACGTCGGCACGCAGGACGACATCGGACACGCTGTCGGTCTGGATGTCGGAACCGCGGCGGCGGCGATTACGGACGCGGGAGACGCAAGCGACGCGGTGGAAGACACATCTGAGAAGGTTGAGAGCCTGAGGTAACGATGGAGAAGAAGGAGTGTTCGTACAGCGGCGAGGAGATAGAGCCGGGGACGGGCATACTGCTCGTCCGTAACAGCGGCGAGAAGCTGTGGTACAAGGACTCGAAATGCCTGAAGAACGCAGAACTCGGTCGTCCGGCGCGCGACGTCGAGTGGACCGAGATAGAGGAAGAGGACGCGGAGGAGTAAGAGAAGATGAGCGAGCGCACCTTCGTCATGGTGAAGCCCGACGCGTTCCAGCGCGGTCTCGTCGGCGAAATCGTCTCGCGTATAGAGGACCGCGGTCTGAAGCTCGTCGGCATGAAGCTTCTGACGCCTTCGCAGGAACAGGGCGAAGCGCATTACGCGGAACACGAGGATAAGGAGTTCTACGACGACCTCGTTAGCTTCATCACGAGCGGACCCGCCGTTCCGATGGTCGTCGAGGGTGAGAACGCCGTGAGCGTCGTACGCGACATGATAGGCGCGACGGATCCGAAGGACGCCGACCCCGGAACGATACGCGGCGACTACGCTCTCGACATAGGACGCAACTGCGTCCACGCGGCGGACGCACCCGAAACGGCGGAGCGCGAGATAGCGATATACTTCGACGACGACGAACTGGAGTCGTACGAGCGCGTCGACGAGACGTGGGTTTACGAGTAGGTTTTTCTCGAAGTTATCGGAAAAACTCGATAGGCACAACAGTTATTGTTCCGCTAATCCAAACTGTCGGCATTGTGACCGACGAGATTTGGGTACTCCACGTAGACGACGAGGAAGACTTCGTGGAGACGACCACGACTTTCCTCGAAAGGAGGTACGACAGATTCGTCGTCGAAGCCGCGACGGAAGCACGCGAGGCGCTCGACAGACTCTCCGAGGAGGGCTTCGACTGTGTCGTCTCGGACTACGAAATGCCGGACATGAACGGAATCGAACTCCTCGAAGCGGTCCAGGAGGAGTACGACGAGATTCCTTTCATTCTCTTCACGGGGAGAGGGAACGAGGAGATAGCAAGCGAGGCGATTTCGGCGGGTGTCACGGACTACCTGCGGAAGAGGGGGAGCGCAGAACAGTACACTATCTTGGCGAACCGTATCGTCAAAGCTGTCGAGACAGCACGCGCAAAAGCCGAAGCGCGACGGAACCAGAAACGTTTCGAGAGCCTGTCGGAAGCCTTTCCGGATGTCGCTTTCTACATCGACGAAGAGGGACGTTAAGTCGAGGTCATAGCAGGACACGAAAGCCCGCTCCTGTACGACGAAGCCGAGGCTCTCGTGGGCGAACAGGTTCACGACCTCTTCCCGCCCGAAACAGCCGACCGGTTTTACGGTGTCGTCCAGAAGGCTCTCGAAACCGGAGACCTACAGAAGATAGAGTACCGGTTGGACGTGCGGGCTGGCGAGCGGTGGTTCGAAGCCCGGGTGGTTCCGCTGGAGACGAGGATATCGGGGAAACGTGTGGCGATATGGGTAGCACGCGATATCACCGAGCGCAGGGAGCGCGAGCAAGAACTGAAGCGCCAGAACAGGCGCCTCGACGACTTCGCAAGCTTCGTAAGCCACGACCTGCGGAACCCTTTGAGCGTAGCACGAGGAAGGCTCGAACTCGCACGAGAGGAGTGTGACAGCGAACACCTCGACGCAGTTGCGCGCGCTCACGAGAGGATGGAAAAGCTCATCAACGACCTTCTCAAGCTCTCTCGGAGCGGACGGCCTGTAAACGACGTAGAGCCTGTCCGTCTCGACGATGTCGCCGAAGAGTGCTGGCGCAACGTGGAGACGGAGGGAGCGAGGCTCGTCACAGACACGGAAAAGGAGGTGCGGGCGGACAGGAGCCAGTTACAGCATATGATGGAGAATCTCATGCGGAACTCTGTCGAACACTGTGACGACGAAGTGACAGTGACCGTGGACAGAATCGACGACGAGGAAACCGACGGCTTCTATGTCGCAGACGACGGACCCGGAATACCCGAAGGCGTGCGCGACGATATATTCGAGAGCGGCTACTCGACATCGGAGGGCGGCGCAGGACTCGGGCTTTCGATAGTCGAGGAGGTAGCCGAAACGCACGGCTGGGAGGTGGAGGTGACGGAGAGCGAAGAAGACGGCACGCGGTTCGAGGTCACAGACGTCGAGTTCGGTGAATGACAGCGTGAACACAGACCACTGAGGATTCAAACTACATTCGTCTCTCTATTCGGGGATGCACGAATATTTAGGGTTTATTTATCAAGCTCCCTGTTTTGGTTTCCTTTTCTTTACGGATAGTAATCTATTTATGGAATCGAGTCCATATGAAACAGAAGGTAAACAAATGTCAAAAGATGATAAGGGAGAGACGAACCGTGCTGAGGAGCGCTGGCGTCTGAGGCGGACGGTGAGATAGAAGCAGAAACAGTAGCGGAGATAGGAGTAGAAGGATCCGTGCAGGTAGCCGAGATGCCTGTGGATGCGACGAGCGAAATACCCGATGTCGGCAGCCGGGAGGAGGTGGTAGAGGAACTCAAGGAGTACTTCGAGACAACGGAAGAAACGTACCCGTGGGGCGACCCATCGGACGAGTTCCTCGAAGAGTCCTTCTTCGATTTCTCGTACCTCGACGAACACGAAGAGGTGGAGCGTTACTGGGTCAACAAGCCGTTCGCGTACGTCTCGATACTCCGCGACGAAAAAAAGAGGGACGAAACCTACTACGTCGTCGAGCCCACGATGGACGAGTTCGAGGAGTTCGCCAGCGGCGACCTGACGGAGATACTCCGCGACGTCATCACTTACGTCGACGTCGAGGAGGGTGAGGACCGCGCGGAGAAGTTCAAGAAGGTCTCCGAGGAGCTGATACACGAGTACAGCGGAGGTATGTCCGACGGCTCGCTGCACAAGATACAGTACTACCTCAGACGCGACTTCGCCGAGCACGGAAAGATAGACGCGATAATGCGCGACAGGAACATAGAGGATATATCGTGCGACGGAACAGGCGTTCCGGTGTACGTCTACCACCGCAACTACCGCGACCTTATGACGAACGTCGCTTTCGATAAGGGGAGCGTCCTCAACTCGTTCATCGTTCGTATGGCGCAGAAGAGCGGCTGCCACATATCCGTCTCGAACCCGCTCGTCGACACGAGCCTGCCCGACGGTTCGCGCGTACAGCTGACGCTCGGGGACGACATAAGCACGCGCGGGTCAAACTTCACGATACGGAAGTTCGCCGACGTGCCGATAACGCCTGTCGACCTGATACGTTGGAACACGTTCTCGCTCGACGAGATGGCGTACTTCTGGCTCTGCATCGAGAACAACAAGTCGTTGGTCTTCGCAGGCGGTACGGCTTCGGGCAAGACGACGAGCATGAACGCGGTTTCGTTCTTCATACCGCCCAAGTCGAAGGTGGTCTCAATAGAGGACACGCGCGAGATAAAGCTGCCACACGACAACTGGATACAGAGCGTGACGAGACAGCCGTTCGCGGCAGGTGAGCGCGGCGACGTGGACATGTACGACCTGCTGCAGGCGGCACTCAGGCAGCGTCCCGAGCACATACTCGTGGGTGAGATACGTGCGCAACCCGAGGTCGCTCTGACGTTCTTTCAGGCTCTCGCCACGGGACATACGTCTTACACGACGTTCCACGCCGACTCGGTCGATTCGCTCATAGACAGGCTGGAGAACGACCCGCTGAACGTGCCGCGCAGGATGGTGCAGGCGTTAGACATCGTTTCGGTGCAGAAGCAGATAGTCCACGGCGGCAAGAGGGTGCGCAGGAACAGCGAGATAGTCGAAATAGGTGACAGCGGCACGGGTGACAGCATACGCACCAAGTCGGTCTTCAAGTGGGACGCAGCGACGGACGAGCACAGGAAGCTGGCGGAGCCATCCCTCCTTCAGGACATCGCGAGGACGAACGGCTGGGGCGAAGAGCGTCTCAAAGAGGAGCTAAGGAGGCGTAGGGAGGTCTTGGAGTTCCTCGTCGGCGACGAGACGACCGACCACGAGAAGGTTGGTAGCATGATACATATGTTCTGGCACGACCAGGACTGGGTCGTCGAGGGCATCAGGGACGGTACGCTCGACACCGACGAGGTTCAGGAGATAGAGGAGGCGATCATTCAAGAAGAAGAGGAGGTGGTCGCCGATGGGAACTGAGACGGAGAGCGGTACCGGACACGACGGCTCGCCGAGGGGAGCGAAGGAGAGGTTCGCCGAAATTATCGTGCTCGTGTCCGACTTCCTCAGGCGTATCGGGCGTCCGTGGAGGCGGGGCACGTCAAGGAGCGTCACGGACATCGGTGGTCCTTACGGCTTCGTGCGCGGTTACTTCAAATCTCGACCGGAGAAGTACGCCAACCTGCGCAGACACCTCAACCAAGCACGGATAGGTGTTCCGTACGACGTCTACCTTTCGAGGGCGTTCGGCTACTCCGTGATGAGCGCGGCTTTCGGCGTTATCGCGGGGGTCGTAACGACGTACGTGATGGCGTCTTCGGGCGCGCTCGACGGTCTGAGGTCGCCGATACCTCTGAGCGGCTCCGCGGCTTCGTTCGCTACGACGTACAGCACAGCTATTCAGGCTACCCTGATATCCGTCTCTACGGCACTCGTCTTCGGTGTTTTGGCGTGGACTACGCTCTACTACTACCCGCGCCTCAGAGCGAACCAGCGCAGTCGGAGCATCAACGTCATGCTACCACACGCAGTGGTCTTCATGTACGCTCTCACACGCGGCGGAACCTCCATAATAGATGCGATGAGGGAGCTTGCGCGGTCGGAGGATGTCTACGGCGAGGTGGCGAACGAGTTCGAGACGGTCGTGCGCGACATGGACGAGTTCGGCACGCCGCTTCCGACGGCTCTTTCGAACGCGCGCAGGACGACGCCGAGCGAGAACATAAAGAAGTTCTTCGACGACCTCCTGAGCACCATCGACTCCGGCGGCGACATAACCAAGTTCCTCCACAACGAGGGCGAGAGGTACTTCGAGAGGGCGCAGGACGAACAGGAGGAGTTCGTGCAGAACCTCGGTCTCTTAGGCGAGGTGTACACGACGGTCTTCATAGCCGCGCCTCTCCTGTTCCTGATAATCCTTCTCGTCATGAGCTTCATAGGGGCATCGACGCTCAACGCGATAGGCGTCGTCATCTACGTCGGCATACCGCTCGGCGTCGTGACGTTCGGTCTTCTGTTACACCTGCTTTCTAAGCCGTATTCGTGGGACGACGAGGTTGTAATAGCCACAGAGACGGAGAAAGAAGCAAGCACAAAGGCAAGAAAGAGTGAAGCCGTGCGGAAAGACCCGAGGTACAGAAGCTACAGACGCACGAAGGTGCTGAAGTCGGTCAGAAGCTTCCTACGCGACCCGCTCGACCCAATCAAGCGCAGACCGACGCTTTCGTTGTTCATCTCGGTACCCGCCGCTCTCGTGACGTTCGTTCTCGTTTCGGAGTCGGACGTTGCCTCGACGAGCGAAATACTGACGAAACCGGTCTGGACGACGACGGTTCTCGTCGTACTGCCGGTTCTCGTTGCGGTCACACCGCTTTCGTTCTTCCACGAGATGAAGAACCAGCGTATCCGCGGGGTCGTTTCGAGGTTCCCCGAGAAGCTCAGCGCGGTCTCGAACGCGAACGAGATGGGTATGTCGCTGACGGAGAGCTTCGACCACGTGTCACGTAGAGGGGAGGGCGGAATAAGCGAGGAGTTCAGCAGGGTGAGCAACGACATACGGTGGAAGCACGACACGAGCGAGGCTCTCGTTGACTGCGCCAACAGGCTACGTGTACCGCAGGTTTCTAGGTCGATGAACCTCCTCTCGAAGGCGAGCAGGACGACGGGCGAGCTGAGCAGAATTCTCGAAGTCGCCGCGCAGGACACCGCAAACGAGTACAGGCTACGGAAGAAGCGGGCGCAGGAGATGTCGGCGTACATAGCAGTCATCATGATAAGCTTCTTCGTCTACCTCGGTGTCGTACTCATGCTCGACAGGTTCTACCTGATACCCCTGTACGAAGCAATACCTGCGCAGGAGCCAGGTTCGACGCCGACGGGCGTGGGAGGGGGAGAAGTAGGCTCTCTGACACAGATACCCATAGAGACGTACAGGACGCTGTTCTACCACTCCGCGCTGATACTCGCCTTCGGCAACGGCGTGCTCGCGGGGATGATGGGCGAGAACGACCTGTTCGCGGGTCTGAAGTACGCGATAGCCTTCACGGTGCTCACCGTGGCGGCGTTCTGGGTGGCGACCTGACATGAACATAACAACAAGCAAGGAAAACAAAGAGATGCGAACGACAGAGACACAGAGGAAGTATCGGGGAGGGAGAGATGAGAGAGCAGTTTCGCCGGTGGTCGGCTTCGTGCTCGTGATAGCCATATCGACGATAGCACTCACACTACTGCAGTTCTCGGCGGTTCCGATATGGAACGAGGGCGTTGAGTTCGACCACAGCCAGTCGGTACAGGACGACATGCAGAACCTCCGTGCGGAGAGCATACAGACCTCAGCCACGGGACGTGCGTCCGCAGCGAACATCGAACTCGGGACGGAGTACCCACGACGGTTCCTGCTCCTGAACCCGCCGTCACCTTCCGGAACCGTCTCGACGGGCGAGGAATCGGCATTCGTCCTCGAAAACGTCGTTGCGACGGACAACGAAACCGCCGACTACTGGAACGGAAACCCGGTCGAGTTCCCGACCAAGAGCCTCGTCTACGAACCTCGGTACAACGTCCTCAGCGACGACAGAACTGTCGTCTACGAGGGCACAGGCGCGGTCGTCTACGTCGAGGAACGCGACGGTCAGGCTACGGTTTCGGACACCGTTCTCGTGAGCGGCAGACGTATCACGCTCGTCTCGGTCGATGGAAGCCTGTCGAAGTCGGGTTCGGGCACGGAGCCGCTTGACCTCGTACCTCTGAGCGCGCCGGGGACCTCGGTGAGCGTTACTAACGTCACGGGCAACGACGGAATCACAATCTCGGTGCCGACAGCTCTGTCACAGGAGAGATGGGAGGACCTTCTGACGGACCAGACGGTCGGTAACGGCGGCTACGTATCGGACATCTCGGTCGATGAGGGCGAAGACGTGTTAACGGTCAAACTCGTCTCCAAGAACGACGGCGAGGATGTTGAGTACGACCTGAGGATGACGAAGGTCGGCGTGGGTTCGCGCCTTACTGAGGAGGGCGGACACTACCTCACGACCGAAGGGAGCACGCAGATGTCCGTTGCGGAAGGTTCGACTTTGCCGGTCGTAGTGCAGGTACGCGACAGGTACAACAACCCCGTCAGCGGCGTAACCGTCGGGTTCGACAGTGACGGCGACCTGTCCGCCGACGAGGTCAGAACGGACGAAAGAGGCGAGGCGCGTGTGACGTACGAACCGCCGCAGGGAATCTCGAAGGTACGTGCTAGCATGGCAGGAAGAGCCGCGGACCCGGCGTTCGACGCGAGCACCAAGGAGGACATCGAGTTCACCGTCACCGCCGTCTCGTCCGGCGGTTCGGGTAGCGGTGGAGATGGAAGCGACATAAACCCGAACCCGAGCGGTTTGGTGCTTGAAGGCGCGACGATAGAACAGTGTGGTGGTACGGGTCCCGGACAGGGCGGCGGACAGACGGTCGTCTGCGCGTCGACGATGGAGTTCAGGAACACTGAGAGCGCGCCTCTCACGGTCGCGCAGGCGAGGCTGAACTTCTATTCGCCAGACCAAGGACAGGGTCAGGGCACCTTCCGCCAGCCACCGTCGCGTGGTGTTCTGGAGGGAACGTCGCTCGACATAGGCGGTCTGTTCGAGCCGGTCAACCTCGTGTTCGGTCCCGGTGTGTCGCAGAATACGGTGGAGTTCTACAGGGGCGGCAACGAGTTCGAGATAGAGGACGGCGACTTCTACGTCGTCACCTTCCTGTTCGAGGACGGCGACAGGTCCACCTACTTCGTACTGCCTCAGCCGTAGGTCAACGTAGCCGTACCGCTGTGCCGTACGCCAGAAGTTCGGCACTGCTCCCCGCTATCTGCGATGTCTCGAAACGGACGTTGACGACAGCATCCGCGCCCATGCTCTCGGCGTCCTGAAGCATCCTTCCGAGTGCTTGGTCGCGTGTGTCCGAATACAGTTCGGAGTACGCCTTTAGTTCGCCGCCGATGAGGTTGCGCAGAGCCTGCGTGATGTCGCGTCCGACGTTCCGTGCCCTCACGGTGTTTCCGCGCGCGACACCGAGTACCTCGTCCACCTCACGCTCCGGTAACGTCTCCGTGGTACTGTACTCCATCTCCATAGACAAAACTTAGCAAGAAGTGATGTAAAGTATTCGTTACAGTCCGGGGGCGATGTTCAGAGACTTTCTTTCAACGACTGCGTCGCTCCGTCCTCAGCCTTTATCCACGCCAACGGGTTCGCCGAGTCATAGATCACCGTCCCGTTATCGGTCTCGTACGACTCAAGGTTCGGTTCGGGTTTCGACTCGTCCCGTCTTTCGGCTGTGGACATAGCTTCTTACCTCCGCCTGTATTTAGTTACCCGGATATATAACCCTTGTGAGATGTTGTCACGGTCGTTTAATCATGATGTTTATGTGGCGACAGAATCGTCGCTAGGCGACGAGGGTGTCCCACACGACTTTTGTGGGGTGAAAGCATACGAACCGCATGGGACAGGCGAACCTCGGTGCTTTCGACGGAGGGAGCGACGATAAGCAGGGCGAGGAGATAGGTGTTCTGAAGGTTAACTACACCGTCGAGAGCGGCGAGGACGGACCGTATCCCGTCGTGCACGTCTTCGGGAGGACACGCGAAGGCGAGGCACGGCACGTCCGTGTCACGGACTTCCGACCTTACTTCTACGCGCCGAACGAGGAGGTGGAGGAAGGCGTCGAAGAGGACGAACGTGTCACGGGCACCGAGACGGGCTTTGTTTCGATAGACAGCGACGACCTGACACGTATCTACACACGTATACCCGCAGACGTGGGCGAGGTGCGCGAGTCGTACACGCATTACGAGGCGGACATACTGTTCCCCAACCGTTTCCGTATCGACGAGGATGTGAAGTCGGGGATGCGCCTCGACACAACCGGCGGAGAGACGGTCGAAATCGAAGCCGGCGACGTGACGCCCTGCGACGCCGACACGCCCGCGCGCACCTGCATACTCGACATAGAGGTTGAAGACAGGAACGGATTTCCGGAGGACGGCGAGGAACCCGTCATCTGTGTCGCTGTCTGGGACTCGTTCGACGACGAGTACCGGATGTTCGCATGGGACATCGACGAAAGTGAGGTAGAAGCGGACGACTACATCCTGCACGCGTGCGATAGCGAGGAGGAGATGCTCAACGGTCTCCTCGGGTACTTTGAGGACCGTGACCCCGACCTCCTCACTGGCTGGAACTCCAACGACTTCGACTTTCCTTACCTCATAGACCGTCTGAAGGTGCTCGACGGCGAGGGAATGGAACCCAAACGCCTCTCGCGTGTCGGCGAGGTATGGCACGACGACTGGGGCGGACCGACGATAAAGGGACGTGCGACGTTCGACCTCCTGTACGCCTACCAGCGGATGAAGTTCACCGAACTCGAATCGTACAGGCTCGACGCAATCGCGGAGGAGGAACTCGGCGAGTCGAAGGTGACGTACACCGGCAAAATCGGAGACCTCTGGGAGGACGACCCCGACAAGCTCTTGGAGTACAACAAGATGGACGTCGAACTCTGCGTCCGTATCGACGAGAAGGTCGGAGTCATCGACTTCTTCCGCGAACTCGCGCGTTTCGTGGGCTGTTCGCTCGAAGACGCAACGACGCCGTCGGACGTGGTCGATATCTACGTCCTGCGTAAGGCGCACAACAAGTTCGTCCTGCCGTCAAAACGCGGCGGAGGTGGCGGCGAGGAGTACGAGGGCGGCGAAGTCTTCGAGCCTATAACGGGGATACGTGAGAACGTCGCCGCATCTCGACCTCGTGTTTCAGCGGCGACACCGCAAGTCGTCACGCCCGACGGCGTGAGGAACATACGCGACGTTCCGGGTCGGCGACGAGGTCTACACGCTGAACCCCGAGACGTTCGAGGTCGAGGTTGACGAGGTTGTCGAGACTCGACGACTACGAAAACAGCTACGGCGAACTCCACCACGTCAGCAACACGCACGACTTCAAGGTGACCGAGAACCAGCCGGCCGGCCTTGGTCTCCAACAAGAGGCGTTGGGACAGCCAGACGCCCGACGACTTCGAGTTTCTCGAATACAGAGACGTTCCCGAGACGGACAGGTTCGCGTTCCCGAACCACGACGCGATGGGGACGGGGAGCGACCCGAGACGTTCGAGTTCTGGCGAGAGGTCGACGAAGGCTAGGCTACGGCGAACGCCGAACGCGACCTGCGTTCCGTGAGACACGACCTGCCCGACACCGTCTGTGACGAGATGGAACTCGCGCGACGAGCTCTTCAAGCGGTCTGATGCTCGAAAAGACGGGGAACGTACCCTCGGTCCTATCGGAATTGCAGACAACACCGCGAAGACATCGAAAGGGCAGCGGATGACGTGGTTCTGAAGCACGACAACAGGCGGCATCGGCGGCGTTCCGACGACGTTCGACACGGACGACTGCGGCTCCGCCTCGTCGGCCGGGACGTCACGGGCAAGGAAGCGTCTGACGACGGCGGCACGGGCGACCACAGCGTCACGCTACACCAGCAAGGAGAGGAGCGCGAAGAGATACGCGACCTTCTGGAGCGCATGGAACTGAACCACATCCCGCCGACGCACGCGGAATCAACCTCTTCGAACCGGTGCTCCTCTTGGACCGGGCTCGTCGAAAACTGCGGCGCGACGAGCGGCGAGAAGCACCTGCCGGAGTTCGTCTTCGTAACTCCGACGCGAGCCATCTGCGCGCGCCCCCGAAGACACTAGCCAAGGGAGACGTGAACGCCTTCGGAGCGGACCGGGAGCGAAGACAAGTTCTGGACGAAGAGCGACGCGCTCAAGGACGACATCGTCCGCTTGGGAGTGCGGTGCGGACACAAGCCGACCGTCAAGAAGCAGTCGGACGGTACTTGTACGTCCGTTTCGGAAGAGAGGGGTTCGTTCAACAAGAGAGCGTCAACGCCTCCATCAAGGACCACGACGGGCGTGTCTCGTACTCGTTCTGCACAGCCGTAGAACGACCATGTCGTCTTAGCGGGGCGCGGCGGCAAGTTCCAGCGCACAGGACAGTCGCTGTACCCGACGTCGATGATATCCGTAAACGCCAGCCCCGAAACAAAAGTCGCCTGAAGACTACGAAGGCGAAACCTTCGACGTAGAGATGCCCCGACGAAAGCGTCGTACGTTTCCGCAAGGAAGCCTGCAAAAGGACTCACGAAGAGTATCGTCACCCAACTGTTGGAGGAGCGCGACAAGAAGAAGGCCTGCGCGCGACGACCACGAGATGGGGAGCGAGGAAGTACGCCAAAGACGACAACCAGCAGAACGCAACAAAGGTCGGTGACGAACGGCTTTTCGACAGCGAGACGGAGGTCGTCGGCGAGGACGGCATAAAACCCTGGCCTCGAAGACGTCGAGGTCGGCGAGAGTCTCTACAACCATCGACCCCGAGACGCACGAGGTCGAGACGAACGCGTACCGGAGACGCACGAGTGTCCGTACGACGGAGAGATGGTCGATGCTCGAGACGCGGTACACCGACTCTCTCGGTGATGCCTACCCGAGCCACCGCAGGCTCGTCGAAGCAGGCGGCGGCGAAGCCGAGTCTCGTCGCAGCGGGCGACCTCAACGACTACACGAACTATCAGATACCGACGGGGAGAAATCCCATCGAAGGACGGAAACCAGAGACGTTCAGTTCGCTCGAAGAGGGCGACGCCGAGACGGCGTACCTCGACACCGACGGGAACACGGAGCGACCTACAAGAAGGCGGTAGGAGGCGCGGCGGAAAGTGCTCGAATACGAGTCGGAACAGGAAGGCGTACTGAGTGGCTCGGAGGACGCCGCGGAGAACCCCGTCGTCGCGGAGGAGGCGGACGAGGTACTCGTCCAGCGCGGCGCGCCAGCAGCTCGCCGGTGCCTGCGACATACGACATGGAGGGACGGCTGCGCTTCGTCGGGCTGGTACGTCGCAGAGGGGGTAGCGCTCGACGCAGATAGAGCCGAAGGAGTACGACGAGAACGCGACGCGCGGAAGGTCGTAGAAGGTGCAGTTAGGTACAGATGGACGACGACGGACGCGGAAGACTCGTCGGTCTTCTGGAGCGTATGGGGTTGAATCCACATAAGGAAGCACGTCAGATAAGCTTCTGTAACGCCGTTATCGCGGACTGGCTAACCGAGAACTGCGCGGTTCGGGGAGCGCCGACAAGCGTCTGCCTGAGTTCGTCTTCGAACTCGACGCCTCGTCGCTCAAACACCTCTTCGACGCCCTGATGCGCGGTGACGGAGACACTGCACACCGGGTATCCGCTACTCGACAAAGAGCGACCAACTGAAAGGATGACATGGGTACGTCTCGCCTGTCCACTTAGGCTACAAGCCTCTCGTCAACAGAAGACGCGGCGTCCTCGGCGTATCCGTTTCAGCGACAACAAAGGTGCGTTCCGGTATGGCACCCCGACGGCGGGGCGAGCGAGAGCGACGGGCGCGTCGACCGCGTCACCGTAGAAGACAACCACACGGCGCCAGGCCGGGGAGGAACGGCAAAGTTTCCAGTGGATCGGGCAGAAGCTGCTTACCGGCGTAGCGGCTTAACGCCGCGGTTTCCGCCTCTGACGACCGCGCAGCATGGGGAGCGCCGTGGACGGCGGACAGGAAGAAAGGTCATAGAGCACACGCGTGACGTCGTCGAGGACGGAAGGGTACGAGGTGGTCGTAATGGCATACTGACCCGACAGCAGTACGGTCGAGCTTAGGCGACGGAGAACTTACAGACACACGTCGAACGCGTGCGAGCTCGCTCGAGGAGCATGCGCAAGAACGCGACTACCACGACTTCGCGGTCGAGGAGTTCAACGGCGAGCGAGGCACAGCTGGGAGATAGAGTTCGAGAAGCGGTATCGTCGTTTCTTCGAAGGCTGCGGTTGCAAGAAGCGTTACGCAGGAAGCCTCGTCCTGGAAGGAGGAAAGGAGGTCGACGACCTCGACATCACCGGCTTCGAGTACAAACGCAGCGACGTTTCGCAGGTCACAAAGGAGGTGCAGAAGGAGGTCATACAACGCACACTCGAGCGGAGAGGGCTTCGACGAGATATCCGAGTACGTCCGTGACGGCGGGCTTTCGAGTGTCTTCAAGGATGGCCAGTACGGGATACAACGAGGTTGGCATACCCGGGGGCATAGGTCAGAAGCTCGACTCGTACGACACCGACACGGCGCAGGTCGGCAAGGGCGCGAAGTACGCGAACGAACACCTCGGAAACGAACTTCACGAGCGGTAACAAGCCGAAGCGTCTGTACGTGAAACGCGTGAAAGGGCGATGATCCTCGACGACAGAGGTCGTCGTTCGTTTCCCCAGTACCCCGAACAGATACCCGACGAGTTCGAGATAGACTGGGACAAAGACGCTCGAAAAGACCGTACAGGGACCTGATTGACAGCGCATCCTGAGAGCGCTGGGCCGGTCGTGGAGCCAGGCTCGGCGGACGGGTCAGACGGCAGCAAGGACTGGGTAAGCTTCACATGACCGACGAAGCCGTCACGTTCCTCTCGGGCGGCACGGGAGCGCCGAAGACTACTCGAACGGACCCTGGACGACACCAGTCTCGACGAACGCGACGTTTTCTGTCGTCGTAAACACGGGGCGACGACATCGAGATCTCGGGCAACCGTCGTCTGCCCGACATCCACACCGTCCTGTACACGCTTCTCCGACAGTATCGACCGAAAAAAGTGGTGGGGTATCCCGATGGCGACACACACGGAGACTGCACGACCGCCTCGTCGCCGGAGGGCACGAGCGTCGAGACGCGTCGAGTCGTCGCGGTGCTCGGCAAGGGGCGCGCCTTCTCCGGCGACGGCGAGTTCATGCTCATAGGCGGACAAGGACCGCGCGCGACACATACTGCGCACCCCCAGCACTCGACTCGGCGTGCGACGCTCACGGAGGCGACGCGGGGTCTCGCGGAGCGGATGGGCGCACCCTGACGCAGACGCGCGTCCTGCCCGTCTCCGACGACCCCGTTGCGACGTACATAGAGACGCCCGAAGGCTGGGAGCAGTTCCAGGTCTGGTGGGTCGCGCACGGCGGAGAACCCGAGGTGCGCGACGTGGAGTTCCGCGGCGCGGACGAAGCGACGCCGACCGACGCCGTCTCAGCGCGCTCGCCAGCACCCGCCGTCATCGGACCTTAAGTCCGAACCCCGTCACGAGCCTTGGACCCATGCTCGCGGTCGAAGGCGTGCGCAAGCACTCCGCGAGACCGCGTATAGTCGCTGGTCTCGCCTTTCGTCGGCGGCGAGGTCGCCCGCGAGCGGCTCCCGCCGCGAAACTTATGCGCGCGACGGGTCTCGAGCCCTTCCTCGTCGCGCGGCGTCTACGCATGCTAGTGACTCCGACTTCTCGGACGTCTCTGGCCGTCGAACGGCGAGATAGCCGGAAGCGGGCGAAGACTGCCGCGTCGCTCAACGAGGACACGCGCATCGGAGGACACGAAAGACGACGAGCGCGTCTCGTCGAACGCCTCGTCGAACTCGTCGAAAGGTAGAGCGGCTCAGTCGAACAGGTCACTCGTGTCGTCGATCTTCTTGCTGATGTCGGTTTCGTCGTCGAAGGTCGTGGTCTTCTCCTCTTTCTCCTTCTTCCTCCTCTTCTTCGTCAGCCTCGAGCAGAGGCTTCCGTCGCCTTCCCCTCCGCGGCGACCTCTTCGTCGTCCCCCGGTTCCGAGAACATGTCCTCGACGCCTTCCTCCTTGGGCAATCCTTTCGGCTTCGGCTTCGATCTCGTCCTCGTCCGGTACGGAGGGTTTGGCTCGACGGAAGGACGGCTTCGGAGTCCTGACCGTCTTCCGCGGTTCCGACCTCCTCCTTCAGGTCCTCGGCTTTCCCGCTCTCGTCCTCGCGTAAGAACCCCCTCGACGGCGTCGACGAAAGCGGTAAGGCCGACGCGAAGACGCGTGCGTCCCCGAAGTAGCCGTAGGGGAGAACGTCGGGGTTGGTTCCAAACTGCGCCCTCGGGTTCGATGTACGTAGACGGCGGTCTCGCCGTTCTTGAAGAGGATCGTGCTGCCGCCGTCGCCTACCGCGTAGCCCGTCAGACCGAGTTCGCGTGCTCTCTCTCAGGAGGTCGTCGAGGTCTTCAGCCTCGAAAACGGGTTCGCCGGAAACGGGAGGGACAACAGGCACACGTCCGCCGCAGATACCCACACGGGTCGGAACCTGAGTCCCGGTGAGCGCCTGCGCAGCCTTGAAACGGACGCGCTGTCCAAGGGACTCACGGTCTTCCGCGTCGTCGATTTCCGCGAGACCACGTACTACGGAAACGAGCTTGACGACGTAGTTCGTTGGAGTCCACGTCAACGGTCGACGAACGCGCAGCGTACGCAACCGTCGTCCCGAGGAGGGAGAGCGTGAAAAAGAGGTAGAACCGCCGGCAGAACGGGGGAGAAGAGGAACTCGTCCGTGGACGCCTCGGCGGGCCAAGTACCCACGTACAGGATGGAGTAGAGCAGAACAGAGATACCGGCCGTGGAGACCCCACGACGTCCACCTTCTCGACAAACTCGGCAGCACTGTCGGTGTCCGCCCTCAACGCGACGGCACCCGAGGTAGCCAAGAGTAGGAGGGCGGCTACGAGCGGGAACCAGAGACCCTGCCGGGTTATCCTCACGTATATCGAGTATTCGTGTACGCCGTAAGCCATGACGAGCAGCGACGACGCCGACAAAGTCGATGGTCTCGTTCCGAACGTCCTCGTATGCGCGACGGGCGCAAGCGAGGAGCGCGGCGAGAACCGCACCGGGGATGACGCCTTCGACAGCCGCACCGGCGGCGACCGAAGCCGCCGTTATGAAGGTCAGAGAAGACGAGCGCCACGACGCCCTTTGCGGCTTACGAGAGTCCGCGAGTCCAGAGCCAAGCAGAGAGCGCGCCCAGCCGTGCCGTGCGGCTCCGGTCAGGGGACCGTCTGCCGCCACGCAGGGCAATTCCGCTCTTGCCGAATAAATACGTTTGGAAAACCGCCCTCGTCAGTCGGAGAGGTCCTCGATGATGTCGTCCGCCTTTTCCGAACATCTCGTCGATGTCTATCTCGTCGCCGCCCACCGTCAGAGCGCCTTCGCCTGCGTCGTCGCCCGTCTCGACACGCTCCCTCTCCGCCTCCTCGGGCGTAACGAAAAACCTTCTTCGTCGGTCGGTGTCAGGTCGTCGAGGTCGTTGAGCGGCATGTGTCCGAGCGAGAAGAAAGCGGCGTCGTCTCTCTTCGTCGCCCAGAAACTCCAGCGAGTGCCCCGAACTCGCCGTCAGCGTAGCCTTTGAACAGCGTGCCGTTGCGGAACATCAGGACTGCGCCTCCGCGTACCACGAAGCCCGCTGAAACGGTCGGCGTCTGCCGCCTGCGGTGACCCTCCTCAACCGCTGACTCCCTCGCTACGCCAGTCGGGCGAGTCGTCCGGAAGGGCGACAGGCACACCGCCGTGGGAGTCCTCGACCACCGTCGGCATCTTTACGCCTTCGAGCTTTCCCGGCCACGAGACGCATCTTCGAGGCGATGCTTCGCGCACGTCCTCGTCTGTCACGTCGGCTACTTCGTTTAGAACACCGAGGAGGAGACGGTATAGTTCAGCGTCCTGATCCTCGTCGGCTTCGCGCTCAACTCGGGGTAGGGCGTGCAGAGCACGGCTACAAAGCCCGCACCGACGGAGAGGACGAGAGCGGCGAAGACGGGCGAGTGGGCGAAGCCCGTCCAGCCCGTCAGGCGCAAGACCCCGTAGACGGCGAGCGCGCCGAAGACGAGCAGTCCCAGGGGGTCGGGGTTCCCGTTCTCCCAGTCGCGTGACGTAGCCGTAGAAGCAGTAGCCGCTGTGAGAACCAAGGCGGAAGCACCCAGCGCAGGGAGCCGACCCGGGCGACGCACCGAACGCGACGGCTGCGGTGTAAGCGACGACGACGAGAAGGAGCGACAGACCAACAGGGTCGACCGCGTCCTCCGCCATTTCGGTGTCGAGAGCCACCGCACCTCCGAGAGCCACGGCGACTAGGACGCCAGTGACCGGTTCCGAGACGAGTCGTGGGGCTGCCGCCGCAAGGACGACAGCCGCCACAGACACGACTACGAACAGAACGATTCCTTTTTCGCACCCAGCACACCGAAGAGCCTCTCGGCGTACTCTGTACGGCGTTCTCGGTGAGCCCGTCCACGACATGTAAGTATGTATGACAACAGCACCGGTTTAACATAAAAACCTTTGTCGTTCCAGCCGACGGCTTCCGTTTCGTCCACCGCTTGTGGGCGTAGGAAAAACCTTCCAAGGTTCGCTCGCGGCGGGCTGCGACAGAGACGGAACGCGGAAAGATGTTCGAGTTAGCACGCCTATCTTCCTAACATGTCGGAAACCACGGAGAGGGACAAGACGCGCGTCATAGGCGTGGACAGCGACGACGCCGACGACCTCATCGGTGCGCTGTCATCCGAAACCGCGCGGAAGATGCTCTCTGAGCTCCACGACGAACACGCTATGCTGTTCGAGGTCGGCGGAGCGCGCGGGGACGACAGTCCAGACGCGCTACGACCTCGAAAACCTCGAAGAGGCGGGTCTCATAGAGGTCGACGGCACGCGGACTCTCCGAAAAGGAAGGAGATGGACGGATCACGTACTGGCGAGCCTCTCGCCAGCTGCCGTCGGCGCGAGGAGGACTCGACGACCCGAGGGACGGTAGTCAACGTTTCTTCGGGTCGTGGCGCGATAGGCGTCGCCGCGATATTCGTCGAGTACCTCTTCAGGCTCTACGCCCCGACCACCACACCAACGGAGGTCACAGAGGAAGGAGCAGGCGGTGACGGCGGTGGAATGAACGCTTTCGACGCCGAGAGCGAATCACCGGCACCGGACGGAGGAGCCGTCGAGGAACAGCAGGAAGCCATGGATGCCGCGATGGCAGCACCGACGCTCGTGGAACGTGTTGCGAGCTTTGCCCGGTGTCGTCTTCTTCGCCGCTGCGACGCAGTCGCTCTCGTCGTCGTCGGAGGCTGGTACGTCCGGAACCGTGACAGAGAAGAATAGCCAAAACGATAAACCGGAGAGAAGAGTAACTGTGGTAGATGCTAACGCCCGCGGAAGACGCACAGACGGCTTCTGCTCGAAGCCGGACTCAGAAGCCCGGCAACGTCGGACCCAGGCGCGACTTCGACGACACGACCTTCCACCAGTCCCCCGCCGGCCGGCGGTCGGCGCGCGCAGAGGTTTCGAAGCGATCGAGAACGGCGCGGACGGCGGGGACGGAGAGGGTGGTGAGGACGGGGACGTAGGCGAGATCTTCCTACGCGCCGTCCGTGGCGCGTCGGCGCACGACGGCGGGAACACACAGTTCGGCGCGCTCCTTCTTCGCGCACCTCGTCTCGGCTTCCGCGCGCGGCGGTGTCAAGGACGCGCCGAAGTCGCGAGAGGAAACGACGCCGGAGGACGCAGCGAAGTTCTACGAGGCTTTCGATTACACCAGGTCGCGTCGGCGACGTCGACGACGACGTACTACTACGACGTACGCGACCCGGGGGCGCGCGAGCGCGTCGTCGAGGACGGCTGTCCTCGACCAGGTCATGGAGGACGCCGCGTCGCGAGACGGCGTTCGCGCGCGAGTGGACCGAGCGGCTTCCCGAGGACGTTCCATGCCGCGAGCAAGCTTGAGACGGCACGCGGAGACACACGCGAGGCTGTGCGTTCCGTCTACGTCGACCTTCTGCGCGAGGAGCCGGACAGCCTCGTCGCGGAGAGGCGCGGCGACGAGAAGGCGCGCGAGGTCACACGGATGGCGCGCGACCTCCGCCCGACGAACTCGACGCACGTCTCGCCGACGAAGGAATTAACCCCGGCACGACCGCCGATATCGTCGCCGGCGCGCGCTTCGTCGCTCTCAGGAGAGGCTGGACAGATGAGGAACATCTTGGACGCACGCATCACGGAGACGGTGGCAACTACACACAACGAGGACGGAGAGCCGAACGCCGCGCCGATGGGGGTCCTGAAGGAGAAAGAGGACGACGGAGCTCTGACGCGCGCCCGGCGGGAGGGTAGCACGGACGCTCTGAAAATGTACGGGCGCGGCGCTGCGCAGACGTCGTCGTTGACTTCAACACGCGACCCCGGTCGTCGACGTCGTAGTCCGGCGCTCGGCGCACGACACCGAACGTGTCGGCGACCGACTGGACGCCCTGCGCGTGGACGCGGACGGGTGGGCGCGTTGCGACGCCGAACTCGTCGAGGAAGAGGACCGGCGAAGAGGTGACGCGGTGGCGTCTCGTCGAACGCGAAGAAGCGTCGCGGAGCGCGTTCTCTTCACGCACAGCTCGCGGGTTCGCCGCCGGTCGTAGAGGCGACGTGTGCACGCGACACGTCTAGGTTCAAGCCCGAACTCCGCGAACTCCTCGAACGACCACCTCGAAGTCGCGCGCAAGTGCGGCGGAAAAGGGAAGAAGAGCAAGCCGCCGCAACTCGTGGAAGGAAACACGCCTTCTGTGCTCAAGCAGGAAAGTTCTCCTCTTCGTTTTCCTCGTCTTCTATTCCCAGTATGTTCGCGCGCCCGAAGACGTATCTTCGTGGATCTCGCCTTCGTCCTCCAACGCCGGGACGTCAGCTCTACCGCACCTTCGCCTCGCTCCATCCTGGTGCTCCTCTACGACGTGTTTCTCGTTTCATGCGTCCGGCCCTCCGCCCCGATCATGCGCCAGGACGCGTTCGTCGTCGGACTCCGGCTCTTCGGTCGCTTCCTCGTCGGCTCTCTTCGGCTCGGCTCTTCGGCTGGGGCTTCCGTCCCTCCGCCGTTTCGGGCGTTGTGGTAGACGAAGGCGGCGACGGAGAGGAGGACCACGACCGCGACCGCGTAGGCGTAGAGGGGCACGCCGGCGTCTTCCGTTCCCCGAAGACCTCGTCACCGCTGGCGTCTCCGGTCGCGCTCCTCCCGTGCCCCGTCCCTTCTTCCGCACCTCCGGGCTTCGAGGACGCAGACGGCGTCTCCTTCAGCGTCGATGTCGAGGCGTGTCACGGTTTCGTCGGTGGGCACGTCGCCCGTCTGGTAAAGCACTCCAGCAAGAGCCGAGACGGCTATCAGAAGACAGACGACGGCGAGGACCCGTTCTTCCATCGTTCGTTCTTGTACGTTGACGGCATAAAGAGTTTTCCGAGAAAGCGTACGTGACACGGCTTTCCGGAGACTGTGACACGGGTACCGGAGAAGCCGTCCGACTACGTGGTGGTCGGGCGAACGGTCTTCGTGGGGATACTATCCAGAGACTCACGCAGTTTGAGAAGGTTTAATAATCGCCCCGACCGACTAAAAGACAGATTTTGCGCAGAGGTACCCAAAAGTGACACAACCCGAAGTCAACATCGGACTCGTGGGGCACGTAGACCACGGGAAGACGACGCTCGTACAGGCGTTGAGCGGTGAGTGGACCGACCAGCACAGCGAGGAGATGAAAAGGGGTATCTCGATACGTCTCGGGTACGCCGACACCACATTTCGTCGGTGTCCGGGCGAACCGCCCGAATGCTACACAGTCGAGGAGGAATGTCCCGACGGGAGCGAGAGTGAGGTCGTGCGCGCCGTCTCTTTCGTCGATTCGCCGGGACACGAGACGCTTATGGCGACGATGCTGTCGGGCGCGTCGCTGATGGACGGTGCCGTGCTCGTCATAAGCGCGAACGAGGAGTGTCCTCAGGCGCAGACCGAGGAACACCTTATGGCACTCGACATAATCGGCGTCGAGAACGTCGTGATAGCACAGAACAAGGTGGACCTCGTATCGCGTGAAAGGGCGAAGGAAAGCTACGAAGAGATAAAGGAGTTCGTCGAGGGTACCGTCGCCGAGGACGCGCCTATCGTGCCTCTCAGCGCGCAACAGGGCGTCAACATCGACAGGCTGATAGAAGCGATAGAGGAGGAGATACCGACGCCCGAGCGCGACGCCGACGCGCCCGCGAGGATGTACGTCGCGCGGTCGTTCGATGTAAACCGTCCGGGCACGCCCATCGACTCCATCAAGGGCGGCGTCGTCGGAGGGTCTCTCGCACAGGGCGTCTTGGAGGTCGACGACGGCTTCGAGATACGTCCCGGAAGCGAGGTCGACGACGAGTACGAGCCGATAGAGACGACGGTACGGTCGATAATGGCAGGCGACGAGATGGTCGAGGAAGCGACGCCCGGCGGTCTGTTGGGCGTCGGAACAGGTCTCGACCCGTCGCTCACGAAGGGTGACGCGCTCGCGGGACAGGTCGCTGGCGAACCCGGGACGCTTCCGCCTGTCTTCCACGAGTTCACGATAGAGGTTGACCTGCTCGAACGTGTCGTCGGCGTAGACGGAGGCGAGGAGGTAGAGCCGATATCGACGGGCGAACCCCTGATGCTTTCTGTCGGCACGGCGACGACGGTCGGTAGCGTGACGAGCGCGCGTGAAGGTGAGGCGGAGGTCCGTCTCAAACGCCCCGTCTGCGCAGAGGTGGGAGACAAGATGGCGATAAACCGCCGCGTGGGTTCGCGGTGGCGTCTCATCGGCGTAGGGACGGTGAGATGAGAGTCGTGTTCGACGCAAACATGCTCATGACGCCTTCCCAACACAAAGTCGATGTCTTCGACGAAGCGGAGCGTGTGCTCGGCGGATACGACGCCGTCGTTCCCGACGCAGTTCTGCGCGAACTCCGCGCTCTCGCCGACGAAGGAAACGATGACGCGTCGGTCGCGCTCGAACTCGCGCGCGAACGCTGTGAGGTCGTCGAGACGGACGAGACACACGGCGACGACGCAGTTGTGGAGGTCGCAGTAGAAGGTGACGCCGTCGCCGCGACCAACGACGCAAGGCTTAAAGAGAGGCTTCTTGAAAGTAACGTACCGGTGTTGTATCTGAGACAGAAAAACCGTCTGGAGGCAGAGTACCCATAATGTACAAAAAAGCAAGGCTTGTAGATACGGTAAGGGTTCCGCCCGAACGTCTGGACGAGGTCTCGGAGGACCTGATACTCGAACTCCTTCAGGACAAACTGGAGGGAATGTGCGACGAAGAACTCGGCTGGATAGTCGCCGTCACCGACGTTCACGAAACGGGCGAGGGCAAGATACTCTACAACGAGGGCGGCGTCTTCTACGAAGCGGAGTTCGACGCCGTCGTCTTCGAACCGATGATGCAGGAGGTGCTCGACGGAAAGGTCGCCGAGACGGTCAGCTTCGGGCTTTTCGTCAACATAGGACCTGTCGAAGCACTCCTGCACGCGTCGCAGATAGGCGACGACTACTTCTCGTTCGACGAGGAGAACGAGAGGATGCACTCGCGTGAGACGAACCGTGACATGGGTATCGGAGACGCCGTGAGAGGACGTATAGTGACCGTCTCGATAGACGAACGCAACCCGCGCGAGTCGAAGATAGGTCTGACCGCACGTCAGTCCGGGCTAGGGAAGCACGGCTGGCTGGAGGAAGAGGCACAGAAGGAGAAAGCGGAGAGCTGAGAAAGAATGAGTCAGGTAGCCTGCAGAGACTGTCACCGCGTTACACGCGACGAGGTCTGTCCTTCGTGCGGCTCCGACAACCTGAGCGACGACTGGTCGGGTTACGTCGTTATCATAGACCCAGAGGAGAGCGAGATTGCCGAGAAGATGGAGGTCGAACTCTCGGGGAGTTACGCGCTCAAGGTCCGGTAAGATGGGAGAAGAAGAGACGCTCGTCCGTCTTCCGAAGGAGATGCGCGGCGAACTCAAGGAACCTCTTGGCGACGTCGTCGCGGAGACAGACCGTGAACGTCTCACCGGACGCGTCGTAGCCGTCGGCGACATGGTGACCTACTATCTCCTTGAAGCCGGAGTTACGCCGGACGTAGCCGTAGTTGACGGAAAGACGGAGCGTGAGGAGGTTGACCCCGAGGTAGTCGAACGTTGGAGCGCGCTACCCGTCGCCGCGCGTGTCGAGAACGCGCCCGCGACGGTTTCGCGTGAAGTCGTATTGGCTCTGCGTGAAGCACTTGCCGACGATGGTGTTTCTCTCGTGGAGGTAGAGGGGGAGGAGGACCTCGTCGTTCTGCCTGCCGTCGTTCTCGCGTCCGACGGCGACACTGTTCTGTACGGACAGCCCGGCGAAGGGATGGTGTATGTAGACGTTAACGAACGGACACGTGGGCGTGCTCTCGACCTTCTGAGACGGATGGAGGGTGACGAGGACGCTCTTGAAGACGCTCTGGGTATAGCTTCGTAATTCTTAATACCCGCCCCGGGCTTTTTTCGGCAACCGACCAAGAGGACAATATGGATATAGAGATCACAGAAGAGGAGGAGAACGAACTCCTCAACAGGACCGAAGTAAGTTTCAGCGTAGTACACGACGGAGAAACCCCTGCAAGACTCGCCGTGCGCGACTCGCTCGCCGCGAAGTTAGGCAAGGACAGCGACGAGGTCGTCGTGCACAAGATGGACACAAAGTTCGGCATGAACGAGACGCTCGGGTACGCGAAGGTCTACGAGTCGTCCGAGGACGCGCGCGAGATAGAGGAGACGTACATGCTCGAAAGAAACAAGATAGGCGTCGAGACGGAGGAAGAACCCGAGGACGAAGAACCGGAAGCGGAAGAGGAGGAAACGGAGGAAGCCGAGGAAGAGGCTGAAGCCGAAGGAGAAGAAGAGGACGAAGCGGACGAAGAAGCCGAAGAAGACGCAGAGGAGGAGGCTGAAGCATGACCGCGCGCGGAGACTACTACGAGGTAGACGGAGACGAAATCACCGTCAAAAAGGAAGAGTGCCCCAAGTGCGACGCCTTTCTCGCCGATCACGGCGACAGGAAACACTGTGGCAGGTGCGGATTCACCGAGTGGGAGTAAACCGCGCGCTCTTTTATCTAGTTCCAGCCATCCAACCAACTAAGGACTTCGTCGGCGTGTTGGTCAGGCGGGAAGACCGGATAGAAGACGTGTTCGATACGTCCGTCCAGAACCACGAGCGTTAGACGTTTCAGCAAGACTTCGCCGTCAACCTCGAACGTCGGAAGTTCGAGACTGCCAGCAAATTCGAGAGAAGAGTCGCTCAGGAGTTCGAAAGGCAGGCTAAGTCTCTCCCGCGCCTCGCGCTGATACTCGGAGGACTGCACAGAAAGACCAAAAACCTCCGCGCCCCTACTGCGGAGTTCGGTATAATGGTCGCGGAAACCACACGACTCGGGCGTACATCCGCGCGCACCCGGAATCTCGTTCCAGCCGTCGGGTATTACGTCGCGGTCGGGTCGCCCCGTCTTCGGATAACAGTAAACGATTACACGACCCGATAACTCGGATAGGTCAACCTCTCTGCCGTCGGTGGCGGACAGCGAAACTGAGGGTACATCACTCCCTACGAGATGGTCAGCCCCGCCGTCGTCCTCGGGTTGAGGCAAGTCATCGGGAAGTGAAAACCCGTCGTCGCTCATTGACGCGAGAATAAATCCAGTACCTAAAATAGTTTTCGTCGTAAACTACGAACATGAAGATACTCGGGATAGAGGGCACGGCGTGGAACGTGAGCGCGGCGGTCTTCGACCCCGAAGCCGACGAGGTTCTCTCGCTAGTCTCGGAGCCTTACACGCCCGACGAGGGCGGTATTCATCCGCGCGAGGCGAGCGAGCATATAGCGTCGCATATCGTAGATGTCGTCGTCGAGGCTCTCGAAGAGGCGGGCGAAAAGGCGGGGCGCGACGTGCGTGACGAAATCGAGGCTGTTGCGTTCTCGCGCGGTCCAGGTCTCGGTCCTTGTCTCCGCGTCACCGCGACGACAGCACGAGCGACCGCTCTGAGGCTGGACGTACCGCTCGTAGGCGTCAACCACACCGTCGCTCACGTTGAGATGGGGCGATGGTCGTCGGGCTACGAAGACCCCGTGACACTCGACTCAGCGGGAGCGAACACGCTCGTCACGACATACCGCGCAGGAAGATACCGCGTCCTCGGCGAGACGATGGACACAGGCGTCGGCAACGCGCTCGACAAGTTCGCGCGACACGCCGGGTTGGCGCATCCCGGCGGACCGAAGTTGGAGAAGCTTGCGAAAGACGGCGGTTACGTCGAACTCCCTTACACGGTCAAAGGCTTGGACTTCTCGTTCTCGGGTGTCGTGTCTTCGGCGCAGGATAAGTACGACGACGGCGTGCCGCTCGAAGACCTCGCCTACTCGCTTCAGGAGCACGTCTTCGGCGCGCTCGTCGAGGTTTCGGAACGCGCGCTCGCTCTTACACGCAAGGACGAACTCGTCGTCGGTGGTGGAGTTTCGCGCAACGAGCGTCTTCGTGAGATGTTACGCGAGATGTGCGAGGCGCGCGGCGCGCGGTTCCACGCGCCCGAACCGCGTTTCCTTTCGGACAACGCGGCGATGATTGCGGTTGCAGGCTGGATGGCTTACGAAGCGGGCGAGACCGTCGCCGTCGAGGAGAGCGACGTGCGCCCCAAATGGCGTCCCGGCGAGGTCGAAGTCATCTGGCGCGACGAACCGCCGCGACGGGAACGCACGGAAGACGTTCTCGTACAGGGCGCGGAGGCGAAGGTGCGTTTCGAGGATGGACGTTTCGTGAAGGAGCGCGCGCCGAAGCCGTACCGCGACGAAAACTTAGACGAACGTCTGCGCGCACGCCGAACGAGACGCGAGGCGCGCGCGCTCCACGACGCGAGGCGCGCGGGCGTTCCGACACCGCCCGTCTTCGACGTTGACGTGTGCGAGGCGACGCTCTCGATGGAAGCGCTTGGCGACGACCTGAGCGGCGACGTAACTCCCGACGAGGCGCGGCAGATGGGCGAGCATCTCGCATGTCTGCACGAAGACGGCGTGGCGCACGGCGACCCGACGACAAGGAACGCCGTGCGCGAAAAGCCGGACGCGGATGACGAACGCGTCTTCTTAGTCGACTTCGGTCTCTCGTACGCGACGCACCACGTCGAGGACTTCGGCATGGACCTACATGTCTTCAGGAGTGCGGTGCGCGGAACGACGGAGAACGACGACGAGGTTCTGGAGGCGTTCGACGACGGCTACGCATGGGAGCGCGCCGACGACGTTCGCGCCCGCCTACGCGAAATCGAGGGGCGCGGCAGGTACCAGTGAGGCGTGAGCGCGCGTTTCTAATTCGACGGCGTTATGGGCGGCGACGGCAAGTTCTGAGTTAATGAGAGTAGCCGTACCCAACAAAGGACGCCTCCACGACCCGACGGTCGAACTCCTCGAAAAGGCGGGTCTGGAGGTACAGAACGGCGCCGAACGAAAGCTTTACGCGAAGACAGTCGACCCCGACATAGACGTTCTGTACGCGCGCGCAGCCGACATACCCGAGTACGTCGCAGAGGGCGCGGCGGACGTCGGCATCACGGGACTCGACCAAGTACGTGAGGCGGAAGTCGACTTAGTTGACCATCTCGACCTGCGTTTCGGGGAGTGCAGAATAGTTCTCGCCGTACCCGAGGAGGATGAGATATCTTCCGTCGAGGAACTCGCAGGAAAACGCGTCGCAACCGAGTTCCCCAACATATCGCGCCGTTTCTTCGACGACCGCGGCGTCGATGTCGAACTCATACACGTCACAGGCGCGACGGAACTCACGCCGCACGCAGGCATGGCGGACGCGATAATCGACATAACCTCGACGGGCACAACGCTAGAGGTCAACAACTTAGAAATCGTCGCCGAGGTCCTCGAATCGTCCGTGCGCCTCTTCTCGCGCCCCGAGGACGAGGACGACCCGAAGGTCGAGGAACTCGTCACCGCGCTCGAAAGCGTCCTGCAGGCTGAGAACCGCCGTTACCTCATGATGAACGTCCCCGAGGACTCGCTCGAAGCCGTCAAGGACGCGATGCCCGGTCTCGGCGGACCGACGGTGATGCGTGTCGAGGGCGACGATTCGATGGTCGCCGTCCATGCCGTTGTTGAGGAGAGCGACGTTTACGAGACGATAAATGCTGTGCGGCGCGAAGGTGCACGCGACATACTCGTAACTCCGATAGAGCGTATGGTGAGATAGTCACCGTATATTTCCACGACGCGCGCCGTCGATACGTCCGACTACCGCGTTCGTTCCGCCCTGCGAAGCGACGATGTTTCTGTCGTCCACCTCGAACGTGATGCCTTCTACTTCAGTCGGATGTCTTCCGACGTACACCTTCCGTCTCTCGTCGTCGCGCTCCATAGTGACGGCACGTTCACCGTCGGTCACCGACAGCCCTATTTCCCAGCCGTCGATTGAAACCTCCGTCTCCGCGGGCGACGAGTCGAAGACAGCGCGTGACTCGTTTCCGGCGGATAGGAAGACGGAGTAGGCGTCCCCGCCCGTCGGCGACGACATGCTCACTCTTTCGACACGCACCTCCTCGTCCCAAGTCAGACCGCCGACTAGGAACCTTCTGTCCGGGTTCGACCGTAGCTCTCGCGCCGACGCCATACGACGCCACGCGCCGCGCTCCTCGCTTGTGACGATGACGCCGCTCGCCGTGAAGTTCGCGGGCGTGAACTCGACGAAAGGTATCGATATGACGCGCTCGTTCTTCACGCCTTCGCCGTACCAGACGGAGTAGTCGCCGACATCGACAGTCTCCACGTCGTCCACCGTCGAGACTGTACCGAGACCTGCGACGAATCCGACGACGCAGATAAGCACGACGGGGAGCGCGAGCGCGGCGACCGAGACGGCACGGCGCGCGGGGAGTTCTTCGAGTTTCAGAACCGGAACCGCAGACGACTCGACCGTCGTACCGAAGCCGATGAGGACACCGAGCGTGGTGACCATAGAAGCACCAAGGGCGCGGTAGAGGACGTACGACGAACCGTCGGCGAGCCAGATGAGATGGAGACCTTGTGCGAGACCGACGAGGAGGACAGCCGCGCCGACACGGTAGCCGTCTACCGAACTCCCGCGTCTTCGTGCGAGAAGGACGGCGAGACCGACACCGAGGAGGAAGCCGAGCGCGTGGGCATCGACGGCTACGTTCGCCCATCCCGGCGTTGTCGTCACCGTTTCGACCGACGACTGGACGGTGACCGGCGACCTGAGCGCGCCCACGATGGTTCGGAAGACGCTCGCCACGACGATGAGACCGACCGAGACTACGGGATAGAAGACGACGACGAAGCCGAAGAAGAAGAAGAGGACGCCAGAGAAGCCTATCGAAGGTCCGAGAGAGAAGACGGAGACGAAGATGCCGACAGCGTAGAAGGCGAGCGGTACGACGACGAGAGCGCGAAAGAGAGGACGGCGCGAACTCTTGTGTCCTATCACGTACTCCGCGACGGGTGCGAAGACGAGGGTCGTGATGAGGTTGCCCATGATATGTGAGACGCTCGCGTGTCCGATGGGACCTGTCAGGAATCCGAGCGGATAGCCGTACGACCACGAGATGTACGGGATTGTGAGGATGTCGCCGCCTGCGTAAGCCCGCTGTGCGAAGGCGAAGAAGACGACGTTGACGCCCACGATGACGAAAGTACCGAGCGGCAGACCGTATACGAGGCGTCGGCGCGAGATACGCAGAAGTTCGTGGAGGACTGCAGGACGTGTCCAGTAGGCGACTACTGCGAGAAGGATAAGAGCAACAGACAGGACCGCATAAGACGCTTGCTCTATCACGCTGAGCCGTTGGTTACGCGCCATCATATAACCAACGGGAGTACGCGCCGGTACCGCAAGCTTGAAACTCGTAATCCTCGTAAAGCCAACGATGAACGTAAAGATACTGTCGAAGACCGAGGACGAGACCGAGGTCGAGGTACAGGGCGAGGGACACACTCTGATGAACGTACTCAAGGACGCTCTCCTCCGTCTCGATGAGGTGGAGGCGGCGACGTACGACATGAACCCCGAACAGAGCGGTGGACAGACCGACCCTGTTCTGTACATAAAGACGGACGGAGCGGACCCACTCGACGCGCTTAGGGAGGCTACCGAAGGAATAAAGGAAGACGCAGGCGAGTTCCGCGACGAGTTCGAGAACGCTATTGCGTAGGAGGGCGTGGACGCAGACGCAGGACGACGATTTCTTCGAAGAAGTAACGTTCGGAAGCTACGCGTTCAACGCTGTAATCTTCTCTTTCTTCGAACTCCTCGGTTCCCGAAGCCGTGCTTGCGATTAGAAGTACCCTTCCGTCGGGTGCGAGTACCCGCCGCACATCGTCGAGGAAACGTTCTGCGGTTTCGCGTCCAGTCTCGCCGCCTCCGAGCGCGTCCGAGAGCGCGTCGTCGGGCGTCTCGTCGGTTGAGGGGAGATACGGAGGGTTGAAGACGACGAGGTCAAAGGAAGCATCGAGACCTGCGACGAGGTCTGTGCGTACCGCAGGCACGCCGCGCTCTTTCGCGGCGCGCACAGCGTCGGAGTTTATGTCGGTTGCGACGACGCTTTCGACGTTCTGCTTCAGAGCCTCGGCGATAACACCGCTTCCTGTACCCACTTCGAGCGCGGTGTCGTCGTGTCGCGCCTCTTCGACGGCGGCTTCGCGCAGGAGGTAGGTGTCCTCGGACGGCGGATAAACGTCGTGTTCGTCGTGTGTCACGCTTCTCACCCTTCGTCGCGCAGAGCGTCAGCGACACGTTCGAACTCGTCAGGTGTAATCTTGCCCGGACGTTTCGACAGGAGTTCCTCAGGAACTTCGTAGACACGCTCCTCATCGACGCCTGTGATATGCGTCGTGTTCCGAACTGCGTTCCTTAACGTCTTCCTGCGCTGTGTGAAGACCGCACGCACAACGTCGTCGAAGAAACCGTCTCCACGTACGTCGTCGCGCGGCACGAAACGCAGTACCGCGCTCTCGACCTCGGGTTCGGGTTCGAACGCGGACGGCGGAACTGTTTCGAGTATCTCGGCGTGCGCGTAACGCCCTGCCGTGACAGAAAGTCTTCCGTAGTCGTCTTCGCCGGGTTCCGCAACCACACGGTCGGCGAACTCCTTCTGTACGGTCACGACGAGTGGCTTCGCACGAGGCAGGAGTCGGAAAAGAACGGGCGAAGAAGCCGAGTAAGGTAGGTTCGAAACCGAAACGTCGAACTCGGGGAGAGGAACATCGACGGCGTCGCCCTGCACGACCTCGACGGCATCACCGAACACGTCTTCAAGGAAACGCGCGAGTTCACGGTCGAGTTCGATTACGGTCACGCGGTCGTACCTCTCGACGAGACGTTGCGTCAGGTTTCCGACACCGCCGCCGACTTCGAGTGCGTGCGCGTCTTCGGTTTCGGGCGCGTATCCGACGATACGGTCGAGTACACGTTCGTCCACGAGGAAGTGCTGGTCGCTCGTTCCTTCGGGGCGCACGCCCGCGCGGCGCATGAGTTCATCTGTCTTCTCCGTCACCTTCTAATCCCCGCGAAGTTGGGCAGGAGGAAGAGCGCGGTGATTATACCGAAAGCCACGAGACTCATCTCCGGAATCGTCACCCCTCGGGCGACGTAGTCGGTGAAGAAGATGTACGCAGGCACGTCACAGGGAACGCCACCGGTGCAGATACCACCTGACGCAGGCGTCATCTGTATGTAGTTGTGGTACGCCGCGATGAGGAAGCCTCCGACGCTGAGCGGAAGCACGTAGGCACGCAGTTCGTCTCCTTTGAGTATACCGACGGCGAGGAACGGAACGAGCGGGTACATCAGGATACGCTGGTACCAGCAGAGGTCACACGGAATCAGACCCATTCCAAGGCTGAAGTAGAGGCTTCCTACCGTCGCAACCAAAGCGACACCCAACGAGGCGTGTCTGTGGTCGGGCTTCCCGCCGAGCAGTTCTACGGCGCGCGTCCTAACTGTCGTCTCCATCGTGCCGTACTACGGAACGAGGCAACAAGAGTTTTATTGGTCGGAAGCCTACCATCGCGTATGGCAGACGAAAGCAGGATAGAAAAAAAGAAGAAGGAGAAGCAGAAGGGTGGTGGCGAAGACGGCTCCGAGTTCTGGTCGTACGCCGCCTTGGTCGGAATAATCGGCGTTATCGTCGTCATATCGTACTTCGTCTTCTTCTCGGGCGGTGCGGCGGCGGAGGTCGAGTCGTGGGACGACATAAAGGCGATACAGGGAGACGACCCGACGATGGTCTCAGCCGACGCCGACGCTAACGAGACAGACGGGATGGTCGAGGTCGTCTACTACGGCGACTTCGCGTGCGGGCACTGTGTAAACTTCGAGAGAAACAGTTTCGACACGCTCAAGGACGAGTACATAGCGACGGGCGACGTGAGGTTCGTCTTCAGACCACTCGACTTCCAAGCCCAGAACGACCCTGATTCGCGCAGAGGCGCGTTAGCGGCACCCGCTGTCTGGGAGAACAACCGGGACGCGTACTGGACGTGGCACCGTACGATGTTCGCCAACTACGACGCCCGCGCCAACTGGGCTACACCGGATCAGATAGGCAGTTTCGCATCCGACGCAGGTGCTGACGGTGACAGTATCGCACAGAGCGTAAGCCAAGGTGAGTACGCCAACGACATCGCCGAGCACAGGTCGCAGGCACAGACGGACGGCGTAACCGGTACCCCGTCCTTCATAGTCAACGGCACCGTAGTTCAGGGCGGAAACTACGAACAGCTTAGTAGTCAGATAGACTCCGAACTCGAAGGCTGACTACTCTCCGACCTCCTCCGACTTTCCTTTCTCACCGTTCATCTCTTCTTCGATGCTCTCCATTATCTCCTCCATCCTCGCCTGTACGTGTCTCTGGGCTATCGAGAGTTCGTTCTTGACCTTTTCGAGCTTCTCCAGACGTGCGACAGGGTCGTCCAACGACTCGTCTTCCTCCCTTATGTTCTCGATTTCGACGTACTCGTAGTTGAACTTCGTCCGGCACGGGTACGCGCTCTTCACACCAAAGCTGTACGGCGAAACATCGACTTCGAGACGGAGGCTCCGCGAGATATGGAAGTACTTTCTGCGCTTCTCGTCAACACGGCTCTCGACCAAACCTGCTTCTTCGAGCATCTCAAGATGGTCTATGACAGCCTTCGGCGAGACACCGATGTACTCGCTTATCTCTGTGACGTAGCACGGCTTCCGCGATAGAAGACGCAGTATGTTCCTGCGGTTTTCGTTTCCGAGTATGTCTAACAGCTCGGACGAGTCCATCGGGTTATTCCTTAAGTGGAGGTAAACCCTCCTTGTGTATAAACCCAGCGACGCTAAACGTCCACGTCGTCGTCTGGCTCGACCTCACGTTTCATCGACTCACGTCTCGACTTGGCGTCGCGTCCCGTCGCTTCTTTGAGGAAGTCGTTCTTAGCTTCGCGTGCTTTCCCTGCCTCGTCCAAGAGTCCTTCCTCCTGTAGCGTCGCTATGTCCTTCTCCTCGAAATGTACGGCGAGCCTGTTCTTTGCGTTCGGGCGTTCCTCGATACCAACCTCGACACGGTCGAAGACCATCGTGTCCTCGACGACGTACATCTCGACGCCTTCGCGTTCGTCCGTTCCGGTTATCTCGCCGAAGTACTCCTCGACCTTTGCGCGCATGTCCGGCACACGGTCCTCGATGTACTCGCCGCGTCGCATCTTGTAGTAGCGCATGTACGCGAAAAGAGGGGCGGGGACAAATGCGTTGCGCTACGTCTCTTCGATGTAGCCGCCGCATTCGGGGCAGATGTCGCCAGCGCGGAGCGAACCTCCAGTCGCCGAGAAGCCACAGTCTGGGCAGACGTAGTCGGCGTCGGTGTCGGTTTTGTCCGTGGTCGTCACCTCGGTTCCTGTTGCCTCACGGACGCGGTCGGTCAGGTCGTCTTCCTCGGACTCGGCATCTCCGTCTCTGCCCTCGACTTCCTCGTCGCTGTCGTCCTCGAACCTACCCTCCGGGTCGGTTTCGACCTCCGCCTCGTCGGACGACGGCGTCGATGTTTCGAGCGTCCCTTCGATGATGGCGGCGTCCTCCGTCTCCTCCGTCTCGAACTCGTCGGACGGCGCGAACGTCGAGGTTTCGCTCTCTTCTTCTTCCTCGCCGAAGGCACGTACCTCCGTGTTCTCCGACACGACACGTCTCTCGCCGCATCTTTCGCAGACACGGAACTCGCGCTCAGTGACGGCTATCTCGTCGGCGCGCTCGTCGCTCTCCATCTCGACCTGTATCTCTCCCCAGTCGTGCCCGGTCAGAGAACATCTGAGGCTCATTAACGTTACGTCGGGCGGGCGGTCTAAAAGACTAACGTTCGTCCTAACGGTCAGGGTCCGAGCAGTCGCGGACGTATCCGCACCGCTCGCACCTGTACTCGCAGTGAACGTGCACGACGCGTCCGCCGCATACGTCGCACTCCGTGTGGTCGTGACGGTCCATCTTTTCCGTACGTACCTTGAGACGGAAGCTACTTAGTTCTGGGCGGAGAGTTCGGCACATGAAGCTACTGCTGATACATTCGGACTACATCGAGTACGAGGCGAAGGACGAGACGCCCGTCGCCGAGGAGGACGCGCCGCTCGAAGGACGCTTGGAGGAGGCTCTCACGGCGTTCATCGCTGTCGAGTCGGGCGACGAGGAGGGCGTGGACGACGTTGTCGAAGGAGCGGTCGAAGAAATCGTCGATGTGGCGGACGAACTTGGCGTCGAAGGTGTGATGGTCTACCCGTACGCGCATCTGTCGCAGGACTTGGGTTCGCCCGATGTCGCAGTTGAGGTTCTCAAACGTATCGCCGACCACCTCCGCGAAGACCACGGCTACGAGGTTCAGCGCGCGCCTTTCGGCTGGTACAAGGCGTTCGAACTGTCGTGTAAGGGTCATCCGATGTCCGAACTATCGCGCGTGGTAGAGCCGCGCGAGGTGACAGCGGAGGAAGAAGAAGAGGAAGAAGAAGAGACGGAGCCGAGCGAGTACGTCGTGATGACGCCCGACGGCGAGACGCACGACGCGGACGGGTTCCGCGACGAGGCGGACGACGACATGCGCGTTCTCATAGACGACGAGGTAGGCGAGGATTCGACCGGCGAAGAAGGCGAGGAGGATGCCCACATCCGCATAATGCAGGACAAGGAGTTCGTGGGATACGACGAACTCTCCGACCCGGGAAACTTCCGGTGGTACCCGCGCGGCAAGTGCGCGCGTGACCTACTCATCGACTACGTGAACGACCTCGTCGTCGATTACGGCGGGATGCCCGTTGAGACGCCTATCATGTACGACTTAGGCGCGCCGTGCATACACGAACACTCCGACAAGTTCGGCGAGAGGCAGTACAGGTTCGAAAGCGGCGACCGCAAGATGATGCTGCGTTTCGCGGCGTGCTTCGGACAGTTCTCCATCATGCGTGACATGCATATCGCTGACACAGACCTTCCTTTCCGTGTCTACGAGATGTCTACCTACTCTTTCAGACGCGAGCAAAGAGGCGAACTCTCCGGACTGAAACGTCTCCGCGCCTTCACGATGCCCGACATGCACACCGCCTGCGCCGACATGGAGGGCGCGCAGGACGAGTTCCGTCGGCAGGCTGTTCTCGGCTACAGGACGGGCGAAGACTTAGGACTCGAATACACCGCCGCTCTGCGCACCACACGCGACTACTTCGACGACCACCGCGGATGGTTCGAGGATGTCGTGGACGAAATCGGCGAACCCGTTCTCGTCGAAATCATCCCCGAGCGCAAGCACTACTGGAGTGTAAAGATAGACTTAGCCGTCACGGTTGGCGGCGAACCCATGGAGAACCCGACGGTCCAGATAGACGTGGAGAGTGCGGACAGGTTCGACATCGAGTACTACGACGACGAGGGCGAGCACGAACCCGTGCTTCTGCACTACTCGCCGTCGGGGAGCATCGAACGTGCCTTCGCCGCGCTCTTGGAGACGGCGTCGGAGAGCGAGACGCCCGCTCTACCCGTCTGGCTCTCGCCGACGCAGGTGCGTTTCGTGCCCATCGGCGACGAACACGTCGAACACTGCACGGAAATCGCGGAGACGCTCGCCGACGCGGGTATACGCGCAGACATCGACGACCGCGACGAGAGCGTCGGCAAGAAGATACGTAAGGCGGAACAGGACTGGGTGCCGTACATCGCAGTCGTGGGCGACGACGAAGTCGAGAACGGCACGCTGAGCGTACGTGTGCGCGAAGAAGGCGAGGAACGAACGACTACGCCTCTCGACCTCGTGGACGAGATAGGCGAACACGTCGAAGGAATGCCGACGCGCGAGAGGTACACGCCGCTTCTTCTCTCGGACAAGCCGCAGTTCGTCTGACGGCTTATCCGGTGGTAATTAATACCGTGCCGCTGAAATAAGACCGATGAAAGGCGTTCTGTGGTACGTTCTAACGGGTACTCGGGGAGGTGGTAACCGTATCAGGCTCCTCCGTGAGATAGACGAGAAGCCACGGAACGCAAACAAGCTTGCCGAAGAACTCGAACTCGACTACAAGACCGTAAGATACCATCTTGATGTCCTAATCGACAACGACGTTGTCAAGAAAGGAGGAGAAGGATACGGTTCGGTATATATGCTCACGCAGAGAGCGGAGAAGCACAGAGACACGATAGACGAGATACTAAAAAAGGAGTAAGTATGAACAGATTTGGGAAAGAGTATAACTACGAAAGGGGAGGTAGGTACAAACGATGGAGATAGACATTTGGATAACCCTCATTCGGGTTTCCACAGGCATCAACATACTCCTACTCCTTGGTCTCAGCTATATATGGGCACAGAACTACCGCGAAATAGGCTCGCGCATCACGCTCGGGTTCCTCATCTTCGGCTTGATAATGCTCGGTGAGAACTCGGTTGCGATGTACTACTATATATTCCACGAGATATTCCCGACATGGTACGTAGGTCAGCCTGACGTGGCGAAGATACCCCTCGCAGTCCTGCGTGTGCTTTCGACGTTCGCCTTCCTCTTTCTTGCGCGTATCACGCTCGAATGACGAATCCGGCACGAATTTGGGAGACAGTTGGAAAATATCTTAAGAGGTGTTCGGCGGAACCTTCAACCGGATGTTGGATAGAAAAATAACGATGCTCGTCGTCGTTGCTCTGTCGGCTACAGTGCTCATCGCACTGTCGGCAGGCGTCGGCGCGCAACAGAGCGATGCAACGGTAAGCTTCGAACAACAGACATCAGACGGCTCGTCGGTAGTCGTGGACGAGGTAACGGTTCCGAACGGTGGCTTCGTTACAATGCACGACGAGACACTCGGTGACGGCGAGGTACTTGGTAGCGTCGTCGGTTCGTCGGAATATCTCGAACCGGGCACACACGAGAACGTCACAGTGCTCCTTGATGAGTCGGTTGACGACGGCGAGGAACTGACCGCGATGCCTCATATGGACACCGACTCCGACCGGATATACGACTTCGTCGTTGAGAACGGCGGGGTTGACGGTCCTTACACGTCCGGAGGCGAGGCGGTCACCCGGTCCGCGGAGGTCACCGTCTCGGCTACGGTGGATATCACGGACCAGCCCACGGACGGCGGTTCGGTTGTAGTTGACTCGGTCAGTACCTCCGAAGGCGGCTTCGTCACGGTGCACGACGAAACTCTGCTTGAAGGTGAGGTTCTCGGTAGTGTTATCGGAGTCTCCGAGTACCTCGGTCCCGGTACACACGAGGATGTCAGGGTCGAGTTCGACGAGGATGTCGAGAGTCAGGTACTCGTGCCGATGCTGCACAAAGACACGAACGGTAACGAGGTCTACGACTTCGTCACAAGCGGCGGTTCCGAGGACGGTGCCTATCTCAACCAAGACGGTGAGGCTGTCGTGGACACCGCCAACGTAACCGTATCGGACACGGCTTCGGTGGCGTTCGGTGACCAGTCCACGGGCGGCGAGACGGTGGATGTCGGAAAGTTATATCTACCCGACGGAGGCTTCGTCACGGTACACGACAACACGCTCGTGACGGAGAGCGACCCTATCGGTAGTGTAGCCGGGACGAGCGAGTACCTCGCACCCGGATTCCATAGAAACGTCGTAGTTCCAATCGAAGGAGATGTCACGGAAACGATGCACGCTATGCCGCACAGGGACACCGACTCCGATGGAACATATGACTTTGTCACTAGCGGTGGTTCCGACGACACTCCGTACACCGACGAAGGCAGTATAGTAATGGAAGCCGCAGAGGTCACGGAGTCGGCGGCGGTCAGCATGTCGGCACAGGAGTCCGATGGTAAGACGGTTACCGTCAACCGTGTCGAGACAGCAGACGGCGGCTTCGTCGCTATACACGACACGCGTCTTTTCGAAGGCGAGGTTACCGGTAGTGTCGTAGGTGTCTCGGAGTACCTCGAACCGGGCGTACACGAGGATGTAACGGTATCGCTCGACGAACCGGTGCGTAGCCCGAGAACGCTGATAGCGATGCCTCACCGCGATACAAACGACAATAACGTCTACGACTTCGTCACGAGCGGGGGCGCGGAGGATGGTCCGTACGTCTTCGACGGCGGTGCTGTAGTTGATACTGCGAAGGTAACCGTCAATGCGTACGTTGAGTTCGAGGACCAGAGTACAGAGAACAGCTCCGTGGTCGTCGAAACCACAACGCTCGCAAACGGCGGCTTCGTCACGGTACACGACAATACCCTCGTGACGGAGAACGACCCCCTCGGTAGTGTAGCCGGGACGAGCGAGTACCTCGCACCCGGAAGCCACGACGACGTTATGGTCGAGATTGATACGGAGATATCGGACACGATGCACGCAATGGCGCATAGGGATACAAACGACAATGAGGTCTACGACTTCGTCACGAGCGGAGGCGCGGACGACGTTCCGTACACGGCTGACGGTGAGATAGTAATGGAAGCCGCAGAGGTCACAGGGACGGTTTCCGTGACCATCAACAACGTAGGATTCAACGCTTGGGAGGTCGCAGAGCAGGACGAGATGGTTGCGGACATGGGCGTCGAGAATCCAACGCTATCGTTAGAGACCGGCGTGCGGTACGAGTTCAAGAACAACGGCTGGAGCACCCATCCGTTCGAGATACGTGACGAAAACGGAGACGCGCTTCTGTCGCAGTCCGCCGACGGTGACTTCGAGGACGACGCAGACGTTGACTGGGAAGACACCGGAGAAACTTTCGCCTTCACCGTTACAGAGGAACTCGCCTCGTCCATGGACTCGTACACATGTACGGTTCACAGTCCGATGAACGGCGATATCTCGGCATCGGAGGGTCTTAGCTCGCCGGTGGATGACGTGTCTGACGAGGTATGGTCTGTGGTGACAGGAGACGGAACACTCAGGCTCACAGACCTCGGAAACGCGATACAGACGTATCAGGACGACCCCGGTAACGCCGAAATAGACGGCGTCGGGATAACCCTCTCCGACCTCGGTAACCTGATACAGTACTATCAGAGTCAAGTCGCAGAGTAGGTTAGTCAAATCCACGACGCGTTTCGGTTCGCGTCAACCCGAGTTTAACAACACATCTTATTGTGTCAGGTCTTGTAAGGATGGTACGATGAAGACAGTTCTGGGTATAGGCGGAACCGACGACTCCTTACGCGCTCTCGAAGAGACGCTCAACCGCGCCGCCGAGACGGGCGACGAACTCGTCGTCGCTGTCGTCGAAAACCCCGACAGTCCGCACGAAGCCGAAGATGTCGCCCAACACGTCGAGGAAGAGGTCGCGGCGCACGAAGCCGACGCGGAGGTGGTGAGACTCGAAGGACACCCGGGAAGCGTGCTCGTCGAGTACGCGGAAGGGGAGGGCTTCGACGAAATCGTCTTGGGCGGCGGCGAAAAGAGCGCTATGGGAAAGATACAGATGGGACATATCGCCGAGTTCGTTCTGCTCAACTCGCACGTCTCGGTGAAGTTAGTGAGGTGATGGTGTGAGAGCGAAGGAGGCAGGATGAACGGAGAAGACGGCGTCACCGACGTGTTGGAATTCCCGACTCCGCCGTTCGAGTTCGATACGAAGGAAGACAGGACGGTGGAGGTACGCGAGTACGACGGCGACCGCGAAGCCCTGAGACGTATGTACGAGGAGTTCGACCCCGCTGACCGCGCGCAGGGCATACCGCCGGTGCGCGAAGACGCACTCGAAAGATGGCTCGACACGGTACTCGAAGGCGTAAACGTCGTCGCTTTCTGTGATGACGAGGCGGTGGGGCACGCGACGCTCGTGGAGGAGGAGAGGATGGACGCCCACGAACTCGCTATATTCGTCCTACAGCGTTATCAGGGCGAGGGCGTCGGTTCGAATCTGATGCGCGGCACTCTCACGCTCGCGTACGAACGCGGCGTCCGCGATGTCTGGCTCACCGTCGAGCGTTGGAACCACGCCGCGATACGTCTCTACAAGAAGACGGGCTTCGAGGTGACTATGCAGGAGAGCTTCGAGATAGAGATGGCGACGCGGCTCGTGAAGCGGAAGAAGAGTTAGCCGGCGGAGCGGTAGTCGACTACATCAAGTCCGTCTACGCGCGAGAAGTCGGAGTCTCCCGTCACCAGACTTCCACCGTTCTCCATCACAACAGCGGCTATGAGAATGTCGGCGGAGTTGATACGTTCTCCTTTGTCGAGAAGAGTGGCGTACAGACGCGCTGCCCTCTGTGCCTCGTCGTCGCCGAAGCCTACCGTCTGAACCCATCCGAAGTCTTCGGTCGCCGCCTCCACACCCCGTCCGGTGCGTGTCGCACCCCTGTATATTTCGTACATGACAACGGACGGGGCTGCGAAGGGGCTGTTCTCGTTTTCCTCCAAGAAAGATACAGCCGCGTCGTGTCCGCTTCTGTCGGCGTCGGCGTAGTCTATCAGGAAGCTGCTATCCAGAAAGTACATCGCGTTCCTCTATGTCGGCGTCGAACCTCTCACGCTCTTCCTCGACGGCTTCTGCGAATCCTGTGCCCGTCCACTCGCCGCATCCTTTCCATACGTCTTCCTCGCCCTTTGTGAGCCTGAGAACCAAGTCTGTAAAGCTCTCGTCTTCCTGTTTCATGCTGTCGAGCCGCTCATAAGCCTCGTCGGTTATCGTCAGGGTTTTCGTGCCCATACGTGTATGTTTACGTGCGGATAAAAAAGGATTTTGACGCCGAAGTCAGGAACTACCCATGCTGAACGTGTTGCCGCATTCGAGGCAGGTCATCTCGAAAGCCGGACCTTCGATTAGTTCGAGTCCGTGCCCCGTCTCCTCCTCGCAGTCCTGACAGTAGACGATGGACTCTATCTCCTCCCAGTCGTGCTTCGAACTCGGCGCTCCGAGAGCGAATCCGACGACGGTCTCCTCGCCGTGTTCGGGGTCGTTGTACCCCATCTGGAAGTCGCCGGGCGCGAAACGCACCAGTTCGCCCTCGTCCACGACCACGTCCTCGTCGGGTGTCTCAAAGACTGCTGTGCCCTCCTGCACGTAGAAGACCTCCTCTTGGTCGTGGTGGGTGTGCATACCGCCCGAAAACGACTCGCCGGTTTCGAGTTCGAAGTAGTTCATCGCGAAGTGTTCGGTTCCGAGCGCGTCGGAGACGGGACGACGGACGGAGTGGACTCCCATGGGGTTTAGCTCTTTGCGCACGTCGTCTATGGCTACCTTCTTCATGTTCCGAAGTTGGGGGCTGACGAAGTAAGGCTTACGGGGTAGAACGAAAGTGGATTTTAGACGTACTCGTCCAGAAACTCGACCATCGTCGAGTACGCCTCGATGCGGTTCTCCAACTTCGAAAATCCGTGTCCTTCGTCCTCGAAGATAAGCTTCTCAACCGGAACGTCGTTCGCTTCGACGCGCTCGGCTATCTGCTCCGCCTCCTCGACAGGCACACGCGGGTCGTTCGCGCCGTGCATCACTAAGAGAGGCGCGCGTATCTCGTCTGCGTTGTTCGTCGGGCTTATGCTCTCCAAGAACTCGCGGTCCTCCTCAAGCGAACCGTACTCCGCCTCGCGGAGTTCGCGCCTCCACTCGCCCGTGTTTTCGAGGAACGTCACGAAGTTCGCGATGCCCACCACGTCAACGCCGCCAGCCCACCGTTCGGGGTACTCGGCGAGCGCGGCGAGAACCATGAATCCGCCGTACGAACCGCCGTACGCGACGGCGCGTTCTTCGTCGATATCGTCGCGTTCGGCGAGCCAGTCGAGTCCCGCGCGCACGTCCTTCACGGAGTCCATACGCTTGCGCACGTCGTCTAAGTGTGTGTACTCCTTTCCGTACCCCGTCGAACCGCGGACGTTCGGCTCGAACAGTGCGTAGCCGTTCGCAAGGAGGTACTGACGAAGACCTGAGAACGAAGGACGACGCTGGCTCTCCGGACCGCCGTGGATGTCTACGACGACGGGGTAGGGGGGTTCGTGGTCGTGCTCGCCGCCGCTGTCGGGTGTCGTAAAGAGCGCGGGTACGCTCAGACCGTCGAAGGAGTCGTAACGCACAGTCGTCGGTTCGACGAACGTCTCGCGCGGTATTCCTGCTGTCGCGGCGTCGGTCCAACGCGTCGCTTCGCCCGTCTCGAAATCGACGACGTAGACGTTGGCGTTCTCCTCCCTGCGCGTGACCGTGACGGCGAACTTGTCGCCGTCGGGTCCGAACGAAGTGCCACCCGCGATGCCGTCTGGAAGTTCGGGCGTGGGTAGCTCTTCCAGTTCGCCGTCGTGCAGGTTCGCGGCGTGGAGTTCTGTGTAGCCCTCGACGTTTCTTCCGTAGACGACGCGTCCCGTCTCGTCGTCGAGACTTACACCGTCTACGTTGTAATCGTCTCCTTCGACGACTTTCTCCATCTCGCCCGTCGTGAGATCAAGACGCCCGAGATAGAGCGTGTCTTCGTCCTCACCTTCGTCGGTGACGAGGTAGAAAGATTCGCCGTCGGGCGACCAGTTCACGCTCGAATAGCGCGTCTCGTCGCCCGAAGTTACTTGCTCCATATCTCCGCTCTCGATATCGAGTACGTACAGGTCGTGGTCGAAGTTCGAACGCGCCTTCCTCACGGCGATACGGTCGTCGTCGGGCGACCAGCCGACCGCGCTGTACCAGCCATCCGTCTCGCGTACGAGACGCGCTTCGTCGCCGGTTTCGCCGCGTCGCTGGACGTACAGGTCGAAGACGCGTTCGTCGCGCCGGTTCGAGGCGAAGGCGAAACGTTCGCCGTCGTGCGACCATCCGCCCCAACGGTGTTTTGCGTCCGGCGTGTCGGTCAGAGCGACCAAGTCGCTACCGTCGGGCGCGACACGGAAGAACTGGGTGCGCTCGTTTCCGCCCTCGTCCATTCCGTAGATTATCTCGTCGCGTTCGGGCGAGAACGAGCCGAAAGAAACGGCTTCGTCGCCGAAGGAGACCTGCGACTGCCACCTCATCGGACCTTCAAGGTGCCAGACCTGCGCGACACCCGTCGTGTCGGTCATGAATGCGAGCGAACCGTCAGGCGCGAAAGAGGGGGAGTACGCGCTCCGTATCCGTAGGTAACGTTCTATGTCGTGCACACACGCGCTTTGCGACGGACGAACATACAGTCTTCGGACGTTATTTCAACGCCGCGCCCTAACGGAGCGTATGAATGTAAAGGTACGCGGCGTCTACACGACCGCTGTCACGCGTCTCCTCCTCGATTCCGAACACGATGTAGTCGAACCCTCGGACGCGATACGCGGGAGGTTCGACGCCGAGTTCGGCGACGGAACTCCCGACGTAGAGGTGCGCAACTCCGACGACTACCTCGGTCTCTACGTCGTCGGCGTAGGCGCGCGCCGTGTCGCGGAGACGCTCGCAGTCGCGCCCGACTCCTTCGTCTTCGACGCCGTCCCTGTCGGCGTGGCGCGTGACGCTACGGTCGAGGAGACGACGGGTTCGGGTGCCTTCGTCCGTTTCGACGACGGACGCGGCTTCCTGCCTTACTCGAAGGTCGACGACCGTATCGAAGAAGGCGACGAACTCCGCGTCACTGTCATCGAAGAAGCCGCGCCTTGGTCGAACGGTTCGCCTGTCGTCGCGGGAGGCGAGCGCGTCGGCAACGAACTCGTTACGTTCGTACGTGGAGGTTCGGGGGCGCGCGTCGAAGGCGGAAGCGCGGACGACGCGACACAACTCACGCGCACAACAGCGACACTCGGCGTCGAACCTCCTTCGGAATGGGGCGTCGTCTACTCGCGCGCCGCACTCGACGCTGACATGGACGAACTCGCGGACGCGATGCGGGACGCTAAGGAGCGTGTCGAGGACGGCGGAAACGAGTCCGAAGCGGCATGGGTGTGGCTGGGACGCGAAGGACGCTCTGTCTACGACGAGGCGCGCGCCGAACAGACGACGACCGTTCCGGGACACCACCGACTCAAGGCGACGAGCAAGACGGCGAGCGCGGGTGTCGATATAGCCGAAGCCGTCGTCGAAGACGCCGACCCTACCGACGATATGCCCTTCGGTGTTATGACGCGCAGGTTCGGACCGCAGGAGGGTGACCAGATAGAGATATCGCACGGAAAGCCCGACGGACGTTTTCCTTCGCTAGGACGCGGTGAGGTTGTCGAGGTGGACGCCGAGGACCGCGAAGTCGTCGTAGAACGCCGCATCACCTCGTCGGGTACTTACGACGCGCTCGGTGTAGAACGCGAGGACGGCGACATCGCAAGAACGCGTTTCGAGGAGGGCGCGCGTGCCTACGCCACCGTCTACGAGTCGGCGGAAGGCGAAAAGAAGGGGACGTACGTCAACATCTGCACGCCTCTCGAAATCTTCCCCGACGCTGTCCGTTACGTTGACCTGCACGTGGATGTCGTGAATGTGGACGACGAAACTCGAACCGTTGACGAGGAAGAACTCGCAGACGCCGTCGAGGAAGAACTTGTGCCGGAGGAGACGGCGGCGGAGGCGCGCGATGTCGCCGAACGTGTCGAAGAAGGTCTCTGACACGCGTAGCGGTCGTCCTCCTTTCCGCAATCCGTCCGTCTCGGTACAACATAAAGAATTTTATAGGTGAGAACCCATTTTCACCTCATGATAGACACGAACAATATTTTACGCCGCTTAGAGGAAGAAGGCGCGGAGCTAATGCGTGTCGTCGGTGAACGCATACCCGTTTTCGCCGATGTGCTCGAAAGCGACGAGGAGGTTCTCGTCCTCATAGACCTTCCGGGTTGCGAGAAACACAGCCTCGACCTGACGTACGATGAAGGCGTAGGCGTCGGCGAGGAAGGCGGCGTCCTCAAGGTGGAGGCGAGACGCGCTAAACCTCTCGAAGAGGGCTTCAAGTACGTCGCGGAGGCGCGTTCCGACTTCGTTCGCGGTAAGGTCCCGATTCCCGTCGAAGTGGACTACACCCGGTCGGAAGCGACATACGAGAACGGTCTTCTCAGGGTAAGACTACCCAAGAGGCAGACGAGCGAGATAAAGCTGAACTGACGAGTTAGCCAGTAGATGGTGTGGGCTTACTGGCGACTTTTCAAGGCTTTCTTTCGGTTTCTCCCTTTCGCTCTTGCGTACGCCAGCGACCACAAGAGATGGCTGGTCTTCGGTCGGAGCCGCGACGTTACCCCCGAGAAACAGCGCGAACGTGCGCGCAAACTCAAAGAGACTCTCATCGGTCTCGGACCGACGTACATAAAACTCGGGCAGGTTCTTTCGACGCGCCCCGACATCCTACCGCGCCCGTACATAGACGAACTCGTCGAACTTCAGGACGACGTGCCGCCCGCGCCTTACGAGGCTGTCGAACGTGTGGTAGTGGATGAACTCGGAAACCCCGACGACGTTTTCGACACGTTCGAACGTGACGCGCTTTCCGGAGCGTCGCTCGGACAGGTTCACGTCGCTTACTACCGTGGCGAGAAGGTCGCTGTCAAGGTACGCCGTCCGGGCGTCGAGAGCCTTGTCCGCGCCGACCTGCGCGTCCTCAACATCTGTCTGCCCGTCGTCCGACGTGTCGCACGTGTCATGGGCGAGGAGGCACACGCCGACTCGCTCGAAGGTCTCGCCGACGACTTCGAGAGACGCATCCGGCAGGAGATGAACTACAGGCGCGAGAGGTCGATGCTCGAAGAAATACGCCGGAACTTCGAGGGCGACGACCGCGTGAGGATTCCTCGAAGTTATCCGGAGGTCAGCACCGAGCGCGTTCTGACGCTCGAATACGTCGAAGGTATAAAGATAAACGACGTACGGAGGCTCGAAAAGTTCGGACACGATACGGGGGAGATAGCCAAGAACCTCGAAAAGGCGTACCTGAAGATGACACTCGTAGACGGTGTCTTCCACGGTGACCCTCATCCCGGCAACTTGGCAGTAAACGCCGACGGGCAGATTGTAATCTACGACTTCGGGATGAGCGGTAGGCTGTCGCCGTCTCTGCAGGACACGCTCGTCGATTTCTACCTCTCGGCGTCGAACGAGGACGCCGAGGGCGTCGTGGACGCGATGATAGGGATGGGAACGCTCGACCGCGACGTGGACCGCGACCTGATTGTCGAGGTCGTCGAGGTCGCAATCGAGGACTACTCGGGCGAGGATGTGGACGATATACGGATACAGCAACTAATGGACGAAATCGAGGAGACGATATACGAGTACCCTCTCCGCATCCCGTCTTACATCGCTCTCGGTCTGCGCGTCTCGACCATCGTCGAAGGCGTCTGTCTCGAACTCGACCCTGAGTTCGACTTCCTCGGCGTCGCGCGCGAGTTCTTCATCGAGGAGGGCTACGTGCAGGAGGCGGCACGCGGGCAGGTTATCGAAGCGTGGGAGGAGGTCAGGGAGGCTTTCGCCTCCGCGCTGAGGACACCCGCTAAGTTCGAGAAAGGTCTCGACAAGCTCGGACGCGATGAGGTAGAGGTCGTCGTCGATGTCGAGGACTCGCGCGAGCACATAGAGAAACTGGGCAAGAGGCTGTCGTACGCCCTCGTAGCGAGCGCGGCGATAGTCGGCGCGGCGGTTCTGACCCTGAGCGACACGGGTCTCGCGCCGTACCTCTTCGGCTTCGGCGTCGTCGTCCTCTACCTCCTGCGCAGGTCGTTCAAGAAACGTGACAAGATACGCGGACCGAGGTACTACGCGACGAGACACGAGAAAGAGAGGGACTGGGAGGACGACGAAACGGACAGCGACGGCTACGGAAACGAGCGTCGGTGAGCGGAAAAAGTGGCGTTTCTACGGAAATCTTATGAGTCTTTGACGCGTACGGTTCGTTATGAAAGTCAAAGCCGACGACGGACGTATCTACCTGCCGAAGGAACTGCGCGACGAGTTCGGCGACGAGTTCGAACTCATCGACAGAGGCGACCGGCTCGTTCTCGTTCCTATACCCGACAACCCTCTCGACGCGCTCCGTGAGGAAGCCGCAAAGAGCGAGGAGTCGGCGCGAGAACTCAAGGAGTCGGCGTTGCAGGAAGCGATGGACGAGGCAGGTCGGTAAGGAATGTACGCTGAGACCGACTTCATTCTCGCACTAATCAAGGAGGACGACTGGCTGTCGGAAGCCGCTGAAAACGTCTTCGAAAACCACGAGGACGAACTCTGGACCTCGCCGTACACTCTCGTCGAACTCATGTTAGTCGCCTACCGCGAGGGCTGGAACGTCCTGCGTGTCGTCGCGGCTGGGAAGGAACTTGTCGAGGTGAGAGGCGACACCGACGATATACTCGCCGCCGCGAGCTACGTCGAGGACGACGGTTTCACGCCTCTCGATGCGGTTCATCTCGTTTCCTCCGGTGACGACACGGTGGTGTCGAGCGACTCTGACTACGACGGCTTCACCGAGCGCGTCAGGCTCGAAGAGATGGATGATACTTCAGAGTACGGGAACGAACTCTAACCGAAGGAAGGTGAAGACGAGCATCCCGACGGCGACGAGCGCGAGAACGAACCAGACACCGCGGTTCCAGTCGCGGACTACCCTCGCGTTGTACGTGTCGAACGGGAAGGAAGGGAAGATTAGGTCCACGACCAAGAAGAACCAAGCCGTGTAGACAACTATCTCGGAGACGGTTTCGGGAAACGGTGTTGTGAGTACAGACGACACGTCGGCAAGAGCGACGCCGTACAGAACGAGCGTCAGAAGACTCGACACGAACGCTGTGGGACCGAGAAGCGGGAGCTTTTCGCGGTACGTCCAGATACGCTCGTCGGGGGCGTGGTTCCCGGGAACCGGCAGGAACAGACCGAAGACGGCGAAGACGGAAGCGAACGGATAGACGTTTCCCCAGCTGTGGTACCTCCATTCGTCGTCGTCGCGTGCTACCGCAAGACGTGTCGGCACGTAACGGACTGCGAGGAAGAACAGAGGTATCAGGACGACGTAAGCCGGGTATTCGGCGACTGTGCCGACGCCGAAAAGCGAGGCTACGGCGACGACGAAGAGCGCGGTGTTGACGCCCAAGGAGCCTGTGAGGTGTAGAAGCGAGTCTGTATTCGCTGGCTTCTCTGTCTGCCTTTCATCGACGAGGTTCTTCGTCCAGAGGTCGTATCCGAGAGCGGGGAAGTACATCGCCGTCAGCCAGACACGTGCCGTCCCACCCAACCCGTACTCGTCGATTACGTCGCCAGCGGAGGTACGCTCGAAACCCTGCGAAGCGAACAGCTTGCTTGAACTCGTGTTCCCCCACTCGACGATTGCGACGAGCGCGTCGCACCCCTGTTCTTCGAGGTAATCGACCGTCGTGTCGAGAACAGCCTCGCCCGCGTGTAGACCGCGTGCTACCTCCGACGTGAATATCCACGTCACTAGACCGACCTTCTCGCCGTCCTTCGGCTCGAATATCTCCGAGATGGTGCCGCCGACTATCTCGCCCTCGTGTCTCACAGCGAGCATGTGCGACGACTCGTGGACGAGAGCGGACTGTGGAAACGGGAAGGCGGCGCGTCCTATCTTCAGAACCTCCTCCCTCTCCTCTGGCGATTCTTCCGTTACACGTTCTACCTCGACCACTGTTCTGACACCTTATGACGGATACTTTACACCGCACACTACTTCATTTTTGCGTGCCTGACTGCGAAAGACTCTCGGGCTTCAGCCACGAAAGACGCATCGCGTTCCCCGTCACGCCCAAGCTCATACCCATGTCACCCACGACGACTGCGAGGGCGACGGTCACGTATCCGAAAGGGACGCCGACCGCGAGCAGAGCCTTCACGCCTAAGCTTGTCCAGATGTTCTGTCTTATCACACGGTTAGCTCTGCGCGACAGGACGTACAGATAAGGTAGCTTGCCCACGTCGTCGCCCATGAGTGCTATGTCGGCTGTTTCGAGTGCCGTGTCGGTTCCGACAGCACCCATAGCGACACCTACGTCGGCGACGGCGAGCGCGGGCGCGTCGTTGACGCCGTCGCCGACCATCGCGGTTTCGCCGTACTCCTCACGCAGGCTTTCGACAGCCTCAACCTTCTCGTCGGGCAGGAGTTCCGCTCGGTACTCGTCCACGCCGACTTCCTCAGCGACAGCACGCGCCGTTCCCTCGTTGTCTCCCGTCAGCATTACGGTCCGTACGCCGAGTTCGCGGAGACGTTCTACCGCAGGTCCTGAAGCGGGGCGCGGTTCGTCGGCGACAGCGATGACGCCGACGACCTCGTCCTCGTTTCCCACGACGACGACCGTCTTGCCGTCGTTCTCCATATCCGCGATAACGTCTGCGAGAGTCGCCTTCTCGGAAGCGACACCGCCGTCGGTTTCGGTGCGCGAAAGGAGGTCGAATCCGAGTTCCTCGAAAAGCGCGGGCTTTCCGGCGTAGTACGTTTTGTCGTCTATCTCGGCGCGTACACCCCTGCCCGTCAGGCTCTCGAAACTTTTCGGCTTCGGGCGGTTCGGCGACCCCTTCTTCGTCGGCGTGCGCGACCACCGCGTCGGCTATGGGGTGTTCGCTGTGGCTCTCGACCGAGACGGCGTATCTGAGAACGTCGTCGGCGTCGTTTCCGCCGAAAGGTATCACGTCCGTCACCGAGAGTTCGCCCTTCGTGAGCGTCCCCGTCTTGTCGAGTGCGACGACATCGACATCCCCCATGGCTTCGAGGTGGTTTCCGCCCTTGATGAGGACGCCGTTCTTCGCCGCGCTCGTGATACCCGAGACGACCGAGACGGGCGTGCTTATGACGAAAGCGCAGGGGCATGCTATGACGAGGAGCGTAAGACCGCGGACGAACCAAGTACCTGCGTCGCCGACGAACGTGACAGCGTACCACGAACTTCCGACTGTTACCGTGTTGTCGATGAGGAGGGGAGGGACGAACGCCGTGAGAACCGCGAGAGCGACGACGACGGGCGTGTAGTACCCTGCGAACCTGTCAACGAACTGCTCCTTCTCCGTCTTCTCGCTCTCCGCGCCGCGCACCATCTCGATTACACGTGCCAGAGTAGAGTCGGACGCGTCCGACGTGACGCGTACCTCCAAGTAGCCCTGTTCGTTGACAGAACCCGCGTATACCTCGTCGTCTACCGTCTTGTCCACGGGTACCGACTCGCCTGTTACGGGCGACTCATCGACCGCGCTTTCGCCCTTGACGACGACGCCGTCCACCGGAACGCGTCCGCCGGGACGGACGACTACCGTCTCGCCCACCCTGACCTCCTCGACGGGTACGGTCGTCTCGACGCCGTCGCGTAGCACCGTCGCTTCGTCGGGTGAAAGCTCCATGAGTTCACGGAGCGAGTCGCGCGCTCTGTCCATCGCGTACCTTTCGAGGAGTTCTGCGACGCTGAACAGCACGGCGAGCGTCGCCGCCTCGACGTAGTAGCCGATACCCGTCGCGGCGATTATCGCGGTCGCCATCAGGAGGTCTATGTCGAGGCTACGGTTTAGCGCGGAGTAGTAGCCGTCCCTGATGACGGGTATACCGCTCACGACAACCGAACCCAGGAAGAGCGTGTCGGAGACGGTGAGCGGATAGCCGAATACCTCGACAGCGGTGACGTTCGACGCCGTGAAGACGAACTCGAACGTGAGACCGAGGACGAGCAAGACACCGCCCGCCCACGTCTTCAAAGCGCGCCTGCTAGTCCAGACCTCCTTCGGCGAGACGATACCGAAACTGTCGGCATCGGCATCCCGGTGACCTTCCGCGCCTTCCCTGCCTACGACCTCGTACCCCGCGCCCTCGACCGACTTGACTATGTCCTCGACAGAAGTCTTCTCTGCGTCGTACGTCACGCTGACCGTTCCGGTGGTAGTCTGAGGTTCGATACCGACGACACCGGCGACTCCGCTGAGGCTGTTTTCTATCTTCCCCGCGCAAGAAGGACAGTCCATATCCGGAACCGAGAGTCGGACGACTCGTTCCTCACCTTCTCCGACGACAGCTGTCTCTTTGTCACTCATTACTCTTGTTAGGATGCCGAACCCGATACGTCTTTCTTGGAATGCTCCAAACAGCCGTCCGGGCTACAGGGTGCGTATTGACTTCGCCGACCTGCCGCTATCGACGTAGTTTTTCGCTAACTTCTCCTCGGCGCGTCTCAGTCTGTACGTCAGCGTCGAGCGCGCGATACCGACGCGTTCGGCGAGTTCTGCGGCTGTGACACGCCGCGGTGTCTCGTAGTATCCGTTTTCGACAGCCGTGCGCACAGCCACAGCCTGCTCGGGCGACAGGTCCGGTGCGCCGTCCCCTGCGTTTTTACTGCGCGTGTCCGAACGTGACGTGTCCACGGACCGGACGACCACCATCTCCGCGCAGTCACCGACCGCGCGCTCTGTCTCTTCCAAGAATCCGCGCACGTCGCCATCGCCGGAGTGTATCACGCGCCATCTGTAACGCCGCTCCCTGTGGTTCGTCTCGAAAAGAACGCCCTCACCGAGATGGTCGAGCGCGATGTGGGGCACGGAGGCGCAGGTTTCGGTCCTTTCCCAGAACGAGTAGAGTACGAGTCTGTCGTCTGTGTGTTCGAGCACCTGTGTCGTCTGACTCGCCCCACAGTTCTCCTCCGTCAGACAGTCGGCGTAGTAGTCGGAGTTGAGGAAGGCTTCTTCGATGTCTTCGAGAGCGTCTGACGAACCTTCTACATGGTCGACGCGCCAGAGGCTTCTGTCGGTGGCGTGTAGCGACAGTGACCGTATGCTTGCGTCGGGATGTTCGGCGAGCGTGTCCGCGACCTCGTTACATCCCTGTGTGTAGTCGAGTACGAAGACCAGTTCGCGCATACCCTACGTAGGAACGGCGGACATAAAACGATCGTCATGGGTTCGTCTTTTATGTAGTTGACACTTATGGGGGTAAATTTATAATGGACTATGCTGAACCAGTTTTAACGATGGTTCTTGACCGGTCCACTACGGAGGTTGTGGTAGCACTCCTCGTCGCCGTAGGCGTCACGCTTCTCCTCTTAGGTAACCCTTTCGACGGTGATACTACGGGGAAGACCGCCCCTGAGATAGAGACCGAGATGAGAGGCGGCGGATACGTACCGAGTCCTGTCCACGACGGTAATGTATCATTCGGTGGCGAGCCGCCTGAGAGCGTGAACGAAATGCCTGAGTTCGTCGAGGTATCCCGTGACGTGGGATTCGAGTACGGCTCCGAGTTCGTAGGCTCGGGTATCGTGACTTCGTCCGGCGTCTACGTCGTCGATTTCGACAACGACGGCTACGAAGACATACTTGCGACGGGTGGGGAGATGCCCGTTCTTTTCGAGAACACGGACGGCGGTTTCGAGGAGAGACGTACGTTCGACCACAAAGACACACGTACGGCGCATTTCTTCGACTACGACAACGACGGATACCGTGACCTGCTACTCGCCGAGTTCGGCGGCGGGTTCGTCTTCTACGAGAACGAGGACGGCGAGTTCCAACAGCGCGACGTCGGTCTCGACACCGAACTCGTGAATCCCACCACGATAAACACAGCCGACGTGACCGGAAACGGATGCCTCGACCTCTTCGTCGGTCAGTACGGTGTCTGGGCGCGGAACGACCCGATACGTCCCGATGTCGCACGTGACGTGATGGAGAACCATCCCGACGTACGTCCCGAGACTACGTCCGCTAACGAAAACCTGCTGTTTCAGGGTGACTGTGAAGGCTTCGACGACATAACTGAACAGGCAGGCATACGGGGCGATAACTGGACGCTTGCGAGTTCGACGGTGGACTTCACGGGGGACGGATACCCGGACATACACGTCGGTAACGACTTCAACTCCGACGTTCTGTACACGAACAACGGCGACGGGACGTTCGAGAGACGGTCAATGGGACCCGAAACCGACAGAAACGCAATGTCGAGCACCGTCGCGGATGTCGATGGTGACGGTGCTCTCGACATCTTCGTGACTAACATATACATATCCGACCCCGAAAACGTCGAAACCATAAATAGACAGGAAATATCGAGAATCTCGCCGGTTCCGAAGGGTAACAACCTTCTCGTCAACGACGGCGACGGAACTTTCACAGACAACGCCCCGGAACACGGTCTCGAAAAGGGAGGCTGGGGCTGGGCTTCTACGGTCGCAGACTTCACGAACGACGGACATCTCGATATCGTACACGGCGTAACGGCTGTCGAGTTCGTAACGCCGTACGACGAGGTGTACAGAACAATCCAGATGTGGAAGGGTACGTCGGATTCGTGGGAGAAACTTGACGGAGCCGAACACGGCATGGAGATAGCGGGTTCGCGTGGTGTCGCCCGCATCGACTACGACAACGACGGCACGCTCGACATCGCTGTGGCGACGGCTTCTCCGCCACCTTCTCTTGACGGTGACATAGTAACCACAGACTTCAGGCTCTACGAGAATCAGGGCGAGACGGACGACGCGCTTCAGTTTTACGTCCGTCATCCTGAAGGTATAGAACGTAACGCCGCCGTCTACGTGGAGACCGACAAGCGGACGGTGTACAGACGCGCGAGTTCGCGCGGAGACTTCCTCTCACAGGACTCACGTCTCCTGCATTTCGGCACGGCGAACGAGGAAGTCGAGTCGGTGACCGTACTCTGGTCCGACGGAACAAAAAGCGAATACGGCGCGCTCGAAGAGGGTAACCGGTATATACTCCGTCCGGAGTCCTTCGAGGTAGTGGAGGTATTGGAGTGAGTGTATGAACAGAGTACGTGATACCGTCGAACGTCTCAACTCCCTGCAGGACACGATAGCCTCCGACTACTTCGTCCCGTACGGCACGACGGTTCTGTACTACTCGTTCGGCTTCATCTTCTTCTACTTCGGTCTTCAGAAGCCCGCGCCCGTCCAGACGCCCGTCTTCGTCGAGGTTTCTCTGTTCGTCGGTGAGTTCGGTTTCCCTTCGAAGCCGACGATAATCTTCATAGGTCTGTACGAGATGTTCCTCGGTGTGCTGTTCTTCCTGAAACGCATACGTATAGTCTTCTGGCTCTTTTTCGTACACCAGTTCGTCGGCTTTCTCACGCTTGTAACGATACCGTACGTCGTATTCCAGCCACCTTGGATAACCGTCTTCGGCGTCGACATACCGTGGGCTGTCGGAGGCTTCTCGGCTTTCGTCCTGAAGAACGTCGTCTGGGTCGGTGCGTTCGTCGTCCTAGCGGGGTTGGAGCTAGGGGACGGTTCGGAAGTTTCCAAGTAATACGGAACTCACTTGTTCGTGGGCAACGGTTTCGGAACACTAGAAGATGAAACTCGAAGACAAAAAAGTCGTAGTAACTGGCGGTGCGGGGTTCATAGGTAGCAGACTCGTCGAAAGACTCGTCGGCGGCAACGAGGTATGCGTCATCGACGACCTTAGCGCGGGAAACCGCGAGTACGTACCCGACGGCGCGTCGCTACGCGTCGCAGACGTTCTCGACTACGACGCCGTGCGCGACGCCTTTGAGGGCGCAGACGCCGTCTTCCATCTCGCCGCCAACCCCGACGTACGGAGCGGTGCCGAGGACACGCGCGTACATATGGAACAGAACGCCGAGGCGACGAACGTCGTCCTCGACGCTGTGCGCGACGCTGAAGTCGAGACGTTCGCGTTCGCGTCGTCCTCGACTGTCTACGGCGAGGCACCTACACCGACGCCCGAGACGTACGGTCCTCTCGCGCCCATATCGCTCTACGGCGCGTCGAAGCTGGCGTGCGAAGGTCTCTGTACCGCCTACGAAGGCACGTTCGGCGTCGAGACGTATGTCTACAGGTTCGCAAACGTCGTCGGCGGACGCGGGCACGGTGTTATCCCCGACTTCGTTGAGAAGTTACGAGACGACCCGACGACGCTCGAAATCTTAGGCGACGGAAGACAGCGCAAGTCGTACACGCACGTCTCCGACTGTGTCGATGCCATGTTGCACGTCGTCGAGTCCGACGCGTGCGACGACACGTTCTACAACATCGGAACGCGCGATACCGTCTCCGTCACGCGTATCGCAGAGGTGGTTAGCGATGTCATGGGAATAGATCCGACTTTCGAGTACACGGGCGGCGAACGCGGCTGGAAGGGCGACGTTCCGCGTATGCGTCTCGACGTGGAAAAACTCGTCTCGACAGGCTGGGAACCGAAGACGGACAGCGAGGAGAGCGTGCGCCGCACCGCGGAGGAACTCGTCGAAAAACGGTAGTTACATTTAGGTGTGCCTAAAATACCGTCGTATGACGCTCAAGGACAAACCAGACGTATGTGTCGTGGTTCCCACGGTACGCAACCCCGGCTGTGTGCGCGACTACGTCGAGAACGCACGCCAGCACGGCTTCGACACTGAACGCTTGGAGTTTGTTCTCGTCACCGAAGACTTCTGCGACACCGACGGGATGCGCGCGATGCTCGACGACCTCGGCGTCGAAGGGCGCGTCTTCGACGGGACTGCGCGCGACGACTGGTACGAAGAACGCGGTGTGAGCGAGTACGCCGAGGTCGTGCCCGATGCGAGCCACGCAGAGACGAGCTTTGGCTTGCTGTACATCTGGAAGCACGGACACGACTACGGCGTCTTTATCGACGACGACACGCTCCCGCATGACGAAGACGACTTCTTCGGGACGCATATGCGCAACCTCGAACACGAAGGCGTCGTTGAGGAGGTTTTGTCGGACGAACGCTGGGTAAACGTCCTGTACCAAGGTTACGACGACCTGTATCCGCGCGGCTATCCGTACTCCGCGATGGACGAGGAGGTAGAGACGCACGAAGCACACATCGAACGCGGCGATGTCGTCGCTTCGCAAGGTCTCTGGACCAACGTCCCTGACCTCGACGCTGTGCGAATCTTGATGGACGGCGACCTGAACGGTCAGGCTCAGACACGCACGACGGCGGACGACTTCGACCGCGACTTCGTTGCGGCACGCGGCAACTATCTTACTGTCTGCTCGATGAACTTAGCGTTCAGACGCGAGGTCATACCTGCTTTCTACCAGATGCCGATGGACGACAACGAATGGAACGTCGGCAGGTTCGACGACATATGGAGCGGCGTCGTCCTCAAGCACGCGTGCGACGTTCTCGGCAAGCGCGTCTACAACGGCGCGCCGCTCTGCGAGCACAACAAGGCACCGCGTTCGACCTTCGACGACCTGACGAACGAGGTAGCGGGACTCGAACTGAACGAGCACTTCTGGGAAGTCGTGGACGACGCAGGAGGCGATGCGTCGAGTTACGCCGAGGTCGCACGTGCCGTCGCCGACCGTCTCGAGTCTGGCGACTGGAGCGAGTACAACAACGGCGCGTTCCTGAACCACGTCGGCGAACGTACACACGACTGGCTCGACTGTCTCGACGCGCTCGAACCTGTCGCGGAACGCGCCGTAGCAGACGACTGAAAGGGGAAGATTTAGGTTAACCTAACAAGCTGTTAAAACCATGAGAGACGACATTAACCGAAGACGACTGCTGAAGTACACGGCTGTCGCGGGTGCGGTGGGTGCCACGGGATGTTTAGGACCATCGGACGACGGCAACGGCGACGGTTCTCCCAACTTCGACGAGTTCCTCGGAGGGTACGCTTCGGGCGACCGTCCCGCTCCGGAAGGAACATCCGTCGAAGATATGCCCGCGCTTGAAGGAACCCTCACGGTCTACTCGGGACGCGGAAGACCACTTGTCGGTGACCTTTTCGACTACTTCGAAGCCGTGTACGATGACTTCACGATAGACCCCGTCTACGGTGGCTCCGCCGACTTGGCGAACCAGATACAGGTTGAAGGGCAGAACAGCCCAGCCGATGTCTTCTACACGGTCAATGTCGGCGCGCTCGGCGCGCTCGCTAACGAAGGACGTACGGTCGCCCTACCCGACGATGTTCTCGAACTCGTCCGCGGCGAGTTCCGTGACCCGGACGGCGAGTGGGTGGGAACGTCGGGACGCGCACGTACCATCCCGTACAACACCGAGGAGTTCACAGAGGACGAGATACCCGACGACATCTTCGCCTTCCCCGACGACGAGCGTTTCGCCGACTCGATGGGCTGGGCACCCACATACGGCTCGTTTCAGGACTTCGTGACGGCGATGCGTATCCTCAACGGCGAGGACGAGACGCGCGCTTGGCTCGAAGGCATGGTCGAGAACGGCGCGCAGGAGTACCCCAATGAACAGGTGATATCGAACGCCGTCGCCGACGGCGAGATAGTCGCTGGCTTCGCGAACCACTACTACATACAGCGCGTTCTCTCCGGAAACCCCAACACATCACTCGGCACCGCCTTCACGGACGGCGACGCTGGTTCTCTGTTCAACGTCGCGGGCGCGACGGTCATGGACACGGCGAGCGACGAGGAACTCGCCTCCAACTTCGTCCGTCACCTGCTCTCGGCGGAGGCGCAGGAGTTCTTCGCGGTAAGGACGGAAGAGTACCCGCTGACACCCGGCGTCGACCCTCTCGGCGAACTACCCCCGATAGACGAGCTAAACCCGCCCGAACTCGACCTGACACAGCTAGCCGACGTGCAACCGACACTCCAATTAATGCGGGATGTCGGTATCCTATAGGGTGCAGTACGCAAGACGTATCATCGACGCTCTACCTTCCGCCGTGAGCGTCGCAGTAGCCCTACTCGTGCTCTTTCCGTTGTTCTGGGTTTTCAGACGCGCTTTCGCCGTCGAGGGAGCGGGCGAACTACTGTTCCGCGCAGAGAACTTCCGAGTCTTCGGAAACACCGTCGTTCTCGTCGTCGTGGTGACCTTCATATCCATCGCGGTCTCCGTGCCGCTCGCCTACGTCACGACGTTCACGGACATCCCTTTCAGGCGTCCGCTTACGGTTCTCGTCGCTCTCCCCCTCGTCGTACCTAGCTACATAGGCGCGTTCGGCTTCGTGACGGCGTTCGGACCGCGCGGCGAGTTGCAGTCAGTACTGGAGCCTTACGGCGTCGAGTCGCTCCCCGAAATATACGGTCTTAGCGGTGCTGTCCTCGTAATCACGCTCTACACGTATCCGTACGTCTTCATAACCACACGCGCCGCTCTGCGGTCCGTCAACCCGTCCGTTGTCGAAGCGGCGCGGACGCTGAACACGGGACGCGACTCCGTCTTCCGTCGTGTAGTCCTGCCGCAGGTGAAGCCCGCGGTCGGCGCGGGTGCTCTACTCGTCGCGCTCTACGCTCTCTCCGACTTCGGCACGCCCGCTATAATGCGTTTCGACGTCTACACGCGTGTTATCTACGTCGAACACAACACGTGGAACCCCGACTCCGCCGCGCTTCTGTCGTTACAGTTGGTCGCTCTCGCTGCGGTCATACTCGTCGCCGAGTCTGCTCTGCGTGGAAGGACCGAGACACGCGGCGGCGGCGTTTCGGGAGACGGCGAAGCGGTCGTCGAACTCGGACGCTGGCGCGCGCCCGCTGTCGTCGCGTGTCTCGCCCTCCCGCTTCTCGCGCTCGCCGTTCCCGTCGGCGTCCTCTTCCTCTGGCTCTTACGCGGCGAGGCTTCGTACGCCTCGGGCGGCGGCTTCGACGCCGAACTAATCTACGACTCGGTCTACGTCGCTGGACTCGCCGCGCTCGTCGTCGCCGTCGCCGCGCTTCCCATCGCGTACACGTCGTCGCGCGGCGGTTTGGCAGGAAGGTTCGCCGAGAAAGCCGTCTACTTCGGCTATGCGCTCCCCGGCGTCGTCTTGGGGCTCGCGCTCGTTTTCTTCGGTTCGGGTACGCCGATATACCAGACGGTTCCGCTCCTCGTCTTCGGCTACGTCGTCCGTTTCCTTCCCGAGTCGGTCGGCATCACGCGGTCGTCGTTCGTGCAGTTCGACAGACGCCTCGCGGAGGCTTCGCGCACCCTTGGCAGTTCGCCGCGCAGAACCTTCTTGCGTGTAGTTCTGCCTCTCATCGCGCCGGGTGTCGTCGCAGGAGCGGCACTCGTCTTTCTCACGACTATGAAAGAACTCCCGGTTACGCTCTTCCTGCGTCCCGCCGGGTTTGAGACCCTCGTGACCTACATCTGGTCGGCGTACCACGAGGGCTTCTTCGGTCAGGCGGCTCTTCCCGCGCTGATACTCGTGGGAATCTCCGCGCTCTCGATGCTCGTCATACTCTCGACGGAGAAGTATGAACTTGGATAGAGCACGCTCGTCAGTCGTCGCGGTCGCGGCTTTCGCTGTCGTCGTAGTCGCTTTCGTCTCGTCGCGCGTCTTTCCGTACCATTCGTCGAACCACGACGAGGGTGTCTACCTCCAGCACGCCGAGATGCTCCTTGACGGAAGGCTGAGGATGCATACGGGCGAACTAACGGGGGCGTTCCGTCCGTGGTTCTTCGTCGCCGACGGCGGGACGGTGTATCCGAAGTACACGCCTGTATCGGGCGCGTTGTTCGCCGCCGGAGAGGCTGTGTACTCGTACCGTCTCGCGCTCGTCGTCGTGGCTTTCGTCAACGTCCTCCTCGTTTATGCAGTCGCGTCGGAGGTGTACGACAGACGTGTCGGTGTCTTGGCGTCCGCCGCGCTCGTCCTCTCGCCCCTGTTCGTCGTACAGTCGTCGTTGTTCCTGTCGTACGCGCCGACGACCGTGTTCAACCTCGGCTTTGCTCTCGCCTACCTGCGGGCTTGGAAGCGTTTCGACGTGCGTTACGCTGTCGCGGCGGGCGTCTGCGCGGGCGTCGCCTTCTTCTCGCGCCAGTACACCGCCGTCGTCTTCGCCCTGCCGTTCGTCGTCCACGCAGTCTACGTCGTCGCATCGGAGAGGAAGCGCGAGACAGCGACGTTGTACGCGACGACGGCTTTCTTCGGCTTCCTCTTCGTCGCCCTCGCACTCATATACAACCTCGCTGTGACGGGCAACGCTCTCGTGTTTCCGTATCTGGAGTTCGCACCGAACGACGGTGTTGGCTTCGGGAGGCGCGAGATATTCGACCACTCAAGCGTCTACACGCCCGAACTCGCCCTGCGCGCCAACGCACGCGTACTCCGCCGTTTCGTCGTCGACTGGGGACCGGGCGGTGTCGTCGGATTCGCGCTCGCGGTCGTCGGCGTCGTGTACGTGCTGTGTAACGACGGAAGGAGCGTCGGAAAACTGCTTCTCGTCGGAGTCGCCGTCTCGGTTATCGTCGGTAACGTAGCCTTCTGGGGCAACCTCAACATACTCGGCGACATCTCGAATCCGCAGGACGGCATCGTTCACCTCTACGGAACGCTGTACCACTTCGACCTACTCTTGCCCGCCTCCGTCTTCGCGGGCGCGGGTCTCGTCTCGGTTTCCGACGCCGTGCGAGACAGGTTCGACCGCCGTGCCGCCGTCTCCGCCGTGCTTGTCGTCGCGGTAGTCTTCGCGGGCGTCGGAGCGACGAACACGACAGCGAAGGTGGACGAAAACCTCGAACTCACGGAGAGCTACGAGTCAGCGTATGCGCCGTTCGAGGAGAACGAGTACGAAGGCGTAGTCTTCCTGCCGACGCCGTACGGCGACTGGCTCAACCATCCGTTCCAGTACCTCAGGAACGACCCTGACCTGAACGGGACGACCGTCTACGCCACCGACCGCGGAGCCGAGAACTTCGACGTAATCGACGCGTACCCCGAGCGCGACATCTACAGGTACGCCTACAGAGGCGAGTGGGCACCGTACGAAGGCGTCGTGGTCGAACCCGTGGTCGAACATATTCGTGTCGTTGAGGACGAACAGGTCGGTTTCGATACGACGTTTGAGGTTCCCGACGACACAACGTCTGTCGTCGCCGTACTCGACAACGCGACGGAGACAACGTACACAGAGGTCGTGACAGACGACGGAGAAGCGACGGTCGCGTGGCGTCTGAACGATACCACGGCGGGCTTCGCCGACCGCGGAAACGTGGCACTCAATGGGGGGGGCGAACTCACTCTCGAAGTCACGGTGACGCGGAGATACGACTCTTTCAGGTACAGGCAGGAATTAGCTTACGAGGTAGGCGAAGTAGATGGAAACGTTCGCGTAATCGCTCCTCCGTACACCGAACTCTGCTACTCACACGAGAGATGCGGCGGCGAGGCTGTGTACACGGGCGACGGTGTCACGACCGAAGTCGTCGCAGGTGCTCCTGAAGAGGAACCTTGATTATCGACTTGCCTATAGCCGCGCCTCCTGTGAACGGGTTGAGTTTCGTCTCGCCGAGACGCTCGTCGTACTCTATCTCGGTTTCCTTCACGTCGTAGCCCCGCATCAGAGGACGTATCAGGAGTTCCGCCGACAAGCCCGTGTTCTCGGTCCATTCGATGTCCTCGACGACCTCGCGTCTGTACGCGCGCATTCCGGTCGTCGTGTCGTGGACACGGCGCAACATAAGGACGGACGCTGTGAGCGCGAAAAGACGGTTTCCGAACTCGTTTAGCGCGGGCATCGTCTCCGCGCCGCCCGAGATGCGGTCACCGCTGACGACATCGTAGCCTTCGTTGACAAGTTCGAGGAATTCGGGCAGACGTTCCATCGGATACGTGTCGTCGCAGTCGGTCGTGACTACGACGGGACGGTCCGCCGACAAGACTGCTTTGCGCACGGCGACACCGTATCCCTGAGGCTCCTGTTCGATGACACGCGCACCCATCTCGCGCGCGACTTCGGGCGTCGCGTCCGACGAACCGTCCACACAGACGACCTCGGCGCGTCCGTCTGTCACGCGGTCTATGTCGGCGAGCACCGACTCTATCGCCTCCTCCTCGTTGTAGGTGCCCATAACGACGCTCAGGTCGTCAAAGGTGTACTCGTCGGATTCTTCGCTGTCTCGAACGGTTTTAGCTTCCATACGGAACCGTGTCAGTGGTACGACTTATCTTTTTAGGTTGACCGAAAAATCCGGAAGCTTGATTGGTCGCGCACGTCTCGGTCGTCTATGAGCAAAACGGCGCGCACTCTCAGACCGTGGCTCAGGTTCGTCGTCCTCCTCGCCGTCGTAGCCGCCGCTGTCTGGCTCTTCTTCGACGGCTTCGACGCTCCCGGCTTCGTCGCGCGTCTCGCGGGCGCGAACCCCCTCTACGTCGCTGTCGCGGTCGTCGTCTACTCAGCCTCGTGGTACCTGAGAGGTGCGCGGTACGCCGACATCCTCGGGCGCACGGGTCACGACTGTGGCGTAATCGCTATGACGGGTGCTGTCTTCGTGAGCCAGACTGCGAACCTCGTCTTTCCCGCGCGCGCAGGCGACGGTGCGCGCGCCTACATCGTCAAGAAGAGGAACGGCGTCCCTTACACGGCGGGCGTCGCGTCGCTTACAGCCGAACGTGTCCTTGACCTCGTCGCTGTGCTCTCCATCGGCGGTATCGGTCTCGTCCTCACGCTAGTCGCTTCGGGCGGTTTTGAGCCGACACGTGGGCGCGACGCGTTTCTCGCGGCTGTCGCCGTCGGAGGCGTAACGGTGGCGGTCGTGTTCGGCGTCTACCTCGTCCGTGGCACGGGTTCGAGTCTCCGTGGACGCGAGGGAGACGGACGCCTCGACGAAGTATTCCGTGGCGTCGGAGAGTTCGTCGCCGACCTCGGTGCTGTCTTCGACGGAAGACGCGGGGTCGCGCGCCTCTCCGCGACGAGTCTCGGAATCTGGCTCATCGATGTTGCGACGTGCGTCGTCGTCTTCTACGCTCTCGGCGTCACATTTGATGGTCTCGTCGCCGTCTCGCTCCTCGCCGTCAGCGTCGGAAACCTTGCGAAGGTAGTCCCCGCAACACCCGGCGGCGTCGGTCTGTACGAGGCGGGCTTCGCGGCTGTCGTCGTAGGCGCGACGGGTTTAGGATGGGAGACAGCCGTCGCGGTTGCCGTCCTCGACCACGCGCTCAAGAACGGCGTGACGGTAGTCGGCGGTGTCGCGTCCGCGCTCGTCCTAAACGTCTCTCTTACGCGCCCCGCTGAGGCGGAAGTAGAGATGGATGTCTAGATATCTTCGTCTACGTGGTCCGCTGTCTTCAGCGCGAGCGCGGCGATTGTAAGAGTCGGGTTCATCGCACCCGCGGTGACGAAGACACTACTTGAAGCGATGTACAGGTTTTCGAGGTCGTGCGCCTTCGTCCGCGCGTCCACGACGCTCTCGTCTGCGTGGTGTCCCATACGTGTCGTGCACATATGGTGGTACGCTGGACCCGTCTCTTTCGGACCGACGGTCCAGCCTATGTCGGCGTCCATGGCGTCGAGAACCTCGCACTGAACGTCGTTCGCGGCGCGTAGCGCCTCCGCCTCACGCCCGCCGACGCTCCAACGCACGTCGGGTACGGGGTTGCCTAGGTTGTCTGTCTTCGTCCCGTCGAGCGTCACGCGGTTGTCTTCGCGGGGTAACTGCTCCACGAGTCCGCCCATTGCGACGTGGTTTCCGTACTCGTCGCGCAGGTCTTCGAGGAGAGAGTCGCCCCAGTCGTCCGCCTCCATGGCGGCGATGGACGGCGACGGACCGCCGTAATTGAAGAACTCTAGCTTCGTCCCGAGCGGCGTGGGTTCTTCGCCGTCGTACAGAGCGTGGCTCTCCGAGGTAACGAAACCCACGTGGTTCTGGCGCGTCTCCTCTTCGACTGTGCCGCCAGCGCCCGCGAAGAGGTGTTCGGTAAAGTAACGACCGACTGCACCGCTGGAGTTCGCTAGACCGTCAGGATGGTTCTCGTCCTGCGACAGAAGGAGGAGACGCGGTGTCTCGACGCCGCCGCACGCGACGACGAAAGTATCGGCGTGCTGTCTGTACGTGTTGCGTGGCGTCGTGTAGACGGCGGCTTCGACGGCGTCTCCCTGGCTATCGGTTTCGAGACGCTCGACCTGTGCGCGGTCGATAACCGTCGCACCCTCGTCCTCCGCCTTACCGACGTGTACGTCGGCTGTGTACTTCGCGCCGGACGGGCAGACAGGCTGGCACGTCCCGTAGCCGACACACGCGCCGCGTCCGTCGTAGGGTTCGGAGTTGCGCGCGTTCGGCACCGAGTGCATCGTAATCCCCACCTCTTCGCACGCCTCCGCGAACAACGTGTCGCTGTAAGAAGGCTCGAAAGCAGGAAGCGGAAAAGACTCGTCGCGGTGTGGGGCGTACGGGTTGTCGTCCGTGCCTGCGACGCCCATCTCGTCCTCGGCGCGCGCGTAGTACGGGCGCAGGTCGTCGTACGACAGAGGCCAGTCGCGCCCGACGCCGTGACGCGTCTCCATCTCGAAGTCCTTCTCGTGGAGGCGCATCACCATGCCCTGCCAGTGGAGCGTCGAACCGCCGACGCCTTTCACGCGCGCCGCGTTTAGCGGATAATGGAGTTCACCCGACGAGGCGTATGCGTCGCGTTCGCCGCCCATGTTCCAGACTTCGTCCGCTCCATGTCCGGGGCGCAGAGACTCTTCCATCCGCCGCACGTCGTCGTCGTCGCGGTCGAAACGCTCGCCTGCCTCAAGGACGACGACACGATGACCGCGCGAAGCGAGCGTGTACGCGACGAGCGCGCCAGCAGGTCCGGAGCCTATGACGCAGACGTCGGCATCCTCGGCGGGTTTGCGTCCGTCGTCCGCGTTCGTCGTCAAGGTTCCCTCCTGTAGCTATCGAGACCGCCAGGATACCCGACAGGATTTTCGATGCCGACCAACCTGCCGCCGACGGGCGACGCGTACAGAGCGTACTGCAGTTCGTTGACGACGTAGTAACGGACGCGCTCAACCTCCGCGCCGTCGGGTTCGGGTTCGGCTTCGTCCACGCCCATGTACCGCAGGAGGTCGTCGCGTCTCTCGACTGGAGCGTCGGCGAACTCCTCGTCGCGGAGCCTGCGTGTGTAGCCGTCGAGACTGTCGAGCGCGTCGGCGACTCCGTCGAGGTAGCCGTCGCGCTCCTCGACACGTCCGACGACGTACGTCTCCAGAAAGTCGCGCCCAACTTCGACTTCGGACGGATAGACGACCTCGGCGACGGACGGGAGGCGTTCAACGACGCGCTCGGCGGTATCTTCGCCGTCAAGGCGCGAGACGGCGTAAGCACCCGTGACGCCCGCTGTGCCAGCGACGCCCAAAGCTACGAGAGCGTCGCGGCGTGTCAGTTCCATATTCTTTTTGGTCAGCCTAAAAACAAATGCGTTGCCATACGCGCTACCTGTGCGCGAAGAAAGCGACGAACGGGTCGGTGTCCTCGACACGCGCGAATCCGACGCGCTCGAACTGGACAACCTCGTCTTCCTCGTCGCACGCCGCCGTCTCGACGACGCCTGTCTCGTCTCCTGAGGGCGTCCGGAGTGTCGCTTCTACGGTTTCGTCTTCTTTCGCCGATATCCAGTGCACGACGCTTACGCCCTCGTCACGGACGAGCGACAGGTCGTCGCCGATACGCCGCACGACCGGCGGGTTCGTTGAGACGACCTCGACGTTGTAGAGCGACTTGAGGCGCAAACGTTCGCCTTCCTCGGGTATGTCGTCGGCTTCGAGGTAGACGGCGTCTTCGACCTCTATCTCGCGCTCGCCGCGGTCGTCGTCCGGATGCAGGGGTGGACGTGCGACGGTCTCTTCTGCGTCCTCGACCTCGACACGCACCGGATTTCGGACGAAGAAGTAGCGGTTCGCCTCTTCGTCCACGAGCGCGCGGTTCGCCGAGTAGACGTGCTCCATGCTGAACTCTATGTCGGAGTCGCTGACGCCGAGTTCTAAGAGCGCGTCGCGGAGTCCCTCGCCGCGTATCCCGCGACGCCGGAGGGCGCGCACCGTCGGTACTCGCGGGTCGTCCCAGCCCTCGTACTCACCCTCCGCAATCGCCTCGGCGAGCGAAGAGGTCGAGAGCGTGCCGTACTCCTCGACGCTTATCCGTCCCCAGTGGAGTACTTCGGGATACTCCCAGCCGAAGGCGTCGTAGACGTACTGCTGTCGTCCTTCGGAGTCGCGCAGGTCCTTTCCGCGTATGATATGCGTCGTTCCGAGGAGATGGTCGTCTATCGCAGACTGGAAGTCGAGCATGGGCCAGACGCGGTACTCGTCGCCTGTAAGGGGATGCGGATGCGTCTCTACGTCCACGACACGGAAAGCCACCCAGTCGCGGAGAGCGGGGTTCTTGTGTTCGATGTCGGTCTTTACACGCAGGACGGTGTCGGTCGCGTCGTCGTGCATCGCCTCCCACGCGTCGATGTTCTCGTCTACTCCTCTGTCGCGGTGCGGGCACGGTTCTCCTTCCGCCTTCTTCTCGCTGAACTCATCGGCGGGGCAGTCACAGACGTACGCTGAGCCTTCCTCGATGAGAGAGCGCGCGTGTTCGTAGTACGTCTCCAGACGGTCGCTTGCGCGGCACGTCGCGTGTGCCTCGACGCCGAGCCATTCGCCGTCTTCGATGTACCAGAAGTAGGCTTCGCGCAACGGACGTTTGTTGACGGGGTCCGTGTCGTCGAAACGTAAGAGGAGCGTACCGTCGTACTCGCGGACGAACTCGTCGTTGACGACCATGCCGCGCGCACTACCTATCGTCGGCGGTCCGTTGGGGTTCGGCGCGAAACGCATCACGACTTCGTCGTAGTCGTCGATGTTCGGTAGTTCGGGAAGCGCGTCGTCTTCCTCCTCCTCTTCGTCGTCTTCGAGCATCTCGGGTGCTTCTTCCTCCAGCGTCGCGCGTCTCTCGCTGGCGTCCATCGAGTTGACCGAAGCGACGACCTTGGGTGCTTCGTCCGAAATATCCTCGGCGTTCTCACGCAGTTCGGGGTGTTCGCCCATGAGCGTGCCGATGACAGCACCAACCTCTGCGTCATCACCGTGTTCGACTGCGTTCTGGAGCGCGTAAAGACGGACAAGTTCGCGTGTCTCGTCGTCCATCAGTAAGTCCTCCTGACGAGGTAGTCCGCGAGGTCTTCGAGCGCGTCGCGTGCCTCGCTCTCGGGAAGCGCGTTAAGGTCATCCTTCCCTTCCTTGACGAGCGTCTCGGCACGTTCGCGCGCGTAATCGATGCTTCCCGCGTCGTGTATCTCCTCGACCTTCGCCTCTATCTCCTCCTCGGTTGCTTCTTTCGAGAGGTGCGGATTGACACCGTTCCTGCGCGCATGTATCGTGACGAGCGTGTTCTTCCCCTCAAACAGGTCGCTCGCACGCGTCTTGCCGAGGTCGTCGCTCTCCGCAACGAGGTCGAGCACGTCGTCCTGTATCTGGAACGCCTTTCCGATTTTGAGACCGTAGTCGTACGCTTCGTCGTACGCGTCGCTCCCTGCAACAAGCGCGCCTATGCCTGTCGCCGCGGCGAAAAGCACACCCGTCTTCAGCTCTATCATACGGATGTACTCCTCCTCCGAGACGGTTTCGGCGTTCGAGAGTTCGATGTCGAGAGCCTGCCCCTCGCATATGCGCGTGCACGTCGCCGAAAGTATCTCCATGACGCGGTTCAGCATGGGTTCGGGCGCGTCGGTTTCGAGTGCTATCTCGAAAGCCTTCGAGTAGAGGTAGTCGCCCGTGAGTATCGCGGTTGGCACGTCCCATTTTTCGTGGACGCTCGTTTCGCCGCGTCTCAACGGGTCGTCGTCCATAACGTCGTCGTGTATGAGCGTGAACGAATGTGTTATCTCGATTGAGAGCGCGGGCGGAAGCGTCTCCTCCGGAGGGCGTCCGAGCGACTCGGCGACGAGAAGCAGAAGCGCGGGACGTAGCCTCTTACCGCCTGCCGTCAGAAGATGCTCAGCCGCCTCGTGTATGCTCATCTCGCCGAGCGGCATGTATCTGTCCAACTCCTCATCGACGAGACGCGCACGCTCCTTGACAGCGCGCGGCGCGTTGCCGTCGCTTTTGCCGTTGCCGCTCAAGGCTCACTCCGTCAGGGTGACGCTGTCTCCGTTGCGGAGGAGGTGTGCGTCGCGTCCCATCTTGTACCCCATCTCCTCCGCCATGTCGATGTACTTGCTACGCACCGAGGCGGTCTGGTGCGCCGGAATGACGTGCGAGGGCTGGAGCCAGTCAAGAAGGTCGTAGTGCTCGTCGCCGCCCATGTGCCCTGAGACGTGGATGTCGGGGTAGACGCGCGCGCCCTGCATCCGTAGGAGCATCTCTGCCTGATGTCGCTGTCCCTCGTTGATGGGCGACGGTATAATACGCGCGCTGTAGACGACCTTGTCGTCCTGTTCGAGTTCGTAGGGCGTGTCGTCGCGCGCCATACGCGTAAGCATCGCACGCGGTTCTCCCTGATGTCCCGTCACGATGGGCATGTACTTGTCCTTGCCTTCTTCCATGACGCGTTTCATCGCGCGGTCGATACTCCTTCTGTGCCCGTACATGCCGACATCAGGTAACTCGACGAGGTCCATGCGCTCGGCGATACCCGAGTACTTCTCCATGCTCCTGCCGAGCAGTATGGGGCGGCGGTCTATCTCCTGCGCGAACTCCAGGAGGCTCTTTATGCGCGCGATATGCGACGCGAACGTCGTCGTGACGATGCCACCGTCGTAGTCCTCGAAGGAGTGGAGGAGGTCACGAACCTTCTCCCGTGCCACCTTCTCGCTCGGCGTACGTCCGTCCTCGCCCGCGTTGAGTGCCTCGGGTATGACGGCGAGAACGCCTTCGTCCTCGCGTCCTATCTCCTTCAGCCTCTTCACGTCTATCGGGTCGCCTATGACGGGTGTGTGGTCTATCTTCAGGTCACACGCGTACACAACCGCGCCCTCGGGCGTGTGAACCACAGGCACGATTGCGTCGGGTATCGAGTGCTGTACGTTGACGAACTCTATCGTCACCTTCGAGTTTATCTGTATGACCTCGCCCGCCTCCATCTTCCTTATCGGGTTGTCGAACCCGAACTTCTTCTCTCCCTGTACCTGCTTCTTGACCAACTCCGCCGTGAACGGCGTCGCCACGATTGGCGCGTCGTACCTGTGCGCTAACTTCGGAATCGCACCTATGTGGTCGAGGTGTCCGTGCGAAGGTATGATAGCCTTCACGTCGCCCTCGATGTCGCTCATTATCCTGTCGTCGGGTATACCGCCCATCTCTATCAGGTCGAGCGAGTGCATCGACTCCGTCTCCACGTTCTCGTGGAGAAGTATCTTCGACAGGTCGATACCCATGTCGAAGATTATCACGTCGTCACCTACCCTGACCGCAGTCATCTGCTTACCGACCTCTTCGTATCCTCCTACCGCTGTTATTTCGATCTCCATTGTGTTTTCTCCTTTAAGTATGATGTCTGAGTTTGAAATTTAACTGTGAGTCAGCGAACCTGTTGAAGGTACTCGCGTGTCTTACCGGTTACAACAGAACGGGCTTTACTAAGTTCATCGATATCTTCCGAACCTGTGACGAACATAGCGGTACGTATCTCCGCGATTACGTCCTCAACCGCGTCTACCGCCTCCTGCTTGCCCTTCGCCGCCGGTTTCAGGAACGGCTTCGCAAGACCGCCCGCTGAAGCACCGAGAGCGACAGCCTTCGCAACGTCGATACCTGTGCGGACACCGCCCGAAGCAACGACGCAGGGATGCTCCTCGGAGGCGAGAACCGTGCTCGCTACCGTCGGCACCCCCCACGTCCGGAAGAGTTCGCCGAGACGCTGACCGCGTCTGTCGCCCACCGAAGCGGCGCGGTACGCTTCGACGCCCGACCATGTGGTTCCGCCTTTTCCCGCGATGTCGATACAGTCAACACCCGCGTCCGCGAGCGCGCGTGCCGTCTCGCCCGAGAATCCGTTTCCTGTTTCCTTCACGATTACAGGGACGCTGAGTTCGCGCGCCGTGCGTTCGATTGCGTCCAAGCATCCGCGCGCGTCAACGTCGCCGTCGGGCTGTACCGCCTCCTGAAGGAAGTTGAGATGGACAGCCATCGCGTCGGCTTCTATCATCTCGACGCACTCCTCGACTCCCTCGACACCGTACTCGTCAAGTTGCGCCGCGCCTATGTTGCCGTAGACGAAGGCGTCTGGTCCGGCGTCGGAGTCACGCACGACCTCGTAAGAGCCGCGTCTGTCTTCGTCTTCGAGCGCGGCGCGCTGGCTACCGACGCCCATCGCTATGCCCGCCTCGTCCGCGGCGTGTGCGAGTGCCCTGTTTATCTCCGTCGCGTTGGGGTGCCCGCCCGTCATGCTCTCTATGAAGACGGGTGCATCGAGCGTTGAGCCGAGCATCTCCGTCGTCGTGTCCACGTCGTCGAGGTGTACCTCGGGCAGAGCCTCGTGCACCAACGAAACGTCTACGAAACCCGTCCCCGGCTCCTCCACGTCCTCTTCCTTAACTATGCGTATGTGGTCGTCCTTCCGTTCTGATGTTCCTGGCATTCTACCTGTCTCCTGTTCTTACTCTCTTCGTCGTCTCACGAGTGTTCCGACGGCTTTGCCGTCGAGGTATTCGTCGAGTTCGTCGGCTCCGAAGACACGTCCACCTTCGGGAAGCGACAGGATACTTTCGACCTTGCCGCGTATCCCTCCTGTCACATCTGCACCGTCGCTTTCGAAGACCGCCACCTCTTCGACCGTACTGACACGTTCGAGCCTCTCCCCGTCTTCGTCCAAGATACCGCCAGCCGACGTACACATTCCTATCTCCTCGCCTTCTTGCTCGGCGAGTTCGACCGCGATGTCGTCTCCCGAGAGAACGGAGACGCCGCTTCCTGTGTCGGCGATAACGTCGCCGTGTAAGACCGGGAGAAAGCCCTCGGCGCGTAACCTCCGCGCCGGAACCGTCTCGAATCCGAGCGTGCCGTCGCGCCAAGCGCAAGAGAGCGGATGGACGGGCAGAGCGTCGGTGCCTCGTTCGTTGAGCGCGGAGACGACGCGCCGGTTGAGACGCGCGACTGCCTCGTGAGTCTCGTAGGTGCCCTCGTGTCCGCCGTCGGAGAGACCGTTGCGCTGAGCGTGCGGATGTCCGAAAGAACCCGCGCCGTGTACTAAAATCAGGTCGTCGCGGTCGGCTTCTGCGACAGTGCTGATAGCGTCGTCGAAGGAGTCCGACAGCGTCTCCTCCCGGCTCTTGTCTGTCAGGACACTACCGCCTATTTTGAGTATCATTCTTCCTCCGAACGTACCCCCTCGGCTACACCGACGACGAAGGCGTCCTCCGCCTCTTCAGCAACCGCGCCCAGAACGTCGTCGTTTGCCGGGTACGCTACGACACAACCCGCGCCGCCCGCACCCGTCAGTTTTGCGTGTCCTCCAGCGTCGCGTCCAGCCCAGACCATCCGCGAGAGCGACGACGAAGAGACGCCGAGAGCGTCCAGCAAGCCGTGGTTCATGTCCATGAGCGCGGCGAGCGCGTCAGTTTCGCCTGCCTCCGCACGCTCGACGCCTATGCGCGAGAGGTCGCCTATGGATTCGACTATGTCGCCAGCGACAGGGTTCGAGTCGACGAGACGCGAGACGCCTTCGACCATCTCACCCGTCGGTGCCGAACCGCCGTCCCAGCCCACGACGAAACGTGTCTCGGCTCCTTCGGGAACGTCGAGGCTCCGTTTCTCGTCGTCGCCGACGACGGTGTATCCGCCCATCGTCGTTGTGTACGTGTCGGCGGGTGAAGCCGCGCCCTGCACGTCAAGTTCGACGGCGTGCGCCTTCTCCGCGACCTTCTCGCGTTCCATCGGCGTGCCGAGTTCGCGTGAGACAGCGTGTAACGTCGCCGCGCTGACCGCCGCGCTCGAACCGAGACCCGCGCCTATCGGTATCTCGGAATCGACATTTACACGCAACGACGTGTCGTCTTCTGCGTAGTCTTTCGCGCGTTCGACCGCCTCTCGGACGTACGCGGAGTCGGGCAGGTTGTCTCCGCCGTTCACCGTCTCGACCGTCACCGTAGCACGTCTTCCGACGGCGAAGAGAAGAGCGGGTTCGCCGTAGACGACGGCGTGCTCACCGAGGAGGAACGCCGTCCCCGGCGCGCTCGACCGAGCCATCGCGTAGGCTCAGACCTCCGGCTCGAAGTCTTCCAGCGTGTAGTCGGTTTCGACGCCGCGCTCGTCAAGTATCTCCTCGGCGAGCAGACCGTATACGACCGCGAGAGCCTTGCGACCTTTGTTGTTCGTCGGCACGACGAGGTCAACGTTGTTGGTAGCGTTGTTGGTGTCGCACATCGCTATGACGGGTATGCCGACCGTCACGGCTTCCTTGACCGCCTGTGCGTCGCCTATCGGGTCAGTCACGACGAGAACGTCGGGTTCGATGTAGCCGTCGTAATCCGGATTCGTCAACGTTCCGGGTATGAAACGTCCCGAACGGACACGCGCGCCCGTCGCCTCTGCGAACGTCTCCGCGGGGTGCTGTCCGTACCTGCGCGACGACGTTACGAGAACGCTCGAAGGCTCGTAGTTGCTCAGGAAGCTTGCCGCGGTACGTATCCTTTCGTCGGTCTGAGCTATGTCGATAACGTACAGACCGTCCTCGCGGACACGGTGGATGAACCTCTCCATGTGCCCTGTCTTCTGCTGCGTGCCTATGTGCACACCCGAGGACAGATAGTCGTCTACGGGTATCAGGAGGTCTGTTTCGTCGTCGAAGCCTGTCTCCCTCTCCGGCTCAGGCTCTTCCTCTGGTTCCTCCTCGGCTTCCGCTTCTGTCTCAGGCTCTGTTTCCTCTTCCTGTTCTTCTGTTTGCTCTTCCTCGGCTTCCTGTTTCTCATCTACCGGCTCCTCCTCCGTGACTTCCTCGTCGTCGTCTGTCTCTGGCTGTTCCTGTGACATCGGTTATCGCTCCATGTCTTTCTGTATCCTTATAACTTCGTTTAGCTTCGCCGTGCGTTCGCCGCCGACCGCGCCCGTCTTGATGAAACGTGTTCCGAAAGCGACCGAGAGCGCGGCAATTGTCGTGTCTTCCGTCTCGCCGCTCCTGTGCGACATCACCGTCTCGTATCCAGCTTCGCGTGCCGTCCTTACCGCTTCGTACGTGTCTGTCACCGTCCCAACCTGATTCGGCTTTATCAGGACGGAGTTCGCCGCGCCGTCCGCCACACCACGCTCGATACGTTCGACGTTCGTCACGAACAGGTCGTCGCCGCAGACGAGCGTGTCAGTGTCTTCAAGACGTTCCGTGAGACGCGCGAACCCTTCGAAGTCGTCTTCGCGCAAAGGGTCCTCGACGTAGACTAGGTCGTGTTCACGGACAAGCGACTCGATGTATTCGACCTGTTCGTCGTCGTCGCGTGTCGTGTCGCCGTAGACGTAGACGCCCGCGTCGTCGTCCCATAGTTCGCTAGCCGCAACGTCGAGTCCTAGACGTATTTCGACGTTCGCTGTCCGTTCGACAGCCTCGGAGACGACTTCGAGTGCCTCGTCGTCTGTAAGAGACGGTGCCCACGCGCCCTCGTCGCCTTTTCCCGCGCCGACGCCGCGCTTGTCGAGAACACCCTTTACGCCTGCGTGTATCCCGGCGTTCGTGAACGCCGCTTCCTCGAACGTCTCCGCGCCGGTCGGCGCGACCAAGAACTCCTGTATGTCGGTTGCGTCGTCGGCGTGTTCTCCTCCGCCAACGACGTTTCCGAGCGGGACGGGCGTCGTAGAAGCGAACGCGCCGCCCAAGTAACGGTACAGAGGAACGCCGAGCGCGTCCGCTGTCGCTTTCGCCGTCGCCATCGATATAGCGACCGACGCGTTCGCGCCTATGTTCGAGAAGTCTTCCGTGCCGTCCTCTTCACGTAGTGTCGCGTCTACGACGCGCTGGTTCGACGCGTCCGTACCGACGAGGCTTTGGGCGGCTTCCTCGCCTTTTTCGACGGCTTCGTGTGCGGGTATCTCGACAGCCTCGTGTTCGCCCGTCGAAGCCCCTGACGGCGCGCCAGCACGTCCGAATCCGCCCGTAGTGCGCACGTCCGCCTCGACCGTCGCGTTCCCGCGCGAGTCGAGTATACGTCTGAGCGTAACGTCCTCGATACGCGTCCTGCTCATTCGCGCCTCACGGTTATTGGCAGGACTCCGCGTTCGAGTTCGTGCCGCGCTATCCTGACAGGGTCGTTCGTATCCATCTCGACGAGAGGCGGCGCGCCCATCGATATCTGGAGAGCACGCGCGCCTATGATACGCGCCCTCTCGTAACGCGTGTATCGCATATCCATGCTCACTGGTAGGGTGCCACCGTGTCCACGAGGTCTCTGTGCGTCACTAGCATCCGCCGACAGCAGTACCTCTCGACGCCTAAGTCGTCGAGAACCTCTTCCGCGTCCTCGCCAGCTTCTGTGCGCTCCTTGTACTCCTCGTAGTGTTCACCGACGACGTTTCCGCAGGTGAAACACCGGACTGGCACCATCATGGTATCACCTGTACGATTTCTGGTACCGGGCGCGCGCACCCGGTCCACCGAACTTCTTCGCCTCCTTGCGTCGCGGGTCGTCCACGAGGAGGGACCTGTCGAACTCCATGAACGCCTCGCGGAGTTCTGCGTCGCCCGTCCAGTCCACGAGACCGCGCGCTATCGCGGTTCTCACGGCGTCAGCCTGACCGGAGTAGCCGCCGCCTTCTACGCCGACCTCTATGTCAACCCCCTCACGCAGGTCGTCGTCCGCGATACGGAACGGCTCGGTCATCTTGAGACGCGCGCTTTCGGGTTCGATGAACTCGACGGGCTTCGAGTTTATCCGTACGCGACCTTCGCCCTCCTTCACCGTCGCACGCGCAACAGCAGTCTTCTTCTTTCCTGATGTGTTTACTGTTTCTACCATGTTACTTTACCTCCTATCTTTTCGCTGACCTCGCCGAGCGTGACGTATCCGCCCTGTCCGATGTCATCGACTATCTTGTCGGGTTCTTCGAACTCCTCGCCCTCGTACTCCGCCGGAACGCCGACGTAGAAACGGATGCGCGAGAATGCATCCTTGCCACGCTGACGTTTGTACGGCAACATGCCCCTGACGGCGCGTTTTGCGATTCCGTCCGGGCGTTTCGGATGGTACGGTCCACGGTCGCTACCGTGTTCGTCCACTTTCTCTCGGTACTTTTCGACGACATCGGTCTTCTCGCCCGAGACGACGATATTCTCGGCGTTGACGACGGCGAACTGCTCACCGTCGAGCGAGCGCGACGCGAGCGTACTCGCGAGACGCCCGAGTACCGCACCTTCGCCGTCGATGATGGTCGTCTCTTCGGCGTCGAACTCCGCCTCGCCCTTCATCTTATCACCCTCACACCCGAACCGTCAGACTCCTCGACGAAGTCGTTGAGTTCGACGGGTTCTCCGCCTGCGTCGGCTATCTTGTCGCGTGCCGACGACGAGAAGTCGAACGCCGCGACATCGACGCTCTTCGAAAGAACACCACCGCCGAGCACCTTGCCCGGCACTACGACAGTCTCGTCCTCGTCGGCGTACCTCTCTATTCTGCTAACGTTTACCTCCGCACGGCTACGTGACGGCGAGTCGAGGCGTGACGCTAACTCTTCCCAGACGTTAGCTTCATCCTCCTCGGCACGTTCGCGTAGCCTTTCGATGAGGCTTATCAGCCTCGGATTCTGTTTCGGCATCTTGTGTTTCCTCTTGTTTCTATTTTGTTCCCTGCCGAACGCCACCTTTGGAGAGGCATGCATCGCATGCCTCGTCGTGGTCCAGAGGCGAAACGGTGGGGTTTGGATGCGTGGGACCGGATTTGAACCGGCGAACGTCTACACGACGGCGCCCTGAACGCCGCGCCGTTGGCCTGGCTTGGCTACCCACGCACATGTTCTGTTTTTGTGTTTCTGTTTCGGTTGTTGTTCTTATGTCGATACCTTGTCGCCTAGTTCGTCGGCGCGTTGCGACAGAGTCTCCGTAGCGCGCAGTACGAGTTCGGACGCGTCCATAGAGCCGTCGGACTCGACATGGAAGACGAACGCGTCTTCGACATCTTTGACGCCGTACTCTTCGTACTCGCCCATGCCGCGTTCGTCTGTCACGTCAACGAGTTCGCCGTCGGGAGTCTCTACGACTCCGCGGACTGCGTCGCGCTCTTCTCCGTCCTCGGTCAGACGGTGAAGGTGCTTGTACCCGACGGAGACGCCGCCTTGGTGCTTAGCGTGGTCGCGTCCACGTCCGAGACGTGCGATGCACTCCGCGACGACCGCCTGTCCCGGCTTGAGCTTTATGAGCGGGACGTTCTTGTCGGCTGGCACAACCACGGGGTCCTCCGCCTCAAGGTCGGACGAGTAGACGGTACGCTCCTCGTCGCCAGCCTCCACGTCAAGCGTAAGCGAAACCTCGGTCGAGGGGTCATGCTCGTCCTCGTCGGCGTCCTTGTCGGGGAGTTCGTACGTGTCCAAGTCGGTCGTGAGCGGCACGAGACCGATACGGAGCGCGAGCACCTCGTCGAACATGACCGACGTGTTCTCGTAGAAGTCAACGGTATCGACGGCGAGCGTCGGCACGTCGCCGACGATTGCGCGCCTCACGCCGTTTGCGAACGCCGGAGTCACGCCTCTGACGACGAACTCCGTCTCGCGTTCTCCGAGTTCGACGAGTTCTACGTCCATCAGTTTCCGCGTCCTCTCCTTCCTTTGGGTCCCTTACAGCCGTCGTGCGGTATCGGCGTAACGTCCTCTATACGTCCGATTTCGAGACCGGCGCGTGCGAGAGCACGTATCGCCGCCTGCGCACCCGGACCGGGGTTGGTGTTCATGTTACCACCCGGCGCGCGGATACGGACGTGCACACCTGCGATACCGCGGTCCTGCGCCGCTTCCGCGACCTCCTCCGCCATCTGCATCGCGGCGTAGGGTGTGGATTCGTTGCGGTCCTGCTTGACAACCGTACCGCCGCTGCTCTTTGTGAGCGTCTCCGCGCCCGTCAGGTCCGTCAGCGTGATTATCGTGTTGTTGAGGCTCGCGTGTATGTGCGCGACGCCCCAACGCTCGGCGTCTTCTGGTGCTTCTTCTGCGCTCATTCTTGTTCCTCCCCTGCGCGCTCGGGATGCAGTTCTTCGGCGAGCGGCGAGTTGTGGTAGAAGTCTATCGAAGCTTCCTCCTCGCGTTCGACGGTATAGCTCGGAACACGGACGCGTCTCCTACCTATCTTGACGTGTCCATGGACGATGAACTGGCGCGCTTGGTCGATTGCGTTCGCAAGCCCCTTACGGTGTACCAAGGTCTGAAGACGACGGTCGAGAACGTCGGTCACGTCGAGCGTCAGAACGTCGTCGAGAGTCGTCTCTTCGCCGAGAATTCCGACACGTCGAAGGCGTCCGAGAAGCTGTTCGGTCTCGTCGGCGACGGCTTCCTCGGGTTCACCGAGGAGGTTTCGCGCCTCGCGTCTGTACCTACGCAGTTCCGACTGAGCGTTCCAAAGCTCCTTCTTGTTCTTCAGACCGTAGTCCTCGACAAGACGGTGCTCGTCCTGTATCCTTCCGCCCTGAAACGGATGGTTCGGAGTCTCGTACTTCTTGACGTTCTTTCCGGGGTATCCCATTATTCTTCCTCCTCCTCCTCGGCTTCAGCCTGTAGCTCGGACACCTTGACAGCGACTTCGCCGCCTGTGCGTCCTGTCGATTTGGTGCGCTGACCGCGTACCTTCTTGCCCTGGCGGTGCCTGATACCTCTGTACGACCGTATCTTCTTCATCCGGTTTATGTCCTCCTCGCGTGTTATGTCGAGGTCGGAGCCGACGATATGCATGTCATCGCCTGTCCGACGGTCCTTCTCGCGGTTGACCATCCAAGACGGTCCGATTTCGTCGAATCTCTGTACAGCGTCCTTCAACTCCTCTATCTCGTCGTCTTCAAGCCTACCCAGCGTTTCGAGAGGCTCGACGCCCGCTTCGACAGCGACCGCCTTTGCGACGCGTCTGCCGACACCGTTCATATCCAGCAGAGCGGTTTCGACGCTCTCGGTACCGTCGAGGTCGGTCTTACCGACCCGGACGAAGTACTTGATGTCGTCTTCTTGTTCTTCTTCTGGTTCTGGTTCTTCTTGGCTCATGTTGTTGTGGTCTTTCCACGTCGGGAGTGGGATTCGAACCCACGCGGCGCGAACGCCACAGGATTAGCAATCCTGCGCCTTAACCACTCGGCCATCCCGACTCGGGATTTCTTTTCTCTTCGCCCTCTCGGACTCGGGACACGGGATACGCGTTCCTGCAGTCAAGCGTAGGACGGTACCCGCGACGTGAATATAAACCCAACGGATTTAACCGCCTTCGTCAAGGACCCACGCACCGATTTCAGAGCTACCGACGGGAGCGACGAGGATATATGTCTCAAAAATAGAAAGGAGAACATGAGGCTGACCAAGGGAAACACAGACTTCCGTCTCTCGGACGTGGCTCAGCAGGTGGTAGGAGGGGCTTTGTTGGCAGGTCCTTTCGTCGTGACCGAGGAGGTATGGACGCTGGCGGGCAACATGAGCAGTTTGAACACCGTGGTTACGGTGTTCGTGGTCGCAGTAATCGGCTACGGAGCTCTGTACGAAGCCGATACCGACCGCGATGCCGACGAAGAACAGGAAATTGCCGGTATTCCGATACGTTTCGTCTTCCTGATGCTCGTGGCTTTCGGCTCCGTGACTGTCCTCGCATTTCTGTTCGACGCCCCGCAAACTTTCGTCGGCGAGGAGGATGCCGTGACGACAACGGCGGTGACGTTCAAAGCAGTTAGCGTCGGCGCGGTTTTCAGCGTCGTGGGCGCGGCGACAGCCGATACAGTCTTCTGAGTCAGAGTCCCTTGTCTTCGACTATCTGCGTCTCCGCCTCGCCCTCCGTCAGCTTGTTGACGAGTTCGTAGAAGTCGTTCTGCATCCCTGCCGGGAACTCGACGACTGCTATCCAAGAGCCGTCAGCCTGCCATTCCTCGTCTTTGAGTTTGCCGAAGTCGCGTAGCTTTCCCTGCGCCTTTCCGGCGTACTCGGCAGGGATACGCGAGGCGACCTTTATCTGCTCGAAACGTATCGGTATGATGGGACGCAGAGCATCGACCGCCTCGTCTACCTGTTCCTCGGCGGGTTCCATAGGGTCAACACGGAAGTCGGTCTCTTCGAGCGCGCGCTCGATACGGTCGGGCGGATGTGGCGTGTCGTTCTCCTGCGGGTTGATGGCGTTGCGTGCTATCGTGTTTATGATACGGCGTTTTTTCTCCTCCTGCATCTCGCGCCGCTGTTCCGCCGTTATCTGAATCTCGCCGCGTTCCACGACCTCGCGGATTATTTCGAGCGGGTCCGTCGTTTCGAAGACCTCTTCGAGCGACTCCTCGGGCGGACGGTCGCCGCTCGAAGCGTCCTCGAAGATCTCCTCGGCGGCGATTACGTCGGTGAGGTCACCTTCGAACTCGCCGCGTTTGATTTCGAGTGCCGCGTCGGGGTCTATCAGAACCTCGAAACGCTGTCCGTGCGACTCTAAGCGCGCCGTTACTGCCTCGTCGAGTGATATCATCGTAGAGAGGTATGCGGGCGGGACGTAAAAATCCTGACGCGGAACTTACTCGACGTACTCCCGAACCTCGTCGGCATTGGCGACTGCGGAACTCCTCCGTCTCTTTCTCGACGACAGCGACCTCGAAAGACTCGGGGGTAACGTCCTCGTTCGTCTCCTTTACGGCGTTGTAAGCGAGAGCCACACCGTCGTCTATCGAGATGTCGTCATCGTACTCCTGTTCGAACTTCTCTCTTATCTCGGCACTTCCCTCGCCTATCGCTGTCGCGCGCCACTCGTAGAACGAGCCGCTCGGGTCGGTCTCGAAGACGCGGGGTTCTCCGTTCTCGATTCCGCCGACGATTACCGAGACACCGAAAGGACGCACGCCTCCTTGTTGCGTGTACTTCTGCATCTCGTCGCAGAGCCTGCGGACGATAGTCTCGACGCCGATGGGTTCTTGGTAGGACGCGCGGTTGACCTGTGCCTCGCGTCTCAGGATGTCGATGAGCTTCCGTGCGTCGGTTACGTGTCCCGCGCTCGCCGCGCCGATATGCTCGTCTATCTGGAAGATTTTCTCGACGTTCTCTGCCTCCATGAGTTCGTTCGGGACGCGTTTGTACGCTCCAAGGACGACGCCGTCTTCGGCGCGGACGCCGACGCTCGCTGTGCCGCGTTTGACCGCCTCGCGCGCGTACTCGACCTGATATAGACGTCCGTCAGGGCTGAATATCGTGATGGCGCGGTCGTACGCCTGTTGCTGTGAGTCCTGTATCATTCCTTACCGAAACCGTGGTGCGTGCCACACATAAAGCCGTCGTCTGTGAGTACGTCGAGCGCGTCGTCGCGTTCCCACGCAGGCGAGTCCTCGACGGTCGTCTCCTGTGTTGTCGGTGTTTCGCCGTACTTCTCACGCCCCGATTCGAGCGTGCCACTCACGCCTACGACACGGACACCGACAGGATGGTCGTTCACCTCGTCGACGCAGGCGAGCGCGGCACGTGTCTCCTCGACGCGGTTGTGGGCGCAACGCACGACACCGAGTCCGAGTGTCGCGTCCTCGCCGTCGTACTCGACGAGCGCGGCGCGTGTCTCCGCGCTAGTGACGTCGCCGTACAGGTTCTGCGCCTCGAACCAGAGCGTACGCCGCAGGTCGTGTTCGCCGAAGGAGGCGTCGGGTAGCGTCTCGACCACGAAGAAGATGTAGCGGTGACGCGGACGGAGAGACTTCGGGAGTGTCACTCTACCACCTCGGCGGACGCGTCGTCGTCTTCGAGTAGGCGCGTGGGCGTCTCCGTCGTGGCGCGTTCGAACACGTCGTCCTCGACACCGACAAGACGCGCGACGGCGCGGAGTTCACGGGGAGCGCGTATCTGTAGGTGGTCGTGCGCGTCGGCGGAGACGACGAAGGGCGTTCCGTACTTACGGACGAACTTTAAAGTCTCGTGTAGGTCGCGTATAGCCCCGACGCGTTCGCCGCCCGACGAGCGCAGAACAGGAGCGAGCGACAGTTCGACGGCGACGCCCGCCTCTGCCGCTTCGCGTGCGAGGACGTGGTCGAAAGAACGTCCGCGTCCTCGGTTCGGATGCGCGAGAAGGTCAACACCTGCCTCGATTGCGGCGCGGTTTATCGTCTCGTCGCCGCCGTGGACAGCGACGAGTTCGGCATCCCCTTCGGCACGCCTTCACCGTCTCGTGCAGTTCCTCGACTCCGTCGGCGCGTACCTCTACGCCAACGTGGACGTGTATCGGCGTGTCTTCCGGAACGTCGAAAGAAGGATGCTCGTCCGTGTCGGTGTGGTTCCGCAGAACGAGAGCGTTGTATCCCGCGCTCGCCGCTGTGAGAGCCATCCGCGTCGGTGTGGTTCGCGTCTCGGGCGCGGCGTGCACGAACTCGTACATACGCCGAGTTCGTCGTCGCGTCGAAAAAGAGTGCCGCTAACTTGGAGTCGAACCCGGAGTTAGCATTCGGAGAATCCGCAGTCGTTGCATTTGACACAGCCCTCTGTGTAGACGAGCATCGAGCCGCAGTCGGGGCACTCGGGGTTGCGTCCTTCGTCGATTATCTGCTGTACGTCTGAGGTTTCTGCTTCGGACGGTGTCTCCGTCTCAGGCGACGAGGTAGACGCGGACGCTGTCGCGGTTCCGCCGTCGCTCTCAGCCTGCTTCTCATCCTCTTCCTCCTCGTCTGTCAGCGGAAGACGCGCCTGTTGCGGTCGAGTCTCGCCCTTCATGTACCTCGTCATCGCCTTCGCCATCGCGTCGGGGACGCTGTGAACCTGCTCGCCTCGGTCGAACGTAACCTTGGGCGACCGGATGCCTTCGAGTTGCTCGACGACCTGCTCGGGGGGGATGCCGCTTCTGAGACACAGCGACGTGAGACGCGCTATCGCCTCCGTGAACGACGCTGTGTAGCCGCCCGACTTGCCGATGCGCGCGAATACCTCGAACATCCCGCGGTCGTCCTCGTTGATTGTGACGTAGAGACCGCCGTAACCCGTCTCGACCTTCTGTGTCGCTCCGGTAATCGTGTCGGGGCGCGGGCGTGGCGCGAACTCGTCGCCACGCTTTGCCGTCGTCGTTGTCGTTTCCGTCTCTAACTCCTTCGTCTCTGTGTCGCTCGTCTCCGTGTCGGCGTCCTCCGTGTCCACCGCCGTGGTCCCGGTGCTCGCCTCCGCACCGTTCGCCGCGCCGTTGGTGGTTTCGATACCTGTGTCTTCTGTGAGTTCCTCGACGGTTATCTCGCCCTCTTCGAGCATATCGCGCACCTCTTCGACCGGGTCTACGTCGCCAGCCGCTTCTTTGTTGTCGGCGCGCGTCGTCAGCACCTGCTTCGAGCGCGTGCCGTCGCGGTAGTACGTGACACCTTTTCCGCCGTTCTCGTAGATGAACCGGCAACACCTCCTCCGCGCTCGCGCGACGCGTCGGGTCGGGAATGTCGCGCGTCTTGCGCGATCGCGGAGTCCACGCCGTTCCTGGCACGCGCACTGCACGGCAGCGTGCTCCTTCGCCCTCGAGGTCGCCCGTCGCTCAGCGAACAGCTCGCCGATCGCGTCCGGCACCGTCTCCAGGCCGTCCACGCCGTCGAACGCGTTCTCGCCGCCATCTCGCCCCCCTGCGCCTCCTCCTTCACGGCGTCGATGTCGACGTCGTTCGCCTCCAGCGCCGCGCAGGAAGTAGTCGTCGAACTCGACGAGCATCTCGTCGCCCTGCACGTCGTCGCAGACGTTACTTGTAATAGGCGGCGTTGTAGATCGGCTCGCAGCCGCCGGTCGTGTTGCCCAACATCGAGGTCGTCCCCGTCGGCGCTATGGTCGTCGTGTTGTGGTTACGTACAGGATAGCCGTCCTCCCAGTCGTCCGCGCTCTCGCCAGTCTGCTTCTCGAACCATTCGCGGTACTCGGTCGGGTTCCTCTTCGACTTGCCCAGCTCGTCAGAGCACCGCGTCGCGTGCGAGTTATCGAGACGCGCTCTTCGAACCGTGGTTGATATGGCGCATCACCTGACGCGCCACCTCGTTCGCCTCGTCGCTTCCGTAACGGATGCCGGTCTGGACGTACATCTGGGCGAGACCCATGATGCCCAGCCCGATCTTGCGCATCTCGGCGACCTTCTCCTCGATTTCGTCGATGGGGAAGTCGGACATCGTGACGACGTTTTCGAGGAAACGCGTCCCCACGTCGATACGCCGGTCGAACTCTTCCCAGTCCATCGCCTCGTCTAAGAAGGCATCGACGGCGTCTTCGAGCGTCGCGTAGTCGTCGGCGTTCGCGGCGTACCAGTCGCGCCAGTCGGGCGCGTCCTGCGCGACGAGCGTCGAGAGGTTGATATGTCCTAAGTTGCACGCCTCGTACTCTTCGAGCGGCTGTTCTCCGCAGGGGTTTGTAGAGTATTCATCTCGGAATGCTCTTCTAGTGGAATGAGTGCTCATCGTTTTCACCTGTCGAGGTAGATGACGCCGGGTTCGCCGTTCTCGTACGCTCCTTCGACCATCCGCGTCCATATCTCGTCTGCGGGCACCGAAAGTTCCTCGCCGACCTCGACGTACTGGCCGGGCTGGGAGAAGCGTCGTAACCTTGGTCTCCTGTGTTGCGATATGCGGCTCTCCCGTGCGCGGGTTGGTGAAGGTGAAGTTGTCGCCGTTTTCGAGTGCCTCCATGAATTCGTGCGAGACGCCGACGGAGATGTTGAAGTTGGAGAGATGTCCTTCGGCGGCATTCGCAAAGTGTGTCAGGCACGCGCCCTCCGTCGTCGATGAGTTCGCGCGCCTCGTCGAGTGCATCCGTGAAAGATGTGTGCGTGTAGTCGTCAGGGTCGTTGAGACGGAGCGTGTGCGCGAGAGAGACGTCCTTGTTCTTTGCGTGGATGAACTGTATAACGTCGGGGTGCGAGACGCGCATAACGCCCATCTGCGCGCCGCGGCGTGTGCCACCCTGAGCGATTGTCTCACACATCTGGTCGAACGTGCGCATGAAAGTGATGGGTCCCGACGCGATACCGCCCGTCGAGCCAACAGGGTCGCCATACGGGCGTAATCGCCAGAAGGCGTACCCCATGCCGCCACCGCTCTGGAAAACCTCCGCCGCTTCCTTCGCAGTCTGGTGTATGTCCTGCATGTCGTCTTCGGGCGAATCGACGAAACACGCGCTCAACTGCTGGAGTTCGTCGCCCGCGTTCATCAGCGTCGGGGAGTTAGGAATGAAAGACAGTCTCTCCATAGCCTCCTGAAACTCGTCGCGTCTTTCCACGACGGCGTCGCGTACCGCGCCGTCGAGCTTAGGCACTACGGTGTCGTACGCGAACTTGCTGACGTTCTCCTCCGTCAGTTCGGTCTTCACGTCGTCGTTGAGCGTCACACCTTCGCCGAAGACCTCCTCGACGAGTTCGTCGCGGTTCGAGTGGTTCGGCTTCACGTCCGAAGGCTCGACGAGAACCGCCTCGCCCTCGCTTTCGGCGGCGTAGACGGCTTCGGCGAGTGCGACGTTCTTCGCCACCCTCTCGAAAAGCTCCTCTTGACTTTCCACCATCTCTCCGTTCTCGTCCTGCCGGAGGTAACGCGCAGGCAAGATACGCTCGTAGGCGTTTTCGGTCATCCTGTCCTTCAGCGTGTCCCCCGTTGTGCGTTTCACCGGCAGTTCAACAGACTTATCGGTCACATACTCGTCGTTTTTCTTCAGCGCTCGATCGTCACGCCTCTCATGAAACGGTATGACTCTGCTTCAGTCGGCGGGGGTCGAGGAAACTTGGTCAGACTGTGCGAGATGTCGGGCACACTATGTTGTATCCACTATATATCGTGCCATTTTCCGCCGCCTCAGCGAGGACAGTATTCTCGGATGTTTCGGTATGTGCGTAAATTCACGTGGGTTGTCAACCGGACACATGGGAACGCCGCGTCGAACCGGTCTCGCTCAGCTGTCCTCCGCCGCCCGCGCGCTACTCCGCCGTGGTAGCGACTGTTACCACGTCATAGCGTCGCGCGAACCGGCGCGCTCACTCTGTGTCACTCGGAGGATGTCTCAGTTCTGCGATGTAGACTGTTCCGTCGTACTCGACGAGCCACTCGCCGCCCCACTCGTCCGACCGTATCGGGCGGTGCTCGCGGAAACGTTCGACGAGAGACGCGAAGGCATCGTTGACACTGCCCTCGTAGTAGCCTCCGTCTACCGCCTCCTCGACGACGGCGCGTTCGTCGTCGGACAGGTCTTCGAGTGTGAACGTGAACTCGTCCCGCATCCACGATACGTACTCGTCGCGTGAGTCGGCGACCTCCTCGAACCTGTAGGTATACCCCCGGTTGGGAACGGTTTCGCCGCGCTCCGCCTCGACTGTGTAACGTACGCCTTCGGCGACGACCGTGTGCGCGCCGTCGCCGACGAGCACCGAAACGTTGCGCTCGTCCTCCGAGTAGAGACGCCCCGTCTCTCCCTAGAATCCCTCCGTTTCTTCGGGCGGGAGGAGTTCGGAGAGCGCGTCGCGGTCGGGTTCAGGAAGCGCGCCGAACTCGGTTTCGTTCTCCGCGGGTCCGTTGCCCGCGCGCTCGACACGCAGAACGTACTCCACGTCCTCGGAGACTGTCTCGGACCGCATCTCTGCGTCGTAGTACGTGCCGTCGAAGAGTAGCGGAGAGGAGAACTCCATCGGTGGTACCCTTCCCGTGCCGACGTATATCTCGTTTCCGTCCTCGACCGCGTCGGCTATGACTTCCGCCTCGTCGGAACCCGGTTCTATCTCCTCCGCGGTGTCCGCGATTTCGTCGTCGGTTGCTTCTTCGAGTATGAGCACCGCCTGCGGGTCGGCGCAACCGGTAAGGGCGCAAGCACCGCTCGCTGTCAGAGCGAGGAACCCACGGCGTCCCACTTCTCCGTCGCTTAGGGGGTTGTTCATGTCGTCCGTATCTTGTGGCGCGGGCTACAACAGTGTGACGTAAGCTCAAAACTCCGTTTTAGTCACCCGCAGTTCGGGCGTGTCACGCAGACCGTCGCCCGAAGACAGGACTGTACTTTCGGACCGCGTAGAAGATGAGCGGCACGCCGACGGCGGTAGGACCGAGCCACCGCGCGAGCGGCGGTATCATTGTGAGGTTGACCGTCACCGCCGCTGTGACAGTCGCTATGTAGCCACCGCCCATGAATGCGATATGACGCTCGAACCACGGCGTTCTGTCGGAGAGCGACGTGCGGAGTTGACGGAGTTCGCGTACGGCGAGAGAGGCACCGATGAACCCGAAGACCGCGAGCACAGGAGCAAGACCGAGCGTTCCGGAGACCGTACCCCAGCCACCCACGACGACCATCACACCGCCCGTTGTCAGCATCGTGCCGTGTACGGCGTAGTCGGCGTTTGATGGCTCCGTCAGACCCGCGCGCCGACGGACGATGACGCGGTACCCCGCGACGACAAGGTAGCCGCTGAAGACTGCAACGGCGAGAAGGAACCAGTTCTCTATCCAGACGGAGAGCGGGACGGCGGAGGTGACGACGAAGACCATCGAAAAGACGTATATCTTTCCTGCTTTGTTGTGCCGCGCGCCGCCCTTGCGCGTCACCATCGCGGCGAGTCCGGCGAGGAGCGCGACGACGCCCGCGGCGACGTGCGCGGTCAGCGTCACGTCGGCGACGACTGTGCCCGCGCTCGACTCTAACACCGAACCACCTTGTTGCGTGTCTTAGTGAGCATACGTTTTCTTTGTCCGGGCGCTCTGTCTACCTTTCCCCAACATATTGGTGTAGGCGCGCCCAACGAAGATGTGATGATAACCGCTTCGCTACGTATCGAACTACCCGAAGGCTACTGGGTCGCCGACGTGTCGCGCGATTTCCCGGACGCCACCTACCGTCTCCTCTCTGGCGTCCGCACGAACGAAACCGCCGTCGAACTCGGCGAGGTCGTAGCCGACGAACCGCGCGCCGCTTCCGACGCCGTCGCCGAGCATCCGCACGTCGTCGAGTACCAGCGTCTCGAACTCGGCGAGGACAGGTCGCTTGCGAAGTACGAGACGACGGACACGGGACTGTACGACTTCGTGGAGGATTCGTCTCTCCCGCCGGAGTTCCCCATTGAGGTGCGCGCGGGATGGTACGAGATAGAGTTCACGGGGACGCGCGACGAGTTCGACGCTCTGCGCGCCGGTGTCGAAGCGTCCGGACTGCGTCACGAACTCGTCTCGCTCGTAGAGAGCGGCGGGGACGACGCGAAGGAGAACCTGCTGACAGAGAGACAGCGCGAAATGCTCGAAGCCGCGTTACGCGAGGGATACTTCGAGGTTCCGCGCGACTGTACGCTCGAAGAACTCGCCGACGAGATAGGCGTCGATAAATCGACAGCAAGCGGTGTTCTGCGCCGCGGCGAAGCGCGCGTCCTGAAACGTTTCCTGACGGGTGTCGGGGGAGAAAGTCGTTAGATTCCGAGCGTCTGGTTCGTCGCGCGCACGCTCTCGTCGCGGTCCGACGTTCCCACGAGCGCGCGCACCGCATCGACGTTCTCCGGAACAACGTCGCTCTCCTGATGTATCGCTTGGAACATGTACGCCTCGCCGTCCTCGACAGTCACCGACTCGCGCCAGACCATGTTCTCCCACGCGTCGCCGCGCGGGCGTCCTGCGTCGAGCATCATCTCCTTGATTTCGGCGGTACTCGAAACCCCGTCCTCGGGTTCGACGAAACGGACGCGCGACTCGCCTTCGAGCGTCTCGATTACCTCGGCGCGTGACGCCTCTGTCTCGACGTTTAGCGAGTGGACGTGCATCAGAGTCGCGGGAACCTTGAATCCTGTCGTCGTTATGTCCACGTTCCATGTACCGTCCGCACGTCGGGTCCGTGGTGCGAAGGTATCGTGATGGGATTGGGGAGTATGTCGTTTATGGGTCCGCGTCCGTGTTGCGCCGGGTCACCGCCCCGACGGACGAGCGTCGCGCGCACCTTACCGATTCCGTGGTCGCGTTCGAGCGGATGGAGGACGCGCAGAAGACCCGTCGTGTTGCACCGGAGCACGACGCGCACGCTCTCCGCGCCCAGCCGCGGATACCGTCGTCGTTCGCCGAGGCGTCGAAGCTACTTTTCGGCGGCGCGCAAGTCTGCCTCGCTCGCCTGAAATATCGCCTTCACGTCGTGGTCGTCGTACATGCTCGCGTTCTGCGCGCCGACACCCGAAGGCGTCGCATCGACGACGACCTCGGCGCGTTCGAGCATCTCGTTCACGTCGCCCGCGATTTCGATTCCTGCCTCGCCGAAGTCGTCGGCGCGCTCCTCCACCGCCGCGTAGAGCGGATAGCCGTTCTCGACTGCGTTACGCGCCTCGAAGTTGGGCTTCGTCTTCGCGACGACACCTACAGAGCATGTTCGTGTCATCCTGCAGAGCGACCGCGTCGGCGACACGTTTTCCGATGGTGCCGTATCCGTTGACGGCTACGTCTACCATACCCGTTCAAGACGCGGGGCGCGCTTTAGGCTTTCGAGTTACCGCGGGACGAAAGAGCCGGAAATCAGAAGAAAATGGGTGCCGCGAGGACGAAGAACAGGAGTAGCATCAGGGCGACGTATCCGCCGCTGAAGAGCCAGACGACCCACGTCGGGCTTCCGTTCTGCCCTCTTACGACAGAGGAGAGGTACCAGAGCCACACGACTAGCGACGCCACAGCGACGAAGACTGTCCCCACGACCGTAACGTCGAGTGCTAACAGGCGGTCGAAGAACGACCCCGCGCCGCTTAGTGCTATTCCGCCCAGAGCACCGACGCCCGCACCGAACAAAACGTACAGGAGCGTCTTCTCCTCGACGGGCAGACTGTACACACAGCCGACCACCGCGCAGGCTACGTACACGACGGGATTCCTCCTCTCCGTCTCTGATGACTCCCCGTCGAACCTCTTTCGTTTGGCGAAAGGTTCCTGACAGCCGGTTTCGTCTCCCTTCAGCCTGTGCCATATAGAGATACAGTACTTACTCAGAATATAATAAGCCTTTCGCCGAAACCTTTATCTTTCTGAGCAAGCACTTACTTTGTATGGACTGTACCCCAGCCACCGTCGGTGCCGATAAGAGAAAGAATCCGCGTGAAGGAGTCGAAAATGAGAAATAACGAGAAGGATGTTACGCGCGAAGCACGGACGGAGGTGGCTTCGGCGGTACGGTCCGCAGTTGCTAAACACGGCTACGCCGACCTGACGACGAGCCAGATAGCGGAGGAGACGGAGAAGAGCGAGGCGTTCCTTTTCTACCACTACGACACGAAGGACGACCTCGTCTCCGCTTTCTTGGGGGACTCGATGGGTTGGTTAGACGTGCGTCTCGAACTCACCGCGGACGAACTTGAGGACGCTGACGATAGACTCCGTGCCATATGCGACATACTCCTTGCGCTCGACACCGTCGAGACGATGCAAGGGATACACGTCGCGGTCATGGAACTCCTTTCGAACGCCCCCCACAACGAGACACTGCAGGAGCCTCTCGAAAGGCACCAGAAAGAGATATCAGAGACAGGCTTGCCGACGAAATTCGCGCGGGTATAGACGAAGAAATATACCGAGAGGACGTTGACCCGGTTGCGTCTGCCTCGTTCCTGCAGATGATTCTAGACGGTTCGACGGGCTCGGTGCTCGCGCTGGGGATAGAAGACGTGGGCGAGGAAACCCGGGACGAAATACATGCGTACATAGACAGCCTCGTGCGCGAGGAGGTGTAAGAGATACGTACCGAAAGAACTGATACCGGCTTACGTTCTTACCTCTGCGAAACGAAGTTCCTCAGGAATCTTTCCACAACCTTTATCCTTCTGAGCGAACACTTAGTCAATATGGACTGTTCAGCAAACAGCGTCGGTGACGATGAGAGAACATATCATTTTGTCGGAGGTAGCCTATGAGTAGCAGTGAAAAGGAGGTTCCGGAGGAAGCCCGCCAAGAGGTGGCGAGGTCTGTTCGGAGGGCACTTGCGAAGCACGGCTACGCTGACCTGACGACGAGTCAGATAGCGGAGGAAACGGACAAAAGCGAGGCGTTCCTGTTCTACCACTACGACACGAAGGACGACCTCGTCGGCGTCTTCTTGGAGGACTCCGTCGGATGGCTCGACACGCGTCTCAAACTCACGACGGACGAAATAGAGAGTCCTGACGAGAGGCTCCGCGCACTCTGCGACATAATGCTCGCTCTCGACAGCCCGAGGGCGATGCAGGGAATACACGTCGCCGTCATGGAGCTTCTTTCGCACGCTCCGCACAACGAGACGTTACAGGAGCCGCTCAGGGTACACCAGAACTACGTCAGGGACAGGCTTGCCGAAGAGGTTCGCGCGGGGATAGACGAAGGAATATACCGGGAAGACGTTGACCCCGAAGCAGTCGCTTCGTTCCTCCAGATGACACTCGACGGTTCGACGGGTTCGGTTCTGTCGTTGCGTATGGAAGACCTTGGAAGGGATGTCCAAGAGCAGATTCACTCTTACATCGACAGCCTCCGGAGAGAAGAGCGTAATAGTCTCCGTCTAATCTCTTCTCAGTCGAAGCCCGCCAGAATACCCAAGCCGTCGTCGCTACCGAGTATCTCGCGTGAGGCGCGTTCGGGGTGGGGCATCATCACCGCAACGTTGCGCGTCTCACCCACGATACCCGCGATGTTATCGACGCTACCGTTAGGGTTCGCCTCCTCCGTCGCCTCGCTGTCCTCGTTCACGTACCGGAAGATGACGCGGTCTTCGTCAAGGAGTTTGTCGAGGTCGTCCGGGACGTACCGTCCTTCTGCGTGCGCGATGGGAACCTCGATAACGTCGCCCTCGTCGAAAGAGTGCGTGAAAGGCGTGTCCGTAGTCTCGACGCGCAGGTGGACGGGTTCGCACTGGAACTTCGCCGACTCGTTCGGTGCGTACGCACCCTGCACGATACCCGACTCGCAAAGAATCTGCGCGCCGTTACAGATTCCGAGGACGGGCGCGCCGTCCTTGACGTGTTCGCGGACGCGTTCCATGACGGGCGTGCGTGCCGCCATCGCACCCGCACGGAGGTAGTCGCCGTACGAGAAGCCGCCGGGTAGGACGACGGCTTCTGCGTCCGCGACTTCGTCCTCGTCCTTGTACCAGACGACTTCGGCAGGCACGTCTATATGTCCGAGAGCCTTCACAACGTCGCGGTCGCAGTTCGAGCCACCGAAGGAGAGCACCGCGACGCTCATCGCACCTCTACCGTGTAGTCGTGTATCGTTGGGTTCGCAAGGAGCGACTCGCACATCTCCTGCGCCTCTTCGCGTGCCGCCTCCCTGCTTTCGGTGTCGAACTCGACTACGTATTCGTCGGCGGTGCGCAGGTCGTCGATGTCGAACCCGAGGCGTTCGAGCGACTTGCGGATGGTCTTCGCCTCAGGGTCGAGTACGCCCTCTTTGAGCGTGACACGGACGACAGCCTCGTAGGTCATGTTCTGACTTCGTGACGCCGACGTAATACCTCTTACTCTTGGAAACGACACTATGAGGGTCAGTCTTTCGTCTCTATCCTCTCAACCACGTCGTCGAGGGGCGGCGCGTCGAAAAGTTCGCGCTCGGTGTAGACGTTCGCGCCGGCGCGGTACAGGTCGCTCGCAGTCAGTTTCACTTCCTCGGGTAGCGGCTTCGGCTTCACGTCGCAGAGTTCGCGCCAGTCGGCGACGCCGCGTTCGTCCGCTTCGTGTTTCGCGTCGGAGACCGCCGACACCCAGTCAGGGTCGTAACTCTTGTAGAACTGTCTCAGGAACTCCTTGCTTATCTGTGTCCCTTCGCGCAGAAAACGGTTCTCGTCGAACGTACCTGCGACATCGGCAACCTTTATGACGCCGTCGTTGTAGAGACACTCGATTTTGCCGTCCTGATGAGAAAGTCCGACATCGGAGGCGTGCTCTGTGATGATACCGTTGACGCGGCGTGCGGTCTCGCGCAACGTCCCGAAGGCGTCTTCGTCCAGACCGCTCACGCGTCGCGCCTCGTCGTCGTCCAAGTATCGGTCTTTCTCCTCGAACTTGGTCGAGAACTCGACGAGAGGTTCTTCGAGTGCGACAGTCTCGTTCTCCATCCAGTCGTCTGCGTCGATTCCGAGTTCGGATGGCTCGTAACGCGACCTGAGCGAAGAACCCGGCGGGACAGCGTTACGGAAGACGACTTCGAGAGGGACGAGGTAGTTTTCGCCGCCCTCGGCGTGGAATCTGTCGTAGTCGTACTCTCCCGTCTCTTCGTCGAAACGCAGTTCGGGAACCTGTGTGAGTTCGACAGCCATCTCGTCGGTTGGTTCGTCGATATCGCCGAGAGCGACGACTTCGCCGTCGGAGACGACGCCGCGGTAATGCGTCGGCACGTCGGCGTCTTCGAGGAGTTCGAACGAGTGCGCGCCCATTGCGCACAGTGACGCGCCCTTCTTCCTTATCTCGTCGGGCATCTTGCCCCAGTCGAAGACCGAGTAGTCGTCGGAGAAGACGAAGCTTCCGCGACCGAGAGACGTCTCCGTAGCGGCTTCCTTGACGCGCAGACTCTTTACGCTACCCATGCCGGCGGGTTGCGTGCGAGACACATATAGCTTTCAGGTTACGTCCGACGGAGGTCAGTCGAGCAAGGGCGTTCCGTCCGAACGTGGTCCCAGCACCGGACCGTACGGCGGTCCTTCAACGACGCGCCGCTCCGCGTAGTCGGTCGAACGTTCGACGGGCACGCGGTCGATAGCGCGTACAGTCTCGACGTACCACTCGAAGGAGCGGAACTCGCCGTGGTCGCCGCCCGCGCGCTTCGTGATTTCTTCGGAGAGAAGCGTCCCCATGAAGTCGTTGGCTCCGCATTCTAACATCTTCGTCCCGAGTTCGTCTCCGTACTTGACCCACGAAGACTGTATGTTTTCGATGTTGTCTAAAAAGAGGCGCGAGACGGCAATCATTAGCTCGTCTTCCGCACGCGACGCTCCTGTAACGCCGCGGTCGCCGAGAGGCGTGTTCTCGTGGACGAAGGAGAGCGGCACGAACTCGGTGATAGCGTCCGTCTCGTCCTGTAGTTCGCGGACGCGTTTCAGGTGGAGCGCGCGGTGTCTCTCGTTCTCGACATGTCCGTACATGATGGTCGAGGTCGTCTTTAGACCCGCGTCCGCCGCGCCGCGCATCGCTTCCAACCATCCGTCTGTGTCTATCTTGTTGGGGCAGATTACGTCGCGCACCTCGTCTACGAGGATTTCGGCGGCGGTTCCGGGTACGGTGTCGAGTCCTGCTTCTGCGAGTCTTTCGTAGACCTCGCGGTAAGACCAGTCTGTACCCCTGCGCGCGTGCGCCGCCTCCTCGGGCGTGACGGCGTGGACGTGTAGGTCGTCCATCGCGCGTACCTGCGCCGTGTACGTCCCGGGGTCTTTCACGAACTCGTCGGGTGGCGTGTACATCGGCGTTCCTTCGACCGCCTCGCGGTGTTCCTCGTCTAAGACGAGCGACGGATGCAAGCCGCTTACGGAACAGACTTCGTAGACGCCGCGTTTGCGCGCTTCCTCCACGACGTTACGCGACTCCTCGACAGTCTTGGTGAACCCCTCGCCCCCCTCGCTCTTGAACTTCGGCGGAGCGTCCTTGAAGTTGCAGAACAGACAGCCGACGTCGCACGCCGTCGTTACGTTGTTGTTGATGTTTGCGACGAAAGTAACCTCGTCGCCGACGACCTCGCGTCTGCGTTCGTCCGCGGCGCGCAGAACCTCCTCCTTCCTTTCGATGTCCACGCCTTCGACATCCGTCCCTGTCGTCAGGAGTTCGACAGCCTCGTCGACGGTGAGGCGGTCGCCGCTCTTTGCCGATTCGAGCGCGTTCTCGAAGCACGTCTCTGTATCGACCTTCTCGTCGAACTCCGGCATGAGTGAAGGAGGCGAAACGTCGGACGCGAACAGGTCGGTCACGTTCGAACTACGCGCCGAGTAACAAGAGACTCACGGTTCCGTCACGGACGCTCGCGCTCTACGGCGACGTACTCGACTCTCTCGTCTCCGTTGACGAGAGCGAAGACCATCCGTTTGCGTACTCCGTGTGCTAACCTTACGGCGCGCGAAACTTCGACGACAGACATGCGCGCGCCGCTTCCGACTGCGGAGACGAGAAGACCGGCGTGGTCGTCGTCGGGTGTCTCGTAGACACGGAAGTCCGCGCCGAACTTGAAGCCGGTGCGCGGGCACGCGCCTCGGTCACGGAGGTCGGCATAGACGGCGAGTTGTCGTGCGTCTATGTCCACGTCCGGAGCATCAAGAACGCCGCGGTCCGCGAGGTACGCCGTCTCGACGGGCGAGAGTACGAGCGCGCCGCCGTTACCTTCCACCGAGCCGTAACGCGCGTCGCGCAGGGCGTCGCTTCCGGAGACGACCTCCGTCCGGCGTCCACGTGTTCAGTCTCGACAGAAACGTCGTTGAGCGACGGAAAGCCACCGTCGGGTTCCTCGTGTCCGACGGCGAAGTACGTCACGTCGCCGTCGTCGTCGGCGACAGCAAGGAGAGAGGGGAGCGCGCCTACCCCGACGACGGCGTCCTCATCGACGGCTTCGACACGCGTCTCGGGCGACGAGTTCGCGGGATGGTCGCCGCGCGCGTAGAGGTACAGTTCTTCGTCGTGTGACAGGTAGTATCCACGGTCACGGAGGTCGGCGTAGACACGCAGGACCGCCTCGTCCTCGACAGCGTGGCGGACGAAACTTGCGTAGCCGTCGCCGTCCAAGTCTTCGATTTTTCCTTCGCCGAGAAGGTACGCCGCCTCTACGGGTGTCAGCGCGACGGAGTCGCCGTCGAGAGGCTCGCCGTAACCGCTCGCGTCGTAGAGCTGTTGGCGTGCGTCGTTTCTCACGACGACTCTGTCTCCGTCACTATCGTAAGTCGCTTCCACGTTTTTCGGTAGCGTCGGTCGAACTTAGTCGGTTCGGCTCGCAACCCCGCGCAGTTCGGTTTCGCTGTTTCGGCTCTCGCGCTTTGCGAGCGCGTAGAAGTTCTCCAGCGTACGTGTCGCCGTCGAGTCTTCGAAGGACAGGTTGTTGTCCGTCCATCCGTTCCCGAGATGTTTCACGTCGGGCGTGAACTCGGGATGGTACTGGACGGTCCAGACGGGCGCGTCGCGGTGGCGCGTCGCAAAGGCGTCGTAGTAGTCGGCGCGCCCGACTACTTCCATTCCGTCGCCTGTTTCGGTCACACGGTCGGAGTGGAGGACAGGCACGGTGTCGCTCACGCCGTCGAAGAGAGGGTCGTCTCCCAGTTCGGCACGGACGAGGTTTGCGCGTCTCTCACCCGTGTACTCGACACTACCGCCGAGCGCGTCGTTCACTATCTGGTGCCCGAAACAGATTCCGAGCGTAGGCACGCGCCTCTTGACGAGTTGGCGTATCAGACGTTTCTGTTCCTTCATCCATCTGTGGTCGTCCTCCTCGTAGACGCCTGCGGTGCTGCCGCCGACCACGACGCCGTCCACCTTACTCAAGTCGGGCTGTCCACCCTCGCGTGCGTAGTCGTAGACCTCCGACTTCGGGAGGTACCGTGTCATCTCGTCGACGAGGTACCTCTCTTCGAGGTCGACCTCGTTTTCGAGCACCAGTATCATTTCTTGCTTAACATACGCCACCGTGCTACATAAAGGACTTGGAACCGGCAACCTCAGAGCATCGTCAACCGTAACAGTTTTTCTGGTTGACGAAAATTGTGAGCGCATGGAACAGTCCGACAAGATACGCAAGATGTCGTACGCGGGGGTTCTCGCCGCTCTGACAGGCGCGGGCGCGCTTCTGTCCGTTCCTCTCGGTCCCGTACCGTTTACGCTGCAGACATTCTTCGTCGTGCTTGCAGGTTTCGTTCTTGGCGCGAGATGGGGGTTCGTCTCCGTCACTCTCTATCTCCTCTTGGGCGTCGCAGGACTACCGGTATTCGCAGGTGGAAGCGCGGGTGCTGGCGTAATCTTAGGTCCCACGGGCGGCTATCTCGTTGCCTTCCCGTTCGGTGCCGCCGTCGCGGGGTTCATCGCCGAACGGGGCGACGGGCGGAGCGGCGTCACACGCCTGTCGCTCAAGGCTGTCGGCGGTCTCTTCGCATCGTGGCTCATCCTCGTAGCCGGAGCGGTGCGTCTCATGAGCCTTCACGGAATGAGTCCGGAGGCAGCGTTTGCGGCGGGAATAGCGCCGTTCATCGTGACGAGTCTACCCGAACTCGCTCTCGCCGTCGGTCTATCGGAGAGCCTCTCGCGCGCGGGTATCGCTTCGGCGTCCGAAGGTCCCCGCGTACGCGGTGTTGAGGAGCGCGCGCTTTACGGCGTCGCTCTCGGTGTTGGTCTCGTTGCGAGCGTACTGATTCCATGGGCGCATCTCTCGCGCGCTATCGAACGCGGGGGGGAAGACGGAGCGATGACTGCGGGGGTTCCGGGATACTTCACCGGCGGCGAAGTAACCCTGTCCGGTGAGGTGGCAGGTGAGACTGTGACCGCCACCGCAACCGCGCCGTCAGTTAACGTCTACGGGGCTATGGCGGCGTTTCTGGGGGTAGTCGGCGTCTTGCTCGCTGTCTCAGCCGTAAAGAACCTCGACGAGAGCTATGTAGCTTTGGGATACGGTGTCGTCGGTGTCGCGTCTGCGGGTGTGACGGTTGCTTCGTACCTCGACGTTTCGTCATGGAGCCTCGGAGTCGCGCACTCGGTCGGATACGGCGCCTACCTTCCGGCTCTCATGGGTGTGGGATACGTCGTCTTATCGGCGTACAGTCTCCGTGTGGAGGAGGCTTCGTCCGAGATAGCAAAGGCGGGGACGTGAACGCCAACGAGATGATACGCGTCGAGAACGTCGTCTACGACCACGGGGACGGAAAGCGGGAGGAGGATGAAGACGGACGCGCGCTTGACGGCGTGACGCTCGCCGTCGATAAGGGCGAGTTCGCCCTCCTACTCGGACGTAACGGAAGCGGAAAGACGACGCTTTTGAGGCATCTCAACGCGCTCCTTCTTCCCGACGAAGGACGCGTCACCGTGGACGACACACCGACAGACGAGGAGGGCGGCAAGGAGAAAGCGCGCAGAAACGTCGGCTTGGTCTTTCAGGACGCCGCGTCTCAGGTCGTGGCGGAAACGGTGCGCGACGACATCGCCTTCGGACCCGAGAACCTGCGCCTCGGACGCGACGAGATACGCGAACGTGTCGAGGAGGCGTCGCGCACAGTCGGCGTGACGCATCTCCTCGACAGGTCTCCTTACGAACTCTCGGGCGGCGAACTCCGGCGTGTCGCGCTCGCGGGTGTACTCGCGATGCGTCCCGAAGTTCTCGCGCTCGACGAACCTCTCAGCGGTCTCGATTACGAGGGCGAAAAGGCAGTCGTGGAGCGCGTCGCCGATGCGAACGAGAGTGGAACGACAGTATTCGTCGCAACCCACGACGCCGAACCGTTCGTCGGACACGCGACGCGCGCTGTCGTCTTAGAGGAGGGACACGTTGCCGAGGACGACGCACCCGAAACGCTCTTTTCGCGCGGCTTAGAGGAGTACGGCGTACGGACGCCGTGTAGGTACAGATGAGCCGAAAGGGACGCGCCGGTTTCGCGTACCGCGACGGCGACACGTTTCTGCACACGGCGGACGCACGCGCCAAACTCGTCGCGCTCGTCGTCGTCTCTCTCGCGCTTACGTGGGCGTCCGCGCCTGCCACCGTCTCTGTCGGCGTTCTCGCATATGTCGTCGCGCTATCGGCGGGCGTTCAAGGACGTGAAGTCCTACGCGACGTACGTCTCGTGCTTCTGATACTCGTCGTCGGCGCGGGGGCGCGCGCACTCTCCGACCCCGAGGGCATCGTCGCGGGTGCTTTCGCAGGAACCGTCGCTTCGGGACGTTTCGTCGTAATAATCGCTTTAGCGTACGTCGTCTCCGCAACGACACGCCCCGCCGACGTACGCCTCGCCGTCGAGAGCTTTCTCGCACCCGTACCCTTCGTGAACGAAAAAGACTGGGGCACGATGTTCGCTGTGGCGGCGCGTTTCTTTCCGCTCGTCTCCGACGAGGTACGGCGTGTACGTGAGGCGCGTAAGGCGCGTCTCGGAGACGAACAGCGTTGGTACACGCGTGTCCGTTCGACGGCTTTCGCGTCGCTGACGCGTTCCTTCCGACGCGCCGACACGCTCGCGCTCGCTATGGAGTCGCGCGGATACGACAGCCGAAGAACGTCGCTGAGAAGCCTCGAATGGAAGAGTGTGGACACGGCGTTCGTCGTCGTCTCCTGTGGGGTCGGTGTGCTCGCCTACGTCTTCTGAGCTACGCGCCCGTCGCTGTTCCGGCTGTGAGAAGAACCGTCCACGTGATGAACCAGAGGTCGAACGTCATGAAGGCGACGTAAGCCCAGTCCTTCTTCGACATCTCGTTCTTGCCGAGGTACGGAAGAAAGGGCTGGTGAACGAGAACAGCAGCCGCGAGAACGACGAAGCCCGTACGGTCGGGGAGTCCCGCGCCCGTCAGCATTCCTCGTGCCAGCATCCACGAGACGAGCAGCCAGCGACGACGCCCAGGAACGCACGAGAACGCGGTGACCTTGACTCCGCGGACGTGCGCCTCGTGTTTCTCTGCCGCTGTCGGGGCTTCGGTAGCCATTAGCGGGAGTTTGGACGCTCGGTTCTAATGCGTTGTGCTTTCCCGCCTCTGCGCGCTACTCAAAGACGTACACGTCCCCATCCTCCGCGAGTTCGTCGTGCTCCTCTTGGAAGTAGTGCGAGAGATGGACGAAGGCGAAGTCGTCGGGTTCGAGCGCCTCGACGAGGTTGAGCGCGCCCTCGTACGTCATGTGTTTCTCGGCGAACTCCATGCCGTCGTCCGAGATACGGTCCTTGACGAACCTGTTGTAGTCGCCTTCCGCGGGCACGAAGGCGTCTGCGATTAGCAGGTCGGCGTCGCGCATCTCATCGAAGGAGCGTTCGTCGAAATGCCGCGACGTGTCGCCGGTTATGGCGACCTTCGTGTCGGTCTTCTCGTCGCGTATCACCAAGCCGTACGTCTCCATCGGCGGGTGGTGTACGGGCACGAGCGTGAAATCCGCGTACCCGCTAACTTCGAAAGGTTCCAACGCCTTCGACGTTCTGACGCGTCCGCGGAACGGGAAGGTAGCCAGTACTCTGATCGAAGTACCGGCGTCGAGGACGTTCGGCGCGCCGTGCGTCACGATCGGCAGCGCGTCCCAGATAACGCGGTACAGGTTTCCGAGACCTGCGTAGTGGTCGTAGTGCGCGTGTGTGATTATCAGGGCGTCGATGCCGTCGATACCTTCGCGCAGGAACTGGAAACGCAGGTCTGGTGAGGCGTCGATGAGAACGCGCTCCGTCTTCCTGGTCATCTCCTTCGTTCTCGACGAGAACCGAGAACCGCGTCCTGGCGCCTTACCCTCTTCTCACAGGAACCGCTGACACGTCTCGCAGCCGCAGCCCGACGTGCGGCACGCCCGCCGAGATCGCCGGTGCCGAGGAGGGTGAGACGCCCATCGGCATAGTCGCCCTCGTCGCGCCGTGGTCGCGGTCATGGTCGTCGTCGCGTCGCGTCCTCGCCGTTGATCGGCGACGAGCCTACCGACCATGTCGAGCTCCTTGAGGTTCTTGCGTTTCTCGAAGTTCTCGACCGCGCGCAGGAGGTCTTCCTGTGTCAGCGTCGTTCTGTCGCTCGTGAGAGCGTCCAAGACGGCTTCGCGCAGAACGAGGCGCAGGTCGCTCCCTGTCAGACCTTCTGTCTCTGCGGCGAGCGCCTCGGCGTCGAAGCTCTCTACCTCGACATCGCGGGTAATTATACGCAGAATCTCGGCGCGCATCTCCTCGTCGGGCGCGGGGAACTCGACGATTCTCGTCGAAGTCGCACGCCGCAGCGGCGCAGTCGAGCATCTCGGTGGTTCGGGTCGCGCCTATCAGCAGGACGGAGTCGCGTACGAGTGAGATGTCGTCTATGCTCTTGAGGAGCGTGTTTACGGTACGTTTCAACGCGGCGTGTTCGTCGGAGTCACGCGTCTTCGCAATCGAGTCGAACTCGTCTATAAAGAGGATGCAGGGCGAGAGCATCTTTGCGAGTTCGAAGACCTTGTCTACGTTCTTCGCAGTCTCTCCGAGGTACTGCGAAGTTATCATCGAGAGCTTTACTTCGATGAACGGCAGTTCGAGCCTTCCGCTCAACGCCTTCGCTGTGCTCGTCTTTCCTGTACCCGGCGGACCGACGAAAAGGAAGCTTCCCGATCTCGCTCAGACCGACCTCGCGGAGGTAGTCGCGGTGCTCTATCGCCTTCATCACCTTCTGTATCTCCCTCTCCTGGTCCTCCGTGAGCACGACGTCGTCGAGGCCCTGTCCCATCTACACCGGTGCGCGAATATCTCGACGAGTTCGAGCATCTCCTCCGCCTCCTCGCCCTCTCCGAGAATCTCGTCAACCATGCTGTGAACCCACTCGGCGTCGGCTTCCTTTGGGCTGGCTTACCGCAACGACTGACCTCGTCAAATCCACGCCGAACTCTTCGCCGAACTCGTACGCGAGCGCATGGGTCGCGCGAGACACGCTCCTCGTCCGTCCGTGTCGACGTACCAGTCGCGTGCGAGGTCGGATACTGTGAACCGTAGCGTGCCGTCTATCGAGTCGCGGTCCGTGAACGGTAGTTCTTCGATAGCCTCCCAAGCACCATCTTCGCCGTCGCCGTGGACCTCCTTTACAAACTCCTCCGTGACGACGAGAGGGCGTTCTATGGCGCGCTCGCCGTTCCACGCCGCCTTCCGGAAGTGCGGAGGGAGGTCGTCCTCGTTCAACTCGGGGTTGTCGTTGTACGCCTCGGCAGTGAGCATCACCTCTACTACGTCTAACCTGTCCATCCTATCTTGCCTGCTACGAACCCTACGAATATAACAGTTTATCTCATCCCGGCTCGTGATCTTCGCAGCCGTCCTCCTCGACTACTGGACCGTGTACGTTCCGCCTGAGAGACGAAGTAGCCGTCGCGCTCCTTGAGGACAGGATAGCCTTCGACGACGTCCGACGCCTTGAGACGCCTGAGAGACATGTCGAGACGGTCGTCGTCTAGCCAGCGTTTTGCGAAAGGAAGCGTCCTGTACTCCTCCTGCACCGTCTCGACGAGTTCGCGTGCGTTGCGCGAACGTACGCGTGCGTCGGGGTCCTGTAGCGAGTATATCTCCTCGTTGCCGCCTTCCTTTACCTTTCCGCGTCCGTCGGTCGCAAACGGCTCTATGGCGATAACGTCGCCTTCTTTGAGAGTAATACCTTGGTCAACAGCGCGGTTGGGTATCGAAGGCGACGTGTGCTGTTCGTACTCGCCCAGACCGTGCCCTGTGAGGTTATAGACAGGGTTGTATCCGTAGCCGTCTATCGTCTCCTCGATAACACGTCCGAGTTCCGCCGTCGATACGCCCGCCTCGACTTTTTCGACTGCCGCATCGACAGCGGCGCGCGAAGCCTCGACGAGTTCGTCGTTGCCCGACATGTCGACCGTGAACGCGGCGTCGGCTATCCATCCGTCCACATGCACGCCGATATCGACGTTGACCATCTCTTCTCCGAAGGTTTCGTCGTCGTCGCGTGACGGCGTGGCGTGCGCCGCCTCCTCGTCGCGTGAGATGTTGACAGGAAAGGCGGGCGCGCCGCCCTCGTCACGTATCTCGTCCTCGACGGTCTCGGCGAGTTCCAAGAGCGACGCACCTTCCTCGACCATCCCGCGCGCCGTCTCGGAGACAACGTTGTGTATCCGCCCCGCCTCGCGGTGTTTTTCGACGTTTGCCATGCACGAGAAAGCGTCGGAGCGGTCAAAACTGTTCTGGACTCAGGAGGCTTTATGTCGGGCGGCGCGTAACTTCGGACATGAAAGCTCAAGAAGTCGAGAGCATGCTACACGACGCTTTTCCCGACGCCGAAATCGACGTAATCGCCGAAGACCACGAGGACGAACGGTCCGACGGCGACCACTTCGGTCTGGTCGTCGTCTCCGAGGAGTTCGACGGCATGTCGCGCGTCGAACGCCACCGCGCGGTCTACGACGCGCTCGGCGACGCGATGGGCGGCGAGATACACGCCGTCGAGATACGCGCACAGACACCCGAGGAGGCGTAGGCTGACCGGAAAGAAGGGTGAACGTTTTAGGTTCGTGGGACAAAGACAGCATATGGAACTCACAGAAATCCAGAAATCGATACAGAACGCGGAGACGAAAGAAGAGATGAGAGAGGAGATAGAGCGCGCGATAGACGACAACGACATAATCATCTTCATGAAGGGCAACAAGATGATGCCCCAGTGCGGCTACTCGGCACGTGCCGTCAAGGCTGTCTCGCTCTACGAGGACGAGTTCGAGACGGTCGATGTCCTGCGCGACGAGCGCATACGTGAGGCTCTCGAAGAGGTTACGGACTGGCCCACGATACCGCAGGTCTTCGTAGACGGCGAGTTCTTGGGCGGGAGCGACGTGGTTGTCGAGATGCACGAGGACGGCGAACTGGAAGAGAAGATAGAGGCTGTGTAGGTAACGTACGAACCCGACAGGGGTTTACGCCCCGACACGTAACGAGGCGGTGTGGTCTCGAAGGACGACGTAGTACGCCGACAGATACATTCGTCGAACGGTTCTGGGGGTTGGTCTTAGCCGTCGGCGTCGCAGTCGCGGTTCCTGACTCGGCGTCTTATTTTCAGAAGACGATAAACCCCGTTCTCGCCGTACTCCTGTACGTCACGTTTCTTGAGATACCTTTCGTACGTATACGCCGTGCCTTCAGGAACACGAGGTTCATGTCCGCCGCGCTCGGCGTCAACTTCGTCGTCGTCCCCGTCGTCGTCGGGGTGCTGACGTCGCCTCTCGACGATTCGCTCGTTCTCGTCGGCGTCCTCGATGGTTTCTCCTCGACACCGTGCATCCACTACGTCATCAGTTCAGACAGAACTCGCAGGCGGCGAC
>JAXHLL010000002.1:0-495005 GCA_034522195.1 Halobacteriales archaeon | reverse complement strand
TAAAAGCGCGAAGGCATCGGCGTCGAACCCGCGAGCGCGACGAGCGTGGCTGGCGTAAAGAAGCTACTGAACGAAGGTGTCGTGGACTCGACGGAGACTGTCGTATGTGTCACCACAGGTCATCTTCTGAAAGACCCCGACGCCGCACTCGAAGCGTCGGGCGACACGACGAAAGCCGACGCTACCCTCGAAGCCGTCCGCACAGCACTAGAGTGAGTCAGTCGCGTTCCCTCTGCGCCTTCCAACGTCTCTGTCTTTCGCCCCTGTTTCTCAGGAAAACACCGACTACGAAGAGGACTAGAGCGACGAGCATGTAGACGAAAGTCCAAGCAACGAGAGGCATTATAGCAGTTATATCGCCCCGTAGAGCGGAGTTCAAGTCGGGACCGTCGGCACCGAACAGCATCTCGCTGACAGAGCCAACCTCCGCGAGTTCCACGCCCTCCGGAAAGAGCAGGACTTCGTGTCCCCCGACGGCTACGTTCGAGAGGTAGAGGACGGACGGTGCTATGACCAGAAGACCTCCTGCGACGTACGACGCGGAGCCGACCACCTCGGACGGGTATGTCTTCTGCGACAGATAGTAGCCCGAGACTGTGGCACCGACCAAGAAGCCGACGGCGACGGCTAAGGTGCCAAGGTTCACGAGCATGTATCCGGAGAGCACACCGGTTACGAAAGCGCACACCGCGGACGTGACGAGAACCGAGTTGGGTACGCCTTCTTCGTCATCCTCCGCGGTCTCACCGTCGTCCTCGGCTGTTTCGACCGACATATCTTGTGCGTGGGGCGGTTTACCTTTTCAGACATATCAAGCTTCCGGGTGACAACCTCGATATCGGTACGGTTAAACAGTATCCGGAACAAAGACTGGGTTGATGAAGAAACGGAACAGACAGTTCTACATAGACTCCATCTACGGGGTAATCTTCTTCGTAGGTCTGGTCATTTTGGCTCTGCGACCCGACACACGCGTAGCCGCTTTTCTCGGGGGACTCGTCTTCGGATACGGTCTCAACGTATGGGGCAAGATGGAGTTTCAGGACAGGTTGCTCAGGAAGTACGCGTCGGAGGAAGCGGAGAAACGCGTCGATGAGAAGGTAGGTATGGTCGAGGAGGAGGTCGAAAAGAAGGCACAAGAGGAGGTGGAAAGACAGGTCGAGGAGGTCGGTAAGCAGGTCGAAGAGAAGATAGACGAGGTCACGAAGGACGTGGGCGAGGTCGAGAAACGCGTCGAGGAGAAGGTCGAAGAAGCCGAAAAGAAGGCGCAGAAACAGGTCGAGGAGAAGGTTGAGGAGGTGGAGGAAGAGGTCGAGAAGAAGGCGACGGAGAAGGTGCGTCAGACCGCGGAGGAGGTCGAAGAGAAGTTAGACAAGAAGGTGGAGGAGAAAACCGCGGAGAAGGTGGAGGAGAAGGCGGAAGAGACGTTAGATGAGAAGGTCGAGAAGAAAGCGGAGGAGAAGATAGACGAAAAGGTCGAGGAAAAAGCGGAAGAGACGTTAGAAGAAGTGGGAGAGAAGGCACAAGAACAGGTCGAAAAGAAGGTCGAGGAAGCCGGAGAAGAAGTCGTCGAAGAGAAGGTCGAGGAGATAGTCGAGGACAAGATAGAAAAAAGCGTTGAGAAAGAGAATGAGACGGAAGAGAAAGAAGATAAATGACTGAGGTCGCTGTTTTCGGTGTCGGGCTACTTACGGCAGTATTCGTCGCTATCAACGTCGGTGGCTCTTCGACGGGCGTATGTTTCGGTCCCGCCGTCGGAAGCGGCGTCGTCTCTATGCGTACGGGTGCCGGTCTCATGGCTATCTTCGCTTTCATCGGGGGTGTACTCATAGGACCGAACGTCGTCGAGACGATGGGGCGCGACCTCGTACCGCCCGAACAGTTCACGCTCGTAGCCTCGACCGCAGTCCTGCTCTTCACGGGAATCGGTCTTGTGATGAGCAACTACCTCCGTATCTCGGCGAGCACGAGTCAGATTGCCGTCGTCGCAATCGCGGGAATGGGTATCGCGCTCGGTGTCCTCAACTGGGCGACGTTCGGTATCATACTCACGTGGTGGATACTCTCCGCGATAATCTCGTTCTGGATATCCGTCGTTGTCGGCAGGTACTTCTACGACTTGCTTGTCGAGTTCCTCGACTTCGGCGAAGAAGGCGAAAAGAGCGCGTTCGGCAGGTATCTCGTCGTCGGCGTCGGATGCTACATGGCGTTCAGCGCGGGTGCGAGCAACGTCGCAAACGCTGTCGCGCCGCTCGTCGGAAGCGAAGCCATCGATATGTTACCCGGCGTCGTCCTCGCCGGCGCGATGATAGGCGTCGGCGCGTTCTTGATAGGTCCGCGAACCATGGACACCATAGGAAACAAGATAACCGACCTCTCCCTCGAAGCCGCGCTCGTCGTCGAGATAACGGCGGCGACGATAATCACGCTCCTCAGTCTGGCTGGCATACCTGCGAGTCTCGCAATCGTCGCAACTGTCTCCGTGATAGGTCTGGGTTGGGGACGCGCGACGAGACGTGTACCGGTGCGCCCCGACGTGGGTGTGGGCGAACTCCCCGACGAGGAGAGGCAGAAGATACGCGAGGACAGGCTCAACATGTACAACCTCGGAACGTCGCGGCGTATCGTTGCGACATGGATAGTCGCGCCGATACTCGCGGGTACACTCGCGTTTGCGGCTTTCGGCGTCGCGGTCTACTTAGGGATGATATAGAACTCGGACGTTTATGTTCCCGGAGGACAAAGACACGGCATGAACGACGACTCGCTCGACTTTCTACGCACCCTCGTCGAGACACCCTCGCCGTCGGGATTCGAGGACGAAAACCTCGAAAACTGGCGCGGGCGCGTCGAAGAAGTCGCCGACGAAGTACGGACCGACGCCTACGGAAACACGACTGCGACGCTCAACCCCGACGCCGAAACGTCGGTCGTCGTGACGGGGCACCTAGACGAAATCGCTCTCATGGTCAACCATGTCACCGAAGACGGCTACGTCTACCTCAAGAAGGTCGGCGGTATCGACCCCGGTGTGGCACAGGGACAGAGGGTACGGATACACGGCGAAGACGGCGACGTTCCGGGTGTGGTGGCGCGCAAACCCGTACATCTGCAGGAGGACGAGGAGAAAGAGAAGATACCCGAGATGCACGAAATCTACGTCGATGTAGGCGCGGAGGACGCCGAAGAAGCACACGAAGCGGGCGTCCGAGTCGGTGCGACGGCGACGTACGACGCCGGATTCGAACGTCTCATGGGTGACGTGGTCGCAGGACGCGGACTCGACAACCGTATAGGCGCGTGGATAGCCGCGGAGACGTTACGCGCCGTCAACCCCGACGAACTCGACGTAACTCTACACGCGACGGCGACCGTACAGGAAGAACTCGGTCTGAGAGGCGCGCAGATGGCGGGCTACTCGCTCAAGCCCGACGTCGCGCTCGTAGTTGACGTTACCTTCGCAACCGACGTACCCGACGTGACAGAGACACAGCACGGCGAGGTCACGCTGGGCGAAGGTCCGACGCTCAAGCACGGAAAGGAGAACCACCCCGTCATCCTGCGCCGCCTGCGCGAAGTCGCCGACGAAAACGAGATAGATACACAGGACGAGGCGATAATGTCACGCGGCGCGACAGACGCCGATGCCTTCTACACCGCACGCGGAGGAATACCGACGGTATCGGTCGGCGTGCCGAACAGAAACATGCACACCACGTCCGAACTCGTGGATACGAACGACCTTGAGACGGCACGCGACCTGTTCGTCGGCTTCGTCGAGTCGCTCGAAGACGGCGAGGTGTTCGGGCGTCCTTAGCGGTCCCAGACCCTTTTAAAGGACTTGGTTGAATCCACCGTGTTTTGTGAGTAAATCAAATTTTGTATAAGGAGTATTTTGGCAGAGCATACCCGTTTAATCCGACAAAACCGTCTGAAAATCTTTCCACGAATGTTTTAAGTCAGTCCGCTACTGATAACCGGTTATGAACGAGAGGGTGTCAACAGGAATAGAGGGATTCGACGAGATGTGCGGAGGGGGGTTCCCGGGCGACTCGGTGAACTTCCTCACGGGAAACGCGGGTAGCGGAAAGACGCTTTTTGCGATGCATTTCGCTGTCGAGGGCGGACGCAGAGGAGATGAGACGGTGTATCTCACGGTCAACGACATGGCGGAAGCCGACACGCTCGTTCGCGCCGCCGAGAGATACGACGTTCCACTTGGTGAGGCTATCGAGAAAGACCTCGTGAAGCTGTACGACTACGACGCTCTGAAGGACCGGACAGGTCAGGGTCTCGTGGACTTCGACGACCTGACGAGGTCGATAGACTCGTTGCTCGCGCCGACCGACGCCGACAGGCTCATCATCGACTCCGTCGCAGGACTCGGAATCGCAGAGGACTCGACGAACGACATACGCAGGAGCATACTCAGGTTCATACGCCGTCTGCGCGAGAACGACATGACCGCGCTCCTCGTCACGGAGAAATGGGAGGACAAGCTGACACGGTACGGCGTAGAGGAGCACGTCGGAGACAGCCTCGTCGTGCTTGGTCTGGAGCAGAGAAAGAACCAGATGGAGAGGTCGATACATATACGTAAGATGCGTTTCACGGACCACGACACGTCGTACCGTCCGATGGAGATTACGGACGAAGGCATGGTGGTGCACAGTCAGGGACAGGTGTTCTGATAGGGATGCGTCTGACTTTTCTGGGAACGGGAAGCGCGATACCGTCGGAGCGCGTACAGAGCGGCTTGCTCGTCGAGGACGACGAACTCGTCTTCGACTGCGGCGTGGGTGTGATGCACAACCTCAACAGGTCGCGTGTCCGCGTCGATGACGTGAGCGACTTCCTTCTTACACACGCACATCTCGACCACGTAAACGACCTGCCCGCGATAATCAAGGCGGACTGGCTCTTAGGGCGCGAGTCGATAAATGTGTACGGACCGCCGGGCGTCGAAGAGACAGTCGGCGGTCTTCTCGACGCTTACGACTACCTCAAACAGAAGACCGATGTTGACATAACCGTCTTCGAACCCGGCGACTCGTTCGGGGTTGCGGGACGGAGAATCGAGACGTTCCCGACACAGCACAGCGTGCCCTCGACAGCGTACCGTGTGGACGATGCCTTCGTCTACTCGGGCGACACCGAACCCGTCGAAGAAATCGCGGAGTTCGCGGAAGGATGCGACGTTCTGGTTCACGAGTGCTCGTTCCCCGACGGCATGGATATGAGCAACCACACGCATCCGTCCGAACTCGCCGAGATGGTCGAGGACTGCTCCGTGAACCGCGTCTACATGACGCATCTGTTCCCGCACACGAGCGGAAAGGAGGACGAGATGGTCGAGACAGTAGCCGAGAACTTCGACGGCGAAGTGGCGACGGCGGAGGACATGATGACGGTCGAAGTCGAGGAGTGAGCGCGTCAGCAGGCTTCCAAGAGGGCGACGTAGAAGCCGCCAGTGTCGTTCTGGTGGGGGTAGAAACGGCGCGTCTTTTCGACCTCCTGCGAGTACTCGTCGTCTTTCCATTCGACGACGCCGGACGACGATTCCAGACCTACGTCGAAGTTGAGGACGCGCGCCTTGTCCTTCCGAAGAACATGGTCAACGACAGCCTCATTCTCCTCCGGTGCGAAGGTACACGTCGAGTAGACGACACGTCCGCCGTCGCGTACAACGTCAAGCGTACGCGAGAGTATGCCTTTCTGGACGGGGACGAGAGACTCGCGTCTGTCCTCCGAGACACCGTCGCGGTACTCGGGGTTCTTACGTACCGTAGCCTCCGACGTGCAGGGAGCATCGACGAGCGCGGCGTCTATTTCGAGAGCGTCAAATCCCGGAAGCCGTCTTCCGTCGTAACTCGTGACGGCGACGTTGGTCAGACCGAGGCGGTCCGTGTTGTTACGGAGAGCGGAGATACGTCCGATGTTGTCGTCGTTCGCCAAGACGCACGCTGAATCCTGCGCCAACTGCGTCGTCTTGCTACCCGGCGCGGCGCAGGCGTCTAATACGAGGTCGCTTCTGTCGTCGTCGCCGTACTCGTCCTCCGACGCGTCTAAGACGACGGGCGGTAGCATACTGACCTCCTCCTGAACGTGTATCCAGCCCAAGTAGTGCGCCAGCGTGTTGCCTATCTTTGCGTCGTCGCCGTTTTCGTCTTCGGGAACGTCAAGACAGAAGCCGTCCTCGTACCAGCCGAGACTTTCGACGCCGAAGCCCGCTTCTTCGAGTGAGGCACGCACCTCTCCGTACGACGACTTGACGGGGTTGACACGAGCCGTGAGAGGCAGGGGACGGTCGCACGCCTCGACGAAGGCTTCGTAGTCGTCAACAAGTTCGGCGTAGCGTTCAAGCGTCATTCTCACAGAACCTTTTCGAGCGGGTTCTCGTCAGCGTCGTGTTCGCGGAGGCGTCGCGCCGCGTCGGCAAGCGTCTCGTCGCGCAGGAGGTCGTTGAGAGTGTCGAGACGGTCGGCGGCGTTGTCCACATAGACGATATCCTGTAAGGTCAGAACGGTAACGCCGTTCACATCCTCCGAGACAGTACCGCGCACATCATTGCCTTCATGCGTTCCTTCGAACTCGGCGTGCGTCGCACCGACAGCGAACTCCGAGACGTCCACGTCCTCGAACTCGGCGTCGAACGCTTCGCTGACAGCGTTCTCGACTGCTTCGACCGACAGTTCTCCGAGACGGACGATGAGGCGGTAGGTGCGCTCCGCGAACAGTTCGAGGTCCTCGTCGTCGTTCATAGCCCCTCCCTCAGAGCCGCGTTCATCTTCTCAACGGGCGCGGTCCTTCCCGTCCATATCTCGAAAGCCTCCGCGCCCTGATAGACGAGCATCCACGCGCCGTCCACCGTCGTCGCGCCGACTTCGGCGGCGTCGCGCAGGAGACGTGTATCCAGAGGCGTGTAGACTGCGTCGAAGACGATGTGGTGAGGACGGAGGGCGTCCGCCGGAACGGGCGAAACGTCCTCCTCCATTCCGACGGTCGTCGCGTTGACGACAATATCGGCGTCGGGCACAACGTCGTCAAGCGTGTCGAGCGGGTGTGCCGACACGTCGCTCGTTCCGACCGCCTCGCGTACCTCGTCCGCGAGTTTTTCGGCGCGCTCCACAGTCCTGTTGACGATTTCGACGGCCGCACCCTCTCCTGCGAGAGCGAACGCGATTGCGCGCGCCGCACCCCCCGCGCCTACGAGAACGGCTTTCTTTCCAGCGACCTCCGTCTTACGTTCGAGGGCACGAAGCGCGCCCGAAGCGTCGGTGTTGTAGCCGCGCGCGACCGTGCTGTCGTCTCCCTCGCTCGCTTCCTCGTCTTCTCCGACGCCGAAGTCGAGCGTGTTTACCGCGCCGATACGCTCCGCGTTTTCGTCGAGTTCGACGGACGGAAGAGCGGCGACCGTACCCTTGTGCGGAACGGTGACGTTCAGACCGTCGATGTTCAGCGCGCCCGCACCCCGAACTGCCTCCTTAACGTCGCCTTCTTCGACGAGGAAACGCAGGTATGTCGCTTCGACACCCGTCGATTCGTACGCCGCGGCGTGCATCGGCGGCGACAGCGAGTGTTCGACGGGGTTCCCCATGACTCCGTAGATATCGGTCATTAGCCGTCCTACGTCGCCCTGCCGCAAAAACCCCGTCGAAAGAGATTATACGCCGGGATGCGTAAAACCGGCGTGTACATCGTCGTAGGATGCTCGAACTGTGAGAGCGTCAAGATAGCCACGGAGGGCAACGAGACGACGGTCTGCAACAAGTGCCAGTCTCAGATAGACCTCAAGAAGGCACGCAGGATTTTCCGTTCCGACGACCTTGAAGAGGCGAAGGAGGCGCGTTCGATGGCACTCGCGCGTAGACAGGGGTTCGGTGGTATAGCCGAGGAAATAGCCGAGGAAGGCATCGTCTCGGAGACGGTGAGCGAGCGTTTCGGCGAGGAGGAGATGATGGAGCAAGAAGGCGTGGACACGCAGGAGGTGGAGGAGGCGGGCGACGTTTCGCGCGACGCAACCGACGGCGAGTCGAAGCCCCAGACGCGTATCGTGAGGGACGCCGTCGAACATCTCGACGAACCGACCGACGACGACGTCGCCGACTACGCCGAGGAACGCGGCGTCGGGCGCGAGAAGGCTTTCGAAATCGTCGATAAGCTGTGCATGGAGGGCGAGGCGATGCGGACACGCGAAGGCGTCGTGCGTCTTCTGTAACTTTTCTCTAAAAACGTAAGCCGTTTAAACCGGCGCGGCAAACGACGCTACACGAGCGCACACGGTAGCGCGTGTTTCGACACGCCGGGATGTGGTCGCGAGACTGAACCGCCGAACGCGCCGTGGTGATAACATGGCAAAGTCGTTCTACACACACATACGCGACGAATGGAAGAACCTCGACGAGGGCGAGATAGAGGAGGTACAGTGGAGACGCTTGCAGGACTGGCGAGAACAGGGCGCGGTCGAACGCGTCGAGCACCCGACACGCCTCGACAGGGCGCGGTCGCTCGGATACAAGGCGAAGCAGGGCGTCGTCGTCGTCCGTTCGAGGGTACGCAAAGGTAGCGCGCGTAAGCCGCGTCCGAACAAAGGTCGCAGGTCAAAGAGGCTGGGAACGAAGCGTATCACACGCGACAAGAGCCTCCAGCGTATCGCGGAGGAGCGCACATCGAAGAGATACCCCAATCTTGAGGTGCTCAACTCGTACTGGGTCGGCGCGGACGGCAGTCACAAATGGTTCGAGGTCATCATGCTCGACCCCGACCACCCCGCGATACAGAACGACGACAACCTCGGCTGGATTGCCGAGTCGGGCAAGGGACGCGCCGAGCGCGGCAAGACTTCCGCCGGAAGGAAGGGACGCGGTCAGCGCAACAAGGGCAAGGGCACGGAGCGCACACGTCCGAGCAGCGACGAAGGATAGCTGACCGACTACGACCGTTTCTCTTCGAGTTTACTCCAACCGCGCTTAGACTCGCGCATCAGTTCGTCCACGTCAACGTCAAGCTGGGAGAGTCGCTCCCGTACCTCGTCGAGTTCCTCTTTCGACATCGTTGTCTGTTAACTGTCTCTCGTTAAAATATCTGACTCCTTACACAGGAGTCTTCCCGCCTACTCCAGGTTCTCCAACGCTTCCGTCACTATCTGCCTGTAGTCGCGTTCGCCGTATATCTCGCGCGCCTCGTCGCGTCTGTCGCCACTCTCGATACGTTCGAGCGTGCGCTCCGCAGTCTCGGCTATCCATCTGTCACGCGTGTCTGCGTCCACGACTGTCACCGACTCGGGACGGACGGACGTGATAACGTCGCCGTCTCCGTCGTCGGGTTCGTACGTGCTCGGCTTTCCGACCACTGCGACGTACTCTGGCGGTTCTATGTCACGTATCACATCGACGGCTTCGGGCTGATACTGTCCCGCGTAGACCAGAAACGTCCCCGTCGGGTCTACGACACGCGCCTTCCAGTACTCCGAGTCCGTCCCGATGTCCTCCTTCTCGGTCACCGTTCCGACGACGAAGACGCGATTCGCCTTCTCGCCCGTCGGAAGGAGGAGGTAGGTCGGCGCGCGTTCTTCCTCGCTCTCCTTGAACGTGTGTGAGGCGTCGCGGAACTCGCCCGCGAAGACGCGTTTCGCAACCTCGCGGCGCATCTCGGTGCTCATGCCGACCGCGCCTCCATCAGAAGCGCGTCCGCGTCCGGTGTCTCGTCCATCTCCTCAACCTCATCGGCGAGGACGTACCTGCCGACACGCGGTCCCTTGACGCGGAAGTACCTGCCGACGAGTAGCGACTTCATGCGGTCCGTGACGACGCTCGTGTCGAGCGCGTCCATAGCGTCCTGCTTCGCTTCCTCCATCTCGATGCCCGTCACGCGTTCCGTCGCTTCGCGGTCAAGGAGAACGTCGTAAACGTCGTTTCCGTCGTCCAAGACGCCCTTTATGCGCATGTCGAACTCGCCCTCGACCTCGCCGTGTTCGGAGCAACGTCCGTTCTGGAGGACACGCGTGCAGTCGTCCTCGGGGCACCGCTTAATGAGACCGCTTCCCGACTGTATCGCCACGAGCGCGCCTTCCGCCTCGAGTTCGTTGTCGCCGACTTCGATGTCGGCGTCTATCTCTTCGACCTCCGTAGAGGCGTTGAGCTTTATGCTCATACGTCCCTGAAACTCGTCGGTGACGACGTTCGAGAGGCGGTACGTCTCACCTTCTTCGAGCGTCGGTACGTCGCTCTTAGCCCACGCCGTGAACTTTACGGTGCCCGTCTCGTCGCCCACGAGACCCGTCTGCCCGATAGAATCGCTCGACGGGTCCCAGAGTTCGACGACCTTTACCTCGACCGTTAGCCACTCTTCGGGCGTGCTTATCTCCCCTACCGACGTGAGTTCGGAGCCACCGCTACCGAGTTCGTCACGCGAGACGCCCGTCTCCTTTGCGAAGTGGCTCGTGACGCTCCTGCGCGCCTCGTCCATCGGAACCTTGTACTCGTTAACGAGGTTTTCGAGCCTCTCCTCTACGTCGTCCACCGACACATCACCGTGTTCTGAGAAACGCTCAGCTATACGTTCAGCTGTCTGCCTTATATCTGTTTCTGTCATCTTTCTCTCCAGCCTCCTGTTTCTTTTTTCTTCGGGAGGCAGAATCCGATACACATCCCACCTACTTAACTCTTCCACAAGAAACCGGTACCTCGGCGAGCGTACAAGTCAGCGAACGTACATGTCGCAGAAAACGCAGGACACGGAGAGGTGGGCTCAGACTTGTGGGACACGCGTCTCGGAGAAGCTACCGCCGCCCTGTATGAGGTCGAGGGCTTTCATCACGTCGGTGCGGGAGAGTATACCGGCTATCTCACCGTTTTCGACGACGACCAGCCTGCCGAAGCTGTTCGTACTCAGGGTTCGGAGTGCTTCGAAGGCGTCCTCGCTGGGTTCGACCGTCACGACATCCTCCGTCATTATGTCGCCGACGCGGACGGATTCGCGCTCATGTGGAGCAATCTCCTTCGCGTCTTCAAGCGTCACTATCCCAACAATGTCGCCTTCATGTACGACGGGGTAGCCTGTGTGACGTTCTACGAACATCTTCTCGAACAGTTCGCCGACTGTCGTTTCGGGGGAGACTGTCTTCACTTCGCGCGTCATGAGATCTGCGACCTTGACGCCGCTGAGTGCCTCGCTTATAGCCGTCATCCTCGACTCGCTCGTCGCCGCGACGTAGACGAAGAGCGCGATGAGTATAAGAATAGGGTTGCCGAAAAGACCGAGTATACCCATGCCGACGGCGAAGAACTTTGCGACGGACGCCGCCGTCGCCGTCGCCTGTGCGTAAGGGCGGTTCCGTGCGAGAAGAGCGCGCAGGACGCGTCCGCCGTCCATCGGGAACGCAGGAACCATGTTGAAGACGGCGAGCACGATGTTCATTATGGCGAGCCATCCGAAGACGAAGATGAGTTCTGCGACGGGGGGGAGAAACTGAAGAGAAACGAAGAAGGCGACTGCGACCACAAGGCTCGTGATGGGTCCCGCGACGGCTATCCAGAACTCGACGCGCCAGTCGTCGGGGTTCTCGTCCATGTGTGCCATTCCGCCGAATATCCAGAGCGTTATGGAGGAGATGTTGATGTCGAAGTACCGCGCCGTCCACGCGTGCCCGAGTTCGTGTACGGTTACGCCGAAGAAAAGACCGACTGCGGCGAGAGTGCCGAGTATCCAAGGCGTGTTGCCCGCCCTCAACTGCTCAACCGTGAGTTCGTTCGCCGAAAGCCCCGACAGAAGGTCCACCCATACCTCCGCGCCCTCCTGCGTACCGACCTGACTTCCTATCAGCCAGACGATAACGGGTAGAAAGAGAAGGAGGGTTATGTTGACGCGTATAGGTATCCCCGTGACGGTCGCTATCCTGTAGTTCCACATATCCTATCCCTGTTCCGTCCCTACAGGAGCCTCGGCTATCTTCGAATAGAGCTTTTCGAGAACGTCCTCGCGTCTCCCCTGAACGAACTTTATGGAGCCGACGACGAGATGTCCGCCACCATCGACACCCGCACCTTCGACTTCCTCCTTGAGTTCGTCCACTATGTCGGGTATGTTGATACCCACACCCTTAGCGCGTATGACGCAGAAGTCGGGTCCGTATCCGACCGTAACGACGCCTCCGTCGTGTTCATCGACCTTTCCGTCGTGTATACGTCCCGTCGTCTTGCCCGGTCCCGGGAACGTGAACTTGTGTGTGTAGTTCTCCACGTCGAGGGTGCAGAGCATCGCGCCGTTTGGAAGACTTACTTCGTCGACGTGTGCGCGTGCGGCGTCCATCTGTCTATCGAAAGCCTCCTCCGCAAGCGACTTGAGATGCGGAACGAGTTCTTCGTGCGCGTCGTTCTCCTCGACATCGAGTATGTGGTTTATGAGGTGTCTTCCATCGTCGTACTTCAACTGGTACGACTCGTAGTCGAGCGCGTCGGCGACATCGTCCAAGTGGTCCTCGTTGTAGCCCTGTTCGAGCGCCAACTCAACGTAGGCACCCATCTCGGGCGCGTCGGAGTGGTCGCCCTTGCCCGCGACAGCGGGGACGTGTAACAGGTCATCCTCAACCGAAGGTTCGATGAGACGTGCGAGTTCGACGCACAGCATACCTGACGTGAGCGAGTAGTCGCCTTCCTCCAGATACGGGTTGACGTGCTCCTGTACGAGAGGCTCGATTTCGTCGTCGGGAGAGTGGTGGTCTACGACGTAGACAGGGATGTTGTAGGCGTCGAGGGTCCTGTACGCGTCGGAGTCGTCCTCCGTCGAACCGTTGTCGAGCATAAGAACGACGGGCTTCGGGTGTCCGTGTCTCTCGACATCCTTGAGCGCGTAGTTGAGGTCACGTGTAACGTCCTCCATCTCGTAGAAAGGTGCGCGCGACGGCATCCTGTTGAACCTGTGGTACTTCGCCTCAGGGTCATCAACGACCTCGTCGAAGAGCGAGAAGACGGCGCGTTCGACCGCGACGCCGCTCGCCATACCGTCTGCGTCTGCGTGGTGGCGCACGACGACGGGACGGTCCTTCATGACTGCACGGCGTATTCCCCTTGCGACACGTCGTAGACGCGGATAGAGAGCGCGCAGACGTTCGGAGTCGACGAGTGGTTCGAGTTCGGGCGGTTCCGCACGTTCGTCGAGTGCCGCCGAAAGACGGTCGCGCACCTCCTGCGCGTCTTCGCCTTCAAGGACTTCGAGACCGTCCGCCTCCAACTGGAGTTCGCCTTCGCGCGTCTCTACCTCTCCGCGTACCTTCACGGCGTCTCCTTCTTCCGCCTCCGGGTATGCGCGCTCGCCCGCACCCACAAAGGCGGCGCACTCGACGTTCCCCGTTCCGTCGGCGAGCGTGAAAAGCGTCGGTCCGCCCGTCTGGCGCACCGAAAGAATCTCCGCCTCGACGAGGACTACGTCGCCCTCGACGACCTCTCCGATGGGTGTCCTCGACGGTTCCTCACCGTCGTGTTCGCCTATGTACACCTCGTCGTAGTCGTGCATGTGTACGGGTGTGAGCGACAGGTTTCCGTCGTCGCGTATCTCCTCGACACGTACCTTCACGTCCTCGCCCACGTCGAGAGGCGAAGCGAGGTTCGACTCGTGCACCAGACCGCTTATCGAGTCGTTCAGGCTCACGAAGACACCGTAGTCGGCGACGCCGTTGACGTAGCCAGCGTAGGCATGCCCCACCTCCACGTCGTCAAGGCTGCAGGTTTCGTCCAAGTGGTAAAGTACCGGTCCGTCGGGTTCGTCGGTTCTGTCTGTCATCAGGCTACCTTAGGAACGCACCTTTAATCGGTGTTTGGGTTCTATGACAAGAGTCATTAACGCGACGTACACATCTCAGACGACAACTAATGGGCCTGTTCAGGTCGAGTCCCGTGCTCGGAATAGCCGAGGAGACGCTGGAGTTCATCCTAGAAACGTGTGCCGACACACACCCGAACGAGTTCATGGGTCTGTTACGCGCCGAAGAAGCGTCGCGTCTGGAGTTCCGCGAACCCTCGCCCGGAAAAGGACGTGTCATAACCGACGTTCTCGTCATCCCGGGCACGAAGTCGGGCGAAACGATGGCTACGCTCAGGAGCGACATGGTACCGACCAACGTCGGAGGTCTCGGTACGGTGCACTCACATCCGTCGGGTAGCACACGCCCGAGCAACGAGGACCTGCGCACGTTCTCGAAGAAAGGAAAGCGGCACATAATCGTTGGAAGTCCGTACGACCGCGGTTCGTGGCAGTGTTACAACACGAAGGGCGAACCCGTCGAGCTTCCGGTTCTCGACGTGAAATTCGAAGACGAGAACCCGTTCGAGCCTGAGAACACGGGCTTCTTCAGGAGTGACTGAGGTGGAGACAGTGAAAAAAGTACTCGCAACCGGAACGTTCGACATACTCCATCCGGGACACCTGCACTACCTCCGCGAGTCGGCGAAACACGGAGACGAACTCGTCGTAATCGTCGCGCGCGAATCGATGGTGAGCCACAAGAACCCGCCCGTCGTGCCCGAGGAACAGAGGCGCGAGATGGTCGGCGCTCTGAAGCCGGTCGATACCGCCGTTCTCGGGAGCGAGGAGTCTATCTTCGAACCCCTGAAGGAGATACAGCCTGACGTCGTGACTCTAGGGCACGACCAGCACTACGACGAGGACGACTTACGCGACGAACTACACGAGAGAGGCTTCGACGCCGATGTCGTACGTGTCTCGGGACGCGAAGAGAGCGAAGACGAGATACTTTCGTCAAGCCGTATACTGCGTACGATTCTTGAGGATAGAGGATAGGTCCGGGTACTTGTCAGGTCAGAGATACGAAGACATCCTCTCGACACCTTCGACGATACGGTCTTCGCTCGTCGCGTATGAGATACGGACGTATCCGGGCACACCGAACGCGCTACCCGGTGTCGTTGCGACGTGTTCGTCCTGAAGAATATCCTCACACAGCACTGCGTCGTCTTTCGTCCCCACGGGTACGAAGGCGTAGAAAGCACCCTGTGGCGGCGGTATCTCGACACCAGCGTCGGCGAGAGTATCGACGAGAACGTCACGGCGTGTCTCGAAAGCCTCAACCATCTCCTCGACGGGTTCCTGCGGTCCGTCTATCGCCGCGACGCCTCCACGCTGTGCGAACGAAGTTGCGCACGAGACGGAGTGCGAATGCACCTTCGAAGCCTGTTCACGGAGGTCGTCGGGCGCGACGAAATAACCGAGACGCCATCCGGTCATGGCGTAAGACTTAGAGAAGCCGTTGACCGTCACGGTGCGTTCGCTCATACCGTCCATCGCACCGAGCGAGTGGTGTTCCGCGCCGTAGAGTATCTCCTCGTATATCTCGTCGCTGATAACCCAGAAGTCGTGGTCTACGGCGAGGTCACGTATCTCCTTCAGTTCGTCCTCCGAGAAGACCGCGCCCGTCGGGTTCGACGGCGTGTTTACTATCATGAGACGCGTGTCGTCACTCACGTGCTCGGCGAGGTCCACGTCTCCGACGGTAAAGCCGGTCGAGGAGTCGAGAGTCACACGGTTTAGGTCGCCGCCAGCCATCTTGACCATCGCTTCGTACGAAACCCACGCGGGGTCTAAGAGGACGACCTCGTCGCCGTCACGCACGAGCGAGAATACCGTCTCGAACAGAGCCTGTTTCGCACCCGGCGTGACGATGACCTCGTCACGGTCAACACGCAGACCGTTGTCCTCTCTTAGCTTGTGGGCGATAGCCTCGCGAAGGTCGGGTATGCCCGCGCTCGGCGTGTAGCCCGTCTCGCCGCGGTCGAGAGACGCCTTCGCCTCCACCCGTATGTGCTCGGGCGTCGTGAAGTCCGGCTCGCCAACGCTCAGGTCGACCACGTCCTTGCCCTCGGCTTCGAGTTCGCTCGCTAAGTCGCTTATCCGAAGCGTGGCACTAGGCTCCACACGCTCGACGCTGTCTGAGAACTTGCTCATGCGTCAAAATCCCGCGCCCGTATAATAAGAGTCCCGCTTGTGCGTCGGAAGTATCTCTGTGTCGTTCGTAAGTAGTCACTCGTCTGCGTTCTTCTCGGCGAGTTCGCGCATCCTCTCGCTGATACGTCCGCGGTCCGAGAAGTCGTCCTCAGCCATCGTCTCCGCTATCTCCTGACCGAGCACGAAGATGGCGTGCTTGTGCTCGCTCTTGCTCTGGTGTATATCGACGGGACCGACACCGAGTTCGTCGTACTCCTCGAAAACGTCGTCGCCCTCCTTATCCTCGAAGTAGTCCTGCATCTCCGACATCAGCTCGTGTAGCTGTATCAGCTCTTCCTTATGCATCGTTTATACGTAGGCTCCGACGACAGATAAACCTTCGGCGGTGGTTAAAGACGAACGATAGAAGTTTACGTCCGGTCCGAGAAAAAGCCGGACGGTTTCGCAGAGGCGTGTCCCGCATCAGGACGGTGGGATATAGAACTACATACATAAAAAGTTTTCGGCGGCATAGGATAATATTCACGGATATGAAAAGATAATCGCACATTACTGTTCAAGTTTCGGCGTATCGTCGGGGTTAAGGTTGAAACAGGGGAGGTATGCGGCGTCCGCAGGAGCGTCCCGAACGAGTGTTTCGTCATCCGTGGTGCCGGACGTAGTGGAACAGGTAGTTCTGCGCGTACCCCGCGTGCTCGCCGAACCGCGCGCGGAAGGCGTCGGCTGTCTCGTCGTAGGATTCGCCAGCCATCTCCGGGTAGTACTCGTCAACCGTCTTGAGCATCCAAGTGTCGAGCGGAACCGCCTCGCCGAAGCCGAGCGAGAACAGAAGGACACAGTCGCCAACCTTGTCGCCGACGCCGACGAGTTCCTGTACGGCGTCGTGCGCTTCGTCGTAGGAGAGCGCGCGTATCTCGTCCGGATTCAGTTCGTCGTCTGCGACTAAGCGCGCCGACTCGACGACGTACGGCGCGCGGTATCCGAGACCGAGTTCGCGTAAAGGCTCCTCGCCGACTTCGGCGAGCGTCTCGGGGGACGGGAAGCCGTGTCCGTATCCTTCGACGGGTTCGCCCCACTCGCGCGCCATCTCGTTGACGAGTTTACGGATGCGCGGTATACGGTTCTGCGCGCTGATGATGAACGAGACGACGCAGGGGAAGAAAGGGTCGGAGACGACGCGCATACCGCCGTACTCCTCGACGGCGCGCGCTACGCGTTCGTCTTCGGTGATGGTGTCGTGTATCTCGTCGAGTGGGTCGTCCAAGCCGAGAAGTTCACGGATACGCGGTTCTTCGAGTCCTGTCGTCTCGTAATCGATGCCGTGTCCTTCAGGTGCGTCGCGGACACGGATGCCCTCGTCTTCTACGACAGCGGTGTACCAGCATTCTTCGTCGTCTCGTTCGTCCTCGTCGCTCTCGCGCGTCCACAGAAAAGACTGCCCGCTCTCAAGCGTGTTCTTCACATCGACGCGCTCGTATATACGCGGCATCTATCAGGCGAACTCGCGCACGGCGTCGAGGTTCTCGATGTTTATGTCGGCTTCGACACGGTGTCCCACACGGTCGATGTGCCCCGCTGTCAGACCTGCGTTCCAAGCACCCTTCACGTCGCTCACCGAGTCGCCTATCATGACCGTCTCGTCGGGCGACGCGCCCATCTCGTCGAGGCAGGCGCGTATCGGCGCGGGTTCGGGCTTGTAGCCGAGTTCGTAGGAGCAACAGACGACGGAGTCGAACTCGTCCGCCAAGCCCGCCTTTTCGAGCGCGGGATGTGCGAGCGCGGGCGGCGAGTGTGTGACGAGACCTTTGGGCGCGTCGAGTTCGCGGACGACGCGTGCGTCCTCGTATGCGAAAGTGTGCTCGACGCGTCTCTCGGGCGTGTCGAGAGCGTCGAATACCTCCCAGAACTCGCGGGGTTCGTAGCCCCACGACCGTATGATTTCCTTCCTGTCGCCCCCGACGCCGTACCACAGCCTACGTATCTCGTCCTCGTCGAACTCCCTTCCGAGTTCGTCGCCGACCTCGTCGAACACCTCGCGTTTGTAGGAGTCGCGTACGTCAACAAGAACGCCGTCAAGGTCGAAGACGTAGTAGTCGAACATTCCTTATTTCTTGTTGGTTATACGCACTCCGTCGTATAATGCTTTGCGTGTCTTACTCGTTCACGGGATCGCGTACGTCGAGCCATCCGAGCCTGTCTCCGAGCCTTTTGAGACCCGTGTCGTGCGTCCACAGAACCGAAACGCCAGCACCCTCCATACTGGCAACGAGAGAGGCATCACGCCCTCCGAGTCCGGTTTCGTCGTGCTCCGAGAGTATCTCCGCCGCGCGTTTCACGTCCTCGGAAGTGACAGCCTTCGTAACGACACCGTCCAGATTCAGGAAGCTGTCAGGACCCGCCGAACCACCGTCCGTCCTCAGGTTCTTCACGAGGTAATGCACTACCTCCAGACGTATCACCGAGTTCACGAAAACCGGCGTTTCGGACGAAAGCAGGTCCTCGACAGCCGGGGCTACGCCCGCGTGTTCGTCGAGACCGGCGTCGAACGCGTATATCCAGACGTTGGAGTCGAGGGCTATCATCTATCCGTCGGCACCGAGAGGGTCGTCCAGACCGAGGGGGTCGAAAGGGTCCACCTCTTCCGCGTCCTCGCGCCTCGTCTCCTCATTTATGCATCCCACCATCTCCTCGATGAACTCCTCGCGCGAGACCATCGGACGGACGACGACGCTACCGCCCTCGACCGAGAGACGTACCTCCTCGCCCGGTTCGAGACCAAGGGACTCCCTTACGCCCTTCGGAATCGTGACACGCCCCTTGTCGTCTATCTTCCTCGTCTCAGCCATCCTGTTCCCACTAGAGTGGGAAGAAGCAAAAGCCTGTCGCACGCCGACACCAAAAGCCTGAATACCCGTTCTCGGGTAGCACGACCATATGCCAAAAGTACTCGTCAGCGACCCTATCTCGGACAAAGGGCTGGACAGGCTGAAGGACGCAGGCTACGTCGTGGACGTGGAGACGGAACTGAGTGAGGACGAACTCGTCGAACGCATCGGTGGATACGACGCAATCGTCGTAAGGAGTGGAACCGAGATGAACGAGCGCGTCATCGAGGCGGCGGAGTCGCTCAAGATTATCGGACGCGCGGGCGTCGGCGTGGACAACATCGACATCGAGGCGGCGACGCGTCACGGCATCATCGTCGCAAACGCGCCGCAGGGCAACACGGTCGCGGCGGCGGAGCACGCTATCGCTCTCCTGTTCTCGCTCTCGCGCAACATCCCGCAGGCGAACGTCTCGTTGAAGAAGGGCGAGTGGCGAAAGAGCGACTTCGTCGGCGTCGAGGCGAAGGGCAAGACGCTCGGCGTCTTCGGTCTCGGACGCATAGGCGGCGAGGTCGCAAAACGCGCAGACGCGCTCGGCATGGACGTAATCGCCTACGACCCGTTCGTGAGCGGAAACCGCGCCGACGAGTTGGGCGCGGAACTCGTCGAGTTCGACGAGGTTCTCGAACGCGCTGAGTTCGTGAGCGTCCACACGCCCCTGACCGACGACACGCACCATATGCTCTCGGACGAGGAGTTCGAGGCGATGGACGACGAAGCACGTCTCGTGCACGCATCGCGCGGCGGTGTCGTGGACGAGGCGGCGGCGGCGCGTGCCGTACGCGAGGGCGAAATTGCGGGCGCGGCTTTCGACGTTTTCGAGAACGAACCGCCCGAGGAGGGCAATCCGCTCCTTGAGGTGGACGACATTATCGTCACCCCGCATCTCGGCGCGTCCACCGAGTCGGCGCAGTTGAACGTCGCAGAGACCATCGCCATACAGGTCATCGAAGTGCTCGAAGGCGGCGTCGCCGAGACGGCACTAAACGCGCCGAGCGTGGCGGACGACGCGCTTCAGCCCTACCTCGAACTTGCCGAAACACTGGGGCGTCTTGTCGTGCAGATAGGCGAGTCGAACGTGGACGAAATCGAGGTAGAGTACGCGGGCGACATCGCCGACGAGGACGTTGAGCCTCTCACGGTCGCCGTACAGAAAGGCTTCTTAGAGCCGATTCTCGACGACCCCGTCAACTACGTAAACGCGCCGACGATGACCGAGGACCGCGGCGTCCGCGTCACGGAGAGCAAGACGGGGCACACAGAGGACTTCGTATCGCTCATCACGGTAAGGACACGCGACGGAGAGGAGCACGAGGTCGCGGGTACTCTCTACGGACGCAACGACCCGACCATCGTGCTCGTGGACGGCTACAGGGTGGACGCGCCTCCGTACGGACACGCGCTCATCGTACACAACGTCGACAAGCCCGGCATGATAGGACGCGTCGGTTCGCTCCTCGGCGAACACGACATCAACATCGCGGGGATGCACAACGGACGCGAGGGGGTAGGTGGCGAGGCGATAATGGTGCTCAACGTAGACGACGAGGTTCCGAAGGAGGTACGCGACGAACTCACCGAGGTTGAAGGTATCGTCTCTGCGAAGTACGTGTCTCTTTGAAGCCGTCGAACGAATTAAGTGGGAAAGGTGTTGACTAACAACTTACATGGTGTTCAGACGCCTAAAAATCGGATTCGGCATGGCACGCAGAAGCGGACGTGTGCTCAGGGACCATCCCCGTCTACTCGTCTTTCCGCTCGTAGGCGGCTTGTCGGGTATCGCTTTCCTCGCTACCTTGTTCGGTGGTATCTTCATCACAGGACCGGCTCTCAGAGAAACCGGTGCCGCGCTCTACGGCGCGCTCTTCGCGGCGTACCTCGTCGAGACGTTTATCGCGTCGTTCTTCTCGGCGGGACTTATCGCCGCGACACGTACGGCACTCGAAGGCGGCGAACCGAGCGTGCGCGGCGGTCTTCGGACGGCGTGGGAACACAAAGGTCCGCTTCTCGCATGGTCCGTCATCGCCGCTGTCGTCGGCGTGGTCATACAGATGATAGAGTCTCAGGACAACTTCGTCGCACGTATTCTCGCAAGCATCTTCGCCATCGCTTGGGGAGTCATGACCTACTTCGTCGTCCCCGTCATCGTCTTCCGCGACCCGTCGGTGCGCGAGATGTTCGAGGAGAGCGCGCGGACGTTCAAGGACACGTGGGGCGAATCTATAGGCGCGATGGGCGCGATAAACGTCGTCACGTTCCTCCTTGCACTCGTCGGCGTAGCCGTCGCTGTAGGCGTCTTCTTCCTCCTTCCTGCGGCGGGTAGCGGACGCCTCATAATGACTGTCGTCGTCGGCGGTTCAGCAGTCTTGTTCGGTGTGCTCGTCGGCAAGACGCTGACGGGTATATCGAAGACGGCACTTTATATCTACGCGACGGAAGACACCGCTCCCAAGTACTTCGGCGACATCGACTTCGCGTCGATGGGAGGAGACGAGAAGACGACAGGACGGTTCGGCGGTCGTCTCTGAGAAACGGAAGCCGTGTTCGTTGGCAAGAGTTTAACGCTGTCACCACACTATCGTAGACATGACAGACAAAGCGAAAGAAACGGAAAACAGCATACTCGATGTGGGCGAAACGGCACCCGGGTTCAAGGCACTTCTCTGTGACGGCGAGGTTTTCGAGGCACAGACACTCGACGAAATCGCGGGCGAACGCGGCACCGTCCTCCTCTTCTTCGGGTTCGTCTTCAGCGCGCCCGCGCTAAACTGGTGGCGACGGTACGAGGGACACGGATGGCACGAACTCGACGGGGTGCACACCGTCGGCGTGGGACGTGACGGTCCGTATGCGCAGAACGAGTTCCTTCGCCATCTCGACAGTCCTTTCGAGATTCTCGCCGACGTGGACGGCGAGATAGCGAGAGATTTCGGCGTTCTGCGCGAACGCGACGGGATGCCGGACGCCTCAACTGCGCGCCGTTCCGTCTTCGTCCTCGACACAGACGGCGAGGTACGTTTCGGATGGTCAGCCGACGACGACATAACGCCGATGCCCGTAGAGAAGATAGAGGACGCAGTCGCCGACCTGTAACGCCGGTTAGGGGCGTTCCCACTCCGGAAAGCATTAGTTCGTCCCCTCCAATTCGCGTCCATGCCTGTTCATCCTGACCAGTCGGTGTCTGTGCTCGTCGACACCCAGAACATGTACCACGCCGCCCAGACGCTCTACTCGAACAACCTTGACTACTCGTCGGTACTCGAAGAGGCGACGAAGGAACGCCGTCTAAGACGCGCACTCGCCTACGTCGTCCGTACCGACACCGACGAGGAGGAGTCTTTCTTCGAAGCCCTGACGCGTATAGGCTTCGAGACGAGGGTGAAGGAGATGAAGGAGTACCCTGACGGGACGCGTAAGGCGAACTGGGACATGGGAATCGCAATCGACGCGATTACGTTCGCACCCCATCTCGACGCGATGGTTCTCTGTACGGGAGACGGCGACTTCACGCGCCTCGTTCACCACGTCCGCGAGAAAGGTGTGCGTGTCGAGATAATGGGATTCGGGAGCAGTACGTCCGCCGAACTAATCGAGGCGTCGGACGACTTCATCGACATGGAGGACGACCCGGACAGGTTCGTTCTGGGGCAGAGGTAGAGCGTTACTCGCCTTCTTCGAGTTCGTACTCCCAGCCTCTGTATCCATCCGTCATGTTCGCCACCTTACCGTCGAATCCCTCGTACGACTCTATGAGACGCGCCGCCTGCAACGAACTCTCGCCGATGGGACAGACGACGACCACGTCGTCGCTCCATTCGTGTTCGTCGATACGCTGTGTCAGCTCCGGGAACGGGACGTTCTCCGCGCCGGGTATATGTCCCTCACCGAAGTTCTGGGGATTACGTATGTCGATTATCTGGGGTGTGTCGCCGTCGTCAAGTCTCTTCTTGAGGTCTTCCGGTTCGATTTCGTCTACCATTACGTTGGGGTTGCCACGCTGTGACCATACGGTTTACGGATGCGGCAGACTCCGCGTATAAGCGGTACCCCTAAGCAAAACCAATTTACTCGAAGAGGACGAAACGGATACGATGAACGGAAACGCGAACGGTCTCGGAGACGGTCTTTCGAGACGGAACTTCTTCAAGGCGGCTGTCGCAATAGGTGGCACGAACGCGCTGTCAGCGTGTCTCGAACGTGAGAGCGTAGACGTGCCGGAGGGCGGCGGCGAACTACCCGACAGACAGCACGCATGGAACGACTACCTCAGAGCCGACGACCACGGGAACGTTCTGACACCTTACCATCATGCCCTCCTTCTTCTCGACTACACAGGAGACGCGTCGGACACCGAAGACGACCGTGCGACAGTCGAAGATGCTTTTTCGTCGCTCGAACGCGCCTACGAATGGAGCCACGAAGGTCTCGTCTTCACGGTCGGATACTCTCCCTACTACTTCGACCGTTTCGACGAAACACCCGGCGTCGAACTCCCCGAACCCGAACCTATGGCGGCTTTCGAGAACCCCGACCTCGATACCGCAGACGCTGTCGTGCATCTCACGAGCGACCACGCGAGCGTCGTCTTGGAGGCTGAGGAAGCACTCTTAGGCGAGCGCGAACGAGCGAACGGCGTCGAGATAGACGCCGACCTGACCAGCGTCTTCGAAAAGGTGGAACGCCGCACGGGATTCGTCGGAGAAGGTCTTCCGGCTGAGCACCAAGACGTTGGCGGAGTTCCCGAAAACAAACCCGTGCCCGACGACTCGCCGCTCTACATGGGCTTCAAGTCGGGGTTCGAGGAGAGTCAGGCGACGGAGGACGACGTGACGCTCGGTGACGAAGCAGGCGCGTTCGCGGGCGGGACGACACAGCACGTCTCACATCTCCATCTCAACCTTGAACAGTGGTACGGACAGGACTCACGCTACCAACGTGTCGCAAAGATGTTCTGTCCCGTACACGCGGAGGAGGAGCGCGTCGAAGGTGTGGGAGAGAACTTGGGCGCGGCGTCCGGCACCGAAGACTGCCCCGAACCCATGGAGAGCGCACGGGGTGACACAGCGACCGTCGGACACGCACAGAAGGCGAGAAGCGCGCGTGAAGACGGACGCCCGCCGCTCCTGCGCAGGGACTTCGACTCGACCGACCCCGGACCTTTCGACTCAGCGAAACGAGGACGCGCTGGCATACATTTCGTCGCTCTGCAGGACGACATAGAGAAGTTCGTACGGGTACGCGAGGCGATGAACGCCGACGAGGTCGTCAGCGAATCGACCGTGGGACCGAAGCACAACAACGGAATCCTGCAGTACATCATAACGAGAAGCCGCGGCAACTACCTCGTTCCACCTCGCTCGTTACGCGCGCTACCGCCCGCTTCGCCCTGAAATCATCCGCACATGAATAGTTTACTTTTGTGACTATAGCTGGTTAAAGTATTATTTTGAGGTAGTCTACAGAAAATTCACTATTCTTGTTCAGAGATTTCGTTCTTTTTCATATTATAGAACATCTCCATCTGACGTTTGATTGTTAAAAATCGTATTCCTGCAACTATAGCAAATCCAGCTATTAATAACCAAGCCCTTCGGTCAAGTATTGCGGTATCATAAAGAAGAACTACACCAATAAATAAAGATAAAAATCCATATCCTAAGGTTTTCTCCTGTAGAGTGAACCAGTATTTTTTGGTCTGAGTTACTTCTCTAACCTCATACGAAAAAAAGAGGAAAAAGATAGCCGTGGCTAACACACTTAGCGTATCAACAAACCGGGACGGTTCATCGGTTAACGCGACCAAGATTGCAACTACAGTAAACGCCATACCAGAAAGAGTTAGTGCATGTGTTTGAAATACATCTGATTGCTCGTTAACGTTACTCTCTACTTCAACAATCTCTAAATGATATTTCGGATTTAATGCAAACACTATTACAAACTCAAAAATTAGTAGTACTGGAAGAATAGCCCACGCGTAAGATCGTAGTAGTGTGCTAAGATATTCAATTGCGGTTAATATCATAGAGTCGAGTTACAATCAGGTCCCCAACACGTGGTATTCGAAATCGGATTATCTCTCCCACACTTTGGACATGTTCTGAGTTTTGCTTTCTGTATAATGAATACTTCGCCACCACAGTTAGGGCAATCTGGACGTTCTCTATCTGTTCTAGGCTTTCCGCACTGTGTACATACTTCTGGCATATTATGATTAAACAAATCCAGATATATATTGTTTGTTAATCTTCTGTATGAATATGAACCAGTTAAGCCTTATAGTTTACAAACCGATTGCCTCGAAAGCAGGCTGTCCGACGAGGTACGCGCCGACGAAGAAGCCGAAGATGGTTCCGCCGTTTAGGAACGGAAGACCCGCGTGTGGTTCTCCTTTTGCGACTTTACGCATCAGAAGCACGAAGCCGACGACGGCACCGACGAACGCGCCGAAGACGGCGTAGTTCTCTGCGAGGGGTACGTCGATAAAGTGTGCCGCGCTCGCTATCAGGATGCCGGGTATGACAGCGTCACCGAGTCCCATGAAGAGCGCGTCGTGTCCGCCTTCCTCTGTCAGTTCTTCTTCTGAGGCGGTAAAAGAGTAGTCAAGACGGCGCGGAACGACGAACATGACGGGTAGCTTTAGGTCCATGACGCCGTCCGCGAGCGTCAGCATGTGTTTCGTACGGTAGACGGCTATCGCGTCGTAGACGGCGAGGACGACGAGAAGGAGAAGCGCGGGCACGATACCGAAGCTTATTCCGAAGATGCCTGCCCCCGCGGCACCCATGAGGACGCCTGCGGTGTCCACGACGTACCACTCGGGGTAGAGACCGACCGCGCCTGCGACGATGACCGCGCTGACGACCGCGAATACGAGCGCGGCGGTGTTCGATAGGACGAGACCGGCGACTGCGACGAGAGTGTAGAACGTCAGAACTGCGACCGAGACGAGTATTATCGCCTGCAGGACACGCTCGACGCCGCGTTTAACGACGAAAAGTATGAACGCCGTAAAGACCAGAATCGCGCCGAAGTACAGGAGAGAGTTGGTCGGGTCCTCAGGGTTCGGCGTCGCCTGCAGACCCGCCTCGTCGAAGGTCGGAACGAGCGCGAGCGCGAACAGTGGGACGGCGACGAACAGCGCGCCCATGCCGAAGAAAGGCGCGAGGTCGCCGAGACTCGTCGGAGCGGGCGGCGAAGACGCGGTTTCCGGTTCGGAATCAGAGCCGGAGCCAGAATTAGAGTCGGTGTCAGTTTCTGACATACTGCGTGTTAGGAGGTGTCGGTGACGGCATTTACGTCTGTTCCTTCTTCCCGACTCGGATGTAGCACGACACAGGACAGCATCTACGCAGTAGAGAGCGTAACGCCCGACACGGACTCACTCGTCGAGCGTAGAACGTAGACGTTCGGCACGTTCCTCGACACGGCGGAGTTCGGTGCGCAGTTCCTCCAGCCGTCCTTCTATCTCCTCTGCGTCCGCGCCCGCCGCCTCGCCCGCGACGACGGCACGGCGCATAGGCTCGTACTCTCCGCGTTCCGCCATAGAACCGACGCGTCTGAGCACGGCGACGGTGTCTTCGTCGGCAAACGACGAGACGAGACGGACGAGTTCTGGGACGTGTCGTCGGACGACACCCTCGGGTTCGTACGAAAGCTCGAACCTCTCCGCGCTCGCTGTCTCGAAGAATGTTCGCGGAACGGTGTCCCGAAACCCATCTGTGTCCTCCACGTAGTGTGACAGCTTACCGTCGGAGGCGTCCGCGAGTTCAAGGACACGCTCGACAGTCTCGTCGTCAACGTACCGCGACAGACGCTCCGCGACGCCCTTCTCAACTGGCGCGTCTTCGATTAGAGGTGCGTCGAGAGTGCTCTCGCCGAGGCGCGCGACCTCGACAGCAGAAGCTTCGCATACGAATGCATCGAAGTCGTCGTGGACATGTTCGTTGTACTCCTCGACGGTTTCGCGCAGGAACGAAGCGTCGATTTCCTCGGCTTCGCGCGCCTTTTCGAGCCTTTTCTCCGCGCTCTCGACCTCGCTTCGTACCTCTTTCTTCCGTTTTTCGAGACTCCTGAGTTCGTCGTTCAGGTCTTCTTCGAGTTCCTCGTAACGTTCGTACATCTCAGCGAACTCCGCGACTTCTTCGAGTTCGGCGCGCGCCCTACGGAAATGCTTGTCGCGCAAGGTGCGGGCATCGAGATGGGACACCGCAGTTTCGAAGGCGTCGCTCATGTGCACGTCTTTCTCTCCGACTTCTTCCTCGACACCCGCGACGAAGCCGCGGAACTCTATGTACTTCCCGAAGTCGCCGCGCCCCGTCGCCTCGTCGCGGTACCTTTCGAGGTTCTTGTCCACCGCCTCGTAGATGTCGTGCGTCCTTTCGGCACGCTCCTTGCCAATCCCGCGCACCGTATCGCGTAACTCCTCGTACTCTTCGAGATTCTCCACATCGTTAGTAGCACAGCGTGCCGCAAGTAGGTTACGCGTCGTCACCCGCTCGCGCACGCAGACCGACGAAGGAGCCGTCGCCGTATCCGGTCTGGACCTGGTCGGGTCCCTCCATCTCCTCGGGCATACGGAAGAGCGTCTGGACGTGTTTCGTATCCACGAATCCCGCTCTGCGCAGTTCGTTGTCGAGTTCTTCGGTGGTAACGAAGGTAGCCTCGGTGTAGAACGGGTTTTCGTCCTTACGTCTCTCGTAACGTCTTCCTAGAGGGCTGTCGGCATCGACGTAGCCGATTACGATTACGCCGTCGTCGCTGAGGACGCGTCGTGCCTCCTGTAACGCCTTTCCGAGGTCGTCCACGAAACAAACGGTTGTCACGACGAGAACAGTGTCGAACGCGCCGTCCTCAAACGGAAGTGCCTCGCCGACGCCTCTGACGGATTCGACGCCACGACGACGGGCGTGTCTCAGCATCTCGACAGACGGATCGACACCAACTCCGATTTCGAGAGGGACAGCAAACCGCCCGGTTCCGACTCCGACGGAAAGACCGTCGGGAACAGGCGGCACGAGCTCGCGGAGTGCGTTTACCTCCGACTCGTAGGCGTACTCGTACTCCTCAAACCACGTGTCGTACCTGTCAGCGTGTTTCTCGAAAGGCTCCGAGCGTGGTGTCATACGTACCTCTTTTCCCCCGCCTCGATTGGCACTTCGAGCCAGTTCTCCGCCGGAGGAAGCGGACATTCGTATCTCTCAGAGTAAGCGCAAGTCGGGTTGTATGCCTCGTTGAAGTCAAGTGTCCAATCGTCGTTCTTCCTGTGCTCCTCGGCTTCGAGGTCGATGTACCGTCCCGCGCCGTACGTTTCTTCTCCGCTCGTTGAGTCACGGAACGGTATCCAGAGACGGTTGTCGTCGGCTTCGCTCTTGTACGCCTGAACGACGACTTCCTCTCCGTCTATCTCGACCCTGAACTCGCCCCAGCGCAGGTAGTCGCGTTCGCCGCCTGTGCTGGTTCCTACGGTTACCGTCTCCTTCTCGTCGTGTTCGTGCAGGCGTGCATCGAAACGGTAGGATTCATCGGGAGGATAGTACGACAAGCCGTCGAAAGAGGCGCGTTCTTCCTCCGAGAGGGGCGAGCCGCGTTCGTCGGCAAAGGCTTCGTCCTTACGTCTCCGGTTCCGTTTGAGTCTCGTCTTCCAGTCCTCAGCCATGCCCTTCGTTCGTCCCACAGACATACCAAGTTTGCGCAGTACCAAACCACGTTACTCTTGTGGACCTAACATGTACCTCGTCTCATGGAACAGGTGACGGCACCGACCACCGAGGAGGTCTTCGAAGCCCTCGCCGACCCCGACTGCCGCGAGATAGTCGAGACGCTCGACTCACCTATGACGACGGGTGAGATTTCGGATGCCTGTGACCTACCGCTCTCTACGACGTACCGCAAGGTCAACATGCTGGAGGAAGCGACGCTCCTCAACGAACAGGTCGAGGTCCGTACCGACGGCAAACACACGAACACGTACACGGTGGACTTCGAACGCGTATGCGCCTTCCTCGACGAAAGCCACAGCCTGAAAGTCGATGTGTCGCGTCCCGAGACGCGCGACGAACGTCTCGAAAACCTCTGGAGGGAGGTGCGGCGCGAGACATGACGCTCGGTGTCGAACTGACGGTCGCTCTCGCATTGGCGCGGACGGCGATACTCGTCTTGGGCGCGCTCGTCACCTACTACGCGTACAAGGCATACAGCAGGACGGGCGCGCCGGGTCTGCGAGCACTCGCAATCGGCTTCGGCTTCGTCGTCGCGGGTTCCGTTGTCGGCGGCGTCGTTCACGCCTCGGGCGTAGACGTGTCTCTCGCGCTCCTCGCCGACTCGGCTCTGACGGCTGTCGGCTTCGCCCTCATACTCTACTCGCTGTACGCCGACGCTTAGTCGTCCTCGCTCAGAAAACGACGGACCTCGGTGTCGAACTCCTTCTTGCGCTCGTCGAAAGCCCCGTGTCCTGCGTCCTCGACGACGTGCAGTTCTCCGTTCGGTATCCGCCTCGCCGTCTCCTCGACGATTTCGTCGGGGAAGAGTACGTCGTCGCTACCGCCTACCACGAGAGTCCGCGCTTCGATGTCGTCGAGAACGCCGAACGCGTCGTGTTCGAGGCAGGCGTCACAAGAAGCGACGAAGTCGTCGAGCGAGGGTTCGAAGAGTTCGACGGGCAGACGCGCAACCGCACCGTAAACCTTCTGTCTGTACTTGCTCGAGTAAGTCGTCTCTAAGGCGTCAATATACACCTCGTCCCAGTCGCCCGCCTCGGCGTCTTCGCGCCACCCCTCGACGATACGTCTTCCACCCTCACCAAGCTTGTAGCCCGCGACACCGATTACGAGTCTGCGTACGTTCTCAGCGTGTTTCGCACCGAGGTACTGCGCAACCAGTCCGCCGAGCGAGAGACCGAGAACGTCGGATTCGCCGACTTCGTCGAGAACGTCGGCGTAACCGCGCGCCATCTCGCGTGTCGTGACGCCGGGTTCGAGCGACGGACGGCTAACGACACGTACTGTGTAGTCGTCGGTGAATCCGCGGTAGTAGTACCTTTCTAAAAGCACCTCCGTCAGCTTCGACTCTCTGCCCCCCTGAAACGCGTCGCTAAGCCCCGGAACGACGACGAGGGATTCTTCGCCGTCGCCGACCTCTACGGTCGGATGTCCGGCTATCTCTTTCATGCGCACATTTTGTTCCGCTCGTACTTGAACCTCCTCACCGTTCCCAAGCGACCGTTGGTTTGAAACATCTGGCGTGTTAACGAAGGGAAAATAATGGCTCTCGAAAAAGAGACGACGATACTCGTGCCCGTCGATATCTCGGTGCCGGAGGAGTTCGACAGAGAAGTGCTGAAGCTCTTCGGTCCGTTGCGTGTCGTCCTCCTCGGCTACTACCCCGTCCCCGACCAGTCCGCCACGGACCAAGCACGCACACAGTTCGAGGAGGAAGCTACCGTCGCGCTCGACGAAATCGCCGACGGGTTCGCCGACGAGACGGATGTCGAGAGTGTTCTTGTCTTCACGCACGACAAAGAGAAGACCGTCGAACGAGTCGCCGCCGAAAAAGTTGCCGACGCCATCCTGACACCCGGTGACGTCGACAAGGTGAGAGACGTGCTGGTGCCGATACGCGGTGACCCCAACCTCGACAACATAGCCGGTTTCGTCGGCGCGCTGATGAGCGAAACGGACGCGACCGTGACGCTTTTTCATGTCGCAACCGACGAAGACGAGGAAAGCACGGGCGAGTACCTGCTACGCGGCGTCGCCGACAGACTCGTCGAAGACGGTGTCGACCCTGACCGGATAGACACGAAAAAGACAGAGGACGACTCGCCAGCATCCGAGATACTGGAACTCGCCGAGGACCACGATGTGCTCGTCATAGGCGAGTCTGAACCGTCCCTGCGTAAACGGATACTCGGGAACGTCCCGACGAACGTCATCGAAGGAACCGAAAAGCCCGTTCTCGTCGTTAGGAAGCCTGAAGAGACCGAAGACGAGGACTGAGCGTCGTGAATGAAGGCGTTTTAACATCCGTGCGCACATACAGCGCGCCATGACAGGCGTGAGAGAGAAGTTAGACGAATACGCAGGCTTCGTCGCTGACGAGGCAACCAGTAATTTCAGACCGACCAACGTCGTCAGCATACCCGGAGTGAGCGACGAACGCGCAAGGGGCATGATATCCTCGACTATGGAGAGCATGGAGAAGGCGCAGGCGAAGGCACTCAGGAGGCAGTACGGTGCCGCTTTCGACGCCGTCGGCGACGAGGTGGAGAACCACGCCGACGAATTCATCGAGAACGACGCATTCTACAGGAACTACGAGGGCGAACGCGACGACGAGTTCCGCGACGCTCTCGTCGAACGTCTGCGCGAGACGCGTGACGCGCTCGCGCCCGTCGTCGAGTCGGAGAAGGACGAGTTCTGGGACGCCGTAAGAGAGGCGTACGACCGCGAAGAAGCTGTCGAGCAACTCGGGAAGCTTTTTACTGCGACAGAGACGGCGGAGCGTTTCAGCGAAGGCATCGCCATGGAGATAGAGGTGCCCGTGAGGAGCAAGAACTACACCTACACCGACGAGTCGCTTCGCGCGTTCGGCGTCGCCGAGGAGAAAGCGCGAGAGAAGGCCGAAAGAGAAGCCGAAGACGTCTTTTAGCCCAGAAAGCCGCGCTCCGACGCCGCCTGCCTGACACCGCTTCTTACTGCGTCGGAGTCGCCGCGCTCCATGCCGTCGATTACGGCGTCGGTGGCTTCGAGATGGTCGTTGTCCGTCTCCGCGTCCACGAGTTCAAGTGCCGTCTCGACATCGTCCTTTTTGAGTCCGAGGAAGTCGGGTGCGCGCGGGTTGTAGCACGAAACTGCTTCTTCGAGGTTTTCGTAGAACAACGGAAACGTATCGTCCACGAAGTCCAAATCGTCGCCCGTCATGCCGTGTACGCCGAGCATCTCGGGCGGCAATCCGACGCTGTAGAGCGCGGCAGTGTACGTGATTGCGCGCGGCAGGGCGTTCTCTCCGACCTCGCGCGAGTAGCCGAAGAGACCTACGTGCAGACGGCGCGCACGTCTTCCGGGAACGAAGTCGGCGATTCGGTTGACGGTCGGCGCGACGACGCCTATCTGGTCGCCGTAGGCGTCTGCGAGGCGTCCGACGGTTTCGAGCGCGCGGTCCTCATCCACGGCAGGAGGGTCGTCGCGTCGGGCGTCCTTTAGCGTCTCGACGCCGTCGCGTACCTCATCGACCGAACGGTCGTACTTGAACGCTGACTGCGCGGTAAACGTCTCGACGGATGGATAGGTGTCGGCGACGCGCGCCGCGTTCTCGGGCGAAAGACCGCCGCGGAACGGCGCGCTTCCCGCGCCGAGCATGGGATATACGTCGATGCTTTCGCGTTCTTCAAGGTCTGCGATACGCGAGAGCGCGACACGGTTGAGGAGGTCGGCGGAGAGAGAACCGTAGTTGAGCGCGGGGTCGGAGCGCGCGAGGAAGACGCGCTGTTCTTCGACGCCCGTCTCGCGGACGTACTCGCCGACGATTCCGTCTATGTCGAGCATATGCTGGCGGTCTTCGAGCAGAGGTATGACGGAAACGGTACCGGGTTCGAACTCACCGACCCAGTCCGATACGGTACGGTCGCCGGCGACCTTCTTGTCCGCCTTTCCAACGACGAACTCCTCGTAGTAACGCCGCACGAGAAGGAGTTGCTCCGCCGAGGTTACCATGGGGACGATGACCTCGTGTATCGGCGCGAACTCCTCGACTTCGCACTCGTCGGCGAAAGTCTTCGCGGCGTCGTACGAGCGCGGCACGCTTTCGAGTATTTCGAGAAGAACCTTCGCCTCCGTAGGCTGTACGTCCGGATTAGGTCCGCGTACGGTCAGACGCACGTCGTCGCCGAGGATGTTCTCCTCGAAGAACTCTGACTGGCGCGAGAGTAGCTTCTGAACGGCGTACTCGTCGCCCTCCTTTCCCTCGAAGTCCCACATCTGTTCGTCGCATCCGAGATGTGAGTAGACGTAGTACGCCTCCTGTATCTCGTCATCTCCTTCTACCACCTCGCCGTCCACGAAAAACGGTAACGTCGCGTTGTCGGGGTGTTGGGTGCTCATTACCCTCGGCGGGTCCATATGCCGTCTACGACGCGCCGACGGATTAATCCTCGCCGGTCTTTTGTTCGACGCGCACGTACTGTTACCATGCCGACAAAACAACCCGAACACGGTGCGGGTGTCGAGAACACCGACCTGTCCGAAAAGACGTACGTCGTCACGGGTTCGACGAGCGGTATCGGACGTGAAACCGCAGTCGCACTCGCGCGTCTCGGTGCGCACGTCGTCGTACACGGACGTAACGAGGAGAAAGGACGGCGTGTTGTCGATGAGATAGAAGGCACGGACGGTGAAGCGACGTTCGTGCCTGCGGACTTCTCGACGACGGAGAACGTGCGCGGTTTCGCGGACGAGATACGCGACGAAGTCGAGGGTATCGACGCGCTCCTCAACAACGCTGGCGGCTACTTCTCCGAAGGACGCCTCACGGAAGACGGAGTCGCGTACACGTTCGCCGTAAACCACCTCGCGCCTTTCGTTCTGACAGCGGAACTCCTGCCCCTCCTGCGCGAGACGGGCGACGAAGACGAACCCACACGCGTTGTCACCACATCGTCGGGCGCGCACCGACGTGTCGGCATGGAGTTCGACGCGCTGACGGACGTCAAGGACTACAGCGGATTCGACGCCTACTGTCGCTCGAAGTTGGCGAACGTCCTGTTCACGCGCGAACTCGCACGACGCCTCGATGCCGAAGACGCGCCCGTTACGGCGAACTGCTTCCATCCCGGCTTCGTTCCCGGTTCGGGCTTTCCGCGCGAAACACCGCTTCCGTTCCGCGTCGCCGCGAAGGCTATCTCCGCGATGCCGAACGCCGTCGAGAGCCTCGTCGCTACAACTGTTCCCGAAGGCGCGGAGACTCAGGTCTACCTCGCGGTCTCCTCGGAGGTGTCCGACATCTCGGGCGAGTACTTCTACGAACTCCGTCCGCGTGTACCGTCGGACGACGCACGCGACGACGAGGACGCGATAAGACTCTGGGAGGTGAGCGGCGAACTGACGGGCGTCAAGTACGACCTGCCTGAGTCGACCAACCCTGAGTAGGGTTACTGCAGATCGACTTCTATCTTGATTCTGTCGTACGGAACTACGGGCTTCTTCGCACGCCCTTCCTTCCGAAGTTCGACTACCTCATACTTCTCCAGAAGATGTAAGTCGTCGTGTATCTCCCGGAGTCCTCTGCCGAGTTGCTCGCTGACTTCGCTCATGCTATCAGGTTCGTTCTCCATTATGCTGCGAATAAGCTCAAGACGTTTGGGTGTCAGGATGCGCTGTATTTCTGTAGCGTCTTCGAAGTTCCGAACGTGGTACGGCTGACGCTCCCCTCGCTCGAACTCACGCACCTCTCGCAGGGCTGTCTCCTTGAACTCCTCCCAAGGCGCGGACCTTAGCACGAGCACCGTCTCCTCCTCTATCTTCTCCGTCTCGGTTTCTGTCTCCCTTTTATCTGTTTTCATCTTTGGCTTCCTCCGGTGCGGTGTTATGATGCCGTCACGACGGAGGAATTCAACCTCTTCGAAGAAGAGTTCAAGATGTTCCTCCAGACCCTCGAAACCGATATCCTCGCGGTTATCTCCGAAGTGACGGTCGTGTTTTCCGTGTGAGTTGTCGTATCTGAGTATCGTTCCATCTCTGGTTCCGTACTGGAACCGGTATTTGTACCCTTCAGGATACTTGTCTGTGGGCTTCACGTCGTATGCTACTACTTCGACGAACGTTCCATCTTGGAAATCCTGACTGAGATGTTTTACTTTCCTCGGCATGTTTGTCTCTTCTCCTATTTATTCTCATCCGTGTCACACCTCTGCGGAACCGCTTCCGCCACGTGCCGCAGTTACTCATGAGTTATCTGAGTACATAATACTTTTGGCTCCGACACAAAAAATACTATAAGCTGAGTTAGAGTATGCCTGATAGGTTAATTAGTCCTCATACTCGTGCTCGCGCAGAACTTCAAGCGATACTTCGTCCAAAACAGCCTCGTTCGTCGCCTCCAAGACGACAGGCGGCGCGTTTCCGGCTTCGCGCGCTTCTTCCCAACGCGGCACGCATACACACCATCTGTCGCCGGGATGCAGACCCGGGAACTCCATCTCGGACGCGGCGTCACTAAGTCGTTGCCGCGCTCCCTGCTGAACTCCAAGAAATCCTGCGTCATAACGGCGCAGACTTCGTGCCTGCCGCGGTCCTGCGGGTGCGTCTCACAGCATCCGGTTCGTGTGAAGCCCGTCGAAAGCGTCGCGCTACAGTCGGCGAGTTCTTCGTCCAAGACATTTCTTTCCATCGTTCTGTCTTCGTCTTGGTCCGCCAAAAGACCGCCGGAGATATGGCGTGCGACGACGTTGGAGGCGTATGGAGTTCCCCGACCCTGAGGACGCGGCTGAGAACGTGCAGGAGTTTCTGGAAGAAAATAACAGCTTCCTGACTTGGATAGGCAGCGAGGTCGAGGAAGTAAGTCCGGAGCGCGCGGTCGTGCGTCTGCCGTACCACGACAACATCGGTAACGGCGTAGGTGTCGTCCACGGCGGTGTTACGGCGACGCTGATGGACGCCGCGGGGACGCTCTGCCTTCGCCCCCACCTCGAAAACCCCTACGAGGACACGACTGCGACGATAAACATCAACGTCAACTACCTCGAAGCCGCCGACGCCGAAGAGGACGTTGTCGCTGTCGGAGAGGTCGTCCGCGCGGGAGGAAGCGTCGGTGTTGCGAGCATGACGGCGGAGCAGGGCGACGACCTAATCGCCGTCGGTCAGGGCGCGTACCGGCTTTTCGGCGCGGGCGGTTCGGGCGACAACTGAAACAGACGCGGAGGTTTATTCGTCTCCGTTCCCAACTGTAGCGTATGCCAGACGCAGAACAGTCAGGAACATTCGAGATAGGCGGCGATATAACCGTAAACCGTCTCGGCTTTGGCGCGATGCGTATAACCGGAGATAACATAATCGGTCCGCCGGTAGACGAGGAAGAGGCGCGTAACGTCCTACGCCGCGCCGTCGAACTCGGCGTTGACTTCATCGACACTGCGGACTCTTACGGTCCGGGTGTGAGCGAACGCCTGATACATGAGGAACTCGCGCCGTACGACGATAGCGGCGTGACAGTCGCAACGAAAGGCTGTCTGATGCGCCGTCCCGACGGCGAGTGGGTGCGCAACGGCGACCCCGACTACCTCAAGAACGCGACTCTGTGCAGCGTCGACCGTCTCGGCGTCGATACCATCGACCTGTACCAACTCCACCGTTTCGACGAGGACGTGCCGAACGAGGACTCGCTGGTCGCGCTCGCAGAGATGAAGGACGAGGGCTACATCGAACACATCGGCTTGAGCGAAGTGACCGTCGAAGAGCTAGAAGAAGCGCGCGATATTATCGACGTTGCGACAGTACAGAACCGTTACAACGTCGGCGACAGGGAACACGACGAAGTCGTCGATTACTGCGAGGAGAACAGCATCGGTTTCATGCCTTGGTTCCCGCTCGCGTCAGGCAATCTCGCCGCGAAGGAGGACGCGCTCGAAGAGGTCGCCGAAAAGCACGACGCGACGGTCTATCAGGTCGCGCTTGCGTGGCTCTTGGAGAGGTCGCCCGTGATTCTACCCATCCCCGGAACCGGGAGCGTCGAGCATCTGGAGGAAAACGTCGCTTCGGCGGAACTCGAAATCACGGACGAAGACATGGAGACGCTCGACTGAGCCGTGACGCGCGAACGTCCGTCTCACCGTCTTTTCGCCGCGCTCTACGACCCCGTGACACGTCCTTTCGAGAGGCGTATCGCTGAGCACCGTGAGTACCTGACGGACGGTGTGACGGGTGACGTTCTCGACTTGGGCGCCGGGACGGGTGCGAACTTCCCTTACTTCGCCGGTACGGACGACGCGGTTTCGCTCCGCGCCGTCGAACCCGACCCGCATATGCTGAAGCGTGCGAAGAAACGCGCCGAAGAACTCGGTGTCGATGCCGATATACGCCCCGACCGCGCGGAGTCGCTTTCGTACGCCGACGACTCTTTCGACTACGTCGTCGCAGGACTCGTCTTCTGTACCATCGAGGACGTGGACGCCGCGCTCGACGAGGTTGTGCGTGTGCTTCGCCCGGGCGGCGAACTCCGTTTTCTCGAACACGTCGGCGACGACGGTTTCGCGCGCCGCGTACAGGAGACGGTAAACCCGCTCTGGAAGAGATGCGCGGGCGGCTGTAACCTGCACCGCGACAGCCTGAGTGTCTTCGAAGCGCGCGACGAGTTCGAGACGGTCGAGGCGGAGACGTTCAGGGACGGCGTGACGCCGGTCAACCCGCTCGTCCGTGGAAGGATGCGGAAAGTGTGAAGCCCGAAACGTTCTCGCATAACAAAGCCTATTAGACGCGCGTCCGTAGCCGCGCCACATGGATTCTGACGAAGGTGACGCAGACTCTCTAACCGACATCTACGAAGAACTCGACCTCGAAGTAGACGAGGAGGAGTTCCGCGAGCGCGTCGAGGACAAGGTCGAACAGATGGGTGGACTCTGCGACGAACCGACGGCGGCGAAGTTGGTGGCGCACGAACTCGAAGAAGACCGTGTCTACGACATCGCCGACATCACAGCCGTCAAGAACGAGGTGCGTTTCGTCGGCAAGGTCACGAGCGTAGGCGAACCCAAGGAGTTCGAACGCGACGAAGGCGAGGACGGAATGGTTGCTAACGTGCGCGTCCGCGACGAGACGGGCGAGATACGTGTCGCTCTCTGGGACGAGTACGCGGCGAGCGTCGGCGAACTCGAACACGGCGACGTTCTCAAGGTCAAGGGCGCGCCCAAGGACGGATGGAACGGCGGTGTCGAGATAAACGCGCGCGAGATAGAGATAGACGAGGAAGGCGAGTTCGAGGTCGACGTGGACGCGTCGAACAGCGCGGTCGGCGCGGGCGATGTTTCGGCGGGCGCGTCGGACGTGACGGTCGTCGGACGCGTCTTAGAAACGTCGGAGCCACGCACGTTCGACCGCGACGACGGCGAAGGCAAGGTAGCAAACATCGTCGTCGGCGACGAGTCCGGATGGGTGCGTGTCGCTCTCTGGGACGACCGCGCCGACGACGTTTCCGCGCTCGGTTCGGGCGACATCGTCCGTGTCCGCGACGGATACGCGCGGGAGCGCGACGGCGGTGTGGAGGTGAACGTCGGTTCGCGTGGAAACGTCGAACGCGTCAAGGAGGACGAAATGGACGACGAGGTGGAGTTCCATCCTGACCCGACGCCCGTCGCCGACCTACAACTCGACGAGTCTTTCGACGTGGCGGGCGTCGTCACCGACACGGGCGAGACGCGCACCTTCGACCGCGACGACGGTTCGCAGGGCAAGGTGCGCAACGTCCGCCTCCGCGACGAGAGCGGCGAGGTACGCGTCGCGCTCTGGGGCGAAAAAGCCGACCTTTCGTTCGCGCCGGGCGACGAAGTGGCGGTTCTGAACATGCTCGTCAAGGAAGGCTGGAACGACGGCGTCGAGGGTAGCGTAAACTGGAACTCAACGGTCTACGTCAGAAGCACGGGAACGCTAGAAGGAGAGGAAGACGAGGAGCGTTCGGAAGCAGGCTTAGACTCGTTTACGTGAAGGGATACTGAAAAACTATCACTCACGGAATATCTCCTCGTAATCTCCGGTAAAATGATGTACACGGTTTTCGATTGCTTTTCTACCCCACCCACATTCCTCGTAAAGATATCTGACTAAGTCCTTCGTGTGTTTCAATCCGATTTTATTTTTGCTATACCTGTTGACAAATGCTAAGTTAGCCAATTCGTCAAAATTCCCCTCTAATTCACTTTTTTCTCCTTTTGCCAATGTCGTGACAACTTCTTTATCAAGAGGTTTGGTCCCATTATGATTTTGTAGAACGTATGCAAGCATAGAACAAATCGGATCGTCCTTACACATACCGAAGCTGCTCATTACCATGCTTACGGTGATTATATCTATTAAAATCTGGTGCCAAACTGATTTAGCACCGTCGCAAAAGCTTTATGTGTAGCGTGTTACGTATACTACCCACGTAGTACGAACAAGAGAGGTGGTATGATGGAATCAAAGGACATCAAACGGTTACGGAAAGAAAACGCTAGTGGATGGCTTGAATTAACAAAAAGTGAGAGTGTCCCCTTAATGATAGATGCGCTCATTGATGCACCTCCGGAATACCGATTCAATAAAACAGAGTTGCAGAATAGATCTGGAGTAAACCGTAATACGGTTTCTAAGTATATTGATCTGCTCGTTGAACTAGGGATAATTGAAAAAATACCGGATACTGAACCACAAGAATACCGCCTTAATGAATTGGGGAGAGTGACACAAGAAATACTTGAGTTAAACAACGCTATAAACGCCATACGCCTGGGTCAGGATGTAGAGGTTAAAGATGAAGAAGAACTGTCCGTTAACGTTCCTGATACCGGGTACGAAGCAACCAGAGATATTCTCAAAATAAGTCAATAATGTCTGGTGAAAAAAGTTTACGCGGAAGACTTGAAGAGATAGAGTCCAATATTTTATCCATAGGCGATGAGGTAACTACGACGGTCTTTGATGAAAATAAAATGGTATTTGAAGGAGACGCTGAACTTGATTGTACGCGCTCAGATTCAAATTCACGATATTTTATCGTTGGAAAAGAAAATGAGGAGTTTTTCTCGATTATTTACCCTGATAGCATTGTCGCGATGGTTGCTGGAAGAGTTATTGTTGATGCAGACTCAGATGCGAAAATAAGCGAATATCTTGAGGGTGACCGAGAAAAAATTGACGAAGAAGATGTCCCGGTTCACCATGGTGACGAAAGGCGTATATTTGAAAAATTCGATGATGACGAGTTGGAAAAGATGGATGAAGAAGACTTAGTATATGAAATCAAAAAATTAGGTGCGATTGATATTCTAGAGAGGATGCCTGTTGAAGAGCAACGAAAACTTAGGTTTAATCTCAGAGAACGTCTTTCCTCTCCTGAGACTTCCTACGAACTCGTTGAGACAGAAGAGGGTGTGCTTAGTGGGTTCAATGTCCAAACTAAATTTTCAATGTCTGAGGAAGACTATACATTAAATTATCTCAACGACAAGATACAGTCCGTAACTTCAATAGGTGATTCAGCGAGTTTCTTCGTTTTGACTTCGTTAGATGCTAGTGAAGAAACTATAACGAGCGAAGAAGGAGAAGAGATTAGACAAGCAAGGCTTGGATTTCAGCCTAATAAGTCTCTTTAATCCTCTTTACGCCGACCGTATCTTCTCCGCGACGAGTTCGGCGAAACTGCTCGTCGAGACCTTCTCTCCGCCCTCTATCTGTCTGTGTATGTCGTACGTCACCGTCCTGTCCTGTATCGTCTCCTCGACGGCGTCCTTGACCATCTCGGCGGCGTCGAACCACTCGAAGTGCTCGAACATGATGCGTCCCGTGAGAATCATCGCCGTCGGGTTGACCTTGTCCTGTCCGGCGTACTTGGGCGCGCTTCCGTGCACGGGTTCGAAGACGCCGCGTACGTCGCCGATGTTCGAACCGGGCGCGATGCCCAATCCGCCGACCTGTCCCGCCGCTGCGTCGCTCAGGTAGTCGCCGTTTAGGTTGGGCAGAGCGAGTACGTCGTACTCGTCCGTACGTGTCAGCAACTGCTGGAGCATGTTGTCGGCGATGCGGTCCTTCATGACGACCTTGTCCTCAGGTCTTTCGCCGTCGTACTCCTCCCAGAGTTCGTCCTCCGTGATAGTTTCGTCGGGGAACTCCTCCTCGGCGAGTTCGTAGCCCCAGTCGCGGAAAGCACCCTCGGTGAACTTCATGATGTTGCCCTTGTGAACCAACGTCACGTTCTCACAGTCGCGTTTTATCGCGTACTGTATCGCCTTGCGTACGAGACGTTTCGTCTTGAACTCGCTTATGGGTTTGACGCCGATACCTGCGTCGGCGGGCAGGTCCTCCCCCATCTCTTCGTTGAGGAACTCGCGCACCTCCATCGCGCCCTCGCTTCCAGCCTCCCACTCGATTCCCGAGTAAACGTCCTCCGTCGCCTCGCGGAAACAGACCATGTCCATGTCCTCGGGCGAGTTGACGGGCGAAGGCACACCCTGAAGGTAGTAGACAGGGCGTATGTTTGCGTAAAGGTCGAGGTCCTTGCGTATTGCGACGTTGAGCGACCTGAATCCTTCCCCCACAGGCGTCGTCAGAGGTCCCTTTAGAGCGACGTTGAAGTGACGTATAGCGTCGAGAGTCTCGTCGGGCAGGAGTTCGCCGTACTCGGCTTCTGCACGGTCGCCCGCGTATATCTCGGTCCAGTGTATCTCGCGCCCCGTCTCCTCGGCGGCGGCATCAAGAACCTTCCGCGCCGCGGGGGTAACGTCTTGACCGATTCCGTCTCCGGTTATGTAAGGTATAATCGGCTCTTCGGGTACGACGAGTTCGCCGTCCTCCGCCTTTACGCGTTCGCCCTCGTCAGGTATATCGACCTTTTCGAAATCCATACCGTAACGGTTGTGTCGAAGACAAGTTTACTCTTTTGTTTCATTGTTCAGCATCTACATTGACGGTTCGGCGTGCTTCTATCACCAACTTTTCGAACGTTCGGCGCTCGAACGTGATATGTGTTAGCTCGTCCGGCAGGCTCTCGACGAAACGCGTTCCGTCCACCTCCCTGTCGGTTTCCCTGACCACCTCTCCCGCACCGCCCGCGAAGACGACACCTTCGACGACGTTCTCGGCGTCGTCCGATTCGTACGTCTCGACGACGACCCCGCATGCACGCGGTTCGACGAGTCTGCGTCCCGTCTCCTCACGGAACTCACGCTGTGCTGTCTCCTCGAACGTCTCGCCGTCCTCAACCTTCCCGCCGGGGAGTTCCCACGCACGTCCGTCCTTCGCGCTGTGTACCATGACGAAACGTTCGGCTTCTTCGGCGTCCTCGAAGGCAACAGCGAGCGCGAATGCGTCGTGCGTCGGGAGTTCTTCGACACGCGCCGAAGTCTCGACGACGCGTAGACCTTGGCGCAGGAAGTCGCTTACTTCGCGTCTCATCTACGGCTCCACCGTGACTAGGTAGACGGCGACGACCGCGAGTGCGACACCGACGACCTTTCGCGCCGTAACCGACTCGTCGAGGAAGACGACACCCACCACAGCGGAACCCACGATAAACATCCCGAATATAGGCACGACGACGCTGACAGGTCCGAGTTCGAGCGCGCGGTAGTACGCGAGTATTCCGACGGCGAGAGCGACGCCCGCGGCGTAAGCGTAAAGAGCGTGTCTGCCCGTCAAGTACGAAACGTCCCAGTCGCCGTTGTACGCGACGACACCGAGTGCGACGGCGACGAGAATCGAGTTCGATATCAACGCCGCCGTACTGCTCGGTATCTCCTCCGTTGCGATATCGACGAAGGGCGGAACGACGCTGTACGCGACGAGCGCGACGAAGGCGTAGACGACGTAGTTCATGCCCCTCCTTTTCGCTCGACGCGTTTATACGGCACGAGTTCGCCTCTCGGTTATGAACGCAGAAACGGATGATGTCGAAGGCGAAGTGGTCGTAGTATGTCCCGCGTGTTCGTCGGAGGAAGAGCACGAAGTTCTGAAGGAGCGGGGCGGACAGGCGACTTTGCGCTGTCTCACGTGCGACCACGTCCACAAGAAACGCGTCCACGAACCCTCGACCGTCGAGGTGCGCGTCGTCGTCTCGCAGGGGCAGGAGTCCTTCTCGACACACACGACGGTCCGCGAGGATGAGACGGTGCGCGTCGGCGACGAGTTCGTTCTCGAATCCGACGAGGGTATCTTCGGCGTCGAGGTCACAAGCGTCGAGGTCGGGGACGAGGGCGACAACAGACGCGTCGAGGAGGCGCGCGCCGACGAGGCAGAGACCGTCTGGACGCGCGTCGTGGACAACGTGAGCGTGCCCGTGACTCTCCACACCGACGACGACACCGTGTCGCGCAGGATGACCATTCCCGGAGACTACAACTTCGTCGTCGGCGAGCGTGAGACGGTGGACGGAGACGACTTTGTCGTGACGGCTTTCGTGGACCGACTCACGGGCGACCGTTTCCGCGTAGAAGGCGACGACGTACAGGCGAAGAACGCGAAGCGGGTCTACGGAGAGAAGGTGTGAGTGGATGAGCCACGACGGAGACCGTGAAAGGCTCGTCAACTCGCTCGTCGAGCGCGGGTACGTCGAGAGCGAGGCGGTCGAAAAGGCGATGCGCGCCGTGCCACGCGAGAACTTCGTGCCCGAGAGCGCGCAGGGACGCGCCTACGAGGACTCACCGCTCTCCATCGGCGAGGGACAGACGATAAGCGCGCCTCACATGGTCGCCATGATAACCGAACGCCTCAACCTGCGCGCCGGAGACAAGACGCTCGAAGTCGGAACGGGACGTGGTTATCACGCCGCGGTAGTCGCCGAAATCGTCGGCGCGGAAAACGTCTACACGGTCGAGAGACACCAGAAACTCGCACGGGAGGCACGCGAGAACCTGCCCGACGGCGTGACAGTCGTCACGGGCGACGGCTCCAAAGGACTTCCGGCGCACGCGCCGTACGACAGAATCTACCTCACGTGCGCCTCACCCGACGTGCCGGAGTTCCTCGAAGAACAGTTACGTGACGATGGACGCGCCGTCCTTCCCGTCCAGAGAGGCGGCGTACAGAATCTCACAACCGTAGAGAAGACGGACGGAGAACTCGTCGTGGACGAGGGCGAACCCGTGCGTTTCGTGCGTCTCGTGGGCGACGAAGGGTTCTGAGCCGTTATTCGACCGAGTAAAAATCAGTTCAGTACCGAGTCGGCTTCGTAACACGGACGGTCGCAGTCTACCACCGAGCCGTCCTTACTGCCGGACGCGTTCGTGTCCTCTATACGTCGGGAGCCGCGGGACTTGGTTGCTCGGTAGTTCTCTGTCATAATCTACTACACATACTCGAATGACGCCCTATTACTTAAGAGTTTCTCATTATTTTACATGGTACATGCGAACTACGGTGCCTTACTCTTCGAGGTATGCCATCGCTTCGTCGTCGGTCACCTGCTCGAACCTTTCGTAGAACTGACCGACCGCGCCGAACCCGTCGGGGATTTCGAGACAGACGACCTCGTCCGCCTCGTCTTTGAGACGCGCGACCGACTCCGCCGCGCCGACGGGGACGGCGAGAACGACGGTTTCGGCGCCCTCCGCACGTACACGTCTGAGACACGCCGTGACGGTCGCGCCCGTCGCAACTCCGTCGTCCACAACCACGACACGCTTACCGCGTATCTCCTCGCCGAGACGGCCGCCGCGGTAACTCTCCTCCTTCTCGCGTGCTGTTTCGGCGGCGCGCTCGGTCTCCTCGCGCAGGTAGTCGTCGCCCACACCCAACTGCGCGATAAGGTCGTCGTTCAGCCAGACGCTTCCGTCGGCGGAGACGGCACCGAGTGCGAGTTCCGCGTTGTGGGGCGCGCCTATCTTCTTCGCCGCGACCACGTCGAGAGAAATGCCGAGCGCGTCCGCCACCCCCCTGCCGACGGGCAGACCACCGCGCGGCACAGCGAGGACGAGGTCCGCTTCGAAGCTGTGTTCGACGAGTTCTTCGCCCAAACGCCTTCCCGCGTCTGTGCGGTCCGCGAACATTCCTATACCGAAAGTACCCGCTTTTCGAGGTCTTCCTCGCGTATCACGGCGCGTCGGTCCACGTCGAGTTCCCTGAGACCATCCTCCACAGTAACCGTCCCGCCGTCGTCGGTGTGCGGGAAGACGGCAAGGAGCGTGTCGTCCAAGTAGACCGCGAGACATACCGACGGCGTGACGATAACCTCGCCCGTCTCACCGAGGATACGTGACCTGCGCTGACGGCGTTCGAAAGGCGGTTCGACGGCGACACCTTGGCGGTCAGCCCAGTCGGAGAAACGTCTGTACGCTTCGACGGCGGGCGACTCGTCAATCACCGGAACCTCTGGAGACCAAACCGAAACATCGACCGAGTCCACGGAGTCACCTTCCTCTATCCTTTCCATAGTTCTCTCCAACCGACGCATCAGCCCGTATCCCGAAACCGGTGGTCGGTGGTACAGTTCGGCGTGTACCGTTCCCATGTCATGTCTGTCTGTCATATTTCCACTCCCCGGAAGAAACACACAGCATATCCGGTTAAACGGATAGCCTCGTTCTCAGACGGTGAGGACAGAAGACAGACCGGCGATTAACGGCAAGACCTACTCGGGAGTCTCCTCGATGAGGACGACCGCCTCGCCGTCCACGGCCGCTTCGCCGTCCTCGTCGAGTATCTTCGTGGAGAGCCTGTAGAGGTCGTTTCCGAGGTCCTCGGCGACCTCACACCTCGCCGTGAGACGGTCGCCTATCTCGACGGGGTTCAGGAAACGTGTTTCCTGCGAGACGTAGACGACGAGACCGGGTAGACGTGCCAGAGCGGCACTCACGAGACCAGAGACGAGGGTTCCGTGGACTATCCTCTCCTCGAACCGCGTCTCTTCGGCGTATTCGTCGTCGAGATGGAGAGGGTTGGTGTCGCCGCTCGCAGTTGCGAAACGGTTCACGTCCTCGTCCGTGAGCGTCTTTGTGAACTCCACGGAGTCGCCTACCTCTATCTCAGCCCTCCTCGACCGTCTTCTCGACCTCCCAGTTCTCCGTCACTTTTTCGGGTACGACCGGCGTTTCGCTATCCGATTTGTACGAAGCGCGCTTCCCGCTGTTCAGTCCCAACGAAGTAAGAGCGGCTCTGTTCGCCATCAGAATACTGCTGAAAACGTGCTTCGAGAGTTGAGCCACGTCGAACTTCGGTCCGTTTTTGGATGTTTCGCCTGTCACTGTTCGCCTCAGGTACCTGAGATAGGTCATTATAACGGTTAAGACTGTTGTTTCCGCGAACCGAAAGGGCTGAAATACCATCTGTTACCATTAGATGGTAAATTAAGGAAGGCTTATACACACAGAGATGATATAAGATATGGAATGTCCGAGGAAGAAGACGGCGACGTATCCTGGCCTGCGTCGATGGTGTCGAAACAGATGCAGGCGGGACAGGAAGCGATGGAGCAACAGATGAGCCTGATGAAGGCGATGAGCGGCTTCCCGAAGCCCGACGCGCTCACAGGTATGGGCGCGTTCAAGGCACGTGTACAGAGCGGTGGGCGCATAAGCCTGCCCGAAGCCGAACGCGAGGCTCTCGGGATAGAGGAAGGCGACGTGGTACAGACTTTCGTCGTCCCCGTCAAGAAGAACGACAGAGATAGGAGTGATAAAGATGACTGAGATGACCGAAAACCTACAGAGAACGTTCGAGATGCAACGCGAGTTCGTGAACCAGAACCAGAAGATGATGGAGCAGGGCATGGAGATGCAGAGGAAGACCATCGACGCGTTCGGCGACACGACAGGTACGGGCGAGTCGGCGCACCACCACGCGACCGAACTCAACCGGCAGATGGTGGAGAGCTACTTCGACACGATGGAGCAGTCGCTGGAGGAGTGGCACGCAAGCCTCGAAGACGCAAGGAAAGCCGTCGAGGAGGCGTTCGACGAGGTCGAGGAGATGCAGGCGGAGACGTGGGAGGGCTTCCGCGAGGAACTGCAGGAAGCTTCGGAGTCGTACGACGGTATCACGCAGAACTTCGTCGAGGCTTTCGAGAGCACCGTCGAGTCGATGCTCTACGCGCAGGAGGAGACGGAGGAACGCGTCGTCGAGACAGCCCAGCAGGTCGAGAAGGCGACGGAGTAGGATGACCGACGACGCCCGCGGGTTCTTCGCCGACAGCACGGAAGCCGCGCTCGACGCGATAGAACACAACGTCGAACTACACGCCGCGGCTACGGAGGCTCTCCTCGACGCCTTCGACGCCGACGGCGACAGCGACGGCGAGGCGGAGTACGAGGACGCTGTCGAGGGCTACGCTCGGATGTACGAGACGTGGATGAACGCCTCCACCGACGCCCTCGAAAGGTACGAAAGCGCGTTCGCTGGCGAGGACGTGGGGGTCGAGGACTTCCGTGAAATCTGGCTCGAAGCCGCGAACGAGGCGTTCAAGGACGTTATGACCACCTCCGCTTTCGCCGCCGCGACGGGCGAAACGGTCGGCACAGCTCTCGACATAAAGGAGGAGATGGACGAATCGGCGAACCGGACGCTCGGCGAGATGGGGTTCGCAACGTCACGCGACGTTGAGGAAATCGGCGAACGCCTTGTCGAACTCGAACGGAGACAGCACGCCGTCGAGAACAAGCTCGACGAGATACTTCAGAGGGTGTGATATGAAAGACGACGCCGACGGACTCGAAACCGTGTTCGAGGGGTTCGGCGCTTTCGCCCGGACACAGGGCGACCTGATTGAGTCGGTTGTCAACTCCACAGCCAACACGGCGTCGCTTCCCGGTGCCGTCATGAGGATGGAGGAGGCGGAGATAGAGCCGACACCTTACGATGTCGTCTACAAAGAGAACAAGCTCAGTCTCCTCCACTACGAACCTCTCACGGAAGAACAGCACGACGTGCCCGTTCTCGTCGTCTACGCGCTCATAAACAAGCCGTACATACTCGACCTACAGCCCAACAGAAGCGTCGTTCGACGCCTCCTCGAAGGCGGATTCGACGTATACCTCATCGACTGGGGAGAACCGTCGCGGTTAGACGAGGCGTTGGGTGTCGAGGACTACGTCAAGCGGTACATAGACAACTGCGTCGAGGAGGTACGCGAACGTTCCGGCACCGACGTGACAATACTCGGCTACTGCATGGGCGGCACTATGTCGGCGATGTACGCCGCGCTCTACCCCGAAAAGGTGCGCAACTTGGCTCTGATGGCGTCCGGACTCTACTTCGACGGCGAAGGCGGTGTTCTCGAACTCTGGGGCGACGACGCACATTTCGACCCCGACAAGGTCTCCGACGCATTCGGTAACGCGCCCGCAGACTTCCTCAACGCGGGCTTCGACCTCCTCGAACCGGTCGAGAACACGTTCTCGAAGTACGTACGTCTGTTCGACAACTTAGACGACCCCGACTTCGTCGATAACTTCGCGCGTATGGAGAAATGGCTCAACGACGGACCCGACGTGCCCGGACGCGCCTTCGCGGAGTTCGTCGGCGACATCTATCAGGACAACCTCCTGTACAGAAACGAACTCTATCTCGGCGACGAACACGTCGATGTAAACGAGATAGACATGCCGCTTCTTCAGATAGTCGCGAAGTATGACCATCTCATACCGCCGAGCGCGAGCAAGCCGTTCAACGGTGTCGTTTCGAGCGACGACACGGAAATCTTCGAGCATCCTGCGGGACATATCGGGCTTTCTGTTTCGTCGAGTTCGCACGCGGAACTCTGGCCCAGAGTCTGTGACTGGCTGGCTGAGAGGTCGGACGCAGAAGGCGGAGAAGAAGGCGCGGAGAGCGGAGAAACTGAAGCAGATGCGGTTGAATCCGAAGAAGAAGCGAATATAGAGGAGATAGACGGCATCGGTCCGACCTACGCAGGTCGGTTACGTGAAGCAGGAATCGAGAGCATCGACGACCTACGCGACGCGTCGCTCGAAGAAGTCGCCGAGACAGCAGAGGTTTCGGAGAAACGCGCGCGCGACTGGCTCGAACAGGCGCAAAAAAGGTAGACCGAAGCCGTCGAACCGGCTTCAGTAAGCAGGTCGCTGTGACCTGACGATACTCGCCATCGAACTCTCCTCGTTCGATATTAGCTCCGTCAGGTCGTCGAAGGTTACTATGCCCGACAGGTTTCCTTTCGAGTCGCAGATTGGGAGTCTGCGCACGCCGTCTTCCTCCATCCTTTCGAGAGCCTCGTGAAGACCCATGTCTTCGTCGGCGGTACACAGGCTCTCCGACATCACGTCCTTTGCTGTCTTTTCGCGCGGGTTCGACCTTCCTTCGAAGGCACGTGTCGCTATGTCGCGGTCGGTCACGATACCCACCGGCTTTCTGTCGTTGGTTATGATGACGCTACCCACCTTTTCCTTCTTCATCATCGACGATATCTCCGATAGGGGCGTGTCTTTCCGTGCTGTCACAACGTCATTCCGTGCTAGCTCATGCATCGGCATTTTCGAACACCATCGATAATGATGAACCACGCGTGGTTAAAAACGTATGTACGTTGTTACCGAATGAGAACAGAGTGGTTTCCGCCGCATAACGGTGCGTAAGCCCTGCTTACGACGTGTTTTTCACACCGTGGGAATCAGCCTACGGTCTTATTTTCCGGAAACACGTATCTCCCAGCACGATGTCCGGAATTAATAATCTGGGGGGGGTACATAGCCCGGGCGTGTCGGGGGAAGAAAAAAGAGAAGACGGGGAGTACGGTGTGTGTCCGGACTGTGGCGAACCCACGGTGAACGGTCAAGGGGTAGAGATATGTACCGACTGCGGCTGGAGAGACAAGAACGTGGCTGTCCCGGACGGCGGTCTCTTGACGAGGTCTGTCGAAGCCGTTCCGCGGGACCTCGAAGGCTCCGTCTGTCTCGTCACAGGCTCTTCGCGCGGCATCGGACGCGCAGTCGCCGAGAGACTCGGCTCGGCGGGCGCGCACACGGTGATTAACTACCGCAAGAGCGACGAGGAAGCTAAAGAGGTGTGCGACCTTATCGAGGCGGGACACGGCGCGGGCTCCGCGGTAACCGTCCGTGCCGACGTTAGCGACCACGCGGACGTGAGGAAGATGGTGCAGGAGGTACACCGCGAGGTTGGCGAGATAGACGTTCTGGTCAACAACGCGGGGATAAACGTAGACGCGAGGTTCGAAAAGATGGAGGACGAGGACTGGCGCGAGGTCATGTCGGTCAACCTCGACGGCGTCTACCACGTCACGAAGGAGTTCTACGACGACCTGAAGAAAGCCGACGACGGAAGGCTGATCAACGTTTCGAGCATCGTGGGTCGGCGCGGCAACTACGGACAGGCGAACTACTCAGCGACGAAGAGCGCGATGTTCGGCTTCACGAAGTCGCTCGCTCTCGAACTCGCACCTTACGGAACGACAGCGAACTGTGTCGCGCCCGGCTTCACGCGGACAGATATGGTAGAACGCCTGCCCGAGGAGGTAAAGCAGAAGATACTCGAAGACGTACCGCTCGACAGGTTCGCGGAACCCGAGGAGGTCGCAGAAGCTGTGGCGTTCCTCGCAAGTCCCCGCGCCTCCTACGTCACGGGCGAGGTTCTCGGTGTGGACGGCGGTATGGGTAGGTAGCCGTGCCGGTTTCGCCGGTTCCCACTCTCTGGTAACGTTGGTTCGGTTTTAACCCACCATGGACGACAAGATGAACCCATGAACCTGTCAGACTCGACAGCGATAGTTACGGGTGGCTCACAAGGCATCGGGAGGGCGATAGCCGAGAGGTACGTCAAGGAGGGCGCGACGGTCGTAATCACGGACATCGACGGGACGAAGGGCGAGGAGACTGCGGAGCAGATCAGGATGCAGGTTCGTCCGTTCCGACGTACGCGACTACGACGACGTGAAAGAGGTCGTTGACGAGACGGCGGAGAGACACAGCGGTCTCGACATAATCGTCAACAACGCAGGTATTTCGAGCGAGTCGCGCCTTGCCGAAATGTCTCTCGAAGAGTGGAGGAACGTCGTCGAGACCAACCTTGACGGTGTTATGCACGGCTCTAAGTCAGCACTTCCGCATCTTCTGGAGTCCGAGGGCTGTATAATCAACATGGGGTCGATATACGGTCTTTTGGGCGGCATGGGTGCGGCGGCTTACTCGGCGTCGAAGGGCGGCGTCGTCAACCTGACACAGCAGATTGCGGTCGATTACGCACCGAAGGGCGTCCGCGTCAACGGAATCTGTCCCGGCTTCGTCAGGACACCGATGACCGAGGACCTGCTCGAAACGGAGACGTTCTACGAGTACGTCAAGACGCACACACCGATGGACAGGGCGGCGGAACCCGAGGAGATAGCGGGCGTCGCGGCGTTCCTCGCCTCGGACGACGCTTCGTACATCACGGGCGTCAACATACCCGTGGACGGCGGATGGACGTGCTTCTGACATACTGTTCGGAAAGTACGGCAGAAGACGAAGACTGAGATGGCTACACGCACAGAAGTCGAGACGGTCGAAGACGAAAGAAGCGGTGTAGGATGGCATTCCCGACGTATCGAGGACGTTTACGGGACTCTCGACAGTTCCGCTGACGGACTTTCTTCCGACGAGGCGCGCGAACGCCTCGAACGCGTAGGCAGGAACGAGGTAGAGACGGAGGAAGGCACGTCGCCTCTACGCATCTTCGTCGAACAGTACAGGTCAGCTATCATATGGCTCCTGATAGTCGCCGCAGGTGTGATGGCAATAGTCGGGCACACAATCGACGCGGGTGTCATCGCGGGCGTCGTCGTCTTCATCACGCTCTTCGGATTCCTGCAGGACTACCGCGCCGAGAGGAGCATACTCGCGCTCAAGGAGATGTCCACGAAGTACGCCCTCGTCCTGCGCGACGGCGAGAAGCACGAGATAGACGCGAGGAAGGTCGTACCCGGCGACGTCGTCTTCGTCGAGTCGGGCGACATCGTACCCGCCGACGCACGCGTAATCGAGGAGTCGAACCTCAGCGTGGACGAGTCCGCTCTGACGGGCGAGAGCGTCGGCGTTTCGAAGGAACCCGATATCATCGCCGAAGAAACACCGCTCGCGGAGCGCGAGAACATAATGTACAAGAACACCGTCGTCGAGCGCGGTTCGGGGAAGGCTGTCGTGGTCGAGACGGGCGAGGAGACAGAGATAGGACGTATCGCCGTCGCTCTCGGCGAGGCGGAGGAGCGCGACACGCCGTTCCAGACCGAGATGGACCGTCTCGGGAAGATTATCGCCGTCGGTGTCGTCGGTATCGTCGCAGTCATCGGCTTCACCGAAATCGCTCTCGGCGACACGCCGCCTCTCACCGTCTTCCTCACCGCAGTCGGCATCGCAGTCTCCGCCGTCCCCGAAGGTCTTCCCGCAGTCGTCACTCTTTCGCTCGCGCTCGGCGCGCGCCGTATGGCTGAGAAGAACGCTCTCGTCCGCCGTCTTCCAATCGTCGAAGCGTTAGGGTCAGTTGACGTTATCTGTACCGACAAGACGGGGACGCTCACCGAGGAGGAGATGACGGTGACGCGTGTCTACGCGGGCGACGAAACCTACGAGGTCACCGGGACGGGGTACGAGGCGGAGGGTGAGTTCATGCGCGACGGCGAAAAAGCAGATACCGAACGTTTCGAGGAGGTACTGCGGTGCGGTATGCTGTGCAGTAACGTCGATGTTGGCAGACGCGAGAGCCATAAGGAAGACGAACGCAGTTACCTCGGCGACCCGACCGAGGTCGCACTCTTCGTCACAGCGCGGAAGGCAGGCTTCGACCACGAGAAACTGAGGGACGAGTACCCGCGCGTCGGCGAGGTCGAGTTCACGTCGTCGCGCAAAAGGATGACTACCCTACACGAGACGCCCGAGGGGGGACGCGTCGCGTACACCAAAGGCGCGCCCGAGACGGTCGTCGAGAGATGTGACCGCGAACTCGTGGACGGCGAGGTCGTCGAGATGACCGACAGTCGCAGGGACGAAATCATGGCGAAGAACGACGAGTTCGCAGAGGACGCACTCCGTGTCATGGGGTTCGCGTACAGACCCGACGCACCCGCCGAGGCGACCGAGGAGATTGAGGACGGCATGGTATTCTTAGGTCTTCAGGGCATGCTCGACCCTCCGCGTCCCGAGGTGCCCGACGCTATCGCCGGATGTCTCGACGCAGGTGTACGTGTCGTCATGGTCACGGGCGACAACGCCGTCACTGCGCGCGCTGTCGGAGAGTCGGTGGGGCTGAGGTCGGAGAGGGTCGTGACAGGTCCCGAACTCGAAGAGATGACGGACGAAGAACTCGCCGACGCTGTGGAGGTGGTGGGTGTCTTCGCACGCACCTCGCCCGAGCACAAGACACGTATACTCAAGACGTTTCAGGAGAAGGGGCACATCGTCGCCATGACGGGCGACGGCGTAAACGACGCACCCGCCGTCAAGAACGCCGACGTTGGCGTCGCGATGGGTATACGCGGCACGGACGTGACCGAACAAGCGTCGGACATCGTCCTTTTGGACGACAACTTCGCGACGATACGCGACGCAGTACACGAAGGAAGACGTATCTTCGACAACGTGCGCAAGTTCGTCAACTACCTCCTCTCGGGCAACGGCGGCGAAGTGACGATGATATTCACAGGGTCGATGGTCGGTCTCGGTCTGGTCATAACGCCTATACAGATACTCTGGATAAACGTCGTGACAGACGGTATCCCTGCTGTCACGATGGGCGTCGACCCGCCTGCGGACGACGTGATGGAGAGGAAGCCACGACCGCGTAGCGAGGGCGTCATAACGAAACGTATCGTCGCGTCGGTCATCGGTATCGCTCTCTTCATGACCGTCTGCCTCCTGCCGCTTTTCACGCTCAACTTCTACGGAGAACTCGTTCCCGGATACGACATCACGGGCGCGCTCCTCGGCTGGAGTCCGGGCTACGAGACGGGAAGGGAGATGGCGCAGACGATGGTCTTCACGGGCTTCGTCGTCTTCGAGATAGTACGTATACAGGCGATAAGGCACAGGTACGGTCTCGGCTTCTTCACGAACCGTTGGCTCGTCCTCGCAGTAGGCGTCGCCGTCGTCCTACAGTCGCTCGTTCTGTACACCGCGACAGGACAGCTTCTCTTCAGCGTACAGCCGCTCGGTCTCGTTCACTGGATACAGATAGGCATCGCTGTCGTCGTCTTTGCTTCCCTGATGTCCGCGTTCGTCGTGGTTCAGGACCTGTACTTCGAGAAGTACTGAGCGCGCCTCACCTGACTATAGTCACAGGAACAGGTGAACGTCTCACGACCTTCTCCGCGACGCTCCCAAGTAGGAAACGTTCCGCGCCCTTCCTGCAGTGACTCCCCATAACGACGCGGTCAACGTCCCCGTCCTCGATGTACTCCAGAATCACGTCGGCTGGCTCGCCGAACTCCAGAACCGTTTCGACCTCGCCGCCGTGTTCCTCCGCCGTCTCGCGCGCATCTTCGAAGACTTCCTCCGCCTTCGCCTCCGCCCCGTCGCGCCACTCGCGCCAGTACTCCGGCGTGACGGAGCCGGGTGGCGCGCCGTCGTCGAACTTGGGACGCATAACGTCGAAGAAGGTGGTTCCGGAGCCGATAGGGTCCATTACGTGGAGGACAACTATCTCGGCGTCTTCGTAGTCGGTCAGAGCGACTTCGAGAGCCTTCTTCGAGAGCGGCGAGCCTTCCGTGGGTACGAGAACGGTATGTGGCATCAAGCCCGTGTTCAGCTTATCTTTATCTTCCTAGCCTTAGCCGACTCCGTCTTCGGCACGGTTATCGACAGCACGCCGTCCTCCATCTCGGCTTTTACGGAGTCGCCGTCTATCTCGTCGGGAAGGGCGATGGTTCTGCTCATTGACCTTCTGCTCCTCTCGCGTCGGACGTAGTTCTCCTCCTCAACGTCCTCCGATATGCTACGTTCCGCCTCTATCCTGAGTGTGTGGTCGGTCACCTGCACGTCAACATCCTTCTTCGAGAATCCGGGCACGTCAACCGTGACGTGGAACTCGCCTTCGCGTTCGACTATATCGACGGGCATCGTGCCACCGTAAAACGCCGAAACGGGTTCGCCGCGTCGGAAAGACTCCGAAGCCTGTTCTATCTGCCTGTTCATCCTGTCGAAGAGCCTCTCTATCTCTTCGAGTGCTGTTGGTTCGCTCATGGTAGTACCACGGGAAGAAACGTCCCACGAGGACAAATAATCACAGGAGCGTTTTCACCGGATGAGACTGGTTCTATTCCTTCAGACGGTTTCGAACGTCAGGTACCTTTCTTCGTCGTTCTCGCCGACGCGCACCTCGTCGCCCATCCCAACCTCGTCTCCGACCAACTGTCCTGTGAGACGTACATCCTCGTCGAAGCCTGCCACTACGATGGTGTACGGCGTCTCGCCCGAGAAAGCGGGAATCGTGACGTGTATCGACGTGTAAGACTCTACGGTCGCCGTCGTCGAGAGGTCCTGCTTCGACAGGTCGCGCGAACCGCAGTCGGGACAGACTTCGCGCGGCGGTAGCGAAGACGCGCCGCAGTCGGCGCACGACATGTAAAACGGTTCTCCCGCCTCGACGGCGTCGAGGAGTTCATCGAACCAAGCGGGCATCACGAACCACCTCCTACGCCCTCCACGCCTTCGGATTGGAGGACGTGAACCGTCGTGCTCGCGCCGCTCCCGCCGACGTTGTGCGCCACCGCAACTTCGGCGTCTTCGACCTGTGTCGGATGCCTTCCTTCCAACTGTTTCGTGAGTTCGACTATCTGCGCCACACCCGTCGCACCGACGGGATGTCCTTTCGCGAGGAGACCGCCCGACGTGTTGACAGGTATACGTCCGTCGGATGCTGTTTCGCCCTCTACTGCGGCGTACGCTCCTTCGCCCCTCTCGAAGAATCCGAGCGACTCGACAGCGAGTGCCTCCGCGACTGTGAAACAGTCGTGAACCTCCACAACGTCGATGTCCTCGGGTGTGACACCCGCGTTTTCGTACGCGCGTTCGGCGGCGCGCTCCGCCGAGAGCGTCCTGCTGAGTGCGTCGCGGTCCTGAAGAGCCAGCGTGTCCGTCGAAGCACCCGAACCGACGACGACTGCGGAGGTTTCGATGCCTTCGTCGTCCGCGTACTCCGGAGAGACGAGTACGACAGCACTCGCACCGTCGGTTATCGGACACGAGTCGAGAAGACTCACTGGCGGCGCGATAGGACGCGCCTCAAGAACGTCTTCGACTGTGACCTCCTCCTGATACTGCGATACAGGGTTCCTGACGCCGTTGGCGCGGTTCTTGACCGAAATCTCAGCGAGGTCCTCACGTGTCACGCCGAACTCGTCCATGTAGTCGCGCGCTATGAGAGCGAATATGCCGGGGAATGTCAGACCGCAAGAGTTCTCGTACTCGTTGTCGGCGGCGTCGGCGAGCGCGTCTGTCAGGCGTTCGATTCCTGTCGCGTGCATCATCTCGACACCCGCGACGAGAGTGACATCAGCGATACCCGCTTCGACCGCGGCGCACGCGTTCCTGAAAGCCCATCCCGACGAGGCGCAAGCACTCTCCGAACGCGTCGCCGATACGCCCGCTGTGCCGAGGTAGTCGGCGGTCATCACGCCCATATGTCCTTGGTCGTCGGTGAGTTCGCCCATGAAGTTGCCGACGTGTACCTCGTCCACCGCCTCGGGCGTCATATCCGCTTCGTCAAGCGCGCCGAGACACGCTTCGGTAAGGAGTTCACGCGCCGACGAACCGGGATGTTTCCCGAACTTAGTGCTGTACGCACCGGATACGGTTACACGCATGGCTTTCAGAACAGACTCGCGTCGCATAAACCTGTCCGGAGTTACCGTCGGGTGAGAACGGTGACCGTATACGTGTCGCGTGCTCCTCAGTCCGAGCGTGTCGGCTCACGGACACCGAGATAGCTCGGCAGGCTGACACGTAAGACACGGTCGTCCTCGCCCCCGGTGGCGTCGAAGGAAACACGTATGTCCAAAGTGTCGTCTACACAGAAGCCCGTGGAGATAGACTCTCTACGGAGCGTGTACTCCTGTTCGTGGCGTCCCGCCTTCTTCATCCTGAGCGTGTCGTCCAGTATACCGTTATCCACAAGCGTGTCTACCCTCCGGTAGCTCGTGGAAAGCGGAAGGTCGCAGTGGTCGGCTATCTCGGCGACCGACTGTCGCTCCTGCGCGACCGCGGCGATTATTGCGCGTGACTTCGGGTCAGCGAGAATTTCGAGAAGCTTTTCGGGAGACTCCGTCGCTGTCACAGCATACCACCCCCCGTTCCCGCTTCTGTCGCGGGTTTCTCAGTTCTGCCCTCCGCTACTTTCACGGCGGTTCTCTCCGGACGTGTCGAACTGTTCGAAACGTACTTTTCCCCTACATTCCTCCACGTAAGTCGTCCGACGGACGACAGCCAACCTCCCTCAGCCTGCGGAACTAGTCCCACAGGTATGAGGGACAGTCCGCGTGTTCCACTAACCCCCCAGTTCTGAAACATGACTGCCTGTACCAGTTGGAGCCCCAATTAATTATATCTTTGGTCGTATCCACACGGTTACCGCACACACCCACACGGTTACCTCACACCCAACCGCAGAAGGAAAGGAAGGGCGACGACGGCGACAACGACCTCCGAACCACCGACGACGCCGAAAGCGACACCGAAGTCGTACGCTTCGGCGAGGAACGCGCCGCCAACCGCGCCGACCAAGAAGCCGAGACTTCCTGCGACGTTGAAGCCCGCCATTGCTGAGGCACGTCCCTCGGGCGACGAGATGTCGGTGACGAGTGCCATCGTGGCGGGTGCGACGAGAGCGCCAAGGACGCCGACGGAGAGCATCGCGGCGCGTGCTGTGTTGAGCGAAGGAGCGAGGGAGACGGCAAACACAGCGACTCCGTAGAAGAGCGAACCCACGACGACGGGCGGCACACGACCGACACGGTCTGAGAGCCTGCCGAGAGGATACTGAAGGAGGGCGAAGGGTACGAAGAAGAATGCGAGCGTCACGCCTGTCTCCGCCGCGCCGAGCGCGAACGTTTCGCGGAAGTAGAACGTGCCGACGAGAGCGAAGAAGCCCGCTGTGAGACGGTCTACGAAGCCGAAGGCGTAAGGGACAGCGAGCGACGGTGTTTCGACGAGTCTTCGGAGCGCGCGTCCGAAGCCGCTTTCGCCAGTAGGCGCGCGGTCTTCGACGGTAAGGCAGAGGAGAGCGGCGACGGCAAGGAGCGCGGAGGCGACGTAGAGCGGCGCGAGAGCGTTGAGTTCTGTGAGGAGACCACCGACGGGCGCGCCGAGTGCGACGCCTGTTCCGATAGCGACGCCACCGGCACCCATGTTGCGCCCGTGTCCTCCGCCGAGGTCCATGAGCGTCGTGAGCGCGAGCGAGAACGCGCCGACGGTCGCTCCGCCCTGTACGAAACGGGGGACGAGCGCGCCCTCGAAAGGAAGACCGGCGGAGGGAGCGAGCGCGATACCGAGGTACGCGACAGAGGCGACGACCGACGCTGTAACGACGAACGGGACGCGCCTCCCGGACGAGTCGGAGAGCGCGCCCCAGACGCCAGCCAATAGGATGTAAGCGGCGAACTCGACGGCTACGAAAACAGCACCCGCGCCGAGTTCGGGCGACGAACCGAGAGCCTCGACCAAGTCAGCGATTCCGGGGTACAGGAGCATCTGCGCGAAAAGGACGACAAATACGACCGCCGAGAGAGCGAGACGGTCGCGTTCCTCGTCGTCGAAGCGCATGACGAAAGTAAGCAGGCGCGGGACATAGAACTGTTGAACTTCGGAAAAGTTTAGCCTGAAGCACGCAAAACGCGGATGTGGAACGTATCGTGAGCGTCGAAGAGGTGCCAGAGGGCGGCACCTTCGTCTTCCGTGTACGTAACGGTATCGAGGACACGCCTGTGGATGAGGCTATACTCACACGCATCGGTGACGACATACACGGCTGGATAAACCGGTGTCAGCACTGGACCGACGTGCGTCTCGACGACGGCGAAGGGGTGGAGACACGGAATGGCGAGATTATCTGCGAGAAACACGGCGCGTACTTCGAGATGGACACGGGCTACTGCAACTACGGACCTTGCGAGGGTTCGCGTCTTCCGAGCGTCGAGGTTGAGGTACGCGACGGCGAAGTGTACCTCGCCGACGACGACTGCGAGTTCGTGGGCGTCGGTCCTATGGAGGAGGACGAAGAGGAAAAGATGCCGCAGGGGACGCGCGGCGGAGACGACTTCGAACTCTGACTACTTCTCAGCCGACACAACATTCACGACCGCACCCAGAAGCAGAACGGTCGCGCCGAAGTAGAGCCAGAGAAGGAAGAGGAGGACGGCACCCAAGAAGCCGTACGCCTGATAACGTGCCGCCGCCGACGCGTACACGCCGAAAAGCCCCTGAAGAAGGAGCCAGCCGACGACTGCCGTCGCTGTCCCCGGCAGTATTTCACGTACAGTCACACGTTCGGGCGGCATGACATAGTAGACGGGGACGAGAGCGGCGAATAGACCGACAACGAGGACGAGCCATCCGAGAGCGGCGGCGTAGGATGCGGACACGTCGAGACGGACAGCGAGAGAACGGACACCGACCATTAGCGCGGCGGCGACGGCTATCGCCGTGAGAACGACGACAGCTTTCGTCAGTCGGCGCGCGAAAGACGCCGTCGTTTCCGTCTCGTAGACGCGGTCGAAGGCGATGTCGACGGCGCGGAAGACCTTTAGTGCGCTCCATCCAAGAGCGACGACACCGACTGCCGACGCGCCGATACGTCCCGCGGGACTCGTTAGCGCCTCGGCGACGACCGTCTCGCCCTCCGACGAGAGGTACGTACCGACGAGAGCGACGGCACGGTTCTCAAAGGCTTCGCCGCCGACGAAGGAGGCGACAGCGAGAGCGAGTATTATGAGGGGCACGACGGAGAAGAAGGCGTAGAAGGCGACGCTCGCGGAGAGGAAAGACACCTCGTCTTCGCGTGCGCGTCGGACGACAGAGCGGACGAACTCGGCGGTGTTCACACGCAAAGATGGACGCGCGTACTCATCAAAACGACGGTGGAGGGCGCGCGTCTAAGCCGTCGGCTCGACGACAAGCTTTCCGAAGGCGTCCCTGTCCTCCATGTCGGCGAAGGCGTCGCGCGTCTCTTCGAGCGTGTAAGTCTCGCCAACCACAGGGTCGAAGATGCCGTCGCTGACCATACGCACCAGCTTTTCGAGTTCTGGCTGTGTTCCCATCGTGCTTCCGACGACTTCCTGCTGGTTGAGGAAGAAAGGCGGCGTCGTGAACTCGTTCTTCGAAGACGCCGTGCCGCCGCAGATTACCTGTGTCCCGCCGCGTTTCATGAGGCGCAGACCTAACTTGGTGTACTCGCCCGACAGGTGGTTCATAACGGCATCGACCTGTTCGACGCCGCGGAGTTCGCGCGCTATCTCGTCGGTGTCGGCGGACTGCACGGTGTGGTCGCAGCCGAGTTCTTCGAGCCTTTCAAGCTTTTCCGCCGACGTAGACGTGCCGATAGAGCGCGCGCCTACCGCGTCGGCGAGCTGTACCGACGCGACGCCGACGCCGCCCGTCGCTCCCGGCACGAAGATAAGGTCGCCCGCGGAGACGTCCGCCTTACGGAACATGTGCCACGCCGTAAGGTACGCCGTCGGGAGAGCGGACGCCTGTGTGAACGAAACGTCGTCGGGCAGAGGGATTAGACGCGAACCTTCGACCTTCGCCATCTCCGCAAGTCCGCCGTGGTACAGCATGAAGGACGTGCAGAGGTTCTCGGGTCCCTCGCGGCAGAACTCGCACACGCCGCACGTCTGGTTCGGGCAGAGCACCACACGGTCGCCCTCGCTGACACCCGCGCCGCGTCCTGCCTCCGAAACGACACCCGAGACGTCGAGTCCTGAGACGAACGGCACCGCGCTCTCGTTCACGAGCGGCGACTGGTTCTGGAGTATCCAGAGGTCGTGTCTGTTTATCGAACACGCTCGCACGTCGACGACAGCCTCGCCTTCGCCCGGTTCGGGGTCGTCACGCTCTACTACCTCGACGCCTTCGGGTCCTGTCAGTTCTGTGAATGCCGCGGCTCTCATGGTACCAAGGTGGTCGGCTCACGGCATAAAGCTTCGGCGCGTTCCGTCGTTCAGCCCTGTCGGTCGGGTTCGGGTCCGGGAGCCGCGTCGGCGTCCCCACCCGCTCCGCCTTCGCGTCCCGAAGCACCCTCTCTGCTCGTTCCTTTCTCCGACTCGCCCGCGACAGCACCGCCGACCACGCCGCCTATGACAGCGAGGACGAGAGTCCAGAAGAAGATTATGAGCAGTATGACGAACATGAAAGTGCCCGCCATCATGCCCGCTCCGACACCCGGCACCATCGCGGCGATGAAGCCGCTGAAAGCGACGATGAACAGCACCGCGGGTATCATGAAGACGAGCGCGACACCCGTACCGACCTTCAGACCGCCGCCTACTCCGCGTTTCTGCAGGTATCCCGCGACGCCGCCGCCGACGGCGGGAGCCAGAGCCTGCACGACCGGTACGAAAGACACCACCAGCGTAACGACCGCGCCTATGATGATGTTGATTAACGTCTTGCCTTCGAAGTCGTCTGTCATGAGGTGAAAGCACAGGGCTAAGAGATAAGCTTTTGGGTTAGCCCGGAGGCAAGCCTCCGGAGTCTGTGTATTATCTTCGGTGCCGAGACGGCAAGCCGCCTTCGTCACCGGTTAAGAGTGAGACAGTCTATACGCGCGTGAGTCTTTCCGCCCGAGGACCCTTGTCGCCCGATGTTACGTCGAACTCTACTTCTTCGCCCTCCTCTAAGTCGTCGCCGCCCACATCCTCCATGTGGAAGAAAACGTCGTCGTCGGAGTCGTCCGTTTCTATGAATCCGTATCCCTTCCTGTCATGGAAGAAAGACACTGTTCCGTTTGCCATTTGCGTATCATCGTAGACCACGTACACGTATATAACTGCCGGTAATACGCTCAGACGAGCAAGGAGGCGTTCCAGACGAAAGCACCGACGAAGAGCACGGTGCCTAAGAAGTACGCCACGTGGTACTCGATGTACGGGTACGGCGCGGTGCTGGCTCCGACGAGGCGGCGCGTCCTCTTACACGTTCGGTGGCTGACCTCCGCTGAGGCGAAGACGGCGAAGATACCGAGCACGGACGCGAGAATGACACCGGCGACGACGCCGAACGTCTCGACAAAGAGACGTGTGAACGGAACTATCTCGGAGAGGTTCGGGTCAGAGACGACGAGAACGGTGCTGAAAGCGTCCAACTTCTTCGCGGCGACTACGACGAGCATCTCGTAGCCCACCGCCCGCGTCGGTACGCTCAGGTAGGGCAGGTCGTCGAAATCCGCCGCGGTCCCGAAGGCTCCGGCTACGTCCATGTCGTGTCTTGGAGCGTGCCGAAGATAAAACCTACTCGTCGCGTCCTTCGCGGAGACGCAACGCCGCGGCGACGTACCCCGTCAGGGAGAGAAGTGCGAGTTCGGCGTTGTCGAAGACGGGGAAGATACGCTCTACGTCCTCCGGCGCGTCGGGTCCGGGGTCGACGCCCGTGTAGTAGTGCGTGTCCTGCGTCGTGCCGCGTGAGTGCTCCTCGCCGAGCGCGAAGCCGTCAAAGGAGACGAACGTCTGCACGACTCCGCGCTCGTTTGAAAGGAAGAGATGTCCTGAAAGGTCGATGAACTCGTCGTGGAAGGGAAACAAGAGATTCGCGCCGTTGTGGACGGCGTCCAAGAGGACGCCCGCGACGAGCCAGCCGCCCAAGACGGCTATGGTGGCGATGCGGTAGCCGCGTGCCCCGTACCGAGCGAGGACGTACGACTCGTCCCGGAGACGTACGTCCCAGTAGAGTAAGCCGAAGACTGCGAGAGGCACGACGAGGTTGTGCAGGGCGGCGCGGTGCGCGCCCGTCCAGACGAAACCCAAGAAGGTGTCTAAGTCCGGCAGGACGGTGAACACAGCGACGACGAGTAGGGTGCGTCTGTCGAACTGCGCGCCGAGAAGCGCGGTTGCGATGAGCACAGCGAAGCCGACGTGTACGACTGTCGAGGGCATGGAGGAGAAAGAGAGTGTGCGCTGATAGGAGTTTCTCCGAAGTATCCAGCGAACATACGATGATTATGTCAGAAACCTTATATTTTTAAATATATGCCAAAAATTATAAATGACGAGTTAGGTATACGGATGCATGCGGCAAGAAGAATATATACCAAAAGGATCGCTGTATAACATGCCTCAAATACGCCCGGAGAGCATTTTTCCGAGGGTAAGACGCGGTCTTACTGTCTGTGTTCTCATCTCTGTCTTCGTCGCCCTGGGAGTGGGTTTTGACGCGGCGTACGTGGCGGCGCAGGAAGACGTAATGACTGGAGGAGTTGAACTTCCAGAGGTGTCAGACAACGTGACATCAGAGAAAGGAGATGGTTTAAAATTTAGCTCAAAAACCCTTGATCTATCGGACATAGATTTACCCGAAGAAGCCGAAGAAGGTTATATTCATGAGTTTGACCTCGTACTTGAACATGAAGTTCATCAACTTGATGATGGTGATGTCACGAGCGGAGCAGGGACACTTGAAATATGGTACCCACCTAACGAAGCTAGAGGATTTAACGGTGACGCGCGGTTCTTCATAGCTGTAAATGGAAATACGCCAGATGGAGGAACACATCTAGACGATGGAAAATATTCCGGAACCGTGCGTCTTTATGTCGGAGAAGGTCATAAAAAGGGTAGGCGGGCAGAAATAGAAGGAAACACAAGAGATATTCCCGATGACGGTATACGGGAACCAGGAGAGTATTCTTCCAGAGACCCCCCATATTCATTCCCTGACGAAATGAAAGTGCATTTGAGTGTGGTATTTGCTTCTGATGATTTCTCAGAGGCAAATTATGAAATAACCAATCATAGGATATATTCGCTAAACAAGAGAAATCGGGATGGGAAACAAGATACATTCATAGATATCACAGGATCCAACTCCCCCGTAACAGAAGGAGACACGCTCGAAGTCGAAGCCGAGATAGAGAACACTGGCGAGGAAGAAATCACTAATCAAAATGTGAATCTTTCCATAGACGACGCAGGCGTGGTAGACACCGTCAACATACCGAACTTAGCGAAGGACGAATCAACGAATGTCACACTAGAATGGACAACTAAAAATGTAGAGACAGGGGCGTTCAACGCGACGGTTTCAACTCCATCGGACAGCGATAGTACCAACGTAGGAGTAGTCGTTGACGGATTCAGTATAGATATAATCGATACTAATCCTCCCATTGAGGAAGGAGACAGCCTTGAAGTAAAAGCCCAACTCAAGAATACGGGCAAACAGGCTACACAAGATGTGAAACTCTCCTTCAATGACGTAGTTGATACAAAATCGCTTAAACTTGCCGAAGACGAATCGGAGAATGTAACGTTAGAAGGAGTAGTTAGAAACGCGAGCGGTATTTTTACAGCTACCGTCTCAACTGAGGACAACAACGAAACAGCCAAAATTGATCTTCTTGAGTACATAGCAGGTTCGGCTGCGAGCGACAGCATAAACCTCATAGCCCGTTCCGACCTGAACGAGCCGATAACCGTCGGTGTCGGCGAAACCGTGGCGATAGGCTTCCCGAGAGAAGAAGATTCGGGGAACGTCACCGAACAGCCCGGCAACTACAGCTGGCGCGTTCATGAGTTTAGCGAGGGCAATACGAACGACGGTCAACTCCTGTACACGGACAAAGACGACTTGCCGGACCAGCCGGATATCGACGAAATAGACTTCGAAAAAGACGCGAGAGCCACGAGCTTCCGACCGGAAGAGCCGGGTAGGTACGTCATCGAACTGGAGACGGACAAGGACGTGTTCTCGGACGACAGCGTCGGCGGCGAAACCGTCGGTCACACGGCTGTGATTGAGGTCAAGAGAACGGGGGACAAAGAGCTGTTGGACAGGCACTCGCCGGTGCTGAAATTCCACCCTGACGAGGAATACTACCCAACGAGGCTCGAAGCTATATTCGATAACTCGTACTTGTGTCGCAACGAGGAAATCGTGCACGATTCAGCCACGCTGTACGATATAGCTAGCTCGGACGAACTGCGCGACGACTCGGATCTGTATTTACAGCCGTATCATGTCGCCGAAAAAACTAGATCTTTTTTAGAACCATCTCCTGGTCCTCCGGCACCGGAACCCCATGAGGAATGTGACCTAGTTTCAATGAGCTTTGAAGAAGAGATTAACGAAGGCTTCAACCAGTATAATCCAGATACATCCGGATATCCCAGGACTGTACACGGAGCGGTGAAGAAGAACGTGAGCTTCAACGCGCTGGAGCCGGAGGCACCTCATGTGTCAAACTATGTAGAAGCTGGGTTTGGAAGCGAGATACCGAGTGAGAGCAGCGATAGCTATACAGCATTAGTTTACATTACTGAGTACGTAAACGACCCCAAACCTGAAAACGCCCGTGGTAAACTACGGGAACTTATAGGAGAAGTTGGGGGTGAAGGAGAAGGTTTCGACGAAGTCGCAGCACATACAGGAGACGGATCGGTCATAGTTGTGCTCGTAGACGAGAACGAAGAGCCGCAGTGGGTACTCGCACAACAACACCTAGGGGGAGAGTTCAGACTATGGGAACACGTGGAAACAACCTCAGATGGGAAGCCTGTAATGTACATAGCCGAAGGAGCGCATACCAGCTTCTTCGGTCCTGTTACACAGGGGCAAGATAGGATTGCGAGAAGTATTAGAGACGGGATAGGTATACCGAGGTACACATATCAGCAACAATATCTAGCAAATGGGAGAGGAGATACCACAATAGCTGAGTTCCTTATGGCAGATATAAACGGGTATGTTGACCATATAACAGACGATAGGAATAACGTTCCTGCGGGTGGCGAAGTCTGGGCACGAGAGAACGACGACTTTTCCGGCAATATCAAGACCTACGAAATAGCGGTGCTTGACAGCGAAGAGGGAGAAGGTTGGTCAGATTACTCGGGCGACATCTATACCTATCCGCGATCAAACCCCCCGGTAGTGCCTTACACGAAAGGGAGCATACCACAACAAGGAATAAAATGGGATGACCCAGGAGAGTGGGCAGACGACAGGGCGTTCGCCGACATGGCGGAGACAGGCGATATAGAGACGGACGGACCGATACCGAAGCGGAAGGGTAGCGGACAAATAAACGCAAGATTCCCGAGCGGTGAGGTCGTGGCGGCTGTTGAGAGCGTCGATACAACTGACGTAGAGTTACCCGAGGACTTCGATCTAATATCCACGACAGGAGGAGTAATAGGACTGCCAATCGCGGATCCTGTAACTGTGGTAAGAGCACCCCCCTTCGTGATAGGTAACGAGACCCCGAGCAACGGCGTCGCAATAAACATAATTAACAATGGAATGCAGCCACACGAGTTCAACCTTCATCTCAAAAATGACGACGATTCAACAGGAGTCGACTACTCCTTCTACGCCAACTCAATCTACCCGAACAATCTCGTGGGGGCAGACAATATACAGCTTGACGAAATCATAGAGGAGCAAGAGTTAGACGAGGGCACTTTCGCGCCTCGGCAGGACATAGAGGCTTCCCTCGCTGCTTACCCGACTACGGACTCTTCCGACCCCGGCGACTACGTGTTCGATGAAAGAACTATCGCTGCGGGTGGTATATCGCTTCCTCCAGGGAGTGTCAAGAAAGTACCACGCATGGGGAAGGGAACTGTCAGAGTCGATCCGCTATCCGATGGACTTAGTCCACAAGCAGCCTCTTCCGATCGAAGGGGCAACGTCACACCAACAGCCGAAATAGACCTGAACTTCGGACGCGGCAACACGGAGTACGTCGAATCCGTCACCCTCGACGTAGAAGGGGAGGAACCGGTTACAGTATCGTCGCCGCTACCCTCGGAGCCAGCTACCGAGCGCGACATACAGTTCCTGTCGCCGACGTCCGCGCCAGACAGCAAGCCGAAGATGAGGTTCAGGGTGCCCGCCAAGAACGAGACGGGAGAGTTCAACGTGAGCGTTTCGGTGGAGTACACAACCGGTGATGTTGTCGACGGCACGCTGGAGGACTACCTGGTCTACCTAGAGAACGACGAGGTGGACACTTTGGCGAAGCTTGACGCCGACACAAAAAGCGAAGAGTACTACGCAGGAAACAAAGCCGAAATAAGCGCGACCGTCCTCGGAACCTCGCCCGTCAACGACGCGACGGTCGAAGCAGAAGTGACGAAACCGAACGGCAGTACGGAGACAGTCGGGCTTGAACGAACCGGAGAGGGAGTGTACACAGGACTCCTGAATATAGGTCAGAACGTGACGAGAGATGGTGTGAGAGGAGAGTACAACGCCACGGTGACAGCGAGCGTCCCCGGTGGCGTCACCCGGGAAGACGACGTTAGCTGGGAGGTCGGATTCAATTCTCCGGTCGGCACGGAGCAGACGGAAGTACCCTCCGTCCTACCCGGCGAAGTCGCTCAAGCCGAAATCGGCACCACATCGGTAGCAGGTGCGAGGTCGGTCGAACTCGGTATATCGAACCTCAGACACGACGACGGAGACGAGATAATCTCAACCGAGGGAGCCATCCGGAATACATCGCACATCGTTACTCAGGACGAGGAGGAAACCGTCTCTGTGCCTGTAAGTATTCCGCCCGACGCTGAACCCGGAACCTACACGGGAGAAGTCGGGACTGTGGTCACCGACTCGGAGGCACAGGCTATCGAAAAAATATGGATAGAAGTCGAGCCGGAGAGAGAGGAGTTCGACGACGAGGACAGCGACAGTATCGGTGGGGTCGGCAACTGCGTTCCGCGCCGTAGTGTCAGCCGCGGTGAAGAAGACGAGAGGTGCCCCGGCAGAAGAGATTTTGGACGCGGTGAAGACGAAAATAGTCGGGACGACTTCGACACTGACGGTAAAAGAAACAGTGGCAGGAGTAGAGGCGAGGATAGGGGTGGATAGTAACAGGGCAAGGGACTTTGCTTTTCTGCGCTCTTCCTACCTTTGGGAGTCACGTAGATGGAGGAGTCTCCGTACGACAAACGAACCACAGAACGCTTCAGCCGAAACGGCGGACACGAAACAGGAACCATGTCAGCAATCTAAAGTTATACCGGAGACACGCACAAGAGATTCAAGTAGAGAGTCTGAATTGACAGTGAATGCTCAACAGGCAGAGTTTCTTGGCTACCGCAGGACTATCCGCTGCGTCGCTACCGAACATCGGCGTAGCAGCCGTTCCGACTCTACATCAGAGGGGAACGGTGTGGAGGACGCAGACAACAGGTTCGGTACATTCATCACCTACCGTCGTGGACGGTTCGGTGTACTTCGTAGCGGGTTCGTCGCTGACTGCTGTCGACGCGGGGTCAGGCGAGATACTTTGGGAGTTCGAATCAAAAGGGATGAGATAGAATCGTCGCCTAACATCGTTGACGGCGTGGCGTACTTCTGCGCCCAACCCGGGTACACGCTGTCGACACCAATTCGGGAGAGGGAATCTGGAGATACGATGTCAAAGAGGGTTCTGTGGGGTCCCCACCAACCGTCTCCGACGGGACGGTCTACTTCGGGGACAAGAACGACACTCTGTACGCCGTAGATACGAGGACTGGCTCGGGAAGAAGGCTCCCGACAGAGGGTAGCGGGAGGACGGGGACGAAGCCTATTCGAGCGCGAGCGGCAGGACGCCGCCGGCGATTATCGAGACAAAGACGACGGCGAATCCGATTCCGAGTAGGTATATGAAAGCCGTGTCGGCGGACGGCGGAAGGTCCGTAAGCACCAGATGTCCCGTTATCTCGCCGAGCGCGCCGACGACGAACATGACGACGCCCGCTATACCCGCGTACTTTACGTACCTGACGTACTCTTTCGTTCTCATTTGGTGGCGGTATTTCGTGGACGTATGTTATCTTTACGAACCGGAGACGAGACACTTCGTACGTTCATCTACAGAACACACGCCACAGAAAAAGTTAATTTATTGTCCGGTTACAAACTGAATACGCCGTTATGCTTTTGTTTGTCCACCGAATACAGTAAAGTATGCTAAAAGTAAAGCTAACACCCGACGACGTACTCACCGGTGCGGGGACGTACAGGGAGGAGGTAGAGATGGAGTGTCCGGCATGTGGCGACACCGTCGTCTACGAAACCGAAGAAGAGACAACAGAGTGCGAAGAATGCGGCGAGGAGTTCGGTGTCGATAAGCCGTTCAACTGAAACAGTAGGGGGAGAAACAGCGGTCAGAGTTCGACGAAGCCGTCCTCGGCGAGTTCTAGAAGTAAGTCGCGTCCGTGTCCGTCGGGCGAGACGTTCTCGTAGACGCGCGCGACCTTTCCGTCGATTACGACGAACGTGTGGCGGCGCGCCATGTCGCCCTGTACGGGGACGCCGAAAGCGTCGGCTATCTCGCCGTCAGGGTCGGCGAGGAGGTCGAACGACAGCCCCTGTTCCTCGGCGAAGTCGCAGTGCGACTCCTCGTCGTCCGTAGAGACGCCGTAGACGCGCACACCCGCGTTCTCGTACTCGTCGTACTCCTTCTGAAAGCTGTTCGCCTCTATCGTGCATCCGGGTGTGTCGTCTCGCGGGTAGAAGTAGACGACTGTAGGTGCGTCGTATTCGAGCGTGACCGTCTCGCCGTCTTGGTTTATCGCTTCGACGCGCGGCGCGTCGTCTCCCTCGGAGAGCATCTTCTCAGCCTTCCTCTTCTTCGTCGCCGTCTCCCTTCATCTCCTGAAGCTTGTCGATGAGTTCCTCCGACGAGGCGTTCGACTCGTAGCTTACCTCGCCGTCGTGTTTTGCGTCCTGTACGCTGACGGCGTCGTCCTCGTCAACGTCGCTCTCGGACTGCTGGTTCTCCTGTTCGGATTCGTCGTAGCTTCCAAAGCCCATACCTGAGAAAGGAAGCGGAGACGTAAAACGTCGGCGGAAAAACCCGGTTCTCAATCTTTTGTCCGAGCCTTGAGGAGGGGGGCGACGAACGCGGTCATCTGTCGGTAGCACCAACCTCAGGAAGACGGACGACGAAACGTCTGTCGGGCGACGGCGAGACTTCGAGACGAACCTCACGGACGAGCGTGTAGTACCGTCGTCTTCCTTCTTCGTACGTCTCGACGACGCCCGCCTCTTCGAGCGTGTCGAGGTGGTGTTTCGCCGTCTTCCCGTCCATGCCGACCTCGTCGATTATCTCGGAGACATACATGTCGTGGCGCGAAAGGGCGCGGAGGACTTCGAGACGCGGCTTCGAGCCGAGGAGTTCCAAGTAGTCCATTTCGTGTATAATAATTCAAAGAAAACTTATACTTTTCGAGTCCGTAGCGGTGGTATGGCAGAAGTACCTGAGCCAGAGGAGGAAGAGGAGAGTATCGATGTTATAACAGACGGCTACTTCGAGGAGGAGTTCCACGTCTCGTCGGAGGGCGCGGGCGACTTCCTCGTCGAACTCGGAGAGCAACTCCGCGAAGGAAACGAGGTCACCGTCGAGGGCGACGGCTGGAAGATACCGTTCGCGTTCGGAGAGCCGGTCGAAATCGAGGTGCAGTTTCAGGGCGACGACCCCGAACTTGAGTTCGAGGTGGAACTCGAAGGCGGAAAACCGGACGACGAAGCACCCGGAGTCTCCTGACTACGGCGCGAACTGCTTCAGGTCGAGTTCGAGCGTCGAGAGGTCGAGAACACCGGCGTAACCAACGTCGGGCTGTATGTTCATCGCCTTCTGGTAAGGCGTCTGTGACTGCCACGCGCCCGTGTTGACCGTCACGACGTTCCTGTACTTCTCCGCGCCGACGGTGTGGGTGTGTCCCGTGTGGAGAACGTCGGGGACTTCGTCTATGACGAGGTAGTCGCGCGTCTCGGGCGCGAGACGCACGTCGCCGTACATCGGCGCAAGGTGTCGTTTGCGCAGCATCTCGACCATCGCTGTCTCCGGACTCTCTATTTCGACGTGCGGGAGTGCCTCGGCAAACGGGTTGAGAGACATACCGTGGTACATCAGAACATCGACACCTTCGACGGTCACGACCGACGGATTGCCGTGGAAAGAGACGTTTTCGCCGAAAGGCTCGCGGAAACGCTCGTCGAGCGCGGGTTGTGGCTCTGCGAGACGGACGGAGTCGTGGTTTCCCGTAATCGTGATTATCTCCACATCGTCGGGCAACTGCGCGAACCTCTCGGCACACTCGGCGTACTGTTCGTGTATATCGACGGTGACGAGTTCTTCGTCCTGTCCCGGATAGATACCGACGCCCTCGACGAGGTCACCCGCGACCAAGACGTACTCGATGTCGTCCTGTCGTGCGACCCAGTCCGCGAAGAGGTCCCAGTGGTCGCCGACGAAGGTGTCCGAACCCACATGTACGTCGCTCACGAGGACGGCTTTCACTTCGCGCGACGCCGTGTTGGGTTCGCGGCGCGGAGGAACCTCGGGAAAGTGTACGTCGTTCACGAAGACCATTCCGCCGTCGTCGGAGAGGCGTCCTTCCACACCGATTACCTCGTCCTTCACGAGCGTCTCCGCTGTCTCGACTAAATCGTCCGAGAGAAGAAGACGGATGGTTCCTGTCGGGTCCTCGATTTCGACGAGCCTGTTGTCGCGGTCCGACGAAGTGGTACGGACCTCGTTCACCATCCCGACGAGCGCGACGTCCTTCCCGCCGCTCCCCGCCGACTCTATCGAACGGGGCTGTATGCGTGACCTGAGCATCTTCGAGAGACTGTTGAATCTGTCGCGGAAGTAGCCCACGAAGTCTGAGTACTCGCCCGTGCAGGTCGACTCGCCGGTTATGTCGTTAGCCACTTCGACGTTCGACGGTGTGCGCGAGCGCGACGACGTGGAGGGGATAGAGGAAGAAGAAGGAGATTCTGTCGAGGACGAGACAGGCGACGAACCGACTTCCGAAGCCTGTCCGTCGGAGGCGGAAACGTCCTGAGTATCGGTATCCGACTCTTCAGACTCCGACGTGGACCGTGTGCGACGGTCGGGAGTTCCGGAAACGGGTTCCGAATCCGACGTTTCCGAGGAGATGTTCGAAGAGACTACACGGCGCGCTTCCTCGCGCGTCACGACGGGCGCGTCACACTCCGCGGCGAGCACACGGACGACTTCGTTGGGGTTTTCGTGGTGCGCAATCTCGGCGACAGCGTCGGGTGTCGCGTTCAGACCCTCCTCCGCGAGCATCTCGACGACCTCGGTTTCCGTCTCGTTCTCGGAGGATAGCGACATAGGGTTTGATTCCGCCGGTCGGGTAAAATATCTTGTGCTAACGGTTAATCTTGTGGTGACGGTTAAGAGAGGGTGAGAGACTGTCCGGTTGAGGGATTAAGAGAGAGTGAGAGACTGTCCGTCTGAGAGAAAGTGAGATACTATCGGTGAAGATACTGTGTCGGTGAAGAAGACGGTCGGAGAAAATAAGGATAGAGAGGTATCAGAAAGAAACAGCCGGAAAGATAAAGAGGGTATTACACGTATTGTATGCAAGAATGGGTAACCGTGACGGCAAAGGGGAGAGAAAACGAGACGGAACCGACGTGAGGTCGAAGGTCAACGAGTTCAGAGACAATCCCGTCGTCCGTCTCGCCGAGGATGTTCTGGTATCCGTCGCAATCGTAGGGGGTATCGCGGTCTTACTGTACGCAATCGCAGGCATCTGGCCTCCCATGGTCGCCATAGAGAGCGGTAGCATGGAGCCGGGTATGAGCGAAGGAGACATCGTCTTCATAGTCAGCCCGTCGAACTTCGTCGCAGAGGGTGCGACGAAACAGCACGGAGTCGTGACGCACAGACAGGGCAAGGAGGACGGATACGAGACTTTCGGCGAGCACGGTGACGTTATCGTCTACAGACCTGACGGAAGCGAACTCAGGACGGCGATAATACACCGCGCCATGTTCTACGTCGAAGAAGGCGAGGAGTATCAGACTGTGAGCGGAGAAACGTTGGTAGCACCACACGACGGCTTCGTGACAAAGGGCGACGCCAACACGTACTACGACCAAGAGCAAGGACTGAGCGAGGTCGTAAAGCCCGAGTGGGTGCAGGGAAAAGCAAGGTACAGGGTTCCGTACGTCGGAAACATACGTCTCCTCTTCCCGTCGATGAGCTACTACCAGAACGAGGTAGGAACATAGCGGATTTCCGGATAGGTTTTTAGCCGTCGTCCGCGTCGTCCAAGCGCGACTGAACCGCGTCTGTGAAGCTTGTGTCGTCAAGCGCGGCGAGGCGTGAGTCGTCGAGTATCACGTCCTTCGTCTCGTCGCGCGGCACGCTCAGCGAAATCTCGCGTGTGCGTCCGTAACGTCCCTTCGAGACGACGACGGAGTTGACGACGCCGAGCATGTCGAGTTCGCTTATGAGGTCGGTCACACGTCTCTGTGTGAGTTTGTCCATATTTATCTCCGAACAGACGCGTGTGTACGTGTTGTAGACCTCGCCCGTGTTCATCTTGGCTCTGCTCTCGTCGTCGAGAGCGATTATGCTGTACAGCACGACCTTCGACTGTGCGGGGAGGGTGCGGACGACCTCGACGACACGGTTTAGCTCAATACGTTCCTGCGCCTCGCGTACGTGTTCCTCCTCGACGGTATCCGTCTTCGACCTCTCCGCGACCTCGCCCGCGGCGCGCAGAAGGTCGAGCGCGCGTCGAGCGTCGCCGTGTTCTTTCGCGGCGAAGGCGGCACAGAGCGGAATAACGTCGTTCGAAAGCACACCGTCCTCGAAGGCGATTTCGGCGCGCTGTTCCAGAATATCGCGTAGCTGGTTGGCGTTGTACGGCGGAAAGACGAGGTCTTCTTCGCCGAGCGACGAGCGGACGCGCGGGTCCAGAAGTTCGGTAAACTGCACGTCGTTCGATATCCCGATGATGGAGACGCGCGCGTTTTCGAGGTCGGAGTTCATCCGCGACAGGTTGTAGAGCGTGTCGTCGCCCGACTTCTCGACGAGCTTGTCGATTTCGTCCAACATGACGACGACGACGCGTTCGCGCGTGTCGACAGCCTCGAAGAAGGCGTCGTAGACGCGGTCCGTGGGCCAACCCGTCATCGGAACGTCGTCGCGCCCGAACTTCTGCGCGAGACGCGCGAGCACCCTGTACTGCGTGTCGACCTGTTCGCAGTTGATGTACTCAACGGTGCAGGGGACTTCGGTCTTGGCGCTCGTCTCCTGTAACTCGTTCGCGACGTACTTCGCGCTCGCCGTCTTTCCTGTCCCCGTCTTGCCGTAGATGAGTATGTTCGAGGGCGTCTCGCCACGGAGCGCGGGGACAAGAGACCGCGCCATAGCGTCGACCTGTTTGTCTCGGTGAGGGAGCTTCTTCGGCGTGTACGAAGGACGGAGAACCTCCTTGTTGGCGAAGATGGGGTCCACGTCAAGGAAGCCGTCGAACAGACGTCCTTCGTCGTCCTCGCCGTCGGACGTACTTCCGATACTTTCGAGGGAGTCGATGTCCTCGGACACGTCAACGTACTCCGACCCGGTGTCAGAGTTCGGCGAGTCGTTTGAAATGTCCGTGGCGTTCGAGCTTTCCGTGTCCGAGCGGGTTCCATCCGAGCGAGTTCCACCTTCCGAACCGCCCTCGTTCACCTCCGGTGTCGTACGCGCGTCCTCCCGAACGTCCGCTTGTGCGTCTCCCGAGCCTTGTTCGTCTAACCCACCACCGTCCTCTTCTTCCATTTCTTTTGACACCTTCGTGTTTTCAACCTGTTTTTTCGTTTCCGTTTTCCCTGTCCCACCAGAGGAGATATCCACTCGAAACAAAGGTATAGGATATCTTAAATATCTTCCGGTGAAAGTAGGGTCGCCTACTACCTACCATAGACACCACGTTAACCGACAGTATCAAGCGAAGAAGGGAAGTCAAATACCGAACAGAAGACGGACCGAACAGAAGAGAGATACACAGACGAGACACACATACCAGACGAGAATACCGGACGAGACGGGTGGGAGAAAAGCAAGGGACGTGTTACACGTTAAGGATGTTGGACAAGCTGTAGGACATATGTAGGTCGAAGTTTAGACGGATTTTAGAGATAGCTGGTCAAACTATAGCGTTGAACTGTTGAACAGTCAGACGGTGAGATATCTCCCGAAGCAGATATCTGTCGAAAATCCCAGAGTGGTAACACCCCCACCCCTTCGTTTCGACTGGAGACACAAACAGAGAGGGGTGAGTGTGAGACAAGGTTGCTCGTAACCATTAGGAATATGTGAGTTTATTCCTGTTCTTACTCGACAGCTTCGTTTTCTGAGGAGTGCTAATAAGAATAGTAACAAAAGTAACAAGAATAGTAGTAGGATAGTAATAAGAATATGCAGTACTAAGGTAATAGGAGTGTCTATATAAGAACAAAAGATTTAAGTTGTAACATCAACTGGATTTGCTTGGACGTAAGAAGACATACTATAACAATTTATAATTTACTTTCTTCGTTGTTTTGCTTCTTCCTACTTCTTTACCCCCACAACCTTACCCCCACAACCTTACCCCCACAACCACCTCACACCCTCGTCTTCTGAAGTTCCAGTCGAAACAAAGGGGTGGGGGTGTCCCGGTTCCTTAATCCTCTCCAAAACCCTCCCAATTGCTCGCTAAAACCCCCTCCTGAAACCCCTCCTGATATCGCTCACCGAAAATCACATCACCAATTCACTGAATTTCTTGGCATCACTTTCTTGATATCTACTCGGAAAACATTCTCAGCAAAACCTACTTACCGAAACATCTCACTAAAAACATCTCACTGAATCCTTCCTAGCCCTAACTCTCGCTCTCATCTCTATCCACCGTTCCTTAAACCATATCGAGATGTCTCTCCGTCTCTTTTCTGCTCACCTCCCGACTTCTCACCTACGAGCTTCCTCTACGACCGTAACCTTCCGCAGTACTACGGTTTTTGCCTACATCCTCCAGTCGAAATGAAGGGGTGTATGACCGGCGTCTGACGCAGATTTATAACTCCTCGTACCGGAGTTGTGGTACGTAAAGCCGCCGGAGAGCACGGCAGGGATACAATGGGAATAATAGCTGAAATAAGAACCAGCATATCCGAGACGGTCAACAGCATCTTCGCCGACCAGGGCACGGCGCGTATCGGCATATACGGTCCGCCGAACGCCGGTAAGACGACGCTCGCGAACAGGATAGCGCGTGACTGGACGGGTGAGGCGATGGGTGCTGAGTCTCAGATACCGCACGAGACGAGGAGGGCGCACAGGAAAGAGAACGTGACGATAGAGCGCAACGGAAACTCCGTGACGCTCGACATCGTGGACACGCCGGGTGTGACAACGAAGGTCGATTATCAGGAGTTCGTCGACTTCGGGATGGAGAAGGACGACGCTGTCGAGCGTTCGCGTGAGGCTACCGAGGGCGTCGCCGAGGCGATGCACTGGCTCAAGGAGGACATCGACGGCGTCATCTACGTGTTGGACTCGTCGCTCGACCCGTTCACGCAGGTCAACACGATGCTTACGGGCATCATAGAGTCGCGCGACCTTCCGATTCTCATCATCGCGAACAAGGTCGACTTGGACGACGCTTCGCCGGGACGTATCGAACAGGCGTTTCCGCAACACGAGACGGTACCTCTCAGCGGTCAGGAGGGCGAAAACGTCGATGAACTCTACGAGAGAATAGCGGAGAAGTTCGGGTGATATAGATGCCGGAACAGATAGAACAAGACGGCGATGAACCCGACGACGGCGTCCAGTTAGACATGATAAGCGCGGGCAGGATGGACGAGATGACGAGCATGGAGAAGATACACTTTATACTCGACGGGGTGCGCGACGGAAAGGTCGTCATACTTGAATCCGGTCTTTCGCCCGACGAGGAGTCTAAGCTCATCGAGGTCACGATGTCAGAGATTTCGCCCGACGGCTTCTCAGGCATCGAAATCGAGTCGTATCCCAAGGAGAAGCCAGCGACCGGCATACTCGACAGGCTCTTGGGTGCTGACCAGTCGAAGATGACCGTCATCGGACCCGCGAACCAGATAGAGACGCTCCACAAGGACAGCGAACTCATATCCGCCGTGGTCTCGGCGAGGTAACGATGCCTCACGAATGTGTCGAATGCGGTGAGGTCTTCGACGACGGCGCGGACGAGGTCTTCGAAGGATGCCCGGACTGCGGAGCGACCAAGTTCTTCTACGTCAAGGAGGTCGGCGCGACCGAAGACGCGGCAGAGACTGAGGATGCCGAGGAACAGTCCACTGCACAGACTCCTCAGACACCCCAAGAAGCCGAATCTCCGGCGCAGAAAGAGGCGCGGCGCGCGGTGGGTTCTGTGGAGGACAACGAACCCGACGCCGCGGACGAGGAGGCGTCCGTCTCGACCGTCACGGAAGACTCCGGAACCGAACCCGACACGGAGCATGCCACACACAAACCCGACACCGAACCCGTCACAAAAAACACAGTCGAGACACAGACTGCGACGCCCGAAGACGACGACATCGTCGAGGCGGAGTCGGAGTACGAACGTTCTTTCGGCGGAAAGCTCGACAACGTAGTCGAGGCGTCCGAAGCCGACGACACACCGACCGAAGCCGAGTCCGACCAGATTACGTCGAGCGACGGCAGACGTTACCGTCGCGCGCGCCCCGCCGAGGCGAAACGTCGTCTCATGGACGAGTTCGAGACGATACGTATCGTCGAACCCGGTAGCTACGAACTCAACCTGATGAACCTGTACGAGGAGGACGAGAAGATAATCGCGCTACAGGAAGACGGTCGTTATCAGGTATCCCTGCCTTCGACCATCGACGACTGATACTTCCGAAGCCGTTCTGTCCTTCTGTTCTCAAAACCGTTAAGTCCCGACCCGTCGAAACCCCGACAAGATGGACATCGTAATCTCGGTAGGCGGTTCGGTTCTGGTGCCCGAAATCTCGGCGGAACGCGTCTCGCGGTTCGCGCGTGTGGTCGAGAACATCGCCGACGAGCACTCTGTCACGGTCGTCGTCGGAGGAGGCAAGACAGCGCGCGAGTACATCGGCGTCGCACGCGAACTCGGTTCGAACGACGCGATGTGCGACTACTTAGGCATCGACGTGACGCGTATCAACGCGCGTCTTCTCATCGCCGCGCTCGAAGGTGTCGCGTATCCCGAACCGCCGACGACGTACCGCGAAGCGGAGGACGCGCTCGCAGACGAAAAGGTTCCCGTGATGGGCGGAACCGCGCCGGGGCAGACGACCGACGCCGTCGCCGCGGTCTTTTCGGAGTACACCGACGCCGACCTCCTTGTCTACGCGACGAGCGTTGACGGCGTCTACACCGCCGACCCTTCGGACGACGCCGACGCCGAGAAACTTGAACGCCTCACGCCTGACGAACTCGTACAGATAGTGATGCAGACACAGATGGACGCAGGAACGAACTCCGTGGTGGACGCGCTCGCCGCCAAGATAATCGAAAGGAGCCGCATGCGTACCATCGTCCTTGACGGCTCGGAACCCGAGGACATAGAACGCGCCGTCCTCGACGGCGTACACGACGGTACGGAGATACTCCCCGAAGGAGAAGACGGAGAAGCACAGGGTGCCTTAGATGAGTTCTGACGAAAACCTGACTGAATCGATGTCCGATTTCTGGGCTGACGAAGCCGCCCGACGCGTCGCCGAGAACGACCGTCCGCCCGTCGTAAAGGGCGGCGTTTCGCCTTCGGGCGTTCCGCACATAGGAAACTTCAACGAGGTTCTGCGCGGCGCGTTCGTCGTACGCGCGCTCGAAAGACGTGACGACATAGACGAAGAATCCCGACAGGTCTTCACGAGCGACGACCGTGACCCACTGAGGCGCGTCCCCGACACCGTCCTTTCGCCCGACGGCGAACTCGTCGAACTCGACGCCGAGGAACGCGACGAACTGAGCGAACATCTCGGAAAGCCGTACGTTGACGTGCCGTCACCTTTCGCAGACACAGCAGGCGCGCCCGACACGTGGGCGGAACATTTCGCGTCGTTCCTGCGCGAGGACGCAGAAAGACTCGAAGTTCCCGTCGAGTTCGTCTCGAACGACGAGATGTACGACGAAGGAAAGTTCGACGAAGCCGTCCGCACAGCACTCACGGAGCTCGAAACCTCCCGCGAGGTTATCGCGCGACACCAGCGCACCGCGGGCGAAGACTACGTTCCTTTCATGCCAATCTGCGCCGAGTGCGGACGTATCACACCGACGGTCAGTTCGGTCAACATCGAAGACGGGACGGTCGATTACGTCTGCGACGACGCTCAACTCGCGGGCGAGTACACCGTCGAGGGATGCGGACACCGTGGCACCGCCACGTTCCGCGAAGGCAAACTGCCTTGGCGTTTCGAGTGGCCCGCGCAGTGGTGGACGCTCGGCGTCGGCTTCGAACCCTTCGGAAAGGATCACGCCGAGGGTTCGTGGGAGAGCGGCGTCGAAATCGCGAAGGAAGTTTACGGAATAGAACCTCCGGAACCCTTAGTCTACGAGTTCTTCCTCGTAGACGGCGACAAGATGTCCGCGAGCGAGGGTAACGTCTACACCGTTTCGGACGTTCTCCGTTACGTCGAACCGCCCGTCCTGCGTTACTTCTTCGCTCTCGACCCCAAGAAACAGCGTGACCTGTCGCTCGCCGACGTGCATCACCTCGTCAACGACTTCGACCGTGTTGAGGACGCACACTACGGGCGCGAGGAAGCCGCCGACGAAACGGAGGAACTCTACGCCGAACGCGTCTACGAAGACCTGCGTGCACCCTCCGACGACCTGAGCCACGAACCCGTGCGTCCGCCGTACACTTTCTCAGCGATGGTCGGTGTCGCGGAGGACGACGACGCGCGTCTCGCAACCCTCCTCCGCTCGGGACATCTCCCCGACGACGCCACCGAAGCGCAGAAACAAGACGCGCTACGCCGCGTCGAACTCGCACGCAACTGGGCACTCGACTTCGACAATCAGTACGCCGTCCGTGTCTTGGACGAAGCACCCGACGTCTCATTCGACGACGCGACCTGCGCCGCTTTCGAAGAACTCGCCGACGTGGTCGAGTCGGGCGCGTCGCCCGACGAGATACAGAACACCGTCTTCGAGACTGCGCGCGAACACGACCTCGGTGTAGGCGGCTTCTTCAGCGACGGATACAGACTCTTTTTGGGGCAGGAAAGCGGTCCAAAACTCGGACCCCTGCTCGCCGCGCTCGACCGCGACTTCGTCGTCGAACGTCTGCGCGAGGCGTAATCTAAAACCTCCTTTTTCGCTTCCTGACATCCAAAGATATTCTTATCTCCGTGTTCATGTATTCGGAGATGAGCGGAAAAGAAGAACCGGACGACGAAAACGAACCGTCCGATGACACGTCGGAGGAGATTGAAAAACCACCTGATGACGAGACGAAAAACACCAGCGACACGCAGGATGAAGACACGTCCATGACAGAAAAGCGAGATACCGACCGTCTGGAGGAGATACAGGACGAACTGCGCGACAAGGAAAAAGAACTCGCGGAGGTACGCGACGAACTCAAACCCGAACTTCGTGAGAAGGAGCACGAGATAAACGACCTGCGCGAGAAACTTGACGACAGTCTCGAAGACCACGAGCGACGCCTCGACGAACTCCGCGACGAACTCCGCGAGGAGATAAAGACGCGTAGGTCGCCCGGCGGGGGCGCGCACTCCGACAGACCTGCGAAAGCCGCGGGCGTCATACTCGGCGTCACGGGCGCGCTCGGACTCGTGGGTGCTGTTGCGACGATCGCTGTAATCTTCTCGTCCGCGTTCACTCTCACGTTACCCGACGGCGTCGGGCGCGAAGCCGTGTACGGTATCGCGGGAGTTTCCGCTCTCGTCTCTCTCGTCATCTTAGCCGGTGGTTGGCAGGGCTACAAGAAACAGCGTTGGTACTTCGTCGTCTTCACAGCCGTAGTCGCCTCCGTCGTCGTCAGCCCGCTCGGTCTACCTGCCCTGATACTCGTCGCGCTCGCCGAGCCGAGCTTCGACTAACTCGTCTCCGCGCTCGTCAGTCGACGCGCTCTATTATCGTCGCTATTCCCTGACCGAATCCGATGCACATCGTCGAGAGACCGTAACGTCCGCCTGTCCTTTCGAGTTCGTGCACCAACTTCGTCACGAGCGCGCTACCTGTCGCACCGAGCGGGTGTCCGTGCGCTATCGCGCCGCCGTTGACGTTGGTGCGTTCCCACGGAGCGCCCGTCTCCTGCATCCACGCGTGCACCACCGAAGCGAAAGCCTCGTTGCACTCGAACAGGTCGATGTCCTCGATGCTCATGTCCGCCTTTTCGAGCACCCTCTTCGTCGAGGGTATGGGTCCTGTGAGCATCATCACAGGGTCAACACCCGCGAGAGCCACATCGACGATACGTGCTTTCGGCTCCCATCCTTCTTGCTCGACCTTCTCCTCAGAAGCGACGAGCATCGCCGACGAACCGTCAACGATACCCGACGAGTTGCCCGGTGTTATTACACCGTCGTCGCCGCGGAAGGCGAGCGGTAGCTTTCCGAGGACCTCCTTCGTCGTGTCGGGGCGCGGATGCTCGTCCTCGTTTACGACTATGTCCTCGACGTTTCCGTCCTCGTCCTCGTACTCCGTCTCGACCGAGACGAGTTGGCTGTCGTACCTGCCGTCGTCCATCGCTTCCGCCATCCGCTGTTGCGAGTCGTACGCGATTTTATCGACATCGTCGCGCGTTATCTCCCACTTCTCGGCGATACGTTCCGCGCTCTCTCCCTGCGGAACTATCTCGAACCTCTCCTTGTACGGCTCCGACATCGTGCTGAAGTCGCCGTCGCTACCCATCGCCTCGCGCGTCATGTGTTCGACGCCGCCTGCGATGACGCAGTCGTGCATGCCGCTCTTGACGTTCGCGCCAGCGAAGTTGACCGCCTGCTGACCCGAACCGCACTGTCTGTTTAGCTGTACGCCCGGAACGTCAACGTCCCATCCCGCCGCGAGCGGCAGGATGCGCGCGATGTTGAAGCCCTGCTCACCCTTCGGCGTGACACAGCCGAAATGTACGTCTTCGATGTCCTGTGCGGGGTCGAAACCTACGCGTTCTCTTAATGCCTTCAGCGGCTCTGCGCCGAGTTCCTGCGGATGCGTGTCTTTGAAGACGCCGCCTTCCTTGCCGAAAGGTGTGCGGACGGCGTCTACTATGAGAGCGTCTCCCATACCCAAGAGATTTGTACTGGTTCATTATGTAGCTTGCGCCCGCGTTTTTGTTTTGGATGACAACAGTTTACAACTTGCTTCTGGTGGTTTCTCATGTTCGTTACGGCGGTTCACGCCGGGAAAATACTGAACACGGCGTAGTTGAGTTGGAGTAAAACAAACGCGGAGCCGACACAAAGTAAAAATACGCCCTACGCGTACTCTGACTCGTGAATCTTCGGAAACCTATCACCGCAGTCGGTGCCGCCGTCACGGCGTTTCTCCTCGTTGCTGTCTCCGTAATCGAACTACTCGACACCGAGTTTTCGGCTATCGTGGGTCTGCCGGTAGGATTGATAGCCGGGATAGCTGTGTTCGTTCTCGTTCTGCTCCGTCACGACGACGCCGACGAACCGGTTCGGTGGGCGCTCGCCGGTTTCGCGGGCTTCGGGTACGGTATCCTGCTGGCACTGGGTGTCATATACGTGAATCTGGCTGACTTCCCGTTCGAAGGCACGCTCGCCGTGGGTGTCGCAGCCGCTGTAATCGGTTTTCTGGGCGCGGCGTTTCTGGACCGGCACGAGAAACCGGAGTAATCGCTCAGCTATCTATGCCACGCCAACGTTATATGTTCATCACGACCAAAACCAGAACATGAAGCTACCGAGCGAAATAGTCGTCGAGTCTTTCCTACCGACGTTCCGCGCACTCCTCGCGTCCGAACTCTCCGACCGCGGCTTCACCCAGAACGAAATCGCTGACCGCCTCGGCGTATCGCAGCCTGCGGTCAGCAAGTACGTCGCGGGAGAGGTTGAGATTGAAGACGCCTACGTCGAAGACGACCGCGTCCACGATACCGTCGAACGCGTCGCCGAGGGCTTCGAAGACGCCACACTCGACGGCTACGAGGCTCTTGCCGAAGTACTAGGTCTCGTCCGCGCGCTCGAAGACCGCGGACCGATATGCGAGGTACACGAGCGCGAGTTTCCCGCACTACGCGGCACGGGGTGCGACCTCTGCGTCCGCGGCGGCGACTCGTCGCTCTTGGTCGAGAACGAGACGCTCGGTGACGTGCGCCGCGCTGTAAGACGCCTGAAAAACATACCCGGCGTCGCAGAACACGTCCCCAACGTCGGCACGAACGTCGCTCAGGCTCTCCCCGACGCGCGTGACGAGACGGACGTTGCCGCCGTGCCGGGACGCCTCTACACGATGAACGGACGCGTCCACGTCCCCGCGAACCCCGAGTTCGGTGCTTCGAAGAACGTCGCTGTCGTCGTCCTGTCAGCGCAAGCTGTCGAACCGTCGAAAAGTGCCGCGCTCAACCTCGCCACCTCGGACGCACTCCTTGAAACAGCACGCGACGAAGGTATGACGACGGTTGAGTTCGACGCAGACCGCGAAGAACGCCGCGAGACACTTGACGAGGCTTTCGCGGAAGCGGGTGGTGTGCCTGACATCGCGTACCACCGCGGCAGCTTCGGTGTCGAACCCGTCGCTTACGTAATCGCGGAGGACGCGCCTTCTGCGGTCGAAAAAGTCGAACGCTTGGTTCGGTCTTCTTAGTTCAGTCTCGCCGTCAGTCGTCCGCCTCTGCGTATATCCTCTCGACTGCGTCTGCGTGCTTCTCCAGAATGTTGCGCCTCTTCTTCTTCAGACTCGGCGTCAGCATGTCGTTCTCCTCCGTCCACTCCTCGGTGACGAGTTCGAACTTCTTGATGGTCTCGTACTTCTCGTAGTTCTGGTTGACCTCGTCAATCTCCTCCTGTACCCACGCGCGGACGTTCTCGTCCTTGATAACCGCCTCCTTGTCGCTGGGCAGGTTTACGTCCTCCTCGTCGGCGCGTTTTTCGAGTGCCTCGAAGTTGGGGAATATGAGCGCGGAAATAAACTTCTCCTCGTCGCCTATAACCATGCACTGTTCGACGATTGCGGATGTCGAGAAGTCGTTCTCGATGGGTTGGGGCGGAACGTTCTTGCCCGTCGAGAGGACGATTAGCTGCTTCGACCGGTCAACGAAGGTGAGGTAGCCGTCATCGTCGATGCGGATTACGTCGCCCGTACGGAACCAGCCGTCGTCGGTGAACGCCTCCTCGGTTTCCTCGGGCTTCTCCCAGTAGCCCTCGGTCACGTTCTCGCCCTTTACGAGGAGTTCGCCGACATCGTCGTGGTCACGCACCTCGGGCGGCGCGACGGACTCGTCGAGCTTAACCTCCACGTCAGGCATCGGCGGACCGATTGTGCCTATGCGCGGGTCCTCGGGCGGGTTCGAAGAGACGATAGGCGCGGTTTCCGTCAGCCCGTAGCCTTCGAGTATCGGCATACCCATGCCGTGGTAGAGCGCGCACAGGTCGGCGGAGAGACTTCCCCCGCCGCTTATCATGAAGTCTATCTCGCCTCCGAGTGCCTCGCGTACGTTTGAGAAGACGAGTGTATCGGCGAGACTGTGCTTCAGGCTCAGAACCGCGCCGGGCGAGTCCGCCTTGTAGTACTCCTGACCGACGCCCGTCGCCCAGTTGAATATCTTCTTCTTGACGGGCGAACTGCTCGCCTGCTCGCGTATCGCGTCGTAGACCTTCTCGTAGACGCGCGGTACGCTCGTACCCGTCGTCGGCTTTACCTCGGCGAAGTCATCCCTGAGCGTGTCGGGGCTTTCTGCGTACGCCACAGTCGCGCCGCTGCCGTAGAGGAGGAACGAGGTCATCCTCTCGAAAGAGTGCGCGAGAGGCAGGAAAGAGACGACGCGGTCCGTCTCGTCGATGGTCGGCAGGTCGTCGTCCTTGTCGGGGCGTGGACCGAAACGTTTGCGGGACTGGTTGACCGACGAACGGAAGTTGCGGTGCGTAAGCTTCACGCCCTTGGGCTGTCCCGTCGTTCCCGACGTGTAGATGAGCGTCGCAAGGTCGTCAACATCCGTCTCGTCGAGCCATCCTTCGAACGTCTCCTCGTCGTAGGCTTCGTCACCCATCTCGTAGACGTCGCCGAACGTGTGAACGTCGTCGCGCTCCGTGTAGCCCTCTGCGACCTCGTCAACAGCGACGATGAAGTCAAGGTCGAGGTCTTCTTCGACCTCAAGGACCCTTTCGAGAAGCTCCTCGTTCTCGACGATGACACCCGACGCTCCGGGGTCGCTGAGGAGGTACTTCGCCTGTCTCGGCGACGAAGACGCGTAGACAGAAGTAACCACGCCGCCGCGCGACAGCAGAGCGAAGTCGGACAGCACCCATTCGAGGCGTGTGTTCGAGAATATGCCTACCCTGCCGCCCTTCTCAAGACCGAGTTCGTCGAAGCCGAACGCGAGACGCCTGTATATCGAACGGAACTCGTCGTAAGTCAGAGGCGCGAAGCCACCGTCGGAAGGCGCGGCGTCGATAACACCGTTTTCGACGAGCGTTCTGTCGTAGACGCCGCCCTTGTACATGCTCGCGTCGCGCGACGAGTGTCTCTCCGCCGCTTCGTTCACCAACTCGGCTATTGTGTTCCATTTTATGACCTCGTCCTCGTACTCCTGCTCCGCCGCGCGCCATCCTGTTCCTCCGCCTGTGCCTGTTCCCGACCCGTCTCCTTCCTCTTTCTCGACAACCGTTTCTGTTCCCATGGGTTACACGAGACGGAGGAGAACAAAAAACCTTTCTCTGGTTCGTAGGCGTTTTTGAACCTCGGAGGTGGTCGAACCGTGACCGTTAATTCCAGAATCTCACCTGCTTCCCTCGTGCGAACTGTTTTAAGATTGAAAGCCGAATAACTGTCATAATGAGCGAAACTACTGACACGACGGAGTTCTTGGAAAAACATCTCCTCAACAAGTCAAAAACAACCCCCTTGAGGAACAGTATGAGGGAGTTCATTGAGGAACACGGAACCGAATCCGACCTCAAGGAGCTACGGCAGGAAACAGACGGAAAGGACCTGTCGGAGATAGTGAACGAGGAGCGCCAAGAGAGGCTGTAAGTCGGGTATCAGGCATGGAGTATCTTTTCTTCGATATCGTATCGGCGGACAGAAAGCTGAACACGGTAGCCGAGGAACAGGGACTCGAAACACGCAATCCGCAGAGATAGAGCACAAAGATGGAAGACAATGTGGTCGGTTTATAACCATGTCGCTCACGGACAGCGCGCCCGCTTCTCGCCCTACTCCGGAATCAGACTCGCGCGCGTGAACTCCTGCTCCGCGCTCCCTTCAAGAGCCTTCTGCGCCTCCTCAAGCGGGAACTTGGCGTCCAAGAGGTCGTCGTACGGGTACTTGGAGGCGTTCCGCGAGAGGAAGTCGAGTGCCTTTTCGAGGTACCAAGGCTGGTACAGGAGCATCGCGTGAACGTCGATGCGCTTCAACGTCAGGTCGGCGGGGCTGAACTCGGTCGTGAGGCTCGTTGAGATGTTTCCGAGTTCGACGTACCTCGCACCGTTTCTGAGCATGCCGATGCCCTCCTTGAACGCTGGCGGGAATCCCGCGACCTCGATGCCAACGTCCGCGCCGTCGCCGTCCGTGAGTTCCTGAACGCGACGGATGCGCTCACCCGGTTCCTCGTACTCGTTCATGTCCACGATATGGTCGGCGCCGAACTCCTTTGCGCGCTCGATACGTCCCGGCGCGCCCTCGACGACGACAACCTCCGCGCCCGTCTCCTTTCCGACCGCAATCGAGTTTATCCCCAGACCGCCCGCCCTGCACTGAAGAGCGTCTCGCCCTGTGTCAGGTTCGCGCGCTCCAGACCGAAGATGACCTGCGAGAGGGCGCAGTTCGCGCTAGCAGCGACATGGTGAGGCACGTCGTCGGGAACCTTGTAGAAACGCTGTCCCCCGTCGATGTAGTAATGTGTCGCAAATGTTCCGCGGAAATGCGGCGGCACCGAGTGCGGCATCATCCACTCGCCCGTGCTCTTGACGACCTCGCAGGCGTAGAACTGACCGTTCGAACAGCCGCTGCACTCGCCGCACGGCTGGAAGTAGACGGGCGTGATGATGTCGCCCTCCTCGACCGTTTCGCCAGCCGAGTCGGTGTTCACGTCGTCGCCCATTTCGAGCACGCGCAGGACGGCTTCGTGTCCCAGAACCGCACCGTTCGGTACAGGGAACTCGCCCTTCCAGAAGTGGACCTCGCTCCCGCAGACGTTGGTCTGTATGACCTCCGTCAGTACTGCGTCGTCCTCCACGTCGGGTTTGTCTTCTATCTCGACTATCTCGGTTTCACGCTCCCCAGCGAGCGTAACGACCTTTCCGAAGGACATCAGTGGAGGAAATCCGTCTCTATGTTAGTCGCGCTCTCGACCATCGTGACGGCACCGTCGCTGTACTGCATCACCTTCTGCATGTCGCCGTTCAGCTCGAACTTGCCGCTCATCAGGCTGTCGATGGCTCCGATTTCGCCCTGCGCAAGCTTCTTCCAGTTGTCGTACGGTCCGATGATTTCGAAGCCGTAGTCCACCTCACTCAGGTCTTCGACGCGGTACGCGTCCGTACATTTGCCGCCTTCGAGACCGATGTAGTAATGTATCTTGTTGTCGTCACCCGCCATGTCGGGGAACTCCTCCACGAAGTCGTCGTCAACCTCTATGGTGAAGACGAAGTCGCCGTTCCAGCCTACACCCCAGTCGCTCGCCGCCTCGGCGTACTCCTCGTTATCGTTGAGCCTGTCTTTCCATGCCTCTATCCAGTCGTCGCTCGGGAAATCTACTGTCATTTTCTTGACCTCCTAGCGGTAACCGATGCGCGCGCCCATCATAAAGTTGACTGTCACTATTCTGAACCTGACGATATTCTGAACCTGAAGACGCTTTCTGACAGCCTACTTCTTCTGACATCTCACTCCTTCCGACAGCCTACTTCATCACATCCAAACCCTTCATTTCATCTTGTACTCCCGCCACACCGCCACGCCTGTCCCGACCAAGAGCGCGACGAGAGCCACGACTACCGTGACGACGAATATCCACGGCTCCTCGTCGTCTCCGATGTCGTGCCTAACCACCTCCGGCACATCTCCCCCGTATGCGGCTGACCGTAGCTCGTCCCACGCTTCCGCGTCGTTAGCGGATGGCAACGTGAGACGCCGTACGGTCTCGAAGCCGCCGAGGTCTTCGGCTGTCAGCATCTCGCCAGCACGCATGTCGTCGTGATGGTTGAGCGTCCCCAGCAAGACACGCGAGTCGGTGCTGTCTCCCGAAATCTCCTCGACGACGGTCGGGGACGAGAACACACCTTCCGAAGACTCAACGAATCTCCATACAGGTTCGCCCGTCTCCGCGTCAACGGTGTACAGGGTTCCGTCGTTAGACCCGACGAAGACCGTTCCACCCGCAACCGACGGCGACGATAAAACCTGTCCGGATGGCTCCGTGAACGTCCATACGTGTTCGCCCGTTTCGGCGGCGACTGCGTACATGTTCGTGTCCACCGAACCGATGTAGACGACACCGTCCGCGACCGTCGGCGAAGAACGTATCCATGACATGGGTTCGACGAAGTCCCACTCCACGGCACCTGTCTCGGCGTCTACGGCGAGTAGAGTACCTCCCAGCTCGTCTTCCTGCACAGCAGATGTGCCGACGTAGACGGTCCTGTCTGCCACCGTCGGAGACGAAATAACCGCGTCCGTTTCGAGTTCCCAGCTCTTCTCGCCGGTCACCGCGTCAACGGCGTACATGGACCCGTTGAGGGTGCCGAAGAAGACGGATTCGCCCGCGACTGTCGGCGACGATACCACCGAACCGTTCGGCTCCGTGAACCTCCATTCGCGCTCACCCGTCTCCGCATCAATAGCGTACAGTGTACCGTCTATCGACCCCACGAAGACCCTTCCTCCGACGGCGGTCGGTGTCGAGGCTATCTGTTCCTCGGGTTCGGCGAACCTCCATTCAAGCGCGCCGGTCGCGGCGTCCACAGCGTAAACCGCACCGTCGAAACCTTCCTGCGAACCTACGTAGGCTGTCTCGTTCACGACCGTGACGGACGAGAAAACGTCGCTCTCGGGTTCGACGAACCTCCATTCGCGCTCACCCGTCTCCGCGTCGATAGCGTACAACGTCCCGCCCCAGTCACCGAAGTAGACGGCTCCGTCCACGACGACGGGCGAGGCTGAGACCCTGCCCTCGGGTTCGGTGAACCTCCACGCTAACTCACCTGTTTCGGCGTCGGCGGCGTAGAGGGTTGCGTCGTCGCTACCGACGTACACAGTCGGTCCTTCAGCGACTCCTTCCTGCCCAGCGACAGCCGTGGCTCCGAAGACACCCGCACCCACGAGCAACAAGACAACGACACCAACAGCCGCCGTCTTCGACATACACGAACTACCGAAAACGTGAGTTTATACTTTCCGCCCGTAAACCGTGGAGACTTCTCGCCACCCGCGCACAAGATTTATGCGTCCAGCCGTACGTGACTGACCATGGACTTCGGAATAGAAGACAAGACCGCGCTTGTAACGGGCGGCGCGGGACGTATAGGCTCGACAGACTGTGAGACACTCGCTGACGAGGGCGCGGAGGTAGTCGTCCTCGACGTGGACATAGACGGAGCCGAGAACGTCGCGGAAGGAATACGCGACGACGGCGGCGACTCGTTCGCCGTAAAGTGCGACCTCACAGACCGCGAGGACGTGGAGGATACTGTCGCAGACGTGCGCGACGAGACGGGCGGCGTGGACATACTTGTCAACAACGCGGCGATGGTTGACGCGCGCGACCGTATGGCGACCTACGACGACGACACATGGGACCGCGACATCGAAATCAACCTGACGGGCACGTACAACATCTCGCGCGAAGTCTTCCCCGCGATGTGCGAGCGCGGATGGGGACGCGTCATAAACATGTCGTCGATGGCTGGCACACACGGTGGCTTCGGACAGGCGTCTTACTCATCGACCAAGGCGGCGATGATAGGCTTCGGAAAGACGCTCGCGCTCGAAGGCGCGCAGAACGGCGTGACATCGAACGTCATCGCGCCGAGCATCGTCGTCGGCGCGTTCGCCGACATGGACATAGAGACGCTCGAACAGACGGACGAGTACTTCGCACGTATCGCGAAGGCGACACCGATGCGTAAACTCGGAAAGGAGACGGACGTAGCGAACATGGTCGCGTACCTTTCGAGCGAACAGGCGAACTACGTGACGGGACAGGTAATCGGCGTCACCGGCGGAATCGACCTGTTCTCGTTCTGAGCCACCGATTACGGCGTCTGTGCAGGATTGTGTACTTTACACAAAACTCTTATACGCAGACGGCACGTAATGGGTTTATGCCAGAGTCTATGTCCGAGTACCTCAAGCAGGACATGGAGTGCGAGGGGTTGCTCGAATGTATGCACGGCTTGAAAAAGCTCGACCGCGACTGTTATCAGGTTCTCGTGGATGCGGAAGAGCCTATGACCATAGACGAGATAGCGGAGGAGGTCGACCGCGAACGCTCTACGACGTACAGGTCGGTACAGCGTCTGATACAGACGGGGTTCGTACAGAAGGAACAGGTCAACTACGAAGACGGCGGCTACTGCCACGTATACTACCCGACGGACCCCGACGAGATAGCCGACGACATGCAGAGGATGCTGAACGACTGGTACGCGAAGATGGGACAGCTGATACAGGAGTTCGAGGACAAGTACGAGTCCGAGGTCGCTCTCGCCGACTGATTTCTGTCACGCCTCTCCGAACGGTGGTATTATTGCGCTTCGACGCCAAGCGGGGATATGGAGCTAACCGGAACGGTCGTACTGCCGCTCGCAAGCCCCGAAGACGCACGGACGACCGCAGAAGCCGCCGCGGAGTATCTCGGAACCGCGGAACACGTCGTTCTCGTCCATGTCGTGGAGAAGGTGGAAGGGATGCCTGACAGAGCACCCGCCGAAGAACGCGAGGAGTACGCCGAGGAGATATTCGCGACGGCTGAGGAAGCACTCTCCGGAACCGGCGTCAGCATCGAGACGGACCTCCTTTTCAGCAAGAACGTACCCGATGCCGTCCTTGACCTCGCCGACGATGTCGGTGCGTCGTCCGTCGCTCTCGTGCCGCGCGAGACGAACCGTCTTCTGAGCCTGCTTGTCGGCGACAAGGTACGCGCTTTCGTCGAACACAACGACGTGCCTGTTGTCTGTCTGCCCCACAGTTAGGTCGTTCAGTCTTCCTGTGCGTAGAGGTAGAAGGCGCAGACGACGATACCCGCCTCGACAGCCTTCGAGACGACGACTATCGGGTTGATGCTCCCGCCCCTGTAGAACTCTTCGATGCTGAAGTTGACCTCCGGGAAGAGGAAGAGAGCGATTATCGTAGCCAGAGAATAGAGCGCCGTGGCGACGTACAGTTCGGGTCTCCAGAACCGCGTGAAGTAGACTGCGATGATACCGAAGAAGCCGAGCGCGTTGAGTGCGAAGAGTATCGCCAACGTCTGACTGAACTGTATGGCGTTGGTGATAGCGACCACGTGTATCAAGCCGGTCACCGCCGCGAGAAGCACCATCACGTAGCCGACAGGACTTTCGGGTGTGCTGATGAGCGGTTCGTTCTGGCTCGTCGTCGCGCTGTTTCCTGCCATACCCCGAAGAAGGTTCGGAAACATGATAAGTTTGGTCATTTCTCCCAAGACACCCAAAGACCGTTCGGAGAACGTACCAGAAACGGGACGGGTGTGAAGCCACCCTCGTCGGAAGCGGCACTCGCGTTCTAGCGGTGGTATTATTACTCGTCGTCCTCAAACCGCACGCGTGAAAATGATGCTAAAAGCCGTGGCTACGTTCGTCGGTCTCCCGCGCAAAGCGTTCAGAGGACGACCGAGAGAACACGCCCATGTCTGACGACGAACTCGCGAAGGACCTCGGTCTACTCTCCGCGCTCACCATTGGTATAGGCACGATGATAGGCGCGGGTATATTCGTTCTACCCGGACTCGCCGCGGAGGAGGCAGGTCCTGCCGTCGCGCTATCTTTCGTACTTGGCGGCGCGATTGCGATGCTTACCGCGCTCTCCGCGAGCGAACTCGGCACCGCGATGCCGAAGGCTGGCGGCGCGTACTACTACATAAACCGCGCCCTAGGTCCGCTGTTCGGGAGCGTCGCAGGAATGGGTAACTGGCTCGGCTTGTCGTTCGCGTCGGCTTTCTACGTCGTCGGCTTCGGTAGCTACCTCGCCGTCTTCGTCACTCTGCCGTCTATCGACCTCGTCGTCTTCACCCTTTCGGCGAACCAGATAGGCGGTATAGCCGCAGGCGCGCTCTTCGTCGGAATCAACTACTTCGGCGCGAAGGAGACGGGCGGTGCGCAGAACGTCATCGTCGTCACACTCGTCCTAATACTCACGCTGTTCGCGTTCATCGGCTTCCTCAACGCCGACTTCTCGACGCTCCGACCCTTCGCGCCCGAGGCGACGGGCGGCTACCCCGCCGTCCTGCCCGCCGCGGGTCTCATCTTCGTCTCCTTCCTCGGATTCGTCCAGATAACGACCGTCGCGGAGGAACTCAAGAATCCCGGACGCAACCTGCCCATCGCCGTCATCGGGAGCGTCGGCATCGTGACCGTGATGTACGCCGTCCTCATGGTCGTCCTGATGGGCGTCGTCTCGTGGGAACGCATCGCGGAGTTCGGCGAGACTGCTGTCGTCGACGTCGCAGGAATCGCCTTCGTCGGGACGTTCGGCGAGTCGATTCTTTTCGGTCTCCTCCCGACGGCGACGGTCGGTATCGCTCTCCTGACCTTCGCGGGTCTTCTCGCCACCGCGTCCTCGGCGAACGCCTCGATACTCGCGTCGTCGCGTATAAACTTCGCAATGGGGCGCGACAAGATAGTCCCCGACGCTCTCAACGAGATACATCCGCGTTTTGCGACGCCTTACCGCTCCATCCTCGTCACGGGCGTGATAACCCTGCTGTTCGTCGTAGGCGGCACAGTCGAGATACTCGCACAGGCGGCGAGCGTCCTGCATCTCGTCGTCTACGGTCTCCTGAACGTCGCTCTCATCGTCTTCCGTCAGGCGGACCCCGAGGACTACGACCCAGAGTTCCGTGTACCCCTCTACCCCATCGTGCCAATCCTCGGTGCTGTCCTGTCGTTCGCGCTTATCTACTTCATGAACCCCACCGACTGGCTCCTGAGCGGCGTACTCATCGTTGGCACCGTCGTCTGGTACTTTGCCTACGCCCGCCGACAGACTGAAGAGGAAGGCGTGCTTGCGAGGTACGTGCGCGAAGAAGCCGACGAACTACCCGGTGCCGCGGTCTCTGCGACGGATGCGGTTTCGCCCGAGGAGTACCGTGTCATGGTGCCCGTCTCGAACCCGCGTACCGAGCGCGACCTAGTCGAAATCGGAAGCACGCTCGCAAAGGCGAACGACGGCAAGGTCGTCGCCGTGCACGTCGTCACCGTCCCCGACCAGACTTCTCTGCGCGTCGCGGCGGAGTCGGAAGCCTTCTCGGGCGACGAAGCACTCATAGAGGACGCCCGAAAACACGCCGAGGAGGCGGGCGTTCCCGTCGAGACGCACACAGTCTTCTCGCACAGGGGACTCGAAGAGGTATTCGACGCCGCACGCGAGTACAGAGCCAACTTGGTCGTCATGGGTCGCGGAGAGGAAGGCAGGCTTTCGGCAGGACACGTAGGCTCCGCGGTGGACGAACTCGCACACGACCTGCCGTGCGATTTCCTCGTCTTCGACGACCGTGACCGTGATACCTCACGCGTCCTCTTCCCGACTGCGGGCGGTCCGCACTCGGAACTCGGTGCTGAGGTCGCACGCGCCCTCCGTGACATCGCAGGCTCAGAAATCCGTCTCCTGCACGTCGCCGAGGACGAAGAGGAAGGGCACGAGTTCCTTGACGAATGGGCGGCGGAACACGGTCTGGAGGACGCCGAACTCGTCGTCGTCTCGGGCGACGTTGAGGAAGCAATCGAAGCCGAGGCGGAGGACGCGTCGCTCCTTCTCATCGGCGCGGTCGGCGGCGGTCTAGTCTCGCGTCTCGTCCGTGGTTCGCTCGTCTACGACGTTCTGGAAGAGGTCGATACGTCTGTTCTCATCGCCGAACGCGCACGCGATAGGTCCCTCCTTGAACGCATTTTCGGCGGCTGAGTGCCCTATCCAAACGTCTCGGCGAAGTCGTTCGTTCCCTTGCCGGTTCCCGCGACGACGACTTCGTCGCCCTCTTCAAGACGGAAGTCCGGGGGAAGGTCCGTTACGAGTTCCCCCTCGCGTTCGACCGCTACGACGGTGCATCCCGTGCGTTCGCGGACACGTGCACTTTCGAGCGTTTCGCCTACGAGACCGGACGCAGTCGTTCTGATTATCTCCACGTCTGTGCCGACGGATAGTACATCTTCGTCGAGAATCTCCGATGCAACCGACCGACCGCTTACAGTCTCGATAGACAGAACGTAGTCGGCACCAGCGCGGTACGTCTTACCGACCGCACCGCTTTTCTGGGACCGCGCAACGATTTCGACCGACTCGTCTATTCCACGTGCGACGAGCGTAACGAACTCCGTCGTCGTGTCGTCGGGGAGCACCAGAACCAACGACCGCGCGTTCTCGATATCCGCCTCGTGCAGAACGTCGGCATCCGTTGCGTTGCCGACCACGTCCACGCCTTCTATGTCCCTCTCGTCAACTACCGTGTGCGGAACACCTGCCTCGTCGAGTTTGTCGGCTACCGTCTGACCTCCTTCTCCGTACCCGACGATGACAGTCTTTCCTGTACGTGGTCTCCGTACGGTCGAGAACGTCTCGTCCCTGAACTTCTTCAACTGCTCACCGGTTCCCGCTACGAGTAGTACCGTACCTCTGTCGATGACGGAGTCAGGTGGTGGCGGCGTGCGGAAGTCCCCGCCGAACCACGCACCTATGACGTTAACGCCGGACCTCTCACGGATACGGCTCTCGGAGAGCTTCTCGCCGACGAGTTCGCTGTCTCGGAGAACGGGGACCTCGGCTATCTCGAAGGCGTCTCCTATCCGCACACCGTCGCTCTCCGCGCTTACCGTCGTGGTCACCTTCGACGCGATGCTCTTGCCTAACTGCTCACGGGGACGCAGAACGACATCCGCACCAGCGAGTTCGTGGTAGTCGGCGAGTTCAGTGTCCTCGACGACGCTGACGACCTTCACGTCTTCCGTGGCTTCGCGCGTGGCGAGCACGATGCTCGCGTCCACTTGGTCCGACACGTCGGCAACGACTGCGCGCGCCTCCGCGACATTCGCGTTTTCGAGACCTTCGACGGTCTCCGGGTCGGCGTTCACGACTTCCCAGCCGCCTTCCAGGAGCTCCGTTGCGTCGTCGCGGTCCGGCTCCACCAGAACGTACTCGACATCGTTCGCCTCCAACTCCTCGATGAGTGCCTCCGCCCGCGGCGTGTACGTGCTCACGACGACATGGTCCTTCATATCGTCGCCCACACTCCGAGGCACCGTGGTCGAGATAGCCTTCCGGAAGAGCGGTATGAAGATTGCGGGGAGCGCGAGGAAGAAGATTGCGACGCCCGTCACGTCGAGTAGCATAACGAACGTCTGCATCTCGGGACTCGACCACGGTGAGTGCGAGCCGTACCCAGTCGCAGTAAATGTTTCGACGACGAACTGCATCGAGTACAAAAACGAGACTTCGACGTCTTCGGGCGGGTAAGGTCCCGGCTCGAACCTTCTCATGCCGTAGTCGTACAGCACAGAAGAGACGACTACGATAACCGCGACGGAGGCGACGTAGTATTTCGCCCTCTGTCTCACGCTGAGCATGCACGCGAAACGCGCTGACACGGAAAAACATTTGCCGTGTGGACGAGACGCCGGATGCCTCTCTATTCGTCTGCCTCTTCCTTTGCCTCTGTTCCGGGTGCCTCAGGGATGTCTTCTTCCGTCTCCGTCCCGTCCTTTGCCCCCCTTCCGAAGAGACGCTCGCGTATCGAACGCTCCGACGGGCGCTCGGCGAGAAGAACCGTGCAGTCGACCTCCTCAACGATGTCGAAGTGCAACGACCGTGACACAAGCCTCGAAAGGAGACCTTTGTGTGTCGCACCCATTATCAGCATCGTGCTGTCCTCCGCCTCGCGCTCTATCGCTCCTTCGATGTCTCCAGAGTCGTCTACGACGAACTCCGCACCTTCGAGTTCGTTCTCCTCCGCCCATCTCGTTAGGAACCTCTCGCCCGCTTCGCGCTGGTGAGGTCCGTCGACGACGTGTAGCAACGACAGCTTCGAACCCGTCACCTTCTGTAAGACACGCGCAACCTCCGCGCCCAACTCGGAGTCCTCACCCCCCGCGGTCGGCAGAAGGACGCGCGACGTATCGAGTCCGCGGTCCTTGACTATGAGGAAGTCGCAGGGTAGCTGGTTCGTAAGCTCCTCTATCGGGCTTTCGGCGCGTGCCGCGCTCCACAGGCTGTCTTCTCCCCACGACATGACGACAGCGTCCGGGCGTGTTCGTTTGGCGAAGTCGAAGATTTCCTCGAAGGAACGGTGGGTTGAGATAGTCGATGTCCTGATTTCGACGCCGTACTCGTCGCCTATACCCCGGACGCTTTCGAGCATCTTGTCGGACGCTTCCGCGATACGTTCGGCGTGCCCGCCGGAGATGAGCGACATCTTCTCAGGTGCCTGCACGATATGGACGACGTGTACCTTCGAGTCCTCCCTCTCGCTTGCGAGCATACAAGCGAACTCGACGATAGCTGTGTCCTCGCGCGGATTGGTCACGGGAACTGCGACACGGTGACCTTCGTCACCAAGAGCGTCGCCCGCCGTGTTGAGAAGAGGAACGTAAGACCTGCCGACGAAGCTTCCGAGCGTCCACTCCGAGACTGACAGCCTCCTGTCGAAGCCTTCGAGGCGCGCCTCGTTGAGACGCTCCTCGCTCGTCTGGAAGTAGTTGACGACGGTCACGAGGACGACGCCGCCGATGGTGTTTCCGATGAGGACGGGCACGACGAAGCCCACGAAGCCGGACAGGAACGCCGTCTCGCCGAGTATGACGAGGTAGACGACCTCCGTGAAGGAGACGACGACGTGGAAGAGGTCGCCGGTCGGTATCGCTAAGAAGGCGAGGTAGACGACGACGACGCGCGAGATAGTGTCGCGTGCGGCGTACTCGACCCAGACAACACCCGCGACGATGAGACCCGCGAAGACGGCTTTGAAGAAAAGGACGCTCGCTTCGGTTTCGATACCCTCGAAAGCGATGCTCGTCGCCGTCTCTGCCGCGGCGGGTTCGAAGACGCCGCCCCAGACGAGAACCGCCGCACCGACCGCACCGCCGACGAAGTTTCCGAAGAGGACGGTCACCCAGTGGCGCAGGAGCGATGGTACGCTGACGAGACGTTCTAAGACGAGCGCGACTGGCGGGAGCGTGTTCTCTGTGTAAAGCTGATAGCCGCCTATGATGATGTAGATGAAGCCGAGCGGGTAGAGAAGCGAGGCGACGAGCTTGCTGTCCGTCGCGGCTGACATCGAGGCGTAGAGCAGGAACGTGATGGAGATTGCGAAGCCCGCGGCGACGCCGCTGAAGAAGAGTTCGCGTGTCTTCGAGGTCACTTCCTCGTCCGCCGCCGCGACGATGCGCTGGAAGACCTCGTCCGAAGAGAAACGGTCGGGAACGGCTTCGCCGTACGCGGGCGCACCCCTCTTGGAGCGCCCGCCGCCGTTCTCGAGGGAGCCGTCCTCTCTCGTGTCGCCGGGGCGTCCGCTGTCGGTCATCAAAGGAAACGGAACGCGGAGGAACTAAGCTTTGTCCCTCGACGTCCGTCTTTCGGCTTCGACAACGCTCACGAACCGACGTGGGAACCAACGTCATCCGTCTTATGTGTCGTCCTGCCGCGCAAGCGGTTCTCCGGTCGCGTCGGGGACTCCACCCTCGCTCTCGGCACTCCGGACGACGACGACGTTGCCGGTCTCCCGCTGGCTGATACGTTCCGCAATCGACCCGAACAGAATGCGTGACCGGTCGCTCTTCTCGGAGAGTCCTACGCAGATGGTTTCGAACTCGTCGACGGCGTCGAGGATAGCGGACTCCGTGTCCTTGTCGACGACGACCTTCGCCTCGTAATCTTCGCGGTCTATCCCCGCCCTGTCGGCGACCCATGCGACCGCTTCGTGACCACGCTGGACAGGGTCGGCGTCTCCGTCGGGCGCGGGCGGCTGGACGTTGAGCAACACGGGGGTCATACCTTCGACCGTCGCGAACTCGACGGCGCGCTCCGCAGCCTTCGGGGAGTGTGGACCGGGACCAGCCAGCGCTACCGGGCGACCGACTGTGTCCGACTGAATCTCCGCGAGCGACACGTCACACGGCGCGTCCGAGAGCACCGGGTCCAGCGTCGTCCCGAAGACGTGGTCGTCACGTGCCAGTAACCCGTTCCACCCCATGAGCACTTGGTCGGCTTCCTCCTCCGTCGCTACACGGACGATAGCCTCGCCGACGTCCGGTTCCACGAGGGACCGCGTTCGGACGGCGACATCCATCCCGTCGGTTATGTCGTGGACGTTCTCCAGCAAAGCGCGCTGGTGGTCGAGGCGGTCGGATTCGACGTTCCGGCGCGAGGTGTCTTCCGCCTTGATGACGTTTATAGCGACGAGTTCGGGCTTCTCGTCGGCGTGCGCTCGGGCGCTCGCCGCCGCAAGCCGCAGGAGACCGTGCTGTGTCTCGGGGTTCGCAACGGGCACGATGACGGTGTACTTCTCCTCGGCTGTCTCGGTCGGCGTCGACCCGGGGAGGAAAGCCGGCAGTTCGTCGAGTAGGCTATCGACGGCTTCGTCGGCGAGTCCCTCCTCGACGGCACGGTCGCGCGCGTAGACGGCGTACCAGACGACGCCGAGGACGACGACGCCGACACCGACCGCGATGACGGGTGCCCGCATCTGCGAGACGACGACCGCAGCCGTCACGATACCCAGGACCGGAACCGTCGGGTACAGGAGACCGGGGAGTTTGAAATCGGGGTCGTACTCGTCGGGGTCGGCACTCCTGAAGACGACCACGGCGACGTGAACGAGCGCGTACGTAACCAGGAAGCTGAAACTCGCCACCTGCGCCAATAGGGCGACTATCTCCACCACCTGGAGACCCAGAAGGATTAGACCGCCCGTCACAGCACCCGTCGTGATGATTGCGCGGTGGGGCGTGCTGAACCTGTCGTGGGTTACGTTCAGACGCTCGCTCATCAGACTGTCCCGTCCCATCGCGAAGATGACACGTGATGCGGCGAGTATCGACGAGTTCGAGCTTGAGATGGCGGCGACAGCGGCGGCGAAAGTGACCGCAGCGATACCGACAGTCCCGAACATCGATATCGCCGCAACGTCCGAGACGGGCACGAGCGACCCTCCGAGTTCCTGGTACGGGACGACCCCCGTGCTGACTACCATGATGACGACGTAGAGCAACGTCACGGAGACGACCGACAGGATCATCGTCAGCGGGATGAGCTTCCCGGGTCGCTCTATCTCGCCCGCGACGGTCGCGATGATCTCGAAGCCCGAGGTACGTGACAAAGACGGTTCCGGTGGTCGCGACGATACCGGTCGGTCCTGTCGGCGCGAAGTCCCTGAGGTTCGCTGGGGTCGACGTAGAAGACGCCCAGCGCGACGTACGCGAGGACGACGACGAACTCCGCGCCTATCATCACGTTCTGCGCGCCGCTCGACTCGTCGGTGCCGTAGTAGTTGATGCCGACGATGAGGCTCAGACCGAGAACGCCTAACAGGACGATGAGGGCGCGGCCGTCGAGGAAAGCGAGCGGACCGACGATGTACTGGCCGAAGCCGATCATGTAAAAGGCGCTGGCGAACATCAGGCCGGTCCACATCCCCCAGCCGACGATGCTCCCGAAGACGCCGCCGAGCGCGCGGTTGACGTAGTGGTAGCTTCCGCCCGCGACGGGCATCCCCGTCGCCAGCTCCGCAAGCGAGAGGGCGGCGAGGAGAGCGACGAAGCCGGCGATGAGGAAGGAAATGGAACTGCGCGGGACCCGCGCCCTCGGCGGCGAGACCCGGCAGAATGAAGATGCCGGCACCTATCATCGTCCCGCCGCCGAGGGTCATCGCTTCTAAGAAGCCGAGGTTTCTTTCTAGCTGTCCTGTTTCGGCGGTCATTCTTCGTCCTCGTCGGTGCCTTCAGTGTCACGGACGACGAAGACGGGTTTGGGCGTGTCCGTGAGTATCTTCGAAGGGACGCGTCCAAGTATACGGTCACGGAGCGAGGGCTTCGTTTCGCCTATCACGAGGACGTCGTACCCGTCACCCGCCGTGAGGATGTCGGCGACGGTGTCTTCGCCGTCGAGAGCCGTACGTCCACCCGGCTCCGGGTCGACGCCGCCCTTGACGAGGTAGGCAACGGCTTCTTCGAGCAAGTCCTCCCCATGCCCCTCGGCGTCGTCCTCGTCGGCGGAGTGGAAAAGCGTCACTCTCGCGTCCGTCGGTTCGAGGAGGGTCTTGACCAGCGAAAGGATGTTTTCGACGTTCGAACCGCCCCTGAGCGGCACGAGAATCCTTTCGACCGACTCGACCTCACCGGGTGTCAGAACCGCGTCAGCCTCGTGGGTGTTAGCGATGCGGTCGACAGTCTCGTTGCGGTCGTGGGTGAAAACCAGAACGTCGGTTACCCTGTCGGCGTGACCGCTCAGCTGGTTTGCGACCGCCTCAAGCTTCCTTTCCGCGTCGCTCTCGTGCTGGTGTTTTATCTGTGCGGGAGCCGTCTGGCTCGGGACCGGGTAGTACCCGAGGACGACGACGTGTGCCGACGACAGCAGGTTCAGAACCGCCGCCGGAAGCGAGTAGCTGTCCGAGATGTCGACCGGAATCAGGACGGTGATCTCGTCCGCGGAGGACACAGACATGTTTTTGGGACTACCCGCATAAGAGTAACGGGTATTCCGTACGTCACTCCCTCCAGAAGGGACGTGTGAAGACGACAAGCACGGGAAGTATCTCCAGCCTACCCATCCACATCATGGCGAACATAAGCATCTTTGTCGTGTTTGTGAAGTCGCCGTAGCCGCCCATCGGTCCGACGACGCCGAAGGCGGGTCCGATGTTGCCGACGAGCGCGGCGGACGCGCTCAGAGCCTCGAAGTTTGTGAGGTTGAGACCCGCGCGCAGAGAGTCCTCCATGATGACGACGGCACCGAGTATGAAGACGATGAAGTAGACGACGAAGAACGCGAGCGCGCCGCGGACGGCGTCCTCGTCGAGAACCCTGCCGCTCAGGCGCAGAGGCACGACGGCGTCGGGGTGCGAGACTGTGTAAAGCTCGCGTCTCAGCACCTTCGAAATCACCTTCCACCGCAGAACCTTGACGCCGCCGCCCGTGCTACCCACCATGCCGCCGACGAACATCGCCGCGAAAAGGAGAAGTTGCGCCGACGCGCCCCAGAAGTTGAAGTCGGCGCTCGCGTACCCCGTCGTCGTCACGATGGAGACGAACTGGAAGACGGACTCGCGCACCGCGCCCTCCACGCTCCCTACGACAGTGTCGGTGCCCGCGCCGAGGTAGAGGAGGACGCCACCGAGCGCGGAAGCCGCACCCAAGATACCGACGTACAGACGGAACTCGCCGTTGCGGACGAGCGCGAGCGGGTTTCTTTCGTCGAAGACGGTCCAGATGAGCGCGAAGCTCGTACCCGCGACAAGCATGAAGAAAGCCAACGTCCACTGTACGGCGGGCGAGAAGACTTCTATCGAGCGCGCCTCGGGCGAAAACCCGCCCGTCGGCATCGTCGTGAGTGCGTGCGCCACGGCGTTGTAGAGCGTCATCCCGTCGGCGAGTCCGACGACGTTCAGCGCGTAGAGGAGAGCCGCAAGGACGACAGTCAAGCCGAAGTACAGACCCCAGAGTATCCGCGCCGTCTGTACGATGCTCGGTGCGAGCTTCTCGATTCCCTGACCGGGCGTCTCCGCCTCCATTAGCTGCGCGCCACCGACGGAGAGACGTGACAGTATTGCGACGCCTAAGACGATTATACCCATGCCACCGAGCCACTGCGTGAGTTGACGCCACATCATGACGGCGCGCGAATGTGTCTCGAACGAGATGTCGTCCATGACCGTCGCACCCGTCGTCGTGAAGCCGCTCATCGACTCGAAAAGCGCGTTGACAGGATGTGCGACGGCACCCGCGTCGGCGAGGACGTACGGGAGCGCGCCGACGACGGAGACGGCGAGCCAAGAGACGGCTACCATCAGGAACGCCTCGCGTCCGTGGAGGCTCGGTTCTTCGTCGAGGCGTTCGAGCGCGAAGCCGACGACGAGCACGATACCGGCTGTGACGGCGAAGACCCATGCGTCGTCGCCGTAGTAGAGACCGAGTACGAGAGGAAAGACGAGCGGCACGGAGAGGTACTTCAGAACCGTGCCGACGAGCGCGAACGAGGCGCGCGTGTCTATCTTGACCATCTCGGCTTAGCTCCTCCAGTACGCGGGTGTGAGTATCACGAGCACAGGTATTATTTCGATACGTCCCACCCACATCATGACTGTCATGGCAACCTTTGTGGCGTTCGAGAAAACGTCGTAGCTCTCCATCGGTCCAGCGATGCCGAAAGCCGGACCGATGTTGAAGAAGGTCGCCGCGGACGCGCTCATCGCCTCGAACTCGTCGATTCCGACGCCGGCGCGCGCAGAATCTACTGCGACGAAGACGGTTAGAGCGAAGAAGGCGACGAGTGAGACGAGGACGAAGGCGTATATGTCGCGTATCGCCTCCTCGTCGACAACGTTGCCGCTCAGCCTCACAGGACGGACGGCGTCGGGATGAACCGCCTTGAAGAGGTCACGCCTGAATCCCTTTGCGACGACGAGCCAACGTACCATCTTTATCGAGCACGTCGTGCTACCCGCCATCCCGCCGAAGAACATGCAAAGGAACAGAAGATGCTTCACGGACGACGACCAGAGGTTGAAGTCGGTGCTCGCGTATCCCGTCGTCGTAAGGATTGAAGTTACGTTGAAAACTGCGTGGCGCACGTTTTCCTCGAACGAGGAGTGCGTCCCCTCTGAGACGAGAATCGCGGCGGAGGCGACGATGAACGCCGACAGAACGAAGACGTAGAACCTGAACTCCTCGCTCCTCTTGAGACGCGAAGTGTCACCCTGCGTCAGGTGGTAGATGAGGACGAAGCTCGTCGCGCCGACGAACATGCCGGGTATCGTAGCCCACTGTACCGCGGGCGAGAACGCCTCTATCGAGCGCGCCTCTGGCGAGAAGCCCGCGGTGGAGACGCTTGTGAATGCGTGCGCGACCGCGTTGTAGAGCGTCATTTCGTCGGCGAATCCGACGATGTTCAACGAGTAGAGCAGAGCAGTCTGAGCGACCGTCACGGCTAAGTAGAGCTTGAGTATGAGGCGCGCAGTCTCCTCGATACGCGGCGTGAGCTTGTTCACGTCCTGTGTCTGTGTCTCCGTCTCCATGAGTTGCGCGCCGCCGACCGAGAGTTCGGAAAGGACCGCTGTCGCGAGGACGAGAATACCCAGACCGCCGAGCCACTGCGTGAGTTGACGCCACATCAGAACCGACCGCGTGTGCGTCTCGAAGGAGATGTCGTTCATGACCGTCGCACCAGTCGTCGTGACGCCGCTCGTCGCCTCGAAGAAGGCGTTGACAGGATGTGCGACGACGCCCTCCCCCGCGACGAGGAACGGTATCGCAGCGACGACGCCGATGCCGAACCACGAAAGAACGACCATGAGGAACGCCTCGCGCCCGCCGAAGTTCTCGGGGTCGCCGAGACGTTCGAGACCCACGCCTGCGACGCCCGAAACGGCGGCGGCGACGACGAAGGGCAAGACGGACTCGCCGTAGTAGAGAGCGACGACGAGCGGGACGACGAAGGCGACCGTAAGATACCTCAGAACGGTACCGACGAGCGCGAGACTCACACGCCAGTCGACACGTACGTTCATTCTACACCTTCTCCAGAACCTCGTCGTGTACCTCGGCGTCCACGAAAAGAACGACGTGGTCTCCTTCGTGTATCGTCGTGTTACCGCGCGGCGGGACGAACTCGACGCCACGCGAGACGGCACCAACGACGACGCCGTCGGGCAGGTCGGCGTCAGCCTCGCGTATAGTGCGCTCGGCGAAGACGCTTTCAGGACCGACCTCGACCTCAAGAATCTCCGCCTGCTCGCTTCCGACCATGGCTAGACCGACCGTCCGACTCTCCTGTGTCAGACGCGTTATCTCCTCCGCGACCTCCTGACGCGGGTTGACGGCGACGTTGACACCGACCGTCTCGAAAAGCTCCGCGTACTCGCTCTCCTCCGCGACGACGACGGTGCGTTCGACGCCCATCCGTTCTGCTAGGAGCGCGGAGAGGAGGTTCTTCTCGTCGGAGTCGAGTGCTGAGACGACGATGTCGGCGTCTCCGATACGTTCGCGCTCTAAGAAGTCGCGGTCGGTGGCGTCGGACTCCATGACGACCGTGCCCGAGAGCTTTTCGGCGAGTTCGCGCGCCCTCTCGGCGTCGCTCTCGACGAGACGCGGCTTGAATCCCCGTTCCTGCAGGAGGGCGGCGACCTCCTCGCCTATCTCGCTACCACCGAAGACGACGATGTCGTCGCTCTCGTCGGGCGTGTGGTGCGGCGCGATGTCGCTCGCGAACTTCTGGACGCTCTCGGGGCTTCCTATTACGACGACCCTGTCGCCTACCTCTATACGCGTCGAGCCGCTCGGTATCTCCACGTCGCCGTTGCGCAGGACGGCGGCGAAGGTCAGAGAGTCGAACCTGTCCGCCTCCTGAACTGTCTGTCCCGCGACAGGGCTTTCCTCTCGGACCTCGAACTCAGCCATCTGAACCGCGCCCTCCGAGAAAACGTCCACGTCGTGCGCCGCGGGAAGACCGACGATACGCACTATCTTCTCCGCCGTCAGGACGTTCGACGCCACCATCAGGTCAACACCGAACGCGCCCGGCGAAGGCTCCCACGTTTCGAGGTAGTGCCTATGCTTTACACGCGCGACAGTAAAAGGGTCGCCCGCCGTCTTCGCTGAGCCACAGACGATGATGTTGCTCTCGTCGTCGTCCGTGGTGCCTATCACGATGTCGGCGTCCCCGACACCCGCGTCCCTGAGCGTCCCTATCGAAGTTCCGTCGCCCTCAACTCCGAGCGCGTCAACTTCGTAGTTCACCTCGTCCACACGGTCGGGATTCGCGTCCACTACGGTTATCTCGTGGTTCTCGGAGAGACTCCTCGCTATGTCGGTTCCGACCTGCCCCGCTCCGACTATCAGGATTTTCACAGGCTAAATTCGTGTCGCTCCATAAAAATCCGACCTTTCGATGCCGGGGTTCGACCTCACGTAGCTTTCCTGTCCGATAATTATATAATGTTCCGTTGGTCTTGTTAAACAGTCACTGTTAAAAATGATGGGAAAAAAGCCACAGAACAACCGTGAACGGAAAAAGAAAAACAGACGCCTTGGTTTCGGAGCGGCTGTCGCTCTGTTTCTTGTGCTTCTCCTCGCACTCGGTGCTACGGGAACGGCGACTGCGCAGACCGACATAAACGGATGTACGAACATCAACTCCGCAGGGAGTTACGAGGTCACGCAGGACGTTAACAAAAGCTTGGCGGGCTACTGTTTCACTGTTACGGGTGACGATGTCGTGATAGACGGAAACGGAAACACGATAGACGCGACGACCACCGACCCGTCAGGCGCGATAAGCGTATCGAACGTAGGAGGTACAGTCTCGAACGTCACAGTCGAGAACCTGTTTATTACAGACTTCGAAACCGGAGTTGTCGCGGAGGACACAGAAGACGTTGAACTCGTAAACGTCGATACTTCTTCGACGGAAACCGCCGTCTTGGTGGAGGACAGCACGGATGTTTCGGTCGAAGGCTTGACTGTCTCGGACACGGATATCGGTGTGGACGTACAGTCCTCTACCGACGTTACCGTGAGGGACAGTAGCCTTCTCTCGACACCGTTTGAACTCCCCGATATTGAGGACCCCATCGACGACCCCGACGACCCCTTTGACCCACCCGAACTCCTTAACCAAGACGATTATTCCGTCGGAATCCAGAGTAGCCACGAGGGTGCGTCGGGGGTACGTCTCAACGAGACGCGGGACGTGGTGGTTGAGAACAACACAGTCAGTAACTTCGAGGAAGCCGGAATCCTCGTCTCCGCAGGGAACACAGCAGGCAAGGGTTCGAACGAGGTAATCGGCAACGAGGTCGTGAACAACACCCAAGGAATCTTCGTCGCAACTGGTGGAATTACCACCTCTCCCAATCAGGTCGTGGACAACCAAGCGAGGGCGAACGAAGTAGGAGTCGTCGTCTTCGGAATCTCGCCCTCGCCACGGAACGAGGTATCCGGAAACGAACTCACCGGCAACGGTGACGGGATATACGTCCTGTCCGAAGACGAAGACGTAATCGACAACACTGTCACCGACAGCAGTCTAATCGGAATAGGGATGACGGGACTGGACGTTGACGTAAGGGGAAACACCGTGACCGGAAGCGGTGACTCTGGAATACACGTTCAGCAAGGCTCACTCCACAGTATCGCCGACAACATCGTCGAGGACAACGGAGAAGCCGGTATCCGACTCGGCGGCGCGCCCGGTTCGGACGTTGACAACAATACCTTGGTGAACAACACCGCGACGGAGAACGGTATCTACGGAATCTGGCTCGTCGGAACCGACGACAACGAACTCAGGGAGAACAGGGCGAACGAGAACACTAATACCGGCATCTACCTGAACCGTACGAGCACGGGCAACGAAATCAGGGACAACACAGCGAACGACAACGGTCGTCAAGAAGGTCCTCCACCGGCTGGAACCTACGGAATCTGGCTGGAGGAAGGTAGCAACGACAACGAAATCGTCGGCAACGAAGCCTTCGACAACGGAATCGGCGGAGGCAGTAGCATCGAAAGCGCGGGTATCTACCTCGGCGGGGTGGTAGGCCCGACCAACCCGGTGGAGAACAACGCTGTGGAGGACAACACGGTGGGTTCGAGTCCGTCGGGCAGTCAGGAGTACGGAATCTGGCTCGTCGGTGCCAACCAGAACGAACTGAGAGACAACGTGGCTGAGAACAACGAAGAATCGGGCATCTACCTCGGAGGTGCCTCAGTCTCTGCCGGGGCGGACAACAACGTCCTCGTGAACAACACGGCGCGCGGAAGCGAGTACGGAATCTGGCTGAGCAACGCGTTAGACAACGAAGTTTCTGAGAGCCTCGTGGAGGACAACCACGAAGGCATCGCCGTTGAGGAACAGCCTGTCGTCGTCTACGAGGATGTCGAAACGGAGTCCGTCGGCGGTTCGGGCAACACGTTCACGGAAGACATTTCGCGCAACAACGACTGGGACTTCGTGGTCGAATCGCCAAACCCCGGACCGGTATCGACGAGCGCGACTTCCTCCGACTTCTCAGTCACAGACCTGAACATAGGCGCGTCTACCGCATCTGACACGACTCTGTCGTTCAACGCCGACGACGTACGTCTGAGGGCTGTGGACACACCCGAATCCGACCCCGACGACCTTGAAAACATAGGCAGGTACTTCGAGGCTGAGGAACTCAGCGTGGACGCATACCTCAACGTCAGCCTTAGCTACGAAGACGGCGACGTTTCGGGCGTCAACGAATCGACTCTCGAACTCCTGCGTTTCGACGACGGACCGAGCGAATGGCTACCCGTCGGCTCCTCGGTCGATACGGCTAACAACTTAGTCAGCGTCAACATCACGACCTTCAGCGACTTCGGGGCTTTCGGCGAGGCTGAAGACGGTGACGGCGGCGCGTCGCCCGTCGAAGGCGTTTCGGACGCACTCTGGAACGCCGTGACAAGTCAGGACGGCGACGCAGGAAACCTCTCGCTCGCCGACTTAGGCGACGCAATACAGGCGTACAGGGCAAACCCCTCGGACGCGGATATCGATGGTGTAACCATCAGTCTCGCCGACCTAGGCGACCTGATACAGTACTACAGAAACGTGGTAGTGTAGCCGAAAAAGCCCAAAATCGACGAATCTGAAAGCCGAAACAGGGTAAGGGTCGGCAACAGATATATCCGAGAGGCGTTCTATTGTACGGGACATGACATACAGACGCAAGTTCGTTCTGGTCGTTGCCATCACAGGAGCACTGCTTCTGACGGCTGGCGTCAGCACCGTCGCGGCGCAGTCCGCGCCCGACTGTTCGACTGTGTCGTACAGCGGAGACGGAACGACGAGTAATCCGTATGAAGTAGGGAACGTAGACCAACTGCAGTGCATAGACGAACAGGGTCTCGACGAGAACTACGTACAGGTCTCGGATATCGACGCCTCGGGCACGTCGTCGTGGAACGGCGGCGACGGATTCGAGCCGATAGGGGGTACGCTCGATACCGCCGCGACAGAGTTCTCCGGAACGTACGAAGGACAGGAGTTCGACATAACAGGGCTTACCATCGACCGCGACGAACCGAACGTCGGACTGTTCTTCATAATTGGCGAGGATGGCGAAGTAAAGAACACCTCGCTCGTAAACGCCGACATCACAGGTCTCAGCTTTGTGGGCGGTATCGCCTCGGCTAACGGCGGTACCATATCCGAGTCGTCCGTGTCGGGGTCGGTAGGAGACCCCGATAACGGTGTCGTCGCGGGTGGTATCGTCGCCGAAAACGGGGTGGGTGGCACGATTGAGGAGTCTTACTCGACGGCGTCGATAGACGGCGCGAGCGGGGGAATCGTGGGTGGTTTCACCGCAGACAACGCCGGAACCATCGAAAAGTCGTACACGACAGGGTCGGTAGACGGCATCACCGTGACAGGCGGTTTTACTGGAACAAACACCGGCACCATAACCGAGTCGTACGCTGCGGGGTCGGTGACTGACGAAGACATAATCGACGACCCAATTGAGGACCCAACCGACGATCCAATCGACGACCCACTCTCGGTCAGCGAGGACGGCGGCGCGGTTGAGGGGTCGTACGAAACGCAGTCGGGTCATATAGGTGATTTCCCCGACACTGTTGGTGGTTTCATCGGGTTCGACGAGGGAGGCACAGTTACGGATTCGTACTGGGACACAGACGCGACCGGACAGTCCGGTTCGGGTGGTGGAGCAACCGGACTGACGACATCACAGATGACAGGCTCCGCCGCGACGACCAACATGGGTGGCTTCGACTTCACGGAGACGTGGGAGACGGTGACCGACCCAGACGACTATCCGATACTCGCATGGGAGACGGAAGACAGCGATGACGGTGGAGACGATGACCCACCCGACACGGGAGACGGCTTGGTATCGATAGACGCTCCGGCGACAGCACAGCCTGACGGAGACTTCGACTTCACGGTAGAGATGACCGATTCGAGCGTAGGAGAGGTGGCTGTTGAGTCGAGCGACTTCGATGTTAGCCTTTCCGTAGTTGATAACGACGGAGACAGCATAGGTGCGCAGACGGACATGAGCGTCGAGTTCCTCGACATCGGTTCGAGCGACTCGACGTACACGCTCAGCGTCGACGTAACAGGCGGCTCGGAAGGCGACACAGGAACGATAACGGCGGCGACGGGTGGTAACATAGGTGATTCCGGAGTTGACGACCAGGAATCGGAGACATTCACACTCATCGATGCCACTTCGTCGCCCGTCGAAGACGTATCGGACGAGCTATGGACTGCGGTTACGCAGAATGACAACGATAACGGTCTCTCGCTTGCCGACCTCGGAAACGCGATACAGGAGTATCAAGCGAACCCCGGAAACGCCGATATTGACGGAGTTAGCATCGGACTGTCCGACCTTGGCGCGCTCATACAGCACTACCAGAACGAGGTCGTGTAAGGGAACTGATATGTTTGAACATGGTTGGCTCATGAAGTAAGTCGGACGATGATTACATAAAAACATAAGTTGGTGGCATCCGACTGGTTCTATACTTCAGGGGGAAGTGTAAGACATGAGCATATCAACCGAACCAAGACCGATGTACAAGATAGTTAAAAATACAGAGCCGAGGGCATCGCATAACGCGCAAAGAACGGATTCGGAAAGGAGGGATGTCAGATGAACACAAAGGGACGCAGACGACTTGCGGGCTTGGTCGTCGTTGGACTCGTGTTGGCGATGCTAATGCCGATGTCCGCTGTGGCGACTCCTGATAACCTGTTCGACGGTGACCAAACGACAGGTGATGTTGAGATACAGGATACGGAAGCCTTCTTTTCAGTAAGTGCTGACCACAGTCCTTCGACGGTCGAAGTCGGTGAAGTAGCTGAAGTATCAGCTACTATCGAAAACGTGGGTGGTACTACCGAAACCCAGACGGTTGATGTCATGCTTTACAGAGATGGAACCTTACTTCAGTCGACGGAACAAGACTTCACACTCGCTCCGGGAGAATCTACGACAGACAGCAGTTCGATAACGTACGCTGAGCAAGATATCGGTGACTGGAGGTACGAAATCTGTTCCGAGGACGAGTGTGACAGTACTTCGTGGACGGTGGAGGAGAACGATGACCCGGTAGAGAACGACAGGTTTGAGCCGAACGACGACCGGAGTACGGCTACGTCCATCTCCCCGGGATTCTACTCCGACCTGAATATCGTGGAGGGTGAATCCGACTACTTCGAGATATTCCTTAACGAAGGCGACGAGATAACCGCTACCATCCTGTTCGACGATACCGTGGATGACCTTGACCTTGAACTTCGAGACTCCGACGGAACTGATTTGGAAAGTAGTATTTCAGTTAGTGATGACGAGACGGTTACGCACGAGGTACAGGAGTCGGGTACGTATTACGTTCACGCGTACGGCTACATAGACGCAAGCGCGCCTTACAGTCTCGACGTTTCGGTCAACGAAGGAACCGAAGAGAACACGCCCCCGCAAGCGAGTTTCACGTATTCGCCATCGTCGCCGGATACGTCGGACAGTGTAACGTTCGACGCGTCGGGTTCGAGTGACTCGGACGGGAACATACAGAGGTACGACTGGGACTTCGGAGACGGGAACACAGCGACGGCGACGGGAGAGGCAGTAACGCATACGTACAGCAGTTCGGGGACGTACACGGTCGAACTGACGGTGGAGGACGACGACGGAGCGACGGACACGACGACACAGACGGTGACGGTGGAGGAAGCACCTCCTGTGGTGATAGATGCTCCCGACACGACACAGCCTGACGGGGAGTTTGAGTTTGACGTGACGATGACGGATTCGAGCGTAGGAGAGGTAGCGGTCGAGTCGAGCGACGTCGATGTTGAACTGTCGGTGGTTGATGATGCGGGAGACAATGTAGGAGAACAGACGGAGACGTAGCGTCGAGTTCATCGACATAGACAGCGAGACATCGACCTACACGCTCAGAGTCAACGTGACGGGAGGTTCTGAAGGAGATACAGGGACGATAACAGCGGCGAACGGAGGAAACATCGGAGGTTCGGATGTGGACCAGAGTTCCGCGACGTTCAGTCTCGCGGACCTGTTGGAGTCTCCTGTTGAAGATGTCTCCAATGGACTCTGGACATCCGTGACTCAGGATGACAACGAACAAGGACTCTCGCTCGCAGACCTCGGAAACGCGATACAGGAGTATCAGGCGAACCCCGGAGATGCTGATGTAGGTGGTGTCGATATCGGACTGTCCGACCTCGGTTCGCTCATACAGCACTACCAGAACCAAGTCGTGTAGTCGGATTCGGCGGCTCCTTTCTCAATACATACCACCGTCTTGCTCCTATACAAAAGCTATAACCGCGTTCACTCCGAGGTGTTTCCATGGAAAAAAAGAACCGTGCCGACCGTTACCGTCTCCGTTTCGCAGTACCGATTTTCGTCGTCCTAACTGTTGTACTTCTCTGTTTCGCGGCTGTCGGAACCGTTACGGCGCAGGAGGATATCTCGAACGCGCAGGAGCTACAGGACATACGTGACGACCTCGACGGCGACTACGTCCTCACCGACGACATCGACGCGTCGAGCATCGGTAACTTCGACCCTATCGGCGGCTTCGACAGCCCGTTCACAGGGACTTTCGACGGTGACGGACACAAAATCACGGGACTGACGATAGACCGTAGCGACGAGTTCGACATCGGTCTTTTCGGTGCTGTCGGCTCCGGTGGCTCTGTGGAGAACGTCGGTGTCGAGAACGTCGATATCGACGGTAGTCAGTGGGTGGGCGGTCTCGTCGGATACAATCAGGGCGAAATTACCGATTCTTACGCGACCGGCGAGGTAGTCGCCGATACGCGCGTGGGCGGACTCGTCGGAGGTAACGAAGGAAGTATAACCGAGTCTTACGCCGAAGGTGACGTGACGAGCGTCGATATCGCGGGTGGTCTCGTCGGAAACAACATGGGCGATATCGAGGAGTCGTACGCCGAAGCAAGCGTCGCGGGATTCGAAGGTACCACGGCACGGGACATGGGAGGTCTCGTTGGTATAAACGACGGCGAGGTCGAAGATTCGTACGCAAGAGGTGAAGTACTCGGAGACAGGTTCCTCGGAGGTCTCGTAGGCGCGAGCGACGGCGACATCGTCGGTTCGTACGCGACCGGCGAGGTGGTCGGCGACGAAGACACAGGCGGTCTTGTTGGAGACCTGAACTTCGGCGAAACAGGCGCGGTTCTACGCGACTCTTACTGGGACGAAGATACGACGACGCAGACGGATTCCTTCGGAACCGAGAGCGGAAGTCCGACCGTCCAGAACGTCGAAGGACTGCAGACCGACGAGATGCAGGGCGACGTTGCTGAAACGAACATGGATGAGTTCGACTTCACGACGACTTGGCGGACGGTCACGAACCCCGACGGCTACCCTGTACTCGCTTGGCAGGTAGGGGCGGACGACGAACCCGCTCCCGTGAACTTCGGTGTCACGATAGACAGCACGAACTCGCCCGTGTCGGAGGGCGAAACGCTGACGGTAGACACGACGGTAGAGAACACGGGCGACGAGTCGGGGACACAGACGGTTTCGTTGACCGTCGGCGGTACGGTGCGCGACCCCGTCGATGTGACGCTTGACGGCGGTAGTTCGACGACTGAGACGCTCGGATGGACGACAGGCGACGGAGACGTGGGCGACTACACAGCCACCGTTGGGAGCGAAGACGACAGCGACACGACGCAGGTGACGGTGGAGAGCACCGACACGAGCCTGATATCGATAAACAACCCTGATACGGTACTGACGGATGGCGAGTTCGACTTCACGGTGGAGATGACGGATTCGAGCGTAGGAGAGGTAGCCGTCGAATCGAGCGACTTCGGGGTTAATCTCTCTGTCGTTGACGATGCAGGTGACAGCATAGGAAGTCAGACGGACACGAACGTTGAGTTCATCGACATAGACGAGGAGACATCGACGTACACGCTGAACGTAGACGTGACGGGAGGCTCCGAAGGCGACACAGGCACCATAACCGCCGCGACGGGCGGAAACATAGGTGACTCTGGTGTGGCTCAGACTTCTTCGACGTTCACAGTCGCAGACGCGTCGTCGTCACCTGTCGAAGGAGTCTCCGACGCACTCTGGACCGCGGTAACGCAGAACGACAATAACGCAGGGTTATCCCTCGCTGACCTCGGTAACGCGATACAGCAGTATCAAGTCAATCCATCGGACGCAGATGTGGGTGGTGCGAGCATCACGCTCTCCGACCTCGGCAGTCTGATACAGTACTATCAGAATCAAGTAGCGTAGCAGAAACTGGCGGACTTCAGTATGTCGTTGTAACCTTGCGAAGGATGTCGGCATTAAATATAAACGAGTGGCTTTCTATTGTTCTCCATGACATCGAAACGACTAGTCTTATTTGTCGCTCTAGTCGGCTTACTGTTCGTGATGGCAGGTGTTGGTACGGTTGCGGCGCAGTCCGCGCCCGACTGTTCGGCTGTGTCGTACAACGGTGCTGGTACCGAGGCGAATCCGTACGAGGTCGGAAACGTTGACCAACTGCAGTGTATTGAGGAGCAGGGGCTTGACGCTAATTACGAGGTAGTTTCTGACATCGATGCGTCCGAGACTGCGGCGTGGAATAGCGGCAAAGGATTCGACCCGCTTGGTGACGATGAAGACGATAGTGTGATATTCTTTACTGGAACATTTGATGGAGGTAGTCACACTATCACAGATTTGACTATCAACCGTCCAAGTGAGGACACCGTCGCTCTTTTCGAAGCAGTCGGAGACGGTACCGACAACGGGAAGGTCAAAGATATCAGGTTTGAATGGGTGGATGTCACCGGTTCGGCGACCGTCGCCCCTCTCGCCGGATCGAACCTCGGCACAATTATACGTTCGTCTGCGAGCGGTAACGCAGATGGGGATGACAACGTAGGTGGACTAGTAGGAAGGAACCAAAACGGCGAAGTTTCAGATTCGTACGCAACAACTGAAGTAGAAGGATCCGGAAGCTTCGGTCAGTCTGGCGGTCTTGTCGGCTTTAATTCTGGCACGATAGAAAGATCACACGCAACAGGAGATGTTGTGGGTACCTCCAGAGCCGGAGGAATTGTCAGGACGTAATACCGGCACAATTTCGAAGTCATATGCTTCAGGAGATGTGGATGGAAATAATCGAGTAGGTGGTCTCGTCGGGCTTAATTCTGCTCAAATAACTGAGTCATACGCAACGGGGGAAGTTGACGGTGACGATGTCGTAGGTGGTCTTGCCGGACAAAGCGATGACACAGTAACTAACTCCTACGCGAGAGGTGATGTAGAAGCTACGAGCGGTTCAACTGGCGGATTCATAGGGTTCAACACCGGCAATATCGAGAATTCGTATTCAATTGGAGATGTCACCGGCGGCTCCAGTGTGGGGGGATTTATCGCGGTTCGCGACGCAACTATTCCCATTCAAGGCGGATACTGGGATAAGGAGTCTTCTGGGATTGGATTTTCTACCGGAGGTGAAGGACTAACAACGTCGCAAATGACCGGCTCCGCCGCGCCGAACAACATGCAGGGATTCGACTTCACAAACACGTGGGAGACGATTACCAACCCCGACGACTACCCGATACTCGCGTGGCAACAGCCGACGGCTTCTTTCACACCCTCGACGAACAGCCCAAACGTCGATGAAGCGATAACCTTCGACGCGTCGGCTTCGTCGGACTCTGACGGCTCCGTTGTTTCGTACGCGTGGGACTTCGACGGCGACGGCACGACGGACATAATGAGAACGGCTCCACTTGTCACCCACACGTACGATGCCACCGGAACGTACGCCGTCACACTCACGGTTATCGATGACGATGGAGCGACCGACAGCACCGTGACGACCGTTGAGGTCAGAGACCCGTCTACCTCGCCCGTCGAAGGAGTCTCGGACGCGCTGTGGACCGCAGTTACGCAGAACGACGGCAACGACGGACTTTCGCTCGCTGACCTCGGAAACGCCATACAGGAATACCAAGACAACCCGGGCGACGCCGATGTAGCCGGTGTTAGTATCACGCTGTCCGACTTAGGCAGCCTGATACAGTACTACCGGAACGAAGTCGTGTAGCCAGACACGGTTCGCGTCTTACAAACCTCTCCGCCGAAACTGTTTTCCTCCGAAAGACAGAACCTTCGTACATGAAGCTTGACTCCGACTCCACGGCGGTCGTCGTGGTAGACACCCAGAACGGCTTCTGTCATCCCGACGGAAGCCTTTACGCACCGGCGAGCGGCGAAGCGGTCGAAGCCGTCGCGGAAGTCGTCGAGAAGGCACGCGAGAACGACGTACAGGTCGTCTACACGCGCGACGTACATCCGCCCGAGCAGTTCGACGGAGCGCACTACTACGACGAGTTCGAGCGCTGGGGCGAACACGTCGTCGAAGGCTCTTGGGAGGCGGAAATTGTGGACGAACTCGACGTAAGAGACGAAGACAAGGTCGTCGTGAAGCACACTTACGACGCCTTCCAAGGCACGGAACTCGACGGCTGGCTCGAAGCCCACAAGATAGACGACCTCGTCTTCTGCGGCACTCTCGCGAACGTCTGTGTCCTGCACACAGCAGGAAGCGCGGGCTTGCGCGACTACCGTCCCGTAATCGTTGAGGACGCGCTCGGCTACATCGAAGAGGACCACCGCGACTACGCCGTCGAACACGCCGACTGGCTCTTCGGCGAGGCGGTGACGCGCGACGAACTGGAGTTCGTCTGAAGCCGGACCGACGCGGAAACAAGGACAGATTTATCCGCGGCGAGATTGACGGAAACATCATGGGAACCGGTGTCGAGAGAGGCTTGCTTGCCTTCTTCGGTCTCGCGCTCGCTGTCGTCGTCGCCTACGTCGCCTACACCTTCGTCGCGCCGCTCGTCATCGCCGTCTTCGTCTACTACTCGACGCGCCCTGTCTACCGCCGACTCAACGGTCTCCCCGTCTCCCTGCCGGCGAGCGTCCGTGCCGGACTCTCAATCTTCTTCGTCGGTCTGCCACTCGTCCTTCTCATAGGCTACACCGTCGCGCTCGTCTTCTTCGAGACACGCGCACTCGTCGAGGAGTACAGCCTGTTCGAGACGCTGACGGACGGACTGGACACGTATCTCGCGTCGAACGAAGACCTGCCCGACCCGACGTTCGAGAGCGTCTTCGAAGCTTATCAGTCGGGGGAACTCGACGCTGTCATCGAGTTCCTCCGCGAGAACCTCGCCGTCCTCACGGGCTTCGTGACGGGCATCCTTTTCAACCTCTTAGTCGTCTTAGTCGTAGCCTACTACCTCCTCGTAGACGGCGTGCGTCTCCGCGAGTACCTCCTGAGATACGACGACTCGGGCGCGATGCGCGACTACTTCGACGCCGCGGACGAGGAACTCTCTGCCGTCCTCCTCGGAAACCTCCTAAACGTCATCGCCGTCGCTGTCGTCGCCGTCGTCGTATTTACAGCGTACAACGCTTATGTCCCCGCGCCGGTCCAGATACCGTCGCCCGCGCTCGCAGGCGCGCTCACAGGCGTCGCAAGCCTCGTACCTGTCGTCGGCATGAAGGTCGTCTACATCCCTCTCGCGCTCTTCGTCGCGGGAAACGCCGCGCTTTCCGGCGAAACCTCGCTCCTCGTCTACGTCGCCGGCTTCGTCGTCGTAACCGCTGTCGCGGTCGATTTCGTCCCCGACATCGTCCTACGTCCCTACTTCAGCGGCGAAAGAACTCATGTCGGTCTCCTTATGCTCGCTTACATCTTCGGACCGACCGTGTTCGGCTTCTACGGACTGTTCTTCGCTCCTATCGTTCTCGTTCTCGCGCTCGTCTTCGCGCACGAGACACTTCCGCGTCTCCTTACCTCCGACGGAACACAGAGAACTTTCGACGACTTCTGACGCGTCGCTCTCTACTCGACCTCGAAGGCTATCTCGACTTCGGTCTGGAACTCGGGTTCGTCTGCGCTCGCTATTTCGATGCCCTTGCTCTGCACCTCGACCCACTTGACGTTCTCAAGAGTCGTCTCGGCGCGCTCGACAGCCTGCATAGCCGCGTCTTCCCACGATTCGGTACTCGAACCTGTCAGGTTGACCTTCTTGTATACCATACGGATTCAAAACGGACGCGTACGACATAAAACCCATCCTCGGTTCCCTTGGCACTTTGTCACAAGGACGTTTTTTAACGACAGCCTTATTAGCACAAGGTTACCACGACCAACAAGGTCTAAATGCGGGGCGACGGTAGGCTTCGTCATGAAGCCAACCATCCTCGTTCCGGCGTCGCTCGTGGCGGAGACCGACGACGCGCGTGATGCGACCCACAAGATAGGTCAGGTCGCGCGCGCCGCCGCAATCTTCCGTTGCGAGAGGGTCGTCGTGTACGATGACCATCCTGACGACGGCGAACTCATCGCCCAAGTCCTGCGGTACGCCGCGACGCCACCGTATCTGAGAAAGACCGTCTTCGACAGGCGGGACGAACTCAGGTACGTCGGCGTCCTACCGCCGCTCGGAACTCCCCTGCACTCCGTGACCGCCGGTTCGGATTCGGAAGGGTCCGAACCCGAGTACAGAGAAGGCGTGGTGACGAAAGTCGGAACTGACGGACGCGTCTGGGTCAATTGCGGAACGCAACACCCGGTCGCCCTTCGCGTCCCTGATGAAGGGATACGGGAGGGGGAACGCGTCACCCTCAGAGTCTCTTCGAGAGAGCCTTTGCGTGCCGAGATAGCCGAAGACGCAGATTCGCCATACGGCGGATACGAGGTCGAACGCACCTCGCTCGACGACTGGCTCGACTCCTTCGACGGGGTCGCAGTCTGTACGTCGAGACGGGGCAAGGAGGTCGAACTTTCCGACCTCCGTGTGGGCGACTCCACCGACCTCGCTCTCGTCTTCGGCTCTCCCGAGCGCGGAGTTCACGAGATTCTGAGGGAGCGTGACGCTTCCGTCGATTTCGATTACGTACTAAACACCGTGCCTGACCAAGGCGTTGAGACCGTGAGGACGGAGGAAGCCGTCCTCGCAACCCTCGCCTTGGCGAACATAGCAAACAGATAGGAGAGAAAACGAATGCCAACGCCATCGAATCCGAGGAAAGGATCGAAGGGCTTCGGACCGCGGAAACGCGCCGCAAGTGAAGTGCCGCGTTTCCGTACCTGGCCCGAAGCCGACGGTGAGCCGTCGCTACAGGGTTTTGCCGGATACAAAGCCGGCATGACCCATGTCATGATGGTCAACGACCATCAAGGCTCGCCGAGAGAGGGAACGACGGAGAGCGTACCTGTGACGATAGTAGAGACGCCGCCTCTGCGTGTCGCCGCCGTCCGTGTCTACCGTGACACACCGTACGGAACACGTCCTGTCACGGAGGTATGGACGGACGAACTCGACGATGAGGTAGGACGCGCCGTCTCACAGCCCGACGAAGCGGGAGACGTGGACGAGATACGTGACGAGAAGTTCGACGAGGTGCGTGCCATCGCTTACACGGCACCCGCCGACGTGGACGGCGTGCCCAAGAAGAAGCCCGACATGATGGAGGTACCCGTGTCGGGCGGCGACCTTGACGCGCGTCTCGACCACGCTGTCGAACTTCTCGGCGACGAAGTCGGCGTCGAGGACACCCACCGCGCGGGCGAGTACATAGACGTGTCGGCGATAACGAAGGGCAAGGGAACACAAGGTCCCGTCAAACGGTGGGGCGTCAAGCTACGCAAGGGCAAGCACTACCGTCAGGGATGGAGACGCCGTATAGGCAACTTAGGTCCTTGGCACCCTTCGCGTGTGCGCTCCACCGTCCCGCAACAGGGACAGACGGGGTATCATCAGCGCACCGAGATAAACAAACGCGTCCTTTCGGTTGACGACGAGGACGCTACGCCCGACGGCGGCTTCGTAAACTACGGCGAGGTTTCGTCGCCCTACATCCTCGTCAAGGGAAGCGTGCCGGGTCCGAAGCAGAGGCTCGTCAGGACGCGTCAGGCGGTGCGTCCGAAGGACGACGCCGTCTACGACCCCGAGATACGTTACGTGAGCACGAGCTCTGATCAAGGATGACGGAGATAATCAAGCTAGACAACGAAGGAAACGAGGCGGGCGAGACGACGCTACCCGAGGCGTTCGAGACGTCTTACCGCCCCGACATCATCGAGCGCGCTTTCCATGCGACGCAGTCGAGCGAAAAACAGCCGTACGGTACAGACGAGCACGCAGGAATGCGTACGAGTGCCGAGTCGCGCGGAAGCGGTCAGGGACTCGCGCACGTTCCACGTGTCAAGGGTTCGAGCCGTGCCGCGAGGGTTCCGCACACGACAGGCGGTCGCCGCGCACACCCGCCCAAGGCTGAGAAGAAGATAGGCGAGGAGTTCAACGACAAGGAACGTTCGCTTGCTTTCAGAAGCGCGGTCGCCGCAACCGCAGACGAGGTACGTGTACGCGACCGTGGGCACGAGTTCGGCGAGGACGTTACGCTTCCGGTCGTCCTTGAAGCCGGTTTCGAGGAACTCGTCAAGACGAAGGAGGTCGTCGAGGTTCTCGAATCGCTCGGTCTCCACGACGATGTGGAACGCGCCGACGAAGGACGCGGTGTACGTGCCGGACGCGGAAAGACACGCGGAAGGAGGCACAGGACGCCTAAGAGCATACTCTTCGTCACAGCCGACGAGTTCCGTGCCGGACGGAACCTGCCCGGTGCCGACGTTGTACGCGCCGAGGAACTCGGCGTGCCCGACCTCGCACCCGGCGGAGACGCGGGACGCCTTACAGTATGGACCGAACCCGCACTGGAGGTGCTAGACGAAAGATGACACGCGTCATCAAGAGACCGCATATCACGGAGAAGGCGATGGACCAGATGGACTTCGAGAACAAGATGCAGTTCATGGTCCAGCACGGACGCAACGAAGGACGATATCGCCGCAGAAATCGAGGACGAGTACGACGCAGAGGTGGCGAGCGTGAACACACACATAACCATGACAGGAGACAAGAAAGCGACAGTCAAGTTTGCCGAGGAAGACATGGCGCAGGACATAGCGTCGAGAATGGGGGCGTTCTAAAATGGCTCTGAGCAAAGCTCAGTGCTTCTCAGACACGGGAGGTGTCTGAGATGGGTCGTCCGATTCGTCAGCAGAAGGCTGGCAAGGGAAGCCCGACGTTCCGTGCCCCGTCGCACAACTACAAGGCGACGCTGAGACACAAGAAGACGGTCGACGACAAGACGGCGACGGGAGAGGTCGTCGGTCTCGAACACGACCCTGCGAGGAGCGCGCCCGTCGCACGTGTCCGTTACGACGACGACGACGAACGCCACGTTCTCGTAGCAGAAGGTGTGGGCGTAGGCGACGAGATACAGGCTGGCGTGAGCGCGGAGGTCGAAGCCGGAAACACGCTACCTCTCGCCGAGATACCCGAGGGCGTTCCGGTCTGTAACATCGAGATAAACCCCGGCGACGGCGGAAAAATCGCGCGTTCGTCGGGAACGAGTGCGACGCTCATCACACACGAACGCGGAGGCGCAGTCGTCCAGCTTCCGAGCGACGAGATACGTCAGTTCGACCCCGACTGCCGCGCAACGATAGGCGTGGTCGCGGGCGGTGGACGCACCGAAAAGCCGTTCCTCAAGGCGGGCAAGAAGCACCACAAGATGAAGAGCCGCGGCGGGAAGTGGCCCAAGGTTCGTGGTGTAGCGATGAACGCCGTAGACCATCCGTTCGGCGGCGGCGGACGCCAGCATCCCGGACGCCCCAAATCCGTAAGCAAGAACACTTCGCCCGGTCGTAAGGTGGGCGACATATCAAGCAGGAGGACAGGTAAAAAGTAACCATGTCAGAGTCAGAGCTACCAAGCAGAGAAGGAGAGTTCAAGTACCGAGGACACACGCTCGACGAGTTACAGGAGATGTCGCTCGACGAGTTCACCGAAATCGCACCCGCACGTATGCGAAGGACGCTCGAACGCGGTCTTTCGGAGGAGCACGAGAAGCTTCTCGACCGTGTCGAGGACGGAGACGACGAGATACGCACGCATCTGCGCGACATGCCGATACTGCCGGAGATGGTCGGCACGACGTTCATGCTCCACAACGGTCAGGAGTTCGAGCGTGTGGATGTCGAAGCGGAGATGGTAGGTCACTACCTCGGTGAGTTCGAACTAACACGCAAAGACGTAGAACACGGACAGGCGGGCATAGGCGCGACCCGTTCCTCGAAGTTCGTGCCCCTCAAGTGACCATGGGAATAAGCTACTCAGTCGAGGTCGACGAGGAAAGAAGCGCGAAAGCGATGGGGCGCGAGCTTAGCATCAGCAAGAAGGACGCTGTCGAGGTGTGCGCGCACGTCAAGGGAATGCCTCTAGGAGAGGCAAAGACGACGCTTCGCTCGATAGCCGACGGCGAGACGCCCATCCCGCTCAAGAAGCACAACTCGGGTTCGGGACACCGTTCCGGCATCGACGGCTGGGACGCCGGAAGCTTCCCCAAGAAGGCGTCCGAAGCCATACACGACGTGCTCTACAACGCCGAGTCTAACGCGTCGGAACAGGGCTACGACACCGACGAGATGGTCGTAGAGCATATCGCGGCGCACAAGGTCGGCGAGTCGCGCGGTATGAAGCCGCGTGCGATGGGACGCGCCACCCAGTGGAACTCCGACCTCGTGGACATCGAAATCGTCCTTCTACAGGAGGACTACGAGGCGTCGGAGGAAGTTGAGGAAGAGCAGGAAGAAGCCGAAGAACCGCAGGAAGCCGAGGAGACCGAAACCGAGACGCAGGATGAAGATGAAACCGAGACGGAAGCCGAAGAAGAGGAAGAGCAGGAAGTGACGGAATCCGACGAGACGGAGGAAGACGAAGAGGAATCCGAAGCCGAAGACGCTGACGAACCCGAGACGGAAGAGGACGGAGACGAAACGGAAGCGTCCGAAACAGACGAAGAAAAAGGAGGAGACCGATAGATGGCGATAGAACGTGACTTCGTCGAGAAGGGGATGCGCCGGTCGCAGATAGACGAGTTCCTCGCCGAGGAACTCGAACGCGCCGGATACGGCGGCATGGAGTTAGCGCGGACGCCGATGGGCACCGAGATTACGCTCAAGGCTGAGAAGCCCGGCATGGTCATCGGTAAGGGCGGAAAGAACATCCGTCAGCTTACCGACGACTTAGAACGCGAGTTCGAGATTGAGGACCTCCAGATAGACGTTCAGGAGGTCGATGAGCCGGACCTGAACGCGCGTATAGTCGCCGACAAACTCGCCAACGCGCTCGAACGCGGATGGTACTTCCGCGACGCCGGAAGGACCACACTAAGCCGTATCATGGAGTCTGGTGCGATGGGTGCCGAGATAGTCTTCAGCGGAAAGGTGACAGGCGCGCGTTCGCGTGTCGTCAAGTTCAAGGAGGGCTACGTCAAGCACTGCGGCGAACCCGCCGAGGAGGTTGTCGAGAGAGGTCAAGGTACGGCGGTCATGAAGCTCGGAACCATCGGTATACAGGTCAGCATCATACCGCCCGGCTCTGAGCTACCCGACAAGTTCGAGGTGTACGTGGACGCCGACACCGAAGGCCTCGTACCCGAAGCCGAAGCGACAGAAATCGAGGTCGAAGAGGCGGAGACGACAGACGCCGAAGGCATCGAAGAACTCGTTGAGGAGGCGGAGGAAGCTGACGAAGAGGAAGAAGCAGAATCCGTCGAAGAAGAGGAGGAAGACTCCGAAGAAACCGAGCCTGAACCGGAGCAGGAGCCGGAGACGCCGGACGAGGAAGAAGCAGAGGAGACGGAAGAAGCGGAGCCAGACGCGGAAGACGAAGACACTCCGTCGTCGGTCGATGAACTCAACGAGATGTCTTACCGCGAGCTTCAGAAGCTGGCGAAGGAGGTCGGCGTCAAGGCGAACCTCAAGACCGAAGAGTTAATCGAGGAACTCGCCGACGAGTTCGGATTAGAAGGAGGTGACTAAAATGGCGATACTACGAGCGGACGAGATACGTGAGATGAGCGACGAGGAGATTCAGAACGAACTGGAGAACCTCCGGTCGGAGCTGTTACAAGAGACTTCGATACAGGCGGCTGGTGGCGCGCCCGACAACCCCGGACGTATCGGGGAGATGAAGAAGACGATAGCGCGCATCAAGACGATACAGACGGAGCGCGAGACGGAAGAAACGGAGGAGATAGTAGAATGATAACACCGCGGAACGTCGCGCGCCACGAACTCGTCGGTCTTCGGTGCCGTGTCGTGGACTCCGCTGACACGTCTCTCGTCGGTATCGAGGGACGTGTCGTCGAGGAGACGACGCACACGCTCGTCGTCGAAACGGAAGACGACGAAAAGACCGTCCAGAAGAAGTACACGACGTTCGAGTTCGAACTCCCCGGCAAAGAAACGGACGACGTAGACGACACGACAGTCGTCCGTGTCGAAGGGGAAGCGATAGACGCGCGACCCGCGGAAAGAGTAAGAGGTGTCTAAGATGCCAGTAGGATACGAAGTACCGGAACCCGAAACAGACTGCGACGACGACAACTGTCCGTTCCACGGTACGCTTTCGTCGCGCGGCACGGTCCTCGAAGGACGTGTCGCGAGCGACAAGATGGACAAGACGGTTGTTGTCGAACGCGAGCACGATGTCAAGGTTCCGAAGTACGACAGGTACATGAGACGGCGTTCGCGTACGCCCGCCCACAACCCTCCGTGTCTCGACGCGGAGGAGGGCGACACAGTACGTATCGCCGAGTGTAGACCGCTGAGCAAGACGAAGCAGTTCGTAGTAATCGAAGTAGTGGAGGATGAAGCATGAAGGCTCTGAAGGCTGACATAACGAAGTCGCTCAGCAAAGGCTCGCGCCTCGTCTGTGCCGACAACACAGGCGCGCGCGAGCTACAGATAATCAGCGTGAAGAACTACCGCGGCACGCGTCGCAGACAGCCGAAGGCGGGTGTCGGCGACATAGTCGTCGTGAGCGTCAAGAAGGGCGACCCCGACATGCGTCGTCAGGTTCTCGACGCCGTGGTCGTACGGCAGAAGAAGCCGTACAGGCGTCCCGACGGAACGCGCGTCATGTTCGAAGACAACGCCGCGGTGATAATCGACGACAACCAAGAGCCGCGCGGTACGGAGATACGCGGTCCGATAGCCCGCGAGGTCGCGGACAGGTTCGGACCCGTAGCAAGCACAGCAAAGATAATAGCATGACACGAAAGAGCAAACATCCGGGTAAACAGCGCAAGGAACGCGCTCAGGCTCCTCTGCACAGACGTAACAAGTACGTGCGCGCGACGCTCTCCGACGAACTCCGCGAGGAGTACGGCACGCGTTCTGTACGTGTGTCGGAGGGCGACACGGTCGAAGTTCTGCGCGGCGACTACGCCGGTGAGGAGGAACAGGTTCTACGCGTCGAACTCGACGAAACGAAGGTATACGTCGAGGACGTCACGGTCGAGAAGACCGACGGCGAGGAGGTTCCGAAGCCCGTTGACGCGTCGAACCTCCGCGTCACCGACCTCAACCTGCAGGACGGCGAACGCGAGAAACGTATCGAAACCGTCGGAGACGAACAGGAGGGTGACGGATAATGGTTCACCAGAAGAGGCTCTCCGCGCCCGAAGCTTGGCCCGTAGAGCGCAAGAATCAGGTCTACACCGTCGCTTCGCACGCAGGACCGCACGGCGGCGACGCCGTGCCGCTCGTCGTCTTCGTACGTGACGTTCTCGGATACGTCGAGAACGCGAAGGAGCTCAGATACGCTCTCGACAACGACGGTGTTCTCGTCAACGGCGAGGCTGTTAGCGACCACCGTCTCCCGGTCGGGACGTTCGACATAGTCGCTTTCCCTGCGAGGGACGAGTACTACCGTGTCTTCCCCGGCGAAGGCGGCAGGCTTTCGCTAGTCTCCGTCGAGGAGGACGCGGCGGACAACAAGCTCGCACGCATAGACGGTATAACGTACCTGAAGGGCGGCGACGTACAGCTCAACCTCCACAACGGAGCCAACGTCGTCGTCGATGACGACGGCTACTCGACGAAGGACTCCGTCGTAATCGACCTCGAAACCAACGATGTCCTCGAAAGGTTCTCCTTCGAGGAGGGCAGTGCTGTCACAGCCGTCGATGGACGCCATTCGGGCGAGGTCGGAGAACTCACCGAGTACATCGTCAGCGAAGGTTCAAGTCCCAACACCGTCATCGCCGAACTTCCTGACGGCTCGACGTTCGAGACCGTCGAGGAGTACATCTTCGTGATAGGCGAGAGCGTGAGCGACCTCGAAGAGCAGGAGGAAGGAGGGACGCAGGAAACCGGTTCCGCGACGGAGACGGAGGTCGAAGACGCCGAAGAAGAAACGTCGGCGGAAACGGGCGAAGAAGACGAGAACGTGGAAGCAGACGAAGAAGAGGAGGCTGAAGAATGACGCTAGAAGACGTACACGAGATGCGTCAGCCCGTCGTCGAGAAGGTCGTAGTTCACATGAACGTCGGCGAGGGCGGACGCGAGCTACAGAACGCCGAGGAGATAGTTGAGGACGTGACGGGACAGGAGACGGTACGGACGAACGCGAAGATGAGCAACCCCGAGTTCGGAATACGCGAGGGCGACCCTATCGGATGCATGGTCACTCTACGCGGCGACCGTGCCGAGGAGTTCCTCTCGGAGGCTCTCGACATAGTCGGAAGCGTGCCGCGCTCGTCTTTCGACGAGTTCGGCAACTTCTCGTTCGGTGTCGAGGAGCACACCGACTTCGAGGGTATGGAGTACGACCCCGAAATCGGTATCTTCGGAATGGACGTTACGGTCGCTTTAGCGCGCAAAGGCAAACGCGTCGAACGCCGCGGCAAGATGCCGCGCGAGATATCCGACGACCAACGCCTCGACGCCGACGACTCTGCGGCGTTCGTCGAGAACGAGTTCGAGGTGGATATAGAATGAGCGAGACAGAGGCAGAAGAACCCGAAGAGACGACGAGAACGGGCAACAAGCTCGAATGCAGAAGATGCGGACGCAGGGATGGTCTGGTGACGCGTTACGAGATAAACCTGTGCCGTCAGTGCTTCCGAGAGGTGGCACGAGACATGGGAGCAAAGAAGTACAGTTAGAGGTGACAAGAATGACAAGAACAGACCCACTCGCCGACGCGCTCTCGACGGTCAAGAACGGCGACAAGTTAGGCAAGCTCGACTGTACGGTCGAGCCTGCTTCGAACGTCGTCGGCAACGTCTTAGGCGTCCTCTATGACGAGGGCTACATAGACAGTTTCGAGTTCGTCGAGAACGGGAAGGCGGGCGAGTTCCACGTCGATTTGGCGGGGCAGATAAACGACTGCGGTGTCGTCAAGCCTCGTTACTCGACAACGAAGGACGAGTACGAGAAATGGGAGAAACGCTACCTGCCCGGACGCGACTTCGGCTCGCTCATAGTTACGACGAGCCACGGAGTCATGACGCATTACGAGGCACGAGAGAAGGGCGTCGGCGGGCAACTGCTCGCTTACGTCTACTGAGGTGAAAAGAATGAGAAAAGAAATCGAGATACCCGAAGAAGTCGAGGTCGAAAAGAGCCTCGAAGAGTTCACGTTCAGCGGTCCGAACGGCTCTGTAACAAGGAGCTTCTCGTACCCCGGTGTTACGGTGACGCTCGAAGACGACGCGTTCGTCATCGAGACGGAGACTGAGCGCAGGAAACAGCGTGCGACACTCGGGACGTTCGAGAGTCAGGTCCGTAACGCCTTTAAGGGTGTCACGGACGGATTCGAGTACGAGATGAAGGTACTCTACTCTCACTTCCCGATGCAGGTCGAGGTAAAGGGCGACACCGTAGAGGTGCGCAACTTCCTCGGCGAGAAGCACCCGCGCGAGACGCAGGTGCTCGGCGAGACGGAAGTCGAGGTCAGCGAAGAGGAAATCGTGCTACGCGGACCCGACAAGGACCACGTCGGACAGACGGCGGCGAACATAGAACAGCTGACTTACACGAACGACAAGGATGTCCGTGTCTTCCAGGACGGCATCTACATAACAGCGAAGCCGGAGGTCTGAGATGGCGGAAAAAGAACTAACGGACATCGACGGTGTAGGCGAGTCGAAGGCTGAGGCTCTGCGCGAAGCAGGCTTTGAGACCGTCGAGGACTTGCGTAAGGCGTCGCAGGAACGTATAGCCGAGACCGAGGGTGTCGGCAAGGCGCTCGCCGCACGCATCAAGGCGGACGTAGGCGGCTTGGAGGTCGAAGAGACCGAGGAAGAGTTTGTCGAAGAGGAAGAAGAGGAGGAGGAAGAGGTCGGGGAGGTCGTCTCCGCGGTCGAACTATCAGACAAGACGCCTGAAATCGACGACGAGACACGTGACGCTCTCAGGAAGCGTGCTGACCAGAACAACCCGTCGTTCAAACGTCAGGACCACCACAAGAAGAAGCGCGTCTCCGCCGACTCTTGGAGACGTCTCCGCGGTTCGAACAGCAAGAGGCGCAAGAACAAGAAGGGCAAGGGCGCGGAGGTCAACGTCGGCTACCGTACGCCTGCGAAGGCACGCGGTCTGCATCCGAGCGGATTCGACGAGGTTCTCGTACACAGGCCCGAGGAACTCGACGACGTGGACTCCGACACACAGGCTGTACGTATAGGTTCGAGCGTCGGAGGACGCAAACGTGAACGTATAGAGGAGCGCGCACTCGACGACGGTGTGCGTGTTCTCAACCCGACACACGTACAGGAGGATGACCAATGACAGACCTGAGAAGCCAGAAACGTCTCGCCGCGGACATAATGGGATGCGGCGAGAAACGTGTCTGGCTAGACCCCGACGCACAGGACGAGGTCGCCGAGGCTATCACGCGCGAAGACGTGCGTGGTCTCGTGGAGGAGGGCATAATACGCGAGAAACGACCAAAGGGCGTCTCACGTGGACGTGCCCGTGAACGCGACGAGAAACGCAAGTACGGACACGGAAAAGGTCCCGGAACACGTAAGGGTAAGAAGGGTGCGCGTAACCCGCGCAAGGACGAGTGGAAGTCCGGCATACGTGCTCTCAGGAAGGAGCTTCGCCGGATGAAGGACGAGGAAGAGATAGACCCTTCGGAGTACCGTGACCTCTACGCGAAGGCGAAGGGCGGAGAGTTCGACAGCGTCCGTTACCTCAAGAACTACGTCGAAGGAATGGAGGAATAACAATGGCAACAGGAGCAAGATACAAGGTTCCGATGCGACGGAGACGCGAGGGGCGTACCGACTACGGTCAACGCCTCCGTCTCCTCAAGAGCGGACAGCCCCGCTTCGTCGTACGGAAGTCCAACAGACACACACATGTACAGGTCGTCGTTGCGCGCGACGAGGGTGACCACACGGTCGCGAACGCGCACACGAGCGAACTTTCGAACTTCGGATGGGAGGCACCGACAGGCAACCTTCCGTCAGCGTACCTCGTCGGACGTATCGCGGGTGCACGCGCACTCGACGAAGGACACGAGCAGGCTGTCCTCGACATAGGTCTCAACCGTGTCACACCCGCAAACCGTGTCTTCGCCGTACTTTCGGGTGCAGTAGACGCAGGCGTCGATATACCCCACGGCGAGGAGGTTCTTCCGTCTTGGGAGCGCGTCCGCGGCGAGCATATCGCCGAGGGCGTTGAGTACGAGGCACAGCCCATCGAGGCGAGCGAACTGCCCGAGCACTTTGATGAGGTCTTAGAAGCTGTGGAGGCTGAGCTATGAGCAACGGAGACGGCTACGAGGACGACTGGCAACCCAAGACGCGTCTTGGTAGGCTTGTGCAGGAGGGCGAAATCACGTCGATGGAAGAGGCTCTCGACTCAGGTCTACAGCTAAAGGAACCCGAGATTGTCGATACGCTCCTCCCCGGTCTGGAGGACGAGGTACTCGACATAAACATGGTTCAGCGCATGACCGACTCGGGACGCCGTGTCAAGTTCCGTTGCTCGGTCATCGTCGGAAACGGCGACGGATACGTCGGATACGCGGAGGCGAAGGAGGACCAGGTCGGTGCTGGCATACGCAAGGCGATAGACGTCGCAAAGCTCGACCTTATACGTGTTCCGCGCGGCACGGGTTCGTGGGAGTCGCGTGCCGACGAACCGCATACAGTCCTTCTCGAAACGACCGGAAAGGCGGGGAGCGTCGAGGTTACGCTCATACCCGCACCGAAGGGCATCGGAATCGCCGCGGGCGAGACGGCGAGCCACGTTCTCGAACTCGCAGGAATCGAGGACGTATGGACCAAGGCGAGCGGTCAGACGCGCACGACGGTCAACTTCGGTAAGGCGACGTACAACGCGCTCAAGGAGAGCGCGGAGGCGCGTGTTCCACAACGTGCTTACGATAACTTGGAGGTGACCGAGTGATGTCGTACGGCATCGTCCGTGTACGCGGGGAAGCCGACTCGCCTTCGGGCGTCCGCGACACGCTCGACATGCTCAACCTCTCACAGGTCAACGCATTCACCGTCGTCCCCGACGAAGACACCTACCGCGGCATGGTTCAGAAGGTCAACGACTACGTCGCTTACGGCGAACCCGACGCTGAGACACTCGCGCTTCTGCTCGAAGAGCGCGGAGAGACGCTCGACGGCGGAGACGTGGACGACGACTTTGCTGAGGAGCAAGGCTTCGAGTCCGTCGCACATATCGCCGAGGAGGTTGTCGCGGGCGAGACGACGCTCCGCGACGCGGGCGTAAACCCTACGCTCCGCCTGCATCCTCCGCGAAAGGGACACGACGGAATCAAACACAGTTATAAGCAAGGGGGCGTTTTAGGGAACCACGGAGACGAAATCGACGACCTCCTCAGGAGGATGCGATAACAATGTCACGCGACTCGAAGAAACGCGGTAGGGGTTCACGGACTCATGGCGGCGGTTCTCACAAGAAGAGGCGCGGCGCGGGCAACCGCGGCGGAAGAGGCGACGCCGGACGTAAGAAACACGAGAGTGCGAACCATCCGCCGATAGGCAAGAGCGGATTCAAACGTCCGCAGAAGGTTGTTGAGAACATCGAAGTTTCGAACGTCGGCGACATAGACAGGAAGATAGAAGAACTCGTCGAAGAGGGCGTCGCGGAGGAGACCGACGACGGATACGAAGTTGACGCAGACGCACTCGGAGTCGATAAGGTTCTCGGAAGCGGACAGGTCCGCAACCAACTCGTCGTTCGCGCAGAAGACTTCTCCGACTCGGCTGTCGAGAAGATAGAGTCGGAGGGCGGTGAGGCTGTCGTCACAGGCGAGGAAGATTCCGAAGACGAGACGGAAGAGACAGAGCAAGAAGAGTGAAACGACAGACGGAACAGAAGACAAAGGAAGAGAAAGAATGGGATTAATCGACGTACTTGAACCTGTAATCGTACGGGTACCTGCGGTTTCGCGTCCGAAGAAGCACGTGCCTTTCAAGAAGAAGCTGTACTGGACACTCGGCGTGCTCCTCGTGTACTTCGTCCTGACGAACGTGACGGTCTACGGCGTGAACGTACAGGGGGACCTTTTCGGACAGTTCCGGTCGGTCTTAGCGGGTGCGCAAGGCTCGATTCTGCACCTCGGCATAGGACCTATCGTGACAGGAGCCATCGTCATGCAACTGCTTGACGGCTCCAACATGTTGCCTTTCGACACCAACGAGCCGCGTGGACAGGCTCTGTTTCAGGGTTCGCAGAAGCTTCTCGTCATAGCCATGTCGATACTCACAGCCGCGCCGATGGTTGCGAGCGGATTCCTTCAGCCCGCTACGGGCATGGGTCTTCCCGCGAACCTCATGGCGTTCGTGGTTTTCGCGCAGGTCGCCGCGGGCGGCATACTCATACTCTACCTCGACGAGATAGTTTCGAAGTGGGGTGTGGGTAGCGGTATCGGTCTGTTCATAATAGCCGCAATCTCCCAGCGACTCGTCGGCGGAATATTCGACTGGAGCACGGAGGGCGGCGTTGCGAACATAGCAGACCTATCGACCGGTCTCATCTTCCGCTGGTACCAGATATTCTCGGGACAGTACGACCCCGGTTTCGCTCTCACGAGCGGCGACGGCTTCTGGTTCCTTCTGACCTACGGCGGACAGATACTGTTCGTCGTGACGACGCTCCTGATATTTGCGATGGTCGTCTACGCCGAGTCGGTGCGTGTCGAGATACCGCTTTCGCACTCGCGCGTCAAGGGTGCTCGTGGACGTTACCCCGTGAAGCTGATATACGCGAGCGTCCTTCCGCTCATCTTCGTCCGCGCCATACAGGCGAACATACAGATGTTCGGTCAGATGGTCTACTCGCAGATGGAGAACCCGCCTGCTTGGTACGGCGTCTACGACGAGGCGTCAGGGCAGGCTACCTCCGGTCTTATGTACTACCTACAGCCGATACAGAACCCGCTCGACTGGATGTGGTGGCTACCCGTCGGACCTGACCAAGCCGCGTGGCAGATACTGATACGTCTCGGTATCGACTTCACATTCCTGACGGTAGGCGGTGCTGTCTTCGCCGTCTTCTGGGTTCAGACAGCCGACATGGGTCCCGACGCTGTTGCGCGCCAGATACAGAACTCGGGGATGCAGATACCCGGATTCAGACAGAACCCCGCAGTCGTTGAGAAGGTCATGGACCGCTACATCCCGCAGATTACCGTTATGAGCGGTCTTCTGCTCGGCATACTCGCAGTCATGGCGAACCTCTTAGGCACCATCGGCAACGTGACCGGAATGGGACTTCTCCTTACAGTCTCCATCACGTACAAGCTGTACGAGGAGATTGCGGAGGAGCAGATGATGGAGATGCATCCGATGATGCGCAAGATGTTCGGCGAGGAGTAGACGGCGCGCTCCGAATTTTTGTCGGGAAAGATATCGGGTCGAACTTGATTAGGCTGGAAATGCTACTGTCAGTATGGAACAGCCGACAGAAGGCGAGGTACACACGTTCGAGAACGAGATAGTCGGCTGGTCCGACGCGACGCTTGAACTCGACGAAGACGACTTCGCGTACGCGGGCAAGTTCCGCGTTCCGAGCGGAAAGGCTGTGACGCGCGACGGAGACGAGACGGTCGCTGTCCTCTCTTTCTCGCACGACCGCGCAGACCCCGATGCCGTACGTGTGCGGTATATCTCGGTACGCGAAGACCGCCGCGGCGAAGGTGTCGGCTCCGCGCTCCTCAAATACGCCGCCGACCGCCTTCTGGAACGCCACGGAGCCGTCCGTATCTCCGTCAACAACCCGTTCTCGTACGAGTCAGCGCGCAAGGCAGGATTCGGATGGACGGGCGAGGAGAGCGGACTCGCCGAACTCGTGATGAAGCGTCCCAGCGAAACTGACCCCGAGATGCACGAGGAAGCTTTGCGAATCTTCGCCGACCGCGACCTGTCGGAAGAAGAGGAAACGTACGTCCGGCGGAAACTCGAAGAAGCCGAGGGGGCGCGGTAGATGCGCGAGAACGTCCTTCTCACCGGAAGTCCCGGCGTAGGAAAGACGACGGTCGTCGAGAAAGTCGTCGAAAGGGCACGCGACCGAGGGAAGATGGTACGCGGCGTCTTCTCGCCCGAGATACGCGACGACGGCGAGCGCGTCGGCTTCCGAATAACCGACGTTTCGACGAAAAACTCGGAGGTGATGGCACACGTCGGTTACGACGGTCCGGCGGTCGGAAAGTACGGTGTAGACGTTTCGGCTGTCGAGTCGGTTGCGCGTGAAGCAGTCGTCGCGTATGACGCCGACACCGTCGTCGTGGACGAAGTCGCACCGATGCAGACGCACAGCGAAGTCTTCGTTGAGCGTGTCCGCGCCGTCCTCGACTCCCCCACACCCGTCGTCGCCGTCGTACAGGAGGCGCGCGAGACGGGCTTCGTCGGGAGCGTCAAGGACCGCGACGACGTGATGCTCGTCCGCGTCACCGAAGCGAACCGCGACGGACTCCCCGACGACATCCTGTGCCGTCTCGGGTTATGATGCGCGACAGTCCGCAAAGGTTTTAGAACGCCTTCCCTAACTAAGAGACGCGCAGGACGCAGGGTCCATAGCTCAGTCAGGTTAGAGCGCTCGGCTCATAACCGAGTGGTCACCGGTTCAAATCCGGTTGGACCCATGAACGAGGAACGCAGTGACGAGTGAATGGGGACGGAGGATTTGAACTAGTGAACGGAACGAAGTGGAGTGTCTCGCTGAACATAGTGAAGCGAGGCAGTGAACGAGCGAGGAACGAGCGAAGTGACCGTGACTGAGGTTCAAATCTGGTTGGATCCATAGCGAATTTCTACCGGAAAACCGGGCTTGGTGAACAAGCGAAGTATGAAGTCCGAGGGATAGATACTGGAATTGACAATCCTACTTCCTCAGCTATATAAATATAGCCGATTACTTTTGTACCATGTCCGAACTGGATGAGGAGATAGAAGATGTATTACAGTGGTACAGGAAGAATCGAAGCTGGGCGGAAACGAGAGAAGTAGCCCAGAGCACGTCGAAGGCTGTTCGTGCCTTAGCGGAGGCACTAATTGAAGAAGAAGAAATGGGTACAGATGAGATGACAACCTTATGCCGACTCTGTGAAAATCCTGGTGCAGGTGGATCCCGCGTTAGCACTAAAAAAAATCGTGTCAGAGATTTGGATATATCCGATGAAAACAAAGAACGAGTATTAGATTTGATAACCAAGAATATGGGGTCAATTAATGGAAGTATAATGAATGTCGAAGTGGACGATTACAAGCAAGAATCACTTGATTTACTACGTACGTTGGTTGAGTCGGACAACAAAAATGAGATAGATTCAGCTATAGAGATGTTTGCTTCGCTCGATATTGATGGCATTCAATCGGGCACGATGTCCCCCATCTTCCATTATCTGCATCCAAAAAAATATCCAATAAATAACGGACGAAGTAGAGAGGGGATGACGGAGGTATTTGGGGAGGATGTGTCGGGGAAACTTAGCGACTACGTAGGGGAAATAAGGAAATACCAGCGCGTTAGAGATGAATATGGGTTTAACAAACACTATCGAGATCTTGACCTCTTTCTCGCTATTGTTGTTGAAAAGAAACCGACGATCGATACTAACCTAGACGACGAAACCAGATACTTTTGGGTCAATACAGAGGGGAAGAACTGGACAAAAAAGTTCTATAGTAGCAAAACTTCGAACGGTAACCCTCGACGAAAGGAAGATGTGTTTGAACACGCGAGTGAAGGCGACAAGGTGGCTTTCTTCGGCATCTCACCTCTACAACGGATCGTCGGCTTCGGTAAGATCAGCGAAGGAATGCACGATGAGGAACACGAGGAGCATGAAGAGCCGGTTGAAGGCATTACAGTCACCCTGGAAGAGCCGACGAGCGGACCGGACTGGGGAGAAATCCAAAATGACCCTCAGCTACAGGATTCGACGCCCGTTGAGTCGGATAATTTTGGGTTCAAGGTAGTTGGAATAAGAGAGGAGGAGTACGAGAGGCTCGCCGAGTTGGCTCAGGATGACATAGAGCCGTCAGAGATAACTGGAATCCCGGGAGAGATTCAGGTAAGCGTAATCGACCTCCACTTCCCTGACGACAAGGAAGACGAGATAATCGGACAGATAACCCGCGCTATAGAGAACGGCAACCATGTCCTCTTAGTCGGACCCCCCGGAACCGGCAAAAGCAAGCTCGCAAAGGCTGTCTGCGAGTCTGTCGTTGAAGACAGTTACGAGTTCGTGACAGCGACCTCCGACTGGACGACCTTCGACACCGTAGGCGGATACCATCCCGAGAAAGACGACGAACTCGTCTTCAAGCCCGGCGTGTTCCTAAGCCGTTTCAAAAACGAGCAAGGCAACCCCCAGAACGAATGGCTCGTGGTGGACGAGATAAACCGCGCCGACATTGACAAGGCATTCGGCGCTCTCTTCTCCGTGCTCGCTGGCGACGACGCTACGCTGTCGTTTACTGACAGGAGCGGGAGGAACATACGTATCCTGTGTAACGGCGAACCCGAGCAAGGCACGCCCGAGAACGTCTACTACGTCCCTGACGACTGGCGCATGGTTGCCACGATGAACACGCTCGACAAGACCTCGCTCTACGAGATGAGCTACGCCTTCATGCGCCGGTGGGCGTTCGTCTCCGTGCCCGTTCCGGAGATACCCGAAGACGACGAAGAGGCGGCGCGACTCGTCGGCGAATATGTCGACGTATGGAAAGAGGACAGCGAAGAAGGAGACGAGGAGAAGTACGCCGAAATAGCCGAACTCTGGCGGGTCGTCAACAGGTACCGCGAGATAGGTCCCGCTATAGTCGAGGACATCTACGAACACGTCGAAGACGAACCGGACCCTGACTACGCTTCGGCGCTCAGCATGTACGTCATACCTCAGCTTGAGGGTCTGCGTGAGAACGAACTCGCCGACTTCGTCACCGACTTGAGCGACGCGGAGGCTGACGTGGACGTGGAACGCGTCGAAGGGTTCGTCGAGGACTACTTTCAGGTGAAAGTGTGAAGACAAAGCCCGAAACGCTCGTCGAAGAAATCGTCGACGACTTCAACACGTATCTGAGCAAAGGCGTCCGTATTGAGGAGATAGCCGGAGGCGCGGACCCGAACCTCAACATTGATGATTTGGAGAAGGTGCTGCGCGTCCACTTCGTTCTCACGGAAACCGAGGACGACGAAGAGGATGGGCAGATCGGCGTCATCGACTTCGTGCGCGACCTCCGCGATGAGGTGCGCCGCATCAAGACGACCGTCACGAAGGACACCGAGTTCTTCGAGAACGAGGTTCGTGGGAGAATAGACTGGCAGAGGACGTTAAAACAGAGGTACAGTTCCGCTTTGCCGGGGCGCGGTTACGCGTGCTCACGGACGCGCGAGAACTACAACATAGAAGAGAACCTCGTTCTCAAACGTCTGCTCGCTGTCGTGCACGAGACGGTCTTCGAGGACCTGAAGCCCGCGCTCGAAAACCCCGATGAGTACGAGTGGTTCGAACCGTGGGTCGCGCCCGAAGACGAGGACAAGCAAGGCATCAGCGAGGTCGTCAAAGACGTTTACCTCGACAACATCTACCTCCAGCGTGTCGACGCAGACGACACCGAAATAACTGACAGAATGGTAGAGTCGGTAAAGAACTCCAGAAGTTCGCTGTACAGAAACGCCGCTGAACTCTTGGACAGGTACCGCCGTCTCACGGCGCGCGACATAGACGCCGACGAGGCGGCAGAGATTCTGCGGAATACGTTCATACGACCGAGCGAGGACGAACGCCTTTTCGAACTCTACTGGGTCTTCCGTATACTCGGTGAGTGCGAGGACGCGCGGTTCAAGCTGATAGATGAGGACTACGAAGGACTCGTCGCTCGGTGGGAGGAAGAAGAAGACGGACACGAGTACAGACTTTTCCACGATTCGGTCGGCAGCATGATATTCTCGGAGGACGCTTCGCTCAAAGACGCTCCTGACGACGGCTACTTCCGACGCTCGGTTCACGTCAACGATGAGTTCAGCAGGCTCAGAACCGCGCTCTTCGAAAGGGACGAGAGAGACAACAGCCTCTGGGGCGGACGACCCGACATACTCGTGGAGAGACGAGACGGAGACGGCGAACTCGTCGAACTCTTCATAGGCGAGGTTAAGTACACGCGGGACAGCGGGTACGCCGCGCAGGGTCTGCGCGAACTGCTCGAATAGCATGGCTTTCGTGAAGGACGGAAACAAGTACGTTGAACCGGAGGAAGACGACGACCTCTTCCCGTGTGAGAACGTCGGAGGCGCGCTCTTCGTCGACTCCGCTGACGTGGTTGAGAAACCCGATGAGGAGATACGCGTTGTCGGCTTCGAGGACAGTAGACGAAAGGAACTCAAATTCCTGAGCCAACAGTAAATTATTTGCGTTCAACCCCCGAATACCGTGTATGAACAAAGACGAGAACATCAACGAACGCGTCAGGAGCGAGTGGATAGACGAGACGGATGGCTTCGACAGGGTTCGGGACGTGATGAGGAACACGACGGAACCCCTGACGGCGCACGAAGTGGCGGACAGTGCGAAGGTGAGCACGAACACCGCGCGGAAGCACCTCGACCGCCTCGCAGACATGAACCAGATAGGAACGGACGAGAGAGGAAACACGACGCTCTACTTCCGCGACGAGTCGAGGGAAAGGATGGAGCGTGTGAGAGAGATAAGCCGAAAGTACACAGAGGAAGAGATAGAGGAACGGATACGCGGAATGACCGATGAGATACACGAGTACAGAGAGAAATACGGATGCGAAGAGCCGGAAGACCTCGTGGTCGAGATGGACGAGGACGCGGACACGGAACTCTGGAACGCCATCGCGGACTGGAAGACAACGCGCGCCAACCTCGCCGTCGCAAAGGCGGCACTCGCTTTCAAGCGGGTTCCGGCGCGCTCGGGAGACGACGGTCCGCGGGCGGAAGTCTGACTTCGAGAATGCCCGAAGATGAGAACGCGGGCGGCTTCGGCGAGACAAGGGTAAGCTCCCTGAAGGTAATCCGTGATATCTTCGAGAGACACGAACCGCTCGTCGAGGACACCCATCTCGACGACTTCGACCCGCGCGAACTCTGCGTCCGCTACTCCGAGGGCTTCGAGGAAACCGGCAGATTCGACGTGAAGTGGGACAGAAACAACAACTACAGCTTTCACTACACCGAGGAAAACCTCGACTTCAGGTACGACAGGCACCCCAACACTCACTCACCCGAGAAGCACTTCCACGCGCCCGGCGATTCAAGGAACGAAGACGCGGTGGAGTCGTGTATAGAGGTCGAAAACGACCGTCTCGTCGCACTCGCGGTGGTTCAGCTCTGGCGACAAGCGTGGGAGAATGACGACCCCAGCCTACTCAACCAAGGCAATCCGCCCTGACTTCTCGTTCACCCCTCCACCGCCCTGTTCGACGCGACCTCCGCGATTTCGACGGCTTCCTTCGCCGACTCGGAGAGCGCGGAGACCATCTTCATGAACAGCATCACCGACTCCGTGTCCTCGGCGTTCTCCAGAAGAGACTCTGTTATCTCGTCCTCTATCGCCTTCGCCTCGTCGTACGCTGTCCGCGCCTCCGACGACGCACCTATGTCGCCCTCCTGAAGGCACTCCAGAGCGCGCTCACACGCTTCGTCCACGACCTCGACGAGCGTCTCAAGCTTCTCCGCCGTCTCTTCGTCGGGTTTCCATAGGTTCTGGGCGAGCGTCTGGGCGCACTCCGCCGCTTCCTCCGCGTAGTCGGCGGAGCGTTCGAGAGCCTTCGCCGAGGCGCGCGTCCCGACGACGTGTAACGGCGTCTCCAGACCGATGCTCTCGGTCACACGCGGGTTCTGTTGTGCGGTAAGAAGGAGACGCAGGACGAGAACGAAGACCTTGTTCGCCTGTCTCTCGCGGCGCGCCGCGCGTTTCGCCGTCGTAGCGTCGCCGCTCAGAAGCGCGTCAACTGACTCCGCGCGCATCGTCTCCGCCGTCGAGTTGAGACGCTCCAGAAGCTCGGGCATCGAGAACTCGCCGGGGTTGACGGAGCACCGCACGACGACGGCGTCCTCGCTCTCCTCGACGATGCCCGCGCCCATCAGGCTCTTCTCCGCCGAGTAGACTTCGAGTATCTGCTCGTCCGTCAGACCGTCGTCCGAAACGACGGTTATTCTGCCGCGTCCCAAGACGTAGCTCGCGACGATGTACCTCTCTATCTCCTCGGGTTCGAGCGCGTCGGCGTCTAACCTCGCGTCCGTCTCGTACACGCTGTCCGACGCGTTGGGGTAGACCGCGACCGCGCCGCCGCCCGCTTCGGTCAGGTAGACGTATCCGTCGGAAGCGACGCCGTGCTCCTCCGTCCAGTCGTCGGGCAGGGTCACCGACACCGCGCCTTTCTCGTCCCGCTCGACGTTCCTTGGCTGCATCACGCCATCACCGCTGTTCTCTTCTTGAATTCCATCAAGCAAAATCTCTTTTCCTTCGCCATATGATTTCTGATTCTCCCTATCAGTCGGTAACAACGCACTAATACAAAAAACTTTTCCTGTATGTCAAGAAGAGGAATTCGGGTAGACATCACACAAACCTTCTTGTCCGTCGCCGCCTATCTCATCCTATGCACGTACTGATACCCTTCGGACTCTCTTCGTCGAGCAAACGTGCCGCACATTACGCTGTCTCGACGTTCGGACCGCGCGGCGACCTGAGCATGACGGTCGTACATCTGACCGAGGAGGGCAAGGGTCCGTCGGAGGATGCTATCGAAAACACCGTACTCGAAGAGTACGACGGAGAGTACGAGATAGACCTGAACGTCGAGATAAGGAGCTTCGACGACGAACTTTCGAAGGAGATGGTCCGCAGGAGCATACGTGACATAACCGAGGAGATGGAGTTCGACACCGTCGTGATGGGGTACGAGCAGAAGTCTTTCTTCGACGAGCTTCTAAACGAAACAACGGCGGAGCGTCTGCTAGACGAGCGCGGCGTTCCTGTGGTTCTCGTACCCTAGCTACCGTACCAGTTGTCGCGCGAGCCGCTTCTGGGTTCGTCGTCCTCTTCTTCTTCCTCGTCGTCAGGGTTGTAGTCGCCCGTGAACTCCACGAGGTCTGCCTTCGCGCTGTTGTCGTAGACCGTGCGTATCTTCGCCTTGGCGGTCTTTCCGGGTATACCGCCTTCGACACGTACGACGAATCCGTCCGAAGTGCGCCCCAGCCCGTTACCACGGTCGTCGGCGTCGTATATCTCGACCTCGACGACCTGACCCGTCTTTACGGGGTTCTTGACGGGGCTGAAGTCGAAGTAGTCGCACCAGTCCACGCCTGCTTTGTCGGTGAAGTGGGCGCAAGACTCGCGTCCCGTCGCGGCGTCGCAGTCTTCGAGGAGCGGGCAGTTGTCATTCATTCATGTGGGATTCACAGTCTGTTCAAGTAAACCTGACGCTCCTGCGACGCCTACCGTACGACGGTGACGGGCACGGGCGAGCGGCGTGTCACATCCTCGGCGACGCTTCCGAGGAGAACGCGCGTCACGCCGCGCCTGCCGTGGCTTCCCATAACGATATGGTCTATGCCCTCCTCCTCGGTGTACTCGACTATCTCGCGCGCCGGTTCACCGACCTTGTACTCCTTCTTCACGTCGATGCCCTCTTCTTCCGCCGTCTGTGCGTACTCGTCTAGGAAACTCGACGCCTTCTCGACTATACTCTCGCGCGTCTCGTCGTCGAACGGTATGCTCCCTTCGGTCACCGGAACCATCTCCGAACTACTCGGGTCGACGACGTGTAGGAGCGTGAGGCGCGCGTCCGAGAACTCTTCGAGAGCGAACTCGAAAGCCTTCTCCGCACCCTCCGAACCGTCGAGCGGCACGAGAACGTTTTTCGCCATGTTCGAGGTTGTGGCTCTCCCAGCAAAACCCTGTCGCAGTCGCGGAGGCTCACAGACCGAGAACGTCGGCGTTTTCGTCGAGTATTTCTCCCAGCGTCACGTTCTTCTCTTCGAGTTCGTAACGTACGCGCACCACAGGAATATCCATGTCGATGACACGGCTCAGGTCGTGCGGCGTGCCCGAGACGACCGCTTCGGCGTCGGCGTTCCGTACCGTCTCTTCGAGTTCTCGCACCTGTTCGTCGCTGTAGCCCATCGCTGGCAGAACGTCTTCGAGATGCGGGTAGTTCTCGAAGACGCGGGCGAGCGAACCGACAGCCGAAGGACGTGGGTCGATTATCTCCGCACCTTGCTCGCGTGCGGCGATAAGTCCCGCGCCGTACGACGCGCCGCCGTGTGTCAGAGTCGGACCGTCCTCGACGACCAAGACGCGTTTGCCCGAAACATCGCCGTCAGCAGTCACGACGGAGTCAGCGTGTACGATACGCGCGTCGGGGTTGACGGAGCGGACGTTCTCCTCTACCTCGCGTATGCTACCTGCCTCCGCCGTGTTCTCCTTGTTGATTATCACGTAGTCGGCGATACGCAGGTTGGTCTCGCCGGGATGGTAACGGAGTTCGTCGCCCGCGCGGTGGGGGTCCGTGAGGACGAAGTGGAGGTCGGGCACAAAGAACGGCAGTTCGTTGTTGCCGCCGTCCCAGACGATTACGTCGCCCTCGTCCTGCGCTCGTTCGAGAACGTCGGCGTAATCGACGCCCGCGTAGACGACGTGCCCGCGTTCGACGTGTCCCTCGTACTCCTCGCGCTCCTCTATCGTCGCGTCCGCCTCGTCGATGTCCTCCATCGACGCGAAACGCTGTACGCGCGCTTCGACTAAGTCGCCGTAAGGCATCGGTTCGCGCACCACGACGACCTCCGCGTCCCTCTCCTTCAGTTCGTCCGCGAGTTTGCGCGCCGTCTGTGACTTGCCGCACCCCGTGCGGACGGCGTCGACGGCGACGACCGGCACTTCGGCTTCGAGCATCATCTCGTTCGGACCGACGATACGGAACTCCGCGCCGCGTGAGAGAGCGCGCGACGCACGATGCATGACGCCTTCGTGCGAAACGTCGGAGTACGAAAAGACGACGACGTCTACCTCTTCCTCCTTGACTATCTCCTCCAGTTCGGACTCTGGGCGTATCGGAACGCCGTCAGGGTAGAGTTCGCCCGCGAGTTCGGGTGGATAATGGCGTTCGGGCATCTCGTCGAGTTCGCCGACGTTCTGTCCCTCCGTGTGCGTGAACGCGACCACCTCGTACGTCTCGTCTTCCCTGAATACGGTGTTGAAGTCGTGAAAGTCGCGTCCTGCGGCACCCATGATGACGACGCGTCTCGGTCGGTTTCTTCCGTCGGACATACGTTTAACTGACGCCCGCGCCACGAATAACTATGGCGGACGGAACAAGAGCAGTCGTCGCCCTCGGAGGCAACGCACTCCTGACGGGCGACGGCGGTGCCGAGGAACAGCGTGCCGTGGTCGAGGAGACGGCGCGTACGGTCGCGGACGCTGTCGAAGCAGGCTACGAGGTAGTCGTGACGCACGGAAACGGTCCGCAGGTCGGCGCGCTCATGCTCCAGCAGGAGTCCGCACCCGAGACGCCGCGTATGCCCTTAGACGTTCTCGTCGCCGAGACACAGGCGCAGGTCGGGTACGTCCTCCAGCAGGCACTCGGGAACGCGACGGGCGCGCCGTCCGCGACGGTCGTGACACAGGTCGTGGTCGATTCCGACGACCCCGCCTTCGAAGACCCGACGAAGCCCGTGGGTCCGTGGTACACAGCCGAGGAGGCGCGCGAAAAGCCGTTCGAGACACGCGATGTAGGCGAAGGCGCGCGCTCACACCGCCGTGTCGTACCTTCTCCCCAACCCCGCGGTGTCGTCGAGTCGGGCGAGATAGGGATGCTTGCCGACGAAGGCGTGACGGTCGTCTGCGGCGGAGGCGGCGGCGTGCCTGTCGTGCGCGGCGACGACGGCTTACGCGGTGTCGAGGCTGTCGTCGACAAGGACAGAACGTCGCGTCTGGTTGCGGAGACCGTCGAAGCCGAACTCCTCGTCTTCCTCACAGATGTCGAGCACGCCTACGTTGACTACGGCGACGACGACGAACGCCCGCTCCTGCGCGTTGACGCAGACGAACTTCGCGCCCACCTCGAAGCGGGCGAGTTCGGAGTCGGAACGATGCGTCCGAAGGTCGAAGCTGCGCTCGGATTCGTCGAGTCGAACGAAGGCGCGGAGGCTGTGATAACGACGCCCGAAAGTTTCGAGGACGCGCTTGACGGCGAGGCGGGTACGCGTCTGCGTGACTGATGCCCTTGGAGTTATGTTGTGCCGGTACCATCACAGTCACGATGAGAAGCATCCCGGTTTCCTTTGTGGTCGTAGCCGCCGTCTTCGCGCTGGTTCTCGTGCCCGCTGTCTCCGCCGCAGACGACTTCGTCGTGCGTCTCCCCGACGCCGAGAGTCCGGACGGAGCGGAAGAACTCGTCGCCCACGCGGAGGAGACACAGGCGTCGGTCGTGGAGGACGTACGCGCCGAGGGCGGCGAGGTTCTGCGACGTTTCTGGTTAACGAACGCGCTCTTGGTGCGCGGCGACGAAGACCTGCGCGCGTCTCTCGAAGAGCGCGACGGCGTACGCGTACACGAAAACCACCGTTTCGCCGCTCCCGCACAGACAGACGCCGAAGCCACGCCGACCGCTCTCGATGTAAAGCCGGGCGTCGAACAGGTAAACGCGACGGGAGTCTGGGAGGAGTTCGGCGTCCGCGGCGACGGCGTCCGTGTCGCAGTCCTTGACACGGGCGTAAACGTCTCACATCCCGACATCGACCTCAGAACTACCGACGCCGACGACCGACGATACCCCGGCGGATGGGCGGAGTTCGACGCCACGGGTGAACGTCTCGACACGACACCACGTGACGCGGCGAAGCACGGCACCCACGTCAGCGGTACGGTCGCGGGTGGAAACGCGAGCGGGATGTGGATAGGCGTCGCTCCCGAAGCCGAACTAATGCACGCCAAGGTCTTCGACTCCGAGGGCGGCACCTTCGCGCGTATACTCGCCGGAATGGAGTGGGCTGTTTCGGAGGAAGCCGACGTTCTCAGCCTGAGTTTCGGTGTACAGTGCGCCGAAACTCCCGTCTACGTCAGCGACTTCGTGGCTCCCGTGAGAAACGCACACGAAGCCGGAAGTCTCGTCGTCTCGGCGACGGGCAACGACGGTGAAGGATGTTCGAGTTCGCCGGGCAACGTCTACGACTCGCTCGCTGTCGGTGCTGTCAACAGCGACGGAGATGTACCGGAGTTCTCCAGCGGCGCGGAGGTCGAGACGACGGAAGCGTGGGGCGAAACCGCACCGTCCGACTGGCCCTCGTCTTACGTCGTCCCCGACGTGACCGCGCCCGGAGTGGGGGTGCTCAGCGCGGTACCCGACGGCGGCTACGAACGGATGGACGGCACGAGCATGGCTGTACCACATGTCGTAGGCGTCGCTGTCCTCGTCGAGTCATCGACCGAACCCGACCTGACGCCCGCCGAGCACCGTGCTGTCCTCCTCGAAACCGCAATCAAGCCCGGCGACAGCGAACCCGACACGCGCCACGGAGTAGGTATCGTCGATGCCTACGACGCCGTCGTATCGGCGCAGGATGGCGTTGAGGTTCCCGACGTGCTACCGACGAACACGACCGAGACGGGTGACGAAGAAACGGACGAGACGGAGACGCCGTCTTCACCGCTTCCGGGTTTCGGTGTTGCGGCGGTTCTCGTCGCGGTTCTGTTCGCGGTAGCCCTACGGAAAACAACATATGGTTCGAGGGACACGGAGTAACATGGACATAAACGACGCCTTCCGTTCGGCGTACTCCGCGCTCGTCACGAAGCCGTCGAAGATACTGCCTTTCTACTTCATGAGCGTCAGCGTGCCTGCTGTGGTACGTATCGCGCCTATTCTTACCGGTGTTCTGGTCTATTTCGCGCTCGCACGTCGTGGCAATATAGACGAGATACAGACGGTTCTGGAAGACCTGCCGACCGAGGAGTTCGAGAACCCCGGCTCACCCGGCTCTTTCGAGGACTTCGGTGGGAGTTCCGCATCCAGCGGTTTCGAAGAAGAGTTTCTCGACAGCCTTCGTGAACTCGCCGACCTCGTCTTGGTCCCGGAAGTCATCGCCATAATCTCCATCTCCGTCGTCGTGTTCTTCCTTCTCACGGTTATCCTGAACGCCGTCGTGAGCGCGGGACAGGTGAACGTGCTTTACTCGGCTCTCGTCGGCGGCGAACCCGTGCGCGACGGCGTCGAAGGCGTCTTCTCCGACACGAAGCCTTTCGTCCTGCTTCTCCTGCTTGAGACTGTCCTCCTCCTCGTCTCCACAGCGATACTTTTGGCGGCAGGCGTCGCCGCCGTCTCGGTTGTCGGCGGTATCGCAGGCGGCTTGCTCGGATTGGTTGTATTCCTCGTGTGGCTTCTAGCGCTACTCGTGATACATACGATGTTCATCTTCGCGCCACAGTCGGTCGTCGTTGACGGAAACGGTGTCTTCGGTGCCGTCCGCGGCAGTCTCGACTTCATATTCGAAAACCCCGTCGAGTTCATCGCGTACGTCATCTTCGCCTTCGCCGCTACCATCGCGTTCGGCTCCGTAGCCGGATTTCTCAACATCCTCGGTGCTCCAGCCGCTGTCTCCGTTCTGGGTTTCGTCGTTTTCGCGCCGTTCGTAGGAGTTGTAAAGACGGACATGTACACGAGACATGCAGACGAAGAGGTGGTGCTCACCCGTGACGCCTCACTCTCCCCCGAACGTACTGTCGACGGTTTCCGACGCGGCTGGGACGAGATGGTTTCGTTCACAGTAACCAACATCCCGCTGATAGCCGTCTGTGCCGTCCTCTTATTCGGAGCAGGTGCCGTTGCGTGGGAGTACACCATCGGAGCCGACATAGGAATCGAGACTTCCATCGCCGACAGGATAGAACAGCTTACTCCAGTCGGCGGCTTCGTCAACTTCACAGCCAACAACTGGGCGGTCGCTGTCGCACAGTCGTACGCGGGCTTCGTCTTCGGCATTGGAACCGTCGTCTCACTCGTCTTCAACGGTGTCGCGCTCGGCTTTCTCGCCGCTACCGAGACGAATCTCCCTGAACTCGTTGCGTTCGTTGTCCCGCACGGCATCGTAGAAATCCCAGCCCTTCTCATCTCGGGCGCGCTCGGTCTGCGTCTGGGTATCGTGTCCGTTGGGTACGTCCGTGGTAGCGTCTCTGTCGCCGAGATATCCGACGAGGTCAGCACAGCGTACCAAGTCCTCGTAGGTCTGCTGATACTCTTCGCGGTCGCCGGCTTGATAGAGGGCTTCTTCAGCCCGTACTACTACGACATCCTTTTCGACCTCTGAACTTCTCCGACTTATGTACCGTATACTTCTGTGCGTCGTCTAACCTCAACAACAGAAGATTAAATACCCGTTCGCGTCTCTTACATGACATGGGCGAAGTCAAGAAAGGACTAGAGGGCGTCGTGGTTGACGAGTCACGTATCTGTATGGTTGATGGCGATGCTGGCAAGATATGGTACGCGGGCTACGACATGGACGACCTCGCGCGCGAGTCGTCGTTCGAGGAGCTTCTGTTCCTCCTCTGGAACGACCGACTCCCGACGGCGGACGAACTCGAAGAGATAACGTCACAGGTACAGGAGAGGCGCGCGCTTCCGGAAGGCGTCGCCGAGCTCGTAGACCGCGAGGCGGAGAGGACGGGACCGATGGACTTACTGCGTACCGCCGTCTCCGCGCTCGCTTCTTACGACGAGACACCGAACGACCTAGACGACCCGACCGACAAGGCTCTCGGCGTAATAGCCAAGATGCCGACGGTGATAGCACGCGCACACCGTGTGCGTCAGGGCGAGGAGCCTGTCGAACCGCGTGACGACTTAGGGCACGCCGAGAACTTCCTGTACATGCTCAACGGCGAGGAACCCGACGAAGCTAGGGCGAGCGCGATGGACTCGACGTTCATCCTTTACGCCGAACACGGCATGAATGCCTCGACGTTCAGCGCGTGCGTCACGGCATCGACGCTCGCAAACGTCTACTCGTCGCTGACCTCGGCGGTCGGGACGCTCCAAGGACCGCTTCACGGAGGAGCGACCGAGACAGTTATCGACATGCTGGAGGAGGTCGGCGACGCCACGAACGCAGAAGCGTATGTCGAGGAGAAGGTGTCTAACAAGGAGAAGCTACCCGGATTCGGGCACCGCGTCTACAACACCGTAGACCCGCGGTGCGCCCACTTCAAGCGACACATAGAGGAGATAAACCCCGACGCCGAACTCCTCGCTGTCGCAGACGCAGTACGCGACGAGGTTGAGGCGCGCCTCGGCGACAAGGGCATCTGGCCCAACACCGACCTCTACTCGGGTACGCTCTACCGCGAACTCGGTGTGCCCGCGCCGTTCTACACGACGCTTTTCGCCGCTTCGCGCGCCGCGGGATGGTCGGCACACATCGCGGAGCAGTTAGAAGACAACCGTATCATGCGTCCGCGTGTGGAGTTCGTCGGCGAGACGGGACGCGAGTACGTGCCCGTTGACGAGCGGTAGTTAGCTCATTCTTCGACGGCTTCTTCGACGCGTTCGACAGCCTCTTGCGGAGTTTCCACGCTCTCGACACCCTCTACGTTGTGTGTGTCAATACCGACGACGGTCCTTCCGAGAACGAGCGCGTGCGCTATCTCCGACAGGGTGCCGTACGCGCCGTCTACTGCGATGACAGCCTCGCCGTTGAGGACGACGAGAGCGTTGCGTGCGTGCCCCATGTTCGTCGCAACCGGAACATCGACGTACTCGTTCGCCTCATCGGTGTCGTCGCCCGAAAGGACGCCGACTGTGCACGCGTCCTCGTCCTCCTCCTTCGCACCGCGACACACACCTTCCATCACGCCGAAGTACCCGCCGCAGACGACGGTGTGTCCACGGCGCGCCAGAAGTCGTCCGAGTTCGCGTGCCTCTTCGTAGGTTTCGTCGTCCACCGTAGAGCCGCCTATGACGCTTACGCGCATGGTCGCTTTACGACTGCGTCAAGTATGAGTTTGGGTGGTCTACTACAGCGGCTCCAGATACCGTAGAATCTCTTCGTGAACGTGCTTGAAAGTCCCGTCTCTCAGTAGTCCTTGTCGCTCGTTAAGGCTCGCCGTCTTCCGCGTTGTCACGAACCACGGCGAGACGTAGCTCGTCCGCGGTACGCCGCCCTCGGAGAAGTCTTCTTCTTCGAGTCTCACGGCGCGTTCGCGTTCGGTTGTCGTGACCGCGACGACGACACATTCTTCTTCCTTGAACGGATGACGGCGGTTGCTTACGACTACCCACGGACGCTCGTCGCGTACGAGTCCCTTTCCCCAGACAACCGCTCCCTGCTCGTACCTCATTCGTCGTCGGGAGCGTGTTCAAGCCACTCTTCCTTGTCGAACTCGTCCTCCTCCAGCACCGCAGACTCGGCGAGTTCCGCTGACGCGGCGGACGCTAGCCTGTCGTCGTCCTCTATCGTCCAGTACTTGCCTCTGTGTTTCACCAAGCCGCGCTCACGGAGGCGCGATAGAACCGTGCCGAGGCTTCCTTTCTTGACCCCGGTCGTGTCGTGTATCTCGTCGAGGGTGTACGCCTTGTCGGCGTTATCGCTCAGAAACGTGAGCACAGCGTCGGCGTTCGTGTCCGTTCCTACGGACATACGTTCGTCGGGTGCTGTCTCGAACTCCTCGCGCTCTATGGGCATGATGTAAGATAGTGTATAAGAATGTAAAAATCTGTCTCCTCCCCTTCAGCCTCGTGGCGACAGGCTGATACGTTCCGACGCCTTAGAGGCACACATGTCCGAGAGGAAGCGTGACGACTCCGGAAGGTATGTCGAGACCGTTACCGCCGAAGACGTTTTGGACGCTCTCCGCTCCATGGACGACACCGTGGTCACCGCGAAGGAAGTAGCTGAAGCCGTCGGATGCTCGTCCGACTCGGCGCGTCAGAAGCTCGTCGAACTACACGAGGACGGCGTGGTCGAAAGGAAGGAGGTCGGTGCGCGTGCCGTCGTCTGGTGGCTCGACGAAGAAAGGTCGCACGACATTAACCCCGAAGACCCGTTCTGGGACGCCGACGCTGGAAGAAGCGACGAGAAGACCGACGCGTCGAAGGTCGACGAGTACCTGTACGGAGCATAGCGGTGAGCGCGCGCACTCCTCTTTTTATCGACACGGGTGCCTTCTTCGCACGGTTCAACGAGAGCGACGAGCACCATGCTGTTGCGTCTGCGGTCTTCGAAGACATCAGGAGCGGCGACGGGGGCTATAGTCCTCTCTACACGAGCAGGTTCGTTCTGTACGAACTCGTTGACCTGCTTCTCTACAAAGTCGGCTACGACACAGCACTTGGGGCGTTGGACGCGATTCTCGCCTCCGAGAGCTTCAACGTACTACCTGTTACGGAGAAGACGGTACGGAAGGCGCGCGACGAGTTTGAGAGGTACGACGACCAGCGCATCTCTTTCGTGGACCACACGTCCGCGGTTCTGTGCGAGGAGCGCGAGATTGACCGCGTCTTCGGCTTCGACTCGGACTTCCGGACTCTAGGCTTCGAATTAGTTCCCTCGAAGTAGTCGGTTTACTCAACGATACTGTCTATCTCCTCGTCGCTCAGACCAGCCTCCTCCAGCACCTCACGCGTGTGCTCGCCGTGCTCCGGAACCGACTCGTCCGTCTCGCGCTCCACACCCGAACGCGTCGTCGCAGGGAATCCGACGCGTTGCGGCGTCTCGTCACCGCCGCGTAACATGCGCTCGCGCACATCGTCGTCTTCTAGCGCGTCCGAGAGCGAACGGATGCCCTGAAACGGAACGTCGGTGTCCGCGAAGACCTCGTTCCACTCTTCGAGAGTCTTCGAACCGAAGATTTCGGCGACCTTGTCGTAAGTCTCCTCGTCGCCGGGATGGTCGCCGACGAGGTCTTCGCGCCCGACGACCTCGCAGAACTCGTACCAGAACTTTGGTTCGAGACCCGCGAGCGTGACGTGTTCGCCGTCCGCCGTCTCGTAGATGTTGTAGCAGGCGTACCCGCCCGAGAGAGGTGTCTCGCCTGCGACATCGTCGCCGTTGAGTGCTTCTGGGACGACCGCCTGCGAGAACGACAGGACGGACTCAGCCATCGACGCGTCGATGTACTCTCCGCCCGCGCCGTGCTCACGTCCTAAGAGCGCGGAGACGACAGACAGCGCGGCGGTCATTCCGCCCGACATGTCGCCGATGGGGTAGCCGGGCATCGCGGGTTCACCGTCGGCGCGCGTCATGTCGAGAAATCCGGCGTAGGCGGCGTAGTTGAGGTCGTGCCCCGCCTTGTCACTCAGGTCGCCTTCCTGTCCGTACCCCGAGAGCGAGCAGTAAACAATATCCTCGTTGATTTCGCGCACGTCGTCGTACCCCACACCGAGACGGTCGGCGACACCCGGACGGTAGCCTTCGACGACTGCGTCGGCGTCCTCGACGAGAGCGTAGAAGGCTTCGAGAGCGTCTTCGTCCTTCAGGTCGAGTTCGACGCTCCTCTTTCCGCGGTTGACCATCGAGAAGATTCCGCCGACTCCGTCTAAGAACGGCTCGGAGTAGCGCGAGAAGTCTCCGTCGGGCGACTCTACTTTCAAGACATCCGCGCCAAGGTCGGCGAGTAGTTGTGTGGCGTACGGTCCGGGAAGCAGGCGTGTCAGGTCTACGACTCGTACTTCTTCGAGCATGCCACACCGTAGCAGGCTAACGTATATAATCCTGTGGGGTATATGTCAGTTGTGACAGAACAACACGGAGGTGTCTCCTTCGAGCAGGACGAGGAGACACGCCTGATACTCGACAGCATAGACGACTTCATAGAGCAGGAAGTAAAGCCGCTCGAAGACGAACTCGGAGAGACCTTCGACAACCCGCGTCTCAGCAACGCACCCGACGGCGCGGTTGCGCCCGAGATACAGGAGGCGGCGGACGAAATACGCAGGAAGAGCGCGGAAGCGGGCTTCTATGCCATGAACATGCCCGAGGAGTACGGCGGTGAGGGCGTCTCTAACGTGACGTGGTACCGTGCGATACGCCACGTCTCGGAGAAGGGGCGCGGTCTTCACGAACTCATGCTCGCGGGACCCGAAGGACCGAAGCCTCTTCTCTTACAGGCGGAGGGCGAGCAGGTCGAGGAGTACCTCGAACCCTGCATACGCGGCGAGAAGACGACGGCGTTCGGTCTGACCGAACCCTCCGTCGGTTCGGACGCGCCGAGCATGAAGACGACTGCGGAGAAGGACGGCGACGAGTGGGTGCTAAACGGCTCGAAACAGTGGATTACGAACGCCCCGCACTGTGACTTCGCGCAGATATTCGCCCGCACCACATCCATCGAGGAAGCGGGACGTTACGGCGGAATCACGTGTTTCATTGTGGAGAGCGACGAGTTCGAGTTAGGTTCGTACAACAACGCCGTGGGTCTCGAAGGAAGGCAGGCGGAGATAATTCTCGACGACGTGCGTATACCCGAGGACCGTGTTCTGGGCACGCAGGACGCCGCGTTCTACAACGCAATGTCTTTCCTCTCGCTCGGACGCCTCGAACTCGGTGCCCGTGCGGTCGGTCTTTCGCGCAATCTGCTCGACATGTGCAAGGAGTACGCGAACGAGCGCGAGGCGTTCGGAAAGCCCATCGGCGAGTTCCAGCAGGTTTCGACGAAGGTGGCGAAGGGACGCGCCCGCAACCACGCCGCCGACTCCGCAGGTCTGCGTCTAGCGTGGCAGATGGACGCAGGTCAGCAGACGGTCGAGGAGTCGTCCATATTCAAGTGGTACGCGACCGACACGTTCTGGCAGATTGCCGACGACGCCGTCCAGATACACGGTTCGAGCGGTCTGTCGGAGGACAACCCGTTCATGGACCACCTGCACACGGCGCGTATCTTGCGTGTCGTCGAAGGTACCGACGAGATACAGCTTAATACGGTCGCAAAACAGAACGGTCTTCTCTGAGCCGTCTTCATTCCCCTTCTCAGCCGAGCCAGTCCTCGGCTCTGTAGCTCTCCTGCTTCTCCTCCAACTTCTCGCGCAGTTCCTCGTTTTTCTCGCGCACGTCCTTCAGCTTCCTACGTAACTCCTGTCCCTCCTCTTCGAGTTCCTCGACGCGCTGACGGAGTTCCTCAACCTCTCCCGAATGTGCCGTATCTTCGGTATTCGTCAGTTGCTCGCTCTCTCTCCCCGTTCCGGTACTTTGCCTCGGTTCGCGCCCGCCTCTCGTTTTGCCTACCGCGACCGCACTTCTTCCTTCCTCCGTCTCAGCCATACCGTACCTGCTCCCGTACGTTTCGTCCATCTCGTCGATGATTTCGTGTCTGAGACGCGCCTCCACCTTCGGAAGGATACGCAGAGCCTCGTCGGTGTAGTCGAATCCGAGCGGACCGACGCTCGATGTCATCCTGATACCGTCGCCGAACTCGCCGGTTATCTCCTCACGAAACCGAAGTGGTGTTTGATAATCTCCTCCACCTCTTGCTTGCTGTACGCCTCGCATGTCGCCTCCCAGAAGCCGTCGGCGTCGGCACGCACGAGCGGTGCCATGTCGCGCGCCATCTCGTCGAAATGCTGGACCATGACATCCTTCAGTTCCTCACTCCTGTCGCCCTCGTAGTTGGTGTAGAGTATGTCGGACTCAAGAAACTTCCTACGGTACTTCGCGGCGTTTCCGTCCTCGCCCCGCGCAAGCTCCTCGGAGTAGTCCATCACGAGCGTGAGTTCGTTCTTGACCTTCATCTCTATCTCGTTGATTCTGTCGAGTATCAACGGGCGCAGAAGTAGCTTCGTCGTGCTGTTACCCGGTAGGAAGTCCGGTCTAACCACGAACATCGGTCTTAGCTCCTCGAAGGCGTACTCAGTGCCTCTCTCTAGGAAGACGTACAGGTACTCCCTGACTTCGGATTTTCCCATGACTTTGGGTCCCCTTTCGGTTGTCTGTTCCTACACGTCGCTGATGTATAGTTCTTTTCGCGGTCTGTGTCGCGCGTCTGACCTTCGTCAGCCGTAAACGCCCCCGACCTCGTCGCGCAGGTCTTCGCGCAGTTTCGTCTCGGCGGCGTCTAGGACGCGCATCGCCTCGTCGGTGTACTCTACTTCGGTGCCCAACAGCCTGCCGCCGACGCGTACCGTCAGGCGTAGGTCGCCGCGGTACCCCTTCAACGTCTCCGTGTAGGCGAAGTGACGCGGTAGCATCTCGCGCGCCTCTTCCTCGTCGTACGCGGCGACGACGGCGTCCCAGAACTCGTTTTCGCCCGTCTCGACGAGCGGAGCCATGTCGTCTCCCATCCGTGTCATGCGCTCCGTTAGGTCGCCACCGAGCCTACGTCTCGTGCTTTGGTCGCCATCGAAGCTGTTGTAGAAGACATCGTTGCGGAGGAAGTCGCGTCTACACCCTTCGGCGTCGCCCGTCTCGATGTACTCCATGACGACATCGAACTGCGCCTCTACGCTCCTCCGTATCCGTCCGAGTTCGTCGCGTATGACCGGACTGAGTGCCTTCTTGACACGGTCGTTACCGGGCATGCCGTTCATGTTGACGACGCGGAAAGGCTCAAACTCGTCGAGCGCGTCGTCCATTATGCGTTCCATGAACACCTCGAACTGTCCGACGACCGCCGTCTTGCTCGCGTCTTCCACGCGGACGCCTGCCTTCTCGACGGACTCTGTGCTCATCGTTGATACGGGAAGTTCTACGATGAATTAAGTCTTTGTACGACGAACGTCGAACACACGACCAAAACCCATTAAGACGCGACCGACGTATGGCGCGTAATGGAACTACCCGACGGCATCGACGCCGAGACTGTCGAGAAGGTCACGGAGGAACACGGAACGCCGACTTACGTCACCTCCGCCGAGACTGTGCGCGACAGGTTCGACTCTCTCCGTGACGCGTTTCCGGAGGCGCGGATACAGTACGCCAGCAAGGCGAACACGAACCCGCGTATACTCCGCATCCTGCGCGAACGCGGCGCGGCACTCGACACAGTCTCGCTAGGCGAGGTGGTCGCGGGTGAGCGCGCAGGGTTCGATGGTGACGAGATGATGTACACCTCCTACGCTCCTTCGCCCGACGAACTCCGCGATGTCGTCCGACGCGGCGTGCTCGTCAACGTCGATTCGCCCGGACAGATGGAGACGGTTCTCGACGCAGGCGCGGAACGTGTCGGCGTCCGCGTAAATCCGGGTGTGGGCGCGGGACACAGCGACGACGTGGTGACGGGCGGAAAGGGCGCGCGTTTCGGCGTCTCGCCCGACGAGGCTGTGACGCTGTACGAACGCGCGCTTGACGAAGGTGTCGAACCCGTCTGTCTCCACGCACATATCGGTAGCGGCTTCATGGAACCCGAACCGCTGGTGCGCGCTACAGAAAGGATGTGCGAGACAGCACGTTCTCTGCCTGTAACGCCCGAGTACGTCGATATAGGCGGCGGTTTGGGTGTCCCTTACCGTGAAGACGAACGACCTCTCGACGTAGACGCGCTCGGCGACGAGGTGCGCGACGCGTTTGACGTAGACGCGACGCTCGTCCTCGAACCGGGACGGTACCTCGTGGCTGAGTCCACAGTCCTTGTTACGCGTGTCAACACGGTCGGCGAAGGTGTGGTGGGCGTCGATGCTGGCTTCAACACCCTCCTGCGCCCCGCGATGTACGACTCTTACCACGCCGTTACCAACGTCTCGCGCTCCGAAGACGCGCCTGTCGCCGAGTACGACATCGCGGGACCCATATGCGAGTCGGGCGACTACCTCGGGCGCGGACGCGAAATCGCCGAACCGAAGGAAGGAGACCTTCTTGCCTTCCACACGGCGGGCGCGTACGGCTTCGCAATGGCGTCGCGTTACAACTCGCGCCCTCTACCCGCCGAGGTTCTCGTGGACGACGCAGTCGAACTCGTACGCGAGCGCGAGACCGTCGAGGAGCAGTTCAGAAACGTAAAGCTTGATTAGGGCGTCTCCGAAGGTTCAACATGAGAATAACCGTCAGCGGACCTCCGGGGAGCGGAACGACGACTCTTGCTGAGTCTCTTTCGTCGCGTTTCGACCTCGAACACGTCTCAAGCGGCGACGTCTTCCGTTCTATGGCGCGCGAACGCGACATGTCGCTCGCCGAGTTCGGACGTGTCGCGGAGGAAGACCCCGAAATCGACCGCGAGATAGACGAGCGTCAGACCGAGATAGGGCGTGAGAACGACGACATCGTCTTAGAAGGACGCCTGTCGGGTTGGATGGTCGAAGAAGCGGACCTCCGTGTCTGGCTCGACGCTCCGGTAGACGTGCGCGCGGAACGTGTCGCGGAACGCGAGGAACAGACAGTCGAGGAGTCACGCGCAGAAATCGAGGAGCGCGAAGCGAGCGAGTCGAAGAGGTATCAGGAGATACACGGCATCGACATAGACGACCTCACGGTATACGACCTCGTCGTAGACACATCGACGTGGGACCAAGAAGGCGTGTCGGAGATAACAGCGACCGCAGTCGAGCGTCTTTGACACAATGCCTGAAAAAGGCGTAGTCGTGGTCGACAAGCCCTCGGGTCCGACGAGCCACGAGGTCGTCTCTTGGGTTGCTGACCTTCTGGGCGTCGAGAAGACGGCGCACACAGGCACGCTCGACCCGCGCGTGACGGGATGTCTCCCTGTCCTTTTCGGACCAGCGGCGCGCGTCTCAGGACTTTTCGCCGACTCTTCGAAGGAGTACGTCTTCGTCCTCGAACTTCACGGCGAACTGTCGCGTTCTGTCGCCGAAGTCTTCGACGAGTTCGAAGGAAGTATCTACCAGCGTCCGCCCGTACAGGGTTCTGCGAAACGTGAACTCCGTGTACGCGAGATAGAGACGCTCGAACTCCTCGAACACGAGAAAAATCGGTACCTCGGACGTGTCGAGTGCGAATCCGGGACGTACATCAGAAAGCTGTGTCACGACATCGGTCTCGCGCTCGGTGTCGGCGGGCACATGGCGGAACTGAGGCGCACGAGAAGCGGCGGCTTCACTGTCGAAGAAGCGTGCTACCTTCAGGACATCGCCGACGCAGTCGCCGTGCGCGAAGACGAACCCGAGAGGCTCGACGCTCTCGTCACGCCCCTCCTCGACGTTCTCGAAGACCACCTCGGTTTGCCGCGTGTCGAAGCCGCGTCCAACACCGTCGAGTCGCTCGGTAACGGCGCGCCTCTTCACAAACCCGGCGTTCTGAGCGTCGGCGAAGACGCTGTCGAGGGCGAAGCCTGTGTCGTCGTCGCCGACGGTGAGGCAGTCGCGGTCGGGACTTTCCGTGGCGAGGACGCGGAGCCTGTCGTCACGCCCGACACCGTGCTCGTGTAGAGCGCTAAAGACGCTCCCGCAGGGGAGCGGAATTCTTAACACGTCTTCGCCTTACTTTCAGGCATGAAAGAATCCGATGTCGAAGAAGGACGCAGAAAGATAGACTGGGCGCGCGAACACACGCCTATACTCGAAAGGATACGCGAACGTTACCTCGACGAAAAACCGCTCGACGGTACCGTCGTCGGAATGGCGATGCACGTAGAGGCGAAGACTGCAGTTCTCGCGGAACTCTTAGCCGAAGGAGGCGCGGAGGTCGCAATCACCGGATGCAACCCTCTCTCGACACACGACGACGTTTCCGCCGCGCTCGACGCTGTCGAAGGCGTACACAGCTACGCCGAGCGCGGCGTCGACCGCGAGGAGTACTACGACGCACTCGACGCCGTCATCAAGCACGAACCAGACGTGACCGTGGACGACGGCGCGGACCTCATCTTCCGGATACACGAGGAGTACCCCGATATGGTGGACGACATCGTCGGCGGATGCGAGGAGACGACGACGGGCGTACACCGTCTCCGTGCGATGGACGATGACGACGCTCTCCTCTACCCCGTCTTCGCGGTCAACGACACGCCGATGAAGAGACAGTTCGACAACGTGCACGGAACGGGTGAGTCGTCGCTTTCGAGCATAGCGATGACCACAAACCTCCTGTTCGCAGGGAAAACCATCGTCGTCGGCGGGTACGGACACTGCGGGCGCGGCGTCGCAAAGAAGGCGGACGGTCTCGGCGCGAAGGTCGTCGTTACCGAGGTCGACCCGCGTCTCGCTCTCGAAGCACACATGGAGGGATACGAGGTCGCGCCGATGGTCGAAGCCGCGGAGAAGGCGGACTTCGTCATCACCACCACCGGAAACCGCGACGTCGTGACGCGCGACGCCTTCGAACGCATGAAAGACGGCGTGGTGCTCGCAAATGCGGGACACTTCGACGTCGAGATAAACCTCGAAGAACTTGCCGACTACGCTGTCGAGACACGCGAGGTGCGCGACGGTATCCGTGAGTACGAGACGCCCGACGGCAGACGGGTAAACGTCCTCGCCGAAGGACGCCTCGTCAACCTCGCGACGCCCGTCTCCCTCGGACACCCTGCCGAGGTCATGGACCAGTCTTTCGGCGTACAGGCACTCTGTGTCGAACGTGTCCTTGACGGCGGCTTCGACGCGGGTGTACACGAAGTCCCCGACGACATCGACCGACGCGTCGCCGAAATAAAGCTTGACGCTCTCGGTGTCGAGATAGACGACCTGAGCGACGAGCAGGAGGAGTACATGTCGTCTTGGCAACACGGTACATAGACAGTCTACCTGACACATCTACCCATCCTGAGCAGTCTAATTCGACCGACAACGTATATCCGGGTTGGGAACGAATAGGCATGGAATGGTCGACGGAACCCGTTCAGGACGGATGTTGGGAGCGGTCTTGCTCGCTGTCTCTCTTACTGCCGCCACCGGCTGTCTGACCTCCGACACGTACGAACGCCCGCCCCTCGAAACGCCTGAGACCGTCCAAACCGAGATAGAGGTGGAGGGCTTCGGTGCGGGGACGGTCGGCGGCTGGCAGGAAGGGCACGATGTCGTCAACGTAACGTCTCTGAAGGACGACGGACCGGGTGGCCTGCGTGAGGCTTTGCGGACCGACGGCGAACCGCGTGTCGTCCGTTTCGACGTGGACGGCGACATACATCTACGGACGCCCCTTTCGCTTCCGTCGAACATCACGCTCGACGGACGCGGTGCCGACGTGAACTTAGTCGGCAAAGGTCTCCTTATTCACGGCGTCGAGAACGTCGTCGTGACGCATATCGATATAGTAGATGTCGGTCCCGACACGATGGACGGGGTACAGATAGGCACGGGCACACCCGGAGGCGACGCACGACCGTCGAGGAACGTCGTCGTAGACCACGTCAGGTTCACGCAGAACGACGGACTCGGCGACTCCGACTACGTCGACGAGGCTATCTCCGTCATCTACGGAAGCACCGATATCACTGTCCAGTGGTCGCGTTTCGAGAACATAGAGAAGGTAGTGCTGATAGGCAACGGCGACGCGCCGCCTGAACTCGACAGCCGTATACGTGTGACGATGCACAACAACTACTTCGTCAACACGGGCAGGCGTCATCCCCGTGTCCGGTACGGGCGCGTCGACTTCTACAACAACTACGTCCGTGACTGGTACCTTTTCGAGGAGAACAGCATGGACGACCTCTACGGCGACGGCAACTGGCGGCGTAGCTACGGCAGTTGGTGCCACACAGGCTGTGAGATGATAGTTGAGGAGAACGTCTTCGAACGCCAGACACACCAAAACGACGACTCGTTCGGAACTTCGGTCGACATGCATCCCAACCACGCGACGCTCTGCTACAAGCCGCCTTTCTCTTTCGGCGAGGGCGAGGGGAAGGGTGCTATAGACGACCGTGGTAGCTACGTCCCGCAGTCCTCGGAAGCCGAACTCAGGTTCAACGTTGGCTGTGACCCTGACGGCAACGTCTTCGACCGACCGTACGATGCGACCGTCGAAACAGCCAACGACGACCTACGCCGACTACTCTCCAAGGAGACCGGGGACGGGCAGAGGTAAGCAACAACGCCTCAGTTAGCTTAATGCTGAGAGGACCGGGCACCGAGTTATGTCCGTCTGACGCCTGTCTGCCGAAACCCTTTTATTGAGCCTGACCGTCTAAAAACCGAAATGAACCGAAAACTACTCGTTGCGGGCGTTTTCGCCCTCACAGCTATGGTAGCTTTGTCCGGCTGTATAGGTGGTAATGGTGGTGGAGACTCGGCTGACGTGGACGTAGTTGAGTTCGTACCCAACGAAGCCGACGGAGTCTTCCATATAGACATGGCGATACTCGAAGACCAGACTACGGCGGACCTCGCAAACGCGTTCATAGAGATGGACATGGAGCAACAGGGTGAAGACTACGAAGGTCCTGAGAGCTACGACGAGATATGGGAGGAGTTCGAACAGGGTTCTGACACGGAGTTCGACCCGAGAGACCTTCACGAGGCGGTAGTCTTCGGTTCGGTTCCCGAGGACCCCGAGATGGTTGAGGAAGACGGTTACACTGCTGGCGTCCTGAGTGCCGACCTGACGGAGGACGAGATGGTCGGTCTCGTCGAGCAGAATGCGACTGTCGAAGCGGATGAGTACGAAGGGGTTCCGTTCTACACGGTGGAGCCGGACACCGGGAGTGCCAGCTACATGGCGGTTCTTCAGGAAGGTGTCTTCTCGTTCGGTACGGAACAGGCGGTCCGTGACACCGTAGACGTATCACAAGGAGATGCCGAAACACTCTCAGGGGACCTCCGCGAGGAACTCGACAGGGTACGTGACGGCTATATCAACTTCGCGTTCTCCGTCCCCGACTCCGCTATGCCGAGTCAAGGCGGTCAGGGTTCACAGTCGCCGTTTAGCGCGTTCGAAAAGGTCACCGTAGTCTCCGGCTCTTACTACACCGACGGCGACACGGTAGGCGTCTCCACGAACATGCGCGCCGACTCGGGAGACGATGCGCAGGATGTATCCGACGCTGTCGATGGACTTGCCGCGCTCGGCAGAATGTCCTTCGGAGAGGAAGTCAACGACATCCTCGAACCCTTAGAGGTGGAACGTGACGAGTCCACGGTTCTGGTGACGTACGAGACGACGGTAGACCAACTCGTGGAGGACATCGAGTCACTCGAAAACCTCGGTATGCCCGGTCCTTCCTCCCCCGGTGCTTCTCCTCCGGGTTCTCCCGATGGCGACACCGGAGGAACGGGACCACAGCCGCCACAGGGTAGCTTCGATGACGACGGTATGGGACGAGAACCTCCTCAAGGTAGCTTCGACGGCTGAAACGTCAGACTGAACTTCTGCGAATCTTATACTCAAGGAAGAAGTAGGCACTTACTGTGAAGAGAACTTCGTTACTCAAGAAAGAGGCACTCTCGGCGAAAAACCGTCTGCCCACTCTCCTGATTCTTCTAGTTCTACTGCCAGCCGTTTTCGCGGGTGCCACCTTCGTCTTCGGCGATGTTATTCCGCGTGACTCCCCCATCGCCATCGTACCCGCGAACGAGGATGTCACGGACGAGGAACTGGAGGCTGTCGATGGTGTCCTTTCGGTCTTCGGCGAGACTTCCGTGTACAAAGGAAACTACGAGCGCGCGTTGGAGCGCGAGACGTACTACGCTGTAATCGAGGTGCCGCCGGAGTTCGCCGAGAGACGTGAAGGTAACTTTGTCGTGCACGTTCACGGTGCTGTCGTACCCTTCGACGAGCCTTCTAAGATAGTCGTGAGCGTCCTCGACAGCAGTTTCCGTGCCGTAGGGACGGATATCACAGTCGAGAGGAACGTGGTCGGGGAGCAGAAGACCCTCTCCGAATATCTGCTACCGGTACTCCTCTTCGTTCTCATTCTCCTTCTAGGTCTCACGTACATACCACACGAACTCAGACGGGAGAAGAACGCCGTCGAGCGTCTGCGTCTCGAAACCTCGCTCCTGTCCGTTATCTCCGCCAAGGTACTTTTCTACACCACACTCCTTGCAGTTCCGCTTTCCGTCTTCCAAGCAGTCGCCTCGTACCTTGGATACGGTGTGACGTTCCTTTCCCTGCCGTCACTATTCTTCCTGACCGTGACCTTCGTCTACCTCGCATTCATCGGCTCCGCCGTCACGGTCGCAACGGGGTTCGGTGATGTCGGGCGTTTCGTCAACGCCTTGCTTCTGTTCGGTGTCATCGTCTTCTCCAACATCGTATACCCCGTCGGATTCTTCTCGTCGCTCCGGCGTGATATCGCGCTTCTCACGCCGACACACCACTCCGCGCTCGCAGTACGGAGCCACGCGACGAAGGACGTGCCCGCGACTATGTTCGCAGACAGGTTCGTGCTTCTCGTCGGCTTTACCGTCGTGACTTTCGTCGCGCTCGTCGTCGTTGTTAGGAGGTACGAGTCGTGATAGAGCTGAAAAACGTCACAAAGATGTACGGCGACACGGTCGCTCTGAACGACGTTAGCCTGCGCGTCAGTCGGGGCGAGGTACACGCGCTCGTAGGACCCAACGGGAGCGGAAAGACGACTCTTCTCGACATCGCTCTCGGACGTGTCGCACCCGACTCGGGCGAGGTAGTCCGCGACGGTAAGGTGGGATGCGCGTTTCAGGAGCCGCGTGTGCTCGACGACCTGACGGTCGCCGAGAACATCTCCGTCTTCGGTGCCGACGAGGAACTCGCCGAGAAACTGCGGCTCGACCGTGTCTACGACAGGCGTGCCTCCGCGCTCTCGGGCGGCTTCAGGAAGAAGCTCGACACGGTGCTCGCTCTCGCCGACGAACCCGAAACCGTGCTCTTCGACGAACCTCTCGACGAACTCGACGACGTATCGAAGAGGCGTCTCGTGGAACTCGTTGGCGAGTACGCCGACGGAGGAAACGCAGTCCTCGTCTCGACACACCGCCTCGACGACTTCGACTGTATCGACCGTCTTACGGTTCTCTACGACGGCGAGGTTCTTCTTTCGTCCCCGACCGACGAACTCGATGTTACGCCTCAAGAAGCGTATCTGCGTGCCGTGGAGAGGCACGAGAACAGCTAACCGTCGCTGGCGTCGTCGCCGTCGTCTTCTGCTCCGTACCCCCCGCCACCCGGCGTCCGCAGTTCCACACGGGTTCCTGCATCCACCTCGACGACCGCGCGCCCGCCGACCTCATCGCCGTCAACGAGGTTCTCGCCCGTCGCTCCGGCTCCCCCGCCTTCCGCTCCCTTCGGTGCCGTCTTGCGTCTGTCCGTCAGGAAAGAGACGGAAACGTCTTCCAAGACGACGAAGGCGCGGACGATACCGTCTCCTCCTCGGCACGCTCCTTCGCCGCCGCTGTCGTCGCGCAGACCGTACTCCACGACGCGAAGTGGGTACTCGCGTTCGAGTGCTTCGACTGGCGTGTTGAGCGTGTTCGTCATGCCGACGTGTACGCCGTCCGTGCCGTCTCGTTCCGCCGACGCACCCGCGCCGCCGCCGACAGTCTCGTAGTACGAGAAGCCGTCGTTGCCGACCGTCACGCTGTTCATTGTTCCCTGTCCCTGTGCGGGGACGGAGGTCGCGCCGCGCAACGCTTCGACGACGGCGTCGACGACGCGCTGACTCGTCTCGACGTTTCCTCCGGCGACGGCGGCGGGCGGTTCGGGGTCGAGAACCGAACCCGACGGTATCTCCACCTCGACGGGCGATAGAGAACCCGCGTTCGGCGGAACGTCGTCGCTCGTGACACAACGAACGACGAAGGCGACGGCACTTACAGCTACAGCGCGCGGTGCGTTGAGGTTGCCGTCGTCCTGTCCCGAAGTCCCCGCGAAATCGACGCGCATCTCGTCGCTGTCTATCGCTACCTCGACGGAGATACGCAAGCCGTCGTCCATCCTCTCTGTCGCCTCGTACGTCCCGTCGGGGAGGTCGTCAATCTCGTCGCGCGTGCGTCTTTCGGCGTACTCGACGAGAGCGTCGAAGGCGCGTACGCCGTTCTCCTCGACGTAAGACGAGAGACGTTCGACGCCGCGCTTGTTCGCCGAGAGCTGTGCGCGGAGGTCTGCGCGTCTCTCGTCTGTTCCGCGGACGTTTGCGAGGAAGATATCGAGAACACCGTCGTTCATCTCGCCGTCCTCGACGAGACGCACGGGCGGGATACGCAGACCTTCGTCGTGTACTGTGCGCGAGTCGGCGGGCATGCTTCCCGGCGATGTTCCGCCGACATCGGCGTGGTGTGCGCGCGTAGCGACGTATCCGACGTGTCCGTCATCGACGAAGACGGGCGAGACGAGCGTTACGTCGGGTAGGTGCGTACCGCCCGCGAAAGGGTCGTTTAGCATTACCACGTCGCCTTCGGCGGGTTCGAGACGCGCCGCTTTTTCGACCGACGCGGGCATCGCGCCGAGATGGACGGGTATGTGCTCCGCCTGTGCGACACAACGTGCGTCGGCGTCGAAAAGCGCGGCGGAACAGTCGTGGCGTTCCTTGATGTTTGGCGAGTACGCCGTCGAGACAAGCACACCTCCGACCTCCTCTGCGATACCTTCGAGACGGTTGCGCGCGAGTTCGAGTTCGACGGGACTCAGGTCGCCCGTCATCTTCTATCCTCCTCCGACATGTACAGGTCACCCTCCTTGACGCGCGCTTCCCAACCGGGCGGCACGACGGCGGTTGTCTCACCGTACTCGACGACCGAGGGCGTTTCGAGCGTTCCGTCGGGTATGCCGTCGTAGAAAGCCGTCTCGCGTGTGCCGTCCTCGAAGACGGCTTCGCGCTTCTCGACCGCTACTTCTCTTTCACGTTCGACGCTTCCCGTCTTCGGCGCGTCGTTCTCGACTACCGCCTCGGCGCGCAGAGCGACGACACGCGTCTCCTCGTCCATCGTGTAGCCGTAACGCGTCTCGTGTTCACGCTCGAAGGCGTCGTGTGCTTCGGCGGCGTCGAAAGGACGCCCTACGCTCACCGTGAGTTCGGTGCCCTGTCCCGCGTAACGAACGTCGGCGTAACGACGCACGAGCGCGTCCTCCTTGCCGAGTTCTTCGCGTGCCTCGTCTTCGAGTTCCGAAAGAACATCCTCGTGGTCTTCTTCGTGTCCGACGGTGCGCGAAGCCTCCGCCTTCTCGTCGGCACGGAGGAGACCGTACGCCGAGAGGACGCCGCCTGCACGCGGAACGACGACCTCTTCGACTCCGAGAGACTCGGCGACCTTCGCCGCGTGCGCCGGTCCCGCGCCGCCGAATGCGACGAGAGTGAAACTGCGGGGGTCGTAGCCGCGCTCGACCGTCATCGAACGCACAGCACGTGCAGTCCTCTCGTCTGCTACGCGCCGTATGCCCAAAGCCGCTTCCGTAACGTCGTCGAATCCTTCGAGGGTACCGAGAGCGTAGCGCGCCTCTCCTGCGTCCACGACTACCTCGTCGCCGAACTCCTTTCCGTCGCGTATGTATCCCAGCGCGACGTCGGCGTCGGTCACCGTCGGTCTTTCGCCGCCGCGCCCGTAGCAAGCCGGACCGGGTTCCGCGCCTGCCGACTCGGGACCGACGCGCAACGCGCCGCCTTCGTCGATACGCGCGACGCTACCGCCACCCGCGCCGACCGTCGTGACATCGACAGACGGCACACCGACGTGCGCACCTTCGACGCGCGTTTCGGTCGTCTTCTCGATACCGTCGCGCACCAGTCCAACGTCGGTTGAGGTGCCGCCCATGTCGAAGCTCACGACACGGTCGCCGTACTCTGCCGCGCCTACGACGCCGCCCGCGGGTCCCGACATCACGGTACCGACCGCGCTCTCGGTTGCGCGTTCGACGCTCACCACGCCGCCGTTCGACGACATCACGTGCGGTTCGGGCGCGCCTATCCCGTCTAAGCGTTCGACGAGCCTGTTCAGGTACGACGCGACGCGCGGCGTCACGTAAGCGTCAACAACAGTTGTTGACGCACGCTCGTACTCGCGGAACTCGGGGAGAACATCCGACGAGACGGAGATGTGCGCGTCGAACTCGTCGCGCAAGACGCGTTCAGCCTCGCGCTCGTTCTCGGGGTGTGCGTAGGAGTGTAGGAAACAGACGGCGACGCTCTCTGCGTCTTCGAGGGGAACCGAGCGGAGTTCTTCCTCAGCGACCTCCTCTTCGACCCCTTCGACTGTGGCGCGCTCGCTCACTTCGTACCGCCTCTCGCGCGGAACGAAAGGCGGCGCGCGTCTCGCTTCGAGGTCGTAGAGTTCGTCGCGTGTCTGCCGTCGTATCTCCAGAACGTCGCCGAAGCCTTCGGTTGTGACGAGAGCGGTCTCCGCGCCTTCGCGTTCGAGAAGAGCGTTGACGCCCACGGTCGTCGCGTGCACCAAACCGTCGGCGTCCGAAGGCTCGACGCCCGCTTCCTCGCAGACTTTCTCGACACCGTGTGCGACACCCACGCTCTGGTCGTCGGTCGTAGGCGTCTTGGCTGTTCGCAGACAGTCTTCCGCCGAGAGCGTAACGTCCGTAAAAGTACCGCCGACATCGACGCCTATGCGCATACGGTCGCCATGCGGGCGCGCGACGTAAGCCTGTCGTTGGAGGCGGTCAGGAAAGGCGTACGTCCACACAGATGTTGTAGTCATAAGGCGCGTACGAACGCACAACGACGCGTTCGAGAACCTCGACGCCGTACCCCGCCTCGCCCGCCGCTTCACGTATCTCCTCTACAGCACCTTCGAAGAGGTCGTCCTCGTGGCGTATGTCGTAGTAGTGTACGACGCCGCCTTCGTCGCTTAGTGCACCCATCGTTGAGTCGAGGAACTCGTCGGCGGTGTGCGGCAGGTTCATGTAGACGCGGTCCGCGCCGCCGTCTTCGGCGACTCTTTCCGCGACCACACGCGCGTCCTCGTTGTACGCCTCGACGCGTTCGGCGACTTTGTTGCGCTCTGCGTTCTCACGGAGGAGTTCGACAGCACGCTCGTTTATGTCGGAAGCGACGACGCGCGCTTCTCTCTCCGCCCCAGCGACCGTAAACGGTCCGACGCCAGCGAACATGTCGAAGACAGTCTCGTCCTCGCGTACTTGCGAAGCCACACGTTCGCGTTCCTCCGCGAGGCGCGGTGTGAAGTAGACGTTCGTGAGGTCTACGACGAACTCGCGTCCGTACTCTCTGTGCACCGTCGTCGTCTTGCGCTCGCCCGCGACGTACGACATCCTGCGCGTCCTCTCCTCGCCTTCGACGGGCGACTCGACGCGTAGTGCCGTCACGATACCGTTGTCCGCCTCGACGAGCGCGTCGCCAGCCTCTTCGTCTTCTTCGGGTTCAAGGAGAGCGACGTCGCCGACCGTCTCGAACCGCGGTTCGTAGCCCAAGATGTCGGAAGCGTCGGTCTCCGTCTCGCGCTCCTCGAAGTCACGTTTCTCTGTCTCGAAGACTGCTTCGCCGGGAGCGTCGGTGACGGGGATGTACAGGTATCCGTCCTCTCCCTCGATACGCAGGTCGCGGTTCAGGACGCCTTCGTCGGCGAGACGTTGACGCGTCTCCTCGCCCTCTTCGCGCGGTACACGGACGCACGGCGACTCCATACACGAGAAACGTGGCGGAGAGACAAGTCGGTGTCGTTCGTCGCTCGTACTGACGTGCGTCCGTAAACATATTTAACACCGTCTCATAACCTAACCCATACTCATGGTTGAACTGATAGTATGGGCTGGGATTGCGGCGGTCGGTGCTCTCATGCTACTGAGTGCATTCTTCTCAAGTAGCGAGATAGCGATGTTCTCGCTCGAAAGGCACCGTATCGACTCACTCGCCGATAGCGACGACGCTCGCGCGGTTACTTTGAAGAACCTGAGGGAGAACCCACACCGTCTGCTCGTAACGATTCTCGTCGGAAACAACGTCGTCAACATAGCGATGACATCGATAGCGACCGCGCTGTTCGCTTTCTACGTCTCCGGCGGTGTTGCTGTCTTTCTCACTACCGTCGTGATAAGCTTCCTCGTCCTACTCTTCGGCGAGTCCGCGCCCAAGTCGTACGCTGTCGAGAACACGGAAAGCTGGGCACTCCGTATCGCGCGTCCTCTGCAGGCGTCTCAGTATCTCATGTACCCCGCGGTCGTCTTCTTCGACTACCTGACGCGTGTCGTGAACAAGGTCACGGGCGGGCGTTCGGACATAGAGACGTCGTACGTCACGAAGGACGAGATAGAGGGCATTCTACGTACCGGCGAGGCGGAGGGCGTCATAGAGGAGGACGAGCGCGAGATGATACAGAGCGTATTCCGTTTCACCAACACGATTGCGAAGGAAGTCATGGTTCCGCGTCTCGACATGGTTTCGGTCAGCACCGACGCCTCCCTCGAAGAGGTACTCGATGTCTGTGTCGAGAACGACGTGACACGCGTCCCCGTCTACAAGGACAACCTCGACAACATAATCGGAATCGTCGATATACGTGACATCGTCCCCGCCCTCGAAACCGAAGCGACGCCCGAGGATATCGTCGAGCCGACGTTGCATGTGCCGGAGACGAAGGAGATAGACGACCTCCTGCAGGAGCTACAGGAGGAGCGTATACAGCTTGCGATAGTCATAGACGAGTTCGGCTCCACGAAGGGGCTTGTGACTGTCGAGGACATCGTGGAGGAAATCGTGGGCGAAATCTTCGAGACGGAGGAGGAGGAGCCTATCGAACGTATCGACACTCACACGATTCTCGTCAAGGGCGAGGTCAACGTCGACGAGGTCAACGACGAACTCGAAATCGAACTCCCCGAGGAGGGTGAGTTTGAGACGGTCGCCGGATACATCTACAACCGGATGGGTCGCCTCGTCGAGGAGGGCGAGAAGGTGGTTCACGAAAACGTGACGTTGACCGTCGAGGAGACCGAAAACACGAGGATTCTCCGTGTCCGGGTGGAGGTGGAAACGGATAAGGAACCGAAAGCCGAAACCGAGACTGAATCCGAAACGAAAACCGAAACCCACGGGGAGACAGGAACGTGATACTTGGAATAGACGCGGGCGGAACGAACTACGACGGCGTCGTTCTTGAAGACGGCGTCGTCGCAACGGCGAAGAAGCCGTCGGACGAAGCCGACGCTTTCGAAGCACTTCTCGACGAACTCTTGGAGAACGTCGATACGGTGAACCGTGTCGTCGTCTCGACGACGCGCGTCCTCAACTCCGCCGTACAGGACACACTCCCCGACTGCACCAACATCGTTGTTCCCGGCGTCGGTCTCTCGCCCGAACTCGCCTACGCGGGCGACGAGAACCTCGTAGCCGACGGCTGTGTGGACCACCGTGGACGCCTCACCGAACCACTCGATGTTTCGGATGTCGAGCCTTCGCACGGCACGGTCGCTGTTACGGCGAAGTTCTCGACGCGTAACCCCAAACTCGAAAAGGAAACCGTGGAATCCGTCGATGCGCAGACGGTCGCTCTCGGACACGAGTCTGGCGGCGCGCTTGGCTTTCCGGCGCGTGCAGAAACTACCGTCGCAAACGCGAAGTCGAAGCCCGTCTTCGCCGACTTTGTGTCGTCCCTGCACGACGCGCTTGAAGCGAGAGGCGTGGACGCGCCTGTCTACTACCTCAAAGGCGATTCAGCGATGCTGTCGCGCGACTCCGCGAAAGCGACACCGGCACACACGCTAAGAAGCGGTCCGGCTTCGAGTAGCCTAGGTCTCGTCGCTCTTTCGGGTGTCGATGACGCAGTCTGCGTCGATGTCGGCGGTACGACTACAGACGTGACTCTCGTCGAGGACGGCTTTCCTTCGCTAACGGAAGGTGTCTGTGCGGGACGCCTCTCGACTTTCTACGAAGGCGTCGTCTCGGTGGACGCGACAGTCGGCGGCGACACACGCGTTGACGAGGACGGTCTGACGGGCACCCGCGACGGTTCGCCCGCGGCTTTCGGAGGTCCCTCGCCGACACCGACCGACGCTCTGCGTGTCTTGGGCGAGACGAGCGGGGGCGACGAGGAGAAGGCGCGCGCCGCATTATCGACGCTCGGCGAACCCGACGAGGTGGCACGCGAAACTGCGAAAGAGTTCGTGACCGCTGTCGTTGATGCTGTCGAGTCGCTCGAAAGCCGCTCGGGAACCGTCGTCTTGGGCGGCGCGCTTGCTTCCGCGCTCGCCGACCGTCTCGCTGACCGCCTCGACTGGGCGAACGAGGTCGTCGTACCTGTGAACGCCGAAGTATGTGGTGCGGTAGGATGCGTAGTCGCACGTGTCAGCGTCAAGACGCACGTACACGTGGACACCGCACGCGGAGAGATGACGGTCGCTTCCGCGGGACCGGAGAAGGTCGAGAAGGTCGAGCGCGGAAAGGAGTACGGCGACGACGAGGCGCGAGAACTCGTGAAGCGCGAAACAGCCGAGGCTACACGTCGCGCGGGCGGCGAAGCGACGCCCGACGAGGTAGAGGTGAAGTCGCTGAGGAGTTTCAACGTCGTGCAGAACGGACGCGTTGTCGGAACGATACTCGACGCCGAGGCACAGGCACAGCCGGATGGGAGTGGGATATGAGAACAGTAAGAACGGGAACCGACGCGGACGCCGATGTCGCGCTCGTCTACCACGACGACTACCTCCTCCACGAGCACACGCCGACGCATCCCGAGCGACGCGAACGCCTGACGTACACGATGGACCAACTGCGCGAGGAAGGTGTCTTCGAACACCCGGCGGTGGAGCGCGTCGAACCCGAACGTGTCGAGGAAACGGAGATGGGGCGTGTACACACCGACGACTACATAGAAGAACTCAAACGGATGTCGTCGGAAGGTCGCGGCGCGCTCAGCGTCGATACGCACGTCTCTAAACACACGTGGGAGTCGGCACTTCTCGCCGCAGGCGGCGTAGTCGAAGGCGTAGAGCGTGTCTTGGACGGCGAAAACGACGCCTCTTTCGTCATGTCGCGTCCCGGAGGACACCACGCGTTCGCCGACCACGGGCACGGCTTCTGTTTCACGAACAACACCGCCGTCGCTCTCAGACGTGCACAGGAGACGCACGGCGTCGAAAAAATCCTGCTCTGGGACTGGGACGCACACCACTTCGACGGAACGCAGTCCATCTTCTACGACGACGCGTCGGTGCTCACGATGTCCACACACCAGACGGGACGCACCCTTTTCCCCGGCACCGGATACGCCGACGAAGTAGGCGAGGGCGAAGGCGAAGGATACAACGTCAACGTTCCTCTTCTGCCCAAGACGGGTGACGAGGGCTACGCGCGTGTCGTCGAAGAAGTCTTCGAACCGATAGCGCGCCAGTACGACCCCGACCTGCTGTTCGTGGAAGCGGGACAGGACTGCCACTTTACGGACCCCATAACCGACTTGGGCGTGACAGCGCGGGGCTACGTGTCGCTCATGGACACAGCAGTCGAGACGGCTGACTCGCTCTGCGACGGGCGCGTCGTCGCTTCGCTCGCAGGCGGCTACGGAATCGAGGGCGGTCTTCCGTACACCAACCTTGCAGTAATAGCGTCGCTCGCTGACATGGACACGTCGAACGTCCGCGAACCCGCGACGTACGAACCGCCATCCGACGGACCGGATGTCGGACGTGTAATCGAGAACGTGAAACAGAACCTCGACGGCTACTGGGACTTCGATTAGCCACCCGACATGCCGTCAAGCACGTCGCCGCGTGTCACGATACCGACGAGTTCGCCGTCGCGTACCACAGGAAGACGGTTGTAGCCCGTCCTTACCATTACACCCGCTGTCTCGTCGAGCGGCATGGACGGCGACACGGTTCGCGGCTTCTTCGACATGACCTTCCGGACCGGTGTCGCTCCCACGTCATGTAACGTCTCCTCAAGAAGCCCGTGTTTCTCAGCCCATTCGCGCCACGGAAAAGCGCGCAGAGGCAGTTCGATAGCCTCGAACGGCGACGGAAGCCAGATGTTGGCGTCCTCCTGTTTCGTGTCGAGCATGTCAAGCAGGTCTGCCTCGCTCACGACACCGACGACGGTTCCGTCGTTGACCACGGGCGCGCCGCTCACGTTCTCCTCGCGCAGACGGCGTGCTACGACGCTGACCTCCTCGTCGGGTGCGCACGTCACCACTTCGGTCGTCATTACGTCCTCGACTGTTTTCATACATGAAAAACCGCGCGCCCGACGTATTACGGTTGCGGAGGTTGGCTAAAACGGTATTTTCAGCCTACGTTAAGTATTTCCCTAACCGCCGCATACCTCGTCGCATGAAAACAACACACGTCGTAGCCATCTCCGTTCTGGTGGCTCTCGCTGTCTTAGCCGTCTCGCCTACGGTCTCCGCACAGCCCGATATAACGCTGACGGTGGACGGCGAGCAGGTCGCGGACGGCGAAACCGTCGAAGTCGGACCGAGAGCCGAGGTCGGTGTCGATGTCGAGTCGGATGTCGCGCTGACATCGGCGAGGATGGAGTCCGAAGGCTTCTTCAACGTCGCGGGTCTCGAAGGCAGAACGACGTACACGGTGACACAGAACCTCACCGTACAGAGCCAAAGGGAGCTTACTGTCGAGATAAACGATGTCGAGGGCGGAACCTACACACGTACGGTCGTTCTTACACGTCCCTCGGAGACAGCGACCGACCTACAGCGCGACGTGCGGTCTCTGCGTGACGACATAGATTCGATGCGGGAAGACGTAGAGGACCTGAGAGAGAGAAGGGACGCCCTACAGCAGAGGAACGAGAACCTGACACGGACACTCAACGAGACTCGCGCCGATGTCGATGACAACAGTTCGGAAGACGACGGAGAGGGTATGCCCGGATTTACGGCTCTCGTCGCTCTCTTCGCTGTCTCGGTCGCTGTCTTCGCACGCCGGCGATAAACGGACGAATAGTGCCGCGAAAAACAACCGAAGCGACGTACACGGACGGTGTTCTCGAACTCCGTCTCCCTTTTGTCGAGGACAACGACCGAAGCCTGTGATGGAGATAGAGTAGCCGAAGCAGGGGCACAGCGAAAGAGAAAAACAGGCGCGGTGAGACTTTTGGGTGGGTGTAACATGAGCACAGGAACAGGTTTGAGAGCCTGCAGGGGAGACGGACACAGTTCTACATCGACGTTCTTTACGGCGTGCTCTTTCTCGCGTCCTTCGCGTACATCGCTTTCGTGAGGATGTCTCCCGCTTCGGCTGGCTTCGCGGGCGGTTTGGTCGTCGGCTACTTCCTCCACGTCTGGGAGAAGCTGGTGACGTACGAGCGCATGCTCGAAGAACGTATCTCAGCAGAAGCAGAGAGACAGGTCTCGACAGAGGTCGACGAACAGGTCGGTGACATAGAGAGGGAGGTTGAGGAGCGTGTCGGTGAGGGGGTAGGCGACATGGACGAACGGATAGAGGAACGTGTCGAGGAGATACGTGAGGAGGTCGAGGGCGAAGAGGACGACGAGGACACGACGTAGGATTCAGATGTATCCGTCCTCGCGCGCGAACAACAAGCCTCCGAGAGTTGCGTCGTTCGCGGGTAAACGACGCGCGACATCTAGAGCGTCCTCGACGGGGACGCGTCGGACACTCAGAAACTCGTTTTCGTCGAGCGACCTTTCCGTCTCGTCCACAACGTCGGCGTAGACGACGCCGCGGTCATGGCGCAGAACACCGGTTGCGACGCGGTACTCCTGCAGGAGCGTCGCTTCTTCTGCGACGAAGCCCGTCTCCTCTCTGAGTTCACGCACACCCGCCTCCTCGTATCCGACGCCTTCGCCCCCGTCGTCTTCCTCGACGATACCCGCGACGAGTTCGACGTGCTTTTCGCGGACCGTCGGACGGTACTGCTCGACGAAGACGACTTCGTCGCCGTAACGTGCGACGACGATGACGGCGGGCGGAAGACGTGCCCAGTAGTACTTCTTCGTGCTTCCGTCGGGCTGTTCCACCTCGTCGTAGCCTCCCTCGTACCATCCTGTCTCGTACTCGACCTTTGACTCGACAACTTTCCAGTCGTGGTTGGTGTCCATTTCCCACGGATTGGTTCTGCCCACCTTAGGCGTTTGTGGTTCCTTATACGCGTCCAAAGTATACTCAAAAATTATGTCTGACACACGTCACATCTGCCCGTCATCTACCAGAAAGTATATATAACTACCCTCTATGCTAAAAAGCAGGGAAAAGTCCCGACAGTCATGGTAACCGACCGCTAACGGCAAAGACTTTAAGCCGTTAGGTTCAATTCCGTGACTGTAAGACACCCATGGAGGTAGATCAATAAGCATGTATGGTACCGATATCGGAAGCACAGACGTAGAAGCGAATACAGTATTGAAACAAGGAGGTGAAACAACATGAATGATAGACTATTGAGAATCACGGCGGTTTTATCAGTTCTAGTACTGGTAGGAGTCGCCGTAGCAGTAGGCGGTGCTGCCGCACAGGAGAACTTTGAGGTCGAGGACCTTGATGCTCCTTACGTCAGCCCGCACGGTGTTGACGACCCGATAAGCATCACAGCGACGATAAACAACACAGGAAGTTCGGCGGGAACACAGACGATAGAGTACCGCACAACGAACGGTGACGACCCGAACGGTGCTGTCTCCAACGTTGAGGACACGGCTACAGTAAACAGCCTAGCTCCCGGAGACACCACACAGGTCTCGTTCTCGGTGAACACAGTGAACCTTGACGGTGCCAATCCGTCAGCCGCTGTGGACTACACGCAGGGCGTGTTCTCGCAGAACGCGAGTGCGAACCAGACCCTCACCGTTGGTACCAACAGTAGTGGTGTCGTGACGATTGAGGTTCAGGACGACACGCTGAGTAATGTTGGAGATGTCGGTGTGGATCTCTACCGCTCCGACACGTTCAACAGCATAAGCAATCCGGGTCCCCGGATACGTACCGGAGATACATCCACACAGCAGTCCTCGTTCGGTAGGGTACAGTTCACCGGACTTGCGGTCGGTGAAAACAGTAGCCTTTCCGAGGACTACACGGCTGTCGCGGCTCAGGACGAGCCTGAGTTCTCGTCTGGTACGACGCAGCTCAATCTCTACGAGCCCGACCAGACAGAGGACAATGCGAGGATAACGATTGAGAGGAATACTCTCCCCGATGAGTTCGACATCACACAGTCGGCTGAGTCCGCTATAGCCGACGGCGAGGACACGATAACGTTCAACGTCAGCATCATAGGCGATCTCGACGGTCAGCGACTCACTGACGAGGAATTCACTGTCTTCCACGACGGCGGTGACGCAGTCAGCATCGCAAGCGGAACGCAGTTCACGACAGGAAGCAACGGATTCGTTGAGTTCGAAGTTAGTTCGAACGCTTCGCAGAGAGTGGAGTTCGAGTTCGTCGCTGAAAGACTGGACAGAGAACGCAACGAAGTTGTCGAACTCCGTGAGAAGAACTTCATCCTCCAGGGTGAAGGCTATGTAATCGGAGATGTCTGGGACGTCGGCTACCCCGAACCCACCGAACACTCCTTACCGGACGCGAGGGTCTGGGCAGTTCAGAAGGACACGTTCGGACAGAACGCGATAGCTGTACCGACGACTGGATACAACAACTCCGGACAGGATTCGTTCTACCGTGTCTGGAGAACAGAGGACCCCGCCAACTTCACGCAGAGCGACCCCGAAGTTGACGAACTCCTTGATGTCACACAGGACTACCGCATAGACAACGACGGACAGAACAACAACCTCAGCATCTCGCGTGTCCGTGAACTGGACACAAACGACTCCAGTGCCGGTAACGGCTTCGCCGTCAGGGCGAACGTCAACAACCCCGACCCGATGTACGTGACGCCGCTCGAACCCGGCTTCTACTACATCGAGCACTCGGACAACGCTCCGAACGCGAGCGACCAGAGATTCGCAGACGCGACACCGCCGCGGAACTTCAACTCCATCGGCGGAGTCGGTGCGTCCGGCGGTGACCTTTCCGTTGAGCTTACGACCGACCTGACGTTCGAAGCGACTCAGCAGTTCTCGAGCTTCAGCGGTCAGAAGCTCTGGGACATCACCGACGAGAACGGTGAGTACGTCCTTGACAGGATGTACACCGACTTCCAGGCTGGCGTTGACTACACGGTCATCGCCAACAAGGCAGGTTACGAGATAGAGTTCATCGACCCGCTCGTGACCGAGAACGGTGCGTTCTTCGAGGACGGTGGAGACGAGAACTTCGGTCTACGTCAGATAGAGGAGGATATCGAGGTCAACGTCACGAACATAGCCGCGCTTCCGAGTCAGGATGACGCGCCTGAGGACGCCGCGAACCCGGACGCTTACGACGAGTTCGAGTTCGAGGACAAGACTGACGAGTTCTCGCAGGAAGTGCCGCGTGACGGCAGGACAATCGACGTGATACAGGTTAACACGCAGACAGAGTCGGGTGCTCCTGTTGACGAGGAAATCGAACTGTCGATACCCACAGCGGGACCGAGTCCGGGTACTCCCTCCAACGATCTCAACTTCACAGGGGAGTTCGTGGCTGTCGCGGGCGGAACGGTTGTCTCCGAGAACCCCGACGAGCCGACGATAACCATCAGCACCGGCTCGGACGGAGAAGCAATCGTATGGCTACAGTCTGACCTCGATGACCAAGACCTTGCTTCTGTCAGCCTGTTCGGAGACGACGCGCCCAACACGGGCGGGCTTGTCTGTGAGACAGGAGAGTTCGGAGAGTCAGAGTTCTTCTCCGGAATAGTCGCGCAGTCGCCGACCGACGCGGGTGTCGTTGACGCAACCTGCAAGGACTTCGCAGGTACCGCGGTTCTACGCACGGCAGAGCTTTCGGGTGTCGTGACGAACCAGGACAACGACCCGGTTGAGTCGAGAGTCTGGCTCAACGAGATAGACCTGAACGCTCCCGCGCCCAACAACCCCAACCCGAACTACTTCAACACCAACCACAGGATAGAGATAACGCGTAACGGCGCGAACGACTACGATGTCCGTCAGGTCTATGACAACTTCACTACACTAACTAGTCCGTCAACCCTCGTGGACACCGTGGTCATCGGTCAGGAAACCGGTCTTAGTGCCAACAACCTCAGGAACTACGAGGGATTCGGCACGACCAACTTCCCGCAGATAGCTGTCGCTGGAGACGGTGAGGGCGGCTTCACGCTCCTGACCGACTCCGACGATGTCGATGACCCCGTCTCGGAGGACTCGACGTACACTCTACCCGAGGTACCGGCTGAGTCCGCCGCGAGCCCCGTCACAGGTGTAACGCCGACGGGAATCGACAGAGCGACGTTCAGCTTCAGAGGTTCAGCCGTCGAGACGGGTGTCCAGGTAGGCAGGACATCGACGGCGAACATCGAGATAACGACGCCGACAGGTGCGGAGTTCAACGTCACAGACGTTGCCGCGCCTGAGACGGTCAACCAAGGTGACACGTTCGACGTCGAAGCGAACGTGACGAACGAAGGTGTCGCCACATCCGAGCAGGATGTTGACTACGAACTCGTAGACGACGAGACCGGTACTGTGGTCGCGTCGGATACGGTGTCGCTCACGCTCAGTGGTGCCGAGACGCAGACGGTGACGTTCGAAGACATCGACACCACCGGTCTCGACGCAGGTAACTACACCAACGTGGTTACCACGGTCGATGACACGACAGGCGAGGAAGCACCGACGGAAATCGTGACGGACGGAAGCGGTGGAAACGGTGACTCGCCCATCGACGGAGTCTCCGACGAACTCTGGGACGCCGTGACACAGGGTGACGGAGAACTCTCGCTCGGTGACCTTGGTACCGCCATCTCGGAATACCAAGATGACGGCGAGATAGACGGTGTCGAGATTGAGCTAGCTGACCTTGGTAGCCTGATATCGTACTATCAGAGCGAAGTAGCGTAGACGAGTAAACGAGCCGACGCGTCGAACCGCGACGGCTGAAAACAAATCTTCTTTTTTCTGCTCTCAGATTCGGTAGAGACGTCTGTGACTTTTGATACACATACTTTCTCCGAACCGTCCGAGCACCCGAAAGTATTATGTTGAAGCCTTTATTCCGTTGACTGTGAGACTACTGGAACTAACCATCGTTGTCTGCCTGCTACTTGCGGCACCGTTTCAGGCACACGCACAAAACGGAAACATGACCGACGCAAGCTACGACCCTGTCTTCGACGAGGTTATCGACGCCGACGACCGCGAGGAAACAGCCGAAGAAGCAGGTCTTTCCTACCGTGACGGAGACCTGCACGCCGTGGTGGAGTTACACGCTGACAAGGAGATGCCGTCGGGTTATGGTATAGAGACCATTCAGGAAACCGTGGCTGACAACCGGACTTCGGTCGAAGCGTGGGTTCCTGTTGACGAAGTACGCGACTTAGCCTCCGAGGAAGAGGTTGAACGTGTGCGTCAGCCCGTCGGTGCTGTTCCTGCTCAGGATAACACCGGTTCGGAGGGAACGGAGAACGGAACGGAAGGAGACGAGAACGAAACAGAGGGTGGAGGAGACGAAGAAGAAAACGACGACGGTGACGAACCGATGCCCGGCTTTACGTACATCGTATCTCTCGTAGCAGTCCTCTTGGTAGCTTTCGGTCTGAGGAGGCTCTGAGATGCGCGGCTACGGTAAACCGTCGCCCGACTCGGAGGTTCTCGGATGTCTCGTTCTTCTTCTCGTTCTGTCAGCCGTGCTCTCGGTCGGCGTTCCCGTCGCGCAAGCCGAAAACACCACCACACACGATGCCGAAGACGGTCTGCCCACGACTATCGAAGATATAGACGAACTTCCGGAGGTGGAAGGCGCGACAACGACAACTGCCGCGGTGAACACAGCCGAAACCGTCGTCGTCGAGGCACGGGACGAGTTAACACCGGAACGTCTGGACGAGCTTAGGTCGAAGGGTGCTTCTGTCGAATCGACACACGACAGACTCGTGAAGGTCGAGATTGACGGAGAGGTCACGAAGTACACCGAACTGCCATGGGTCGAAAACGTAAGACCTCCTCTCCGTCCCGTACCGAAGACGTTGGGCGACGGGGCGGAGTCGATAGGGGCTGAAGAAGCGCACGAGATGGGTGTCACGGGAGATGGCGCGTCCGTTGCTGTGATAGACATCGGATTCAACCCCGACAACGAGAGGATAGCCGATAACGTTGTAGAACAGAAGACTTTCGGAACCGGGAGTATAGGAGCAAACCAACCGAGACACGGTACCGCCAGCGCGGAAATGGTGGTTGATGTCGCACCCGACGCGGAACTTTATCTCGCCTCCGTCTCCACAAGTATCGGCTACATGAACGCGGTTGACTGGGCGACGCAGAACGACGTGGACGTTATTACAGCGTCGATAGGGTTCCAAGGTCTCCCGAACGACGGGACGAGTGATGTCTCGCGTGAGTCCGACGACGCGGTTGAGGATGGTGCGGTCTTTACCGCCAGTTCGGGGAACAGTGCGCGTCTTCACTGGCAGGGTAGCTTCTCCGACACGCGTGGCAACGACCTGCTGGAGTTCGGTTCGGGCGATTACGAGGTCAACTTCTTTACTGACAGAAACGGTAATCCGACGGAAATTCCAGCAGGTAGCGTACTTGATGTCGTCACTACTTGGGACGACTGGGAGTCCGTCAACTCCAACTACAACCTGCATTTGGTCCGTGTCGGCTCACCCGGCGGACAGCCCCAGATAGTTCGGTCGGCGGACAGCGACGCAACCGGCTTCCGACCTGTAAAGAGGATAACGGCACAGGCTCCTCAAAACGGTTTCTACGGTGTGGTTGTGGAACAGACCAAGGGTACGGATGAGACAGTCGAGATATTCGCCTCCTCAACCTGCCCCACTCAAGGTTACAGTACAACACACCCGAGAGTAGCGTCGTAGCACCCTCAGTCGCTGAGGAGGTCATGGGGATAGGGGCTTTCCGTTACAACACGCGTAACGTAGAGCCGTACAGTTCACGTGGACCCACGAACGACGGTAGACGTGGTGTTTCCGTAGCCGCGCCGACGTGCTCGACAGCCTCCGCTTACTCCGGACCCTTCTGCGGAACATCGGGCGCGGCTCCGCACGCAGGTGGTGTAGCGGCTTTGGTAGCCTCGACATCCGACCTCGGCGCGTCTGAAATCCAGAGCGTAATAGAGGACACGGCTGACAGTATGTCCGAAACCGTGAATGCAAGAGGGGACGGTGCCCTTAACGCCTCGGCGGCGGTCGGAGAGGTAATGGAGGATACCGAACCCGTCGAGCCGGTGACCCTTGACTATCCTGACACGGCTATAACAGGTGGAGAGGTCGAACTGACGGTGAACACCGGAGAGTTTTCGACGGCGGCTGTCGAGGCGAACTCGGACGACTTCGGTGTCGAACTCTCCGTAACCGACGACGGCGGAGATTCACCCAACCCCGTCTCGGACGCGCGCGTCGAGTTCATCGACATAGACGAGGAAACCTCGACTTACGTACTGAACGTCAACGTTACGGGCGGAAACGAAGGTGACACGGGAGAGATATCCGCGTACGTCGGAGGTAACGCCGACGAAGACGACAGCGACGCGTCGGTCTCATCGACCTTCACACTCATCGATGCCACTTCGTCGCCCGTCGAAGACGTATCGGACGAGCTATGGACTGCGGTTACGCAGAATGACAACGATAACGGTCTCTCGCTTGCCGACCTCGGAAACGCGATACAGGAGTATCAAGCGAACCCCGGAGATGCTGATGTAGGCGGTGTCGATATCGGACTCTCCCAACTCGGCGCGCTCATACAGCACTACCAAGCTGTTGTCGCGTAGCCAAACCGCGACGATATTACTGCGTAGTAACTGTTATACTGCTGACGACCGATACAGCAGTTAATGAAGAACGAAAGAGTAGCTGTCGCATCCCTCGTTTTGCTTGTTTTTCTTTCCTCCGCAGTTCTTCTTTCTCCGACGGTTGCCGCCACCGATGCTATCGTCGCTCAGGAAGTCGAGACGGAGATGCAGACTGCGGAGAAGTCCGTCGAGGTTCTCGTCACTCTCAACGAGCCGGAAGCGACGACGGAGCACGAAAGAAAGAAAGCCGTCGCAGTAAAACAGAGCGCGCTTATCGACCACGTCGAATCCGCGGACGGAGCGCGTGTTCTAAACACCTTCTGGATATCCAACGCGGTTCTGGTTGAGGTCGAACCGGGCTACGACTACGAGCGCCTGACGCGCGTCGGAGAAGTACGTTCGCTGAAGCCCAACACCGAAATCGAGGTTCTCGGTTCCTCTGTCTCGTCCTCACAAGGCACCTCTGGCATGGTAACGGAACCAACCGCCGGAACAACAACCGCGCCGACAGCGACGAGCACGCCGTACGGAGTCGGACAGATAAACGCGCCGGATGTCTGGTCTCAGCACGGAACGAAGGGCGGGGGCGTCAACGTGGCTGTGCTTGACACGGGAGTAAACGTCAGTCATCCAGACATAGACCTGCGCACGACGAACCCGTCGGACACTACCTACCCCGGCGGATGGGCTGAGTTCGATAGCCAAGGAAACCGTGTCAGCGGCTCGACACCGTACGACTCACACGGGCACGGAACGCACGTCTCGGGTACGGTCGTCGGCGAGCACACAGGTGTTGCGCCCGACGCGAACCTGATGCACGGACTCATAATCAACGGGCAGTCGGGAACGCTTGCACAGGCACTCTCGGGTGTCGAGTGGGCTATCCAGAACGACGCCGATGTGGTCAGCATGAGCATAGGCGGCGGAACCCAAGGCGTCTGGGCTGACGTTGCGAACAATGCAAACGACATGGGCGTTGTTCTCGTTTCGTCGGTCGGAAACAACGGCGCGGGTACGAGCGCGTCACCGGGCAACGTCTACGATGTGGTCAGCGTCGGTGCGGTTGACCAGAACCTCGACGTAGCCGGTTTCTCGGGCGGAGAGGTCATCGACACCGACTCGGAGTGGGGCGGTTCCGCGCTTGACCACTGGCCCAGCGAGTACGTCGTGCCGGACGTTGTCGCACCCGGGGTGACAGGTCGAAAGCACTTACTCGGAAGGTGGCTACGGTTTCTCGTCGGGAACAAGCATGGCGGCACCCCACGTAGCGGGCGCGACGGCTCTCGCTCTGTCCGCGTCGGGTAGTCAGAGTCCCGAAGATGTAAGGGAAGCCTTCTCCCTCACGGCGTCCGGCTCGGGTTCGGGGGAGCCTGACACGAGAAAGGGACACGGCTCAGCCGACGCGCTCGCGGTCACAGAACATCTCCTCGACGACGCTTCCGTCTCAGGCTCCGTCGTTGATAACTCGGGTGCGACGGTTTCAGACGCCGAGGTACGTGTCAACGGCGTCCGTGTTGACGACACCGACGGTAGCTATCAGGTCGGTCTCGCACAGGGAAGCTGGAGCGTCGAAGCCAACGCGCCCGGCTACGACGAGGTTACGGAGACGGTAAGCCTCGCACAGAACGAGAACGCACAGAAGGACATCGTCCTCGGTGAGACGGAACCCGCTTTCTTCGAGGTCACCAGCCTCAACGGACCTTCGTCTGCCCAGACCGAAGGAGGAATGACAGTTTCGGCGACGGTCACAAACACGGGCGACGCCTCCGGTACACAGGACGTAACCCTCCGCATCTCCGACGATGGGACATTAGATGACACCGCGGTCGTAGCCCAAAACCAGCTCAGCCTCGGTGGCGGGGAGTCGAGTAACGTCGAGTTCACGGTCGGCACACCCAATACCGAAGGCGGTTACTCTTATGGCATCTTCACCGACGACGACTCCGAAACCGACTCGCTGACGGTCGAAGATATAGAAACCGCTGTCTTCGGTGTCGATAATCTGAACGGACCTTCTTCAGCGGAAACCGGACAGACAGTTACCGTGACGGCGACGGTGCGTAACGACGGTGAACAGGAAGGCACCAAGGACGTAACACTGCGACTCGCGGATGAAGGAGAGACGCTTGACGATGAGACCGTCGTTGAGACACGTAACGACCTCACTCTTGACGCCGAAGAGACGAAGACGGTCGGCTTCAGTTTCGAAACTCCCGGTTCCGAGGGAAGCTACGGTTACGGTGTCTTCACCGAGGACGGTTCGCTGACGGACACGATGACCGTTGAGAACACCGAACCTGCTTTCTTCGAGGTAAGGCAGGTCAGAACCGACGAAGAGGTGGTGGCTGGACAGCCGTTTACGGCTAACGCGACGGTGGAGAACACAGGTGATGTAACCGATACACAGGATATAGAGCTTCTCCTTGACGGGGAAGTTGAGGACAGCCGGACTGAGTCACTGTCCGGCGGGGACACCGTCGTTGTGGAGTTCCGTGGCATCTCTGTCACGAACCCCGGTAGTCTCGACGTTACTTTCGCAACCGACGACGATAGTTCTACTTCGACGGTAGACGTTCTGGCTCCGGCGTTCTTCGAGGTTGAGGACCTCAGCCCGACAACTGCGGCAGTGGAAAGAGGCAAAGAAGTCACCGTCACAGCGAACGTCACGAACACGGGTGAGGTCGGTGCCACCGAGACGGTCGGTATCTATCTCGACGGTGAAGAGGTCGGTAACCGGACGGTCTCCTTAGCATCGGGGAAGACGGAGAACGTCAGCTTCGGCATAACCGCACCGGCTGAGACAGGCGAACACAGCTACAGCATCCGGACGGCTGATACGGAAATAACAGGCACGCTGATATCCGAGGAGCCGCTTCTCGAATCTCCGACCTTGGACGTATCCGACGAACTCTGGACGGCGGTGACCGGACAGGACGGAGACGCAGGAAACCTCTCACTTGCCGACCTCGGGGACGTTATCACAGCTTACCAGAGCAACCCCGACGACGCCGAGTTGGACGGAGCCGAGATAACGTTAGCCGACATAGGTAGCCTCATAAGGTACTACAGGAGCGAGGTGTGATACGGTTCTCACTCTTTCCAGAAAAATAAATACGTACCGTCCTCAACGTTCGTACATGGAAGGAAGAAGACTGTCTTGTGTATTCTGGATAGCTGTGTTGATATCCGTCTTGGCACTCGGAGCGTCGGCGACACCTGTAGTTGCGCAGGGTACGGTTTCGATAGACGCACCTGCCGAGGTGCAGGCGGACGGAGATTTCGACTTCACGGTAGAGATGGATAATTCAAGCGTGGGGGAGGTGGATGTCGAGTCGGACGGCTTCGATGTCAACCTTTCCGTGGTCGATGATGATGAAGACAGCTTAGGTGCGCGGACGGACACGAGCGTGGAGTTCATCGACATTGACGAGGCGAACTCAACGTATACGCTGAACGCCGATATAACCGACGGTTCGGAGGGTGACACGGGCAACATAACCGCCGTGACGGGTGCGAGCATCGGTAGTTCAGAAGTGGACGACGAGGCTACCGTGACCTTCAGCATACAGGACGGGGAGAACCAAGATGACGGCGACGGACAAGACACGGACAGCGGAGACGGGCAGAACACCGACGAGACGGACGAAGAAGCCGATAACGGTGGGCAGAGCGAAGGACTTCCCGGATTCACTCTGTTGACCGCTTTGTTAGCACTCTTCTTCGTCTCTCATAGGGCTAATGGATAGGCAACCTATCTTCTATCTGTTCTGGATTTTTACAGTATCTAATTTAAACCGTACATGCGTGTAATAACGATGGAAAGAGTAATTAGGTAGCTGTTCTATGGGTAACCTGTGAATAGAAAATACAGAGTTACGCTAGCCGCGGTTGCGGTGTTAACATCCGTGCTGGTGCTATCGGTGACCCCGGTGGCGGCGCAGGGCACAGTATCGATAGACGCGCCACAAGAGGTGCAGCCGGACGGCGAGTTCGAGTTTGATGTGGATATGACGGAGTCGAGCGTAGGAGAGGTTGCGGTTGAGTCGAGCGACTTCGGTGTCGAACTTTCGGTGGTTGACGACGACGGTGACAGCATAGTAGGTCAGACAGACACGAGCGTTGAGTTCGCCGATGTTTCCGGGGGGACCTCCAACTACACGCTCAAGGTCAACGTGACAGGGGGTTCGGACGGCGACACCGGAACGATAACCGCTGCGACGGGTGGCAACATAGGTGACCCCGGTGTTGATGACGAGGAGACTGCGCAGTTCACAGTTCAGGAAGCAGACGACACAGGCTCACTGGTCTCCATCAACAGCCCCGAAACGGTTCGCTCCGACGGGGATTTCGACTTTACAGTAGAGATGATAGAGTCGAGCGTCGGTGAGATTGCTGTCGAATCGGGAGACTTCGACGTTAGTCTCTCCGTGGTTGACGACAGTGGTGACGACACGGGTGGTCAGACTGACACGAGCGTCGAGTTCATTGACTTTGACGAGGCGAACTCCACGTACACGTTGAACGTAGACGTTACCGGCGGTTCCGAAGGCGACACGGGCACCATAACCGCCGCGACCGGCGGAAACATAGACGACCCCGCAGTTGACGACCAAGTTTCGGCACAGTTCAGTATTTCGGACGCGCTCGAATCCCCCGTCGAAGGAATCTCGGACGAACTCTGGACGGCGGTAACGGGAGACGGAACTCTGGAACTGAGCGACTTGGGTGACGCGATACAGGCGTATCAGGCGAACCCCAGCGGCGCGACGGTTGACGGGGTGCCGATAGACCTTGCAGACCTCGGTAGCCTGATACAGCATTACAGGAACGAGGTAGTTTAGCTCAGTTCCGTACTCTGAGCCGGAGCTAACTTGGTTCTTTGAAAAAACATTCAGTACCGTTCTGTTCACGAATCCGTGTCTTGATATATTGTGCGCCAATCTAACGCCTTCGGCTACTGCTTCTGCTGGTATTTGAAAGACATCTGTATGACGGGCTAACAGAAAGTATTTAAAATACCCTGCTCTTGTGATTAGTGTAACACCCTGCCGGCTGCACGAGCGCAGCCCATGGAGGTTGAGACACGTATCGACGTGTCGAACAAATGGAAAAACAAAGTGGATAAAATTATGAATAGGAAATACAGAGCTACGGCGGCATCGATAGCCCTTGTAGCATTAGCTCTACTGGCGATTAGCGCGTTAGCGACGCCGGTAGCAGCACAGAGTACCGTATCGATAGATGGTCCCGACGATCCCGTAGACGCGGACGGTGACTTCGACTTCACCGTGACGATGACGGATTCGGGAGTCGGTGAAGTAGCAGTTGAATCGAGTGACTTCGATGTTGACCTCTCCGTGGTTGACGCGGATGGAAGCAGCATCGGAGGTCAGACAGACACGAGCGTTGAGTTCATCGACATTGAAGGAGGGGACTCGACGTACACGCTGAACGCAGACATAACCGGCGGTTCGGGTGGCAACACAGGCACCATAACCGCCGCGACTGGTGGCAACATCGATGACCCCGGTGTTGACGACCAGCAGAGTGTGGACTTCAGCATCACCGACACAGCTCCCGAGTTCAGTGTCAGCAACCTCAACCCCGTCAACGCCGATGTGACGGAGGGTGAGATAATAACGGTTTCTGCTGACATAGAGAACACCGGAGACGCGGCAGGCTCCGCAAACGTTGACCTTACGCTTGACGGTTCGGTAGCTGACTCGACGACAACCGGTGAACTCGCTCCGGGAGAGTCGCAGACTGTCTCCTTCAGCGTTGACACAGGTAACGTCGGCACAGGTTCGTTCACGCACGGAATCCAGACCGCGGATGACAGTCAGACCGGTAGTCTGACGATAAGCCAGGACCCGGCTGGTATCCGTGGACAGGACCGTTCCGGCTCCGTCTTCGCACCCGGTGACGTGGACGATGTCTTCCAAGGTGAGGACATAGAGTTCACACAGACACTTTCGGGTATACCTGACGGCGGAGCTTCGGGCGAAGTTCTTGAAGACGGTCCGATACCCGCTGACCAGGATACGGGCATATACGCGGCCGGCGGCAACCCCAACAACCCCACGGTTACGGTTCGCCAGCCCCGCGTACAGACGCTTGAGGTCGTGAACACCAACGGTGAGGATGTCACAGAGGTCACGGAGAACCAGCCTGTCCTCATCGGTGTCGACTTCAACTACGAGGAAGCCGAGCCGATACAGAACGAGATCTTCGACAACGCTGACATCGACATCTTCAACGATGTCAACGGACAGGCTGACTTCGGAGACCTCACGCCTGAGCAGGAAGATGAGCTCGGCAACTACGACGCAAGGTACGCGGTTTCGTTCGACAACGCAGGTGACTACGAGATAACTATCTCGCCTGACGGTGACGGAGACGTTGATCAGGTTGACTCCGCCACGAGGAGCGAGGTATTGAGCGTAGTCTCGGACGAGGACGCTGAGCTGGAGCTTGAGTCTGACACAGCTACGCAGGGACAGGAGATAGACTTCGAGATCACGAACGCTGAGGACGGCGACATATACTACGTCGGACTAGAGGTTGGCGACGACCGTTTCGCCGACCCGATAGAGCAGGGTAACGTAGACCCCGCCGACCGTCGCCTCTTCCGCAACGTCGGAGACACAGAAGACATAGGTGTGACAGGTAGCCCGCCGAGCACGGACGACTACTACTGGGCGGAGCTTGAGATAGACGGAACGTCGGCGACCGGTAGGATAGACACACAGCTTCTCGACGACACGAGCGTCGACATAGAGCTTCTTGAACAGGGAGCCACACCCGAAGACCCGGAACTTGGCTTCGGTGAAGGCGAGGAACTCGACGAAGTGACGCTCGAAGTCGAGGAAGCCGAGATAGGTATAGACTCCCCGCCGGCGACTTACGTCCCCGGTATGGAGGTTGACCTCACAGGTTCGGTCTCTGAGGGAGTTGAGGCAGTAGACATCTTCGTACGTGACCGTGACAACTACTTCCACGTCACAGGAGATGTTGTCGAGACCGAGAACAGTCAGTACGAAATCGAGGACTTCGACCTCGCCAACGAAGCACGTACCCTTGACGCACAGGACATCGTCGGTCAGCCCGGCGTCTACAGGTACGGTGTCATAGACCGTGAGGACGTCTTCCTAGCACAGCTTGACGATGACAGTAACACGGATGGTCCTCCCGGAGCAGGTCTGAACGGTGCCGCCTATGCACAGTCGGGCGACACCACACCGGGTCAGTCTGATGCTACGGGAATCAGAGACATAGCCAACGCTGGCGACGCGGGACTTGACTCGTCCGACTTCAACAGCGGTGCGAGCACACAGCAGTCGATACGTGTCGCTGAGCCGTCGCTGGAAGCTAGCTTCCGTACGTTCGATGGACAGGTCTACCAGCCTGACGGTATCGACGTGAGCGGTGAACTCATCGGTCCGCGCGACTACGTGATAATGTTCACCGACTCGCGTGGTACGACTGCGCTGGACGACTTCACGTCCGACTCGGACAACGGTGAGATAGACGAAGAGGACATTGACCTCATAGACGACCTCTCGGTCGGTACTGTCAGAGGTGCTGTCCTCAGCCCCGGACGTGACGGAACGTTCGGCGACGGGTCGTTCTCGGTATCGCAGGAGATTGTCGATCAGCTGATAGCCAGCGGACGGCTTCCTGCGGGTACGGAGTCACCCCTTACAGCCAGCGTAGACAACTTCATCCGCATAGCAGAGGCTGCTGGTCAACAGGGATACACGCAGTCGCAGGTTCAAGACCTCCTTCTCTCCGAGACGATTGAGGACGCAGCCAGCGACGACCTCATCGTCAGCGAGGAGTTCCGTCTTTCGGACGACTCGCGTACGGAGATGACGGATGCAGTGCCTGCCCAGCACCGTGACCAGCTTACCGGCGTCCATCCGATAGAAGTCGGTGAGACGATGGTCGTACGTGGTATAACGAACCGTGACTTCGAGGACGCCACGATAGTCGTCGAAGCCGACGACGGTCCCTCGATAGCCGAACTCGGCACCGAGGTAACAGAAGAATGGGATACCGACGGAGTCTGGGAGGTCGAGTTTGAGGTATCCGAGGATGTCGAACCGGGCGAGTACGTCATGCGGTCCGACGACGGTGAGCGCATCGACGAGATGACCGTCGAGATACTCGCCGAGGGTACGCTCGAAGATGGCGAGCGTCTCCAGAACGAAGCAGAACAGCTCCGCCAGCAGGTCGAGGAGCTTCAGGGCGAGCTTGAGACCGTCAGAGGAGAGCGCGACGACCTCGAACAGCAGGTCAGCGAGCTCGAATCGACGAACTCCGACCTCGAAGACCGCATAGCGGAACTCGAGGAGAACCAGCAGCCCGAGGACGACAGTGAAGATGACAGCGAAGAACCTGAAGAAGAGGAAGGTCAGCCCGGATTCACCGCTGTCGCAGCACTCGTCGCCCTTGTAGCGGTCGCGCTCCTCGCGCTCCGCCGCAGGGAAGAGTAGACGAAGTAGCCCGAACAGAACCGACGAACACTCTTTCTTTTTGCTTAGACGAAGAGCGACAGCTACGCGTATGCCGATGCGATGAGGAGACGGCAGACTTATTACTCCAAGACGACAACCCCCGAGTATGCCAGTAAGGGTAGTTGTCTCTAACCCCGACACAGGGAGTTCGTACCAAGTCGAGACCGACGTGGACGCCTATGTAGGTAGCGCGATAGGTGACGAGGTAGACGGCGGTCCTGTGGGATTGGACGGCTACACGCTCGAAATCACGGGCGGTAGCGACGACACGGGAAGACCGATGCGCGGCGACGTCGAAGGACAGGGAATAGCGGAGATACTCGTGAGCGGCGGCACGGGCTACAACCCGACGCGCGACGGCGAGCGCAGACGCGTCAGCGTACGCGGTGGCGCGGTCGGCGACGCGACGGTACAGTTGAACACACGTGTCGTCGAGGAAGGTTCGGGCGACATCGACGAGCTTCTAAGCGAAGGCGACGAGGACGAAGACGAAGAGGAGTAGACGAACAATAAGCGGAACCCGTTTCTACCGAAGCAGTTCTTCGAGAGCCTCGTCGGCGAGGTCGGAGACACGCAGACCTTCGCGTTTGGCGACGACGAGCGCGACAGCCTCGATTCTTGCGTCGCCCATCTCGGCGTGAAGCCGGTTTATCTCCGCGACTGCTTCGCGTTTTTCGTAACCCGTACCCACGAGACGTTCGACGGCACGCTCGAAGACACCGCGTTCCGTTTCCTCGGCTTCCGCTTCGACTTCGGTTTCCAGCGAGTCCATGTCCGGCGACCAGCCGTCGGGTATACCGACGCTGGTGGCGTCGAACCCCACACGTAAACCGTCGCCGTCGCTGACTAGAAGTCCTTTTTCGACACCTACCTCCAGAGTTTTCTCCGCCTCGTCAGGGTCGAACCAGCCTAAGTCGCCCGTCAGGCTGTAGACGAACTCGGTGCGCGTCACCTCGTCGGTGTCGCGTCTCACGAAAGGCGCGCCGACGACGCGACGTAGGCTCACTCCTCTACAGCGACGGCGTTGACGACGCCGTCCTGTCCCGGACGCGAGACGACACGCGCGCGTCCCTCCGAGGTCTCGATAACCGCGCCCTTCGTGATTATGTCACGTCTCGCGTAGTTCGGGTTCGCGCCGTTCTCGACGACGTTCTGTATCTCGACGCGCTCTGTCTCTCCACCACGCACGAAGTTCGCCTCGTCTGTGCTCATCACACGCGTCTTCTTCTTCCCGCCGCGCACGACTATCGTCTTGTACTTCTTGTCGCCCAACTGCGGCTCCGTCGGCTCGTCACCTATCTCGTGCTTCCTCTTCTTCCTGCTGTGTCTCCTGCGTCCGCCCGTCTTCTTGAGCTTAGAACGTCCTTGCCACTTCATGAACGCGGATACGCGCCCTTCGGGTTAAAACTAAACGGTTCTGTCCGCGTCTGCGCGCGCTACTCCTCGTTCTCCATGTCGAGTTCCTGTTTGACCTCCGACAGGTTCTCGTCCCCGAGACCTTCGACCTCGTTCGCAAGGCTTGCCACGCCCTTCTCGCCGAAGACGGTCGTCAGCGTATCGACGACGTTCGACAGGTACTCGTCACGTATATCGACGTACTCGTAGACGTAACGCGAGCCCCCCCTGTAAGGCTCCTTCCTGCGTTCTACCATCTCCTTGTCGTACAGTCTGTCGAGAACCGTGCTGACCGTAGTGTACGCAACGTCCACTTCCCTGTTTTCTAACTCCTCTACTACCTCTCCTATCGTAGCCTCCTCCTCATCCTCCATAACCGATACCACTCTCTTTTCGAGCGAGCCTAACATACAGTTTGATGGGGGCGGAGGAATATTATAGGTTTTGGGTGAACAGGTCTGTACACCACACACGCCGCAACCGTCCCCGACGCACGACAGATAAGGAGGAAGTATGAATCTTGAGGAGATGAACTGGACCGAAGTACGCGACTCGCCGCCGGATGTCGTCTTGCTCCCCGTCGGTAGCACAGAGCAACACGGACCGCACGCGCCGCTCTCGACAGACGCGCTTATCGCCGAGAACGTCGCGCACGAGACAGCCGAAAAGACCGACGCGTGCCTCTGTCTCCCCACCGTCCCTGTCGGCGTCTCCGAAGAACACCGCGGCTTCGACGGCACGCTCTACGTCTCGCCATCGACCTTCCGCGCCTACGTCGCCGAGACGTTACGTTCCGCGCCAGCCGACCACGCAGTCGTCGTCAACGGACACGGTGGCAACATCGACGCTCTGCACGAGACGTGCGCGCGCCTCACACGCGAAGACGGCGCGCCGTTCGCAACCTACTGGACGTGGTGGGAGGCGGTCGAAAAAGACGCGCTCGAAATGGGGCATGCGGGAGCGGTCGAGACCTCGGTCCTCCTCCATCTCGCGCCCGAACTCGTCGGCGAAGCCGTCGAAGGCGCGGATTCGTGGGGCGAGTACGCCGAGGGCGCGCCCCTCACATACGACTCCGACGACTTCACGGAGAACGGCGTCGTCGGCGACGCCACGGAGGCGTCCGAAGAAGAAGGCGCGCGTCTCTACGAAGAAGCCGTCGAGTCGCTCGTCCGTCTCGTAGAAACAGTCGCGGAAGCCTGAGTCTTTTTTCAGGAAACGCCGTCTTCGAAACCCTTGAGGCTGAGGATACGTGTCGCGTGGTCCTCCTTCGCGAGTAGAACGTCCTTTACCGACGGAGGGTTACGCAGACGTAGTTCGTCGGCGACCTTCTCGGGAACACCGAGCGTTCCTGTCGGTACCCCGTCGTCGCCGTCTACTACGAGGTGGTGCTGTTCCACCTTCATAACGAGCGGCTTCTCCTCGTCGTAGACACCGTTACTCACCGCTTCGAAGTCGCTGTCCTGCATGACCGGATGTTCGGCGTCGTACGGCTCCACGTACATCCGTCCGAGGTAGTAGCCGCTGGAGAAGTCATCGAACATACCTACCATACGTACTGCTTGGATAAACTTCTTCCCCCGATTACCGACTCCAAGCCCAAAAAAACCTACGTCTACTCTTCTTTCGTCTCTATACCGCCGAAAACGTCCTCTTCCTCTGCCTCTCCCGTTTCGCCGTCTGTTTCCTCTCCGTCTTCTCCGTCTTCCATCATGAAGTCGAGTCCCATGTCGTTGAGCAGGTCGTCCGCCTTCTTCTCGAACTCCTCCGAGATACCCTCTAACTCGCCCTTCATGCGCTCACCTATGGCTTCGTCAATGTCATCCTTCTCCTCTTTCTCCGCCTCGGTCATCCTGTATATGTCGAGAGAGACCTTGCCTTCGTCTATGTATCCGAGGGCTTTCTTGAGGGCTTCGTTGCCGACGAATATCTCCGTCGGTGTGCTTATCTTCGCCTGTTCGGGTATGCCATCAACCATGGTGATGATGCCGGAGTAGCCGTCGGAAAGAAGCACTAGATGGCAGTCGTTCTCTTGGTCGGTTATGTTGGTGGACAGAAACTCCGGGACTTCGATGTCGTCGGTCGATATGTCGGACTTTATCTCCTCGTTTTCGAGCTTTATCTTCACTATCTCCTGACCTGACTCGTTACAGTCCACTACCTGAACCGTGTAGCTACCGTTCTTGAGTATGCCTTTCAGCGCGCTCTCGCCGTCTTCGACGCGTTCCTCTCCGTCCTTGTATATCTTTACGCGTCCAGGCTCCCCGTTCTGTAGCTCTACGAAGCCCTTTTCGTTTTCTTCCTCCCCCTCAAAGCTCAGATAGCCCGATATCCTCTCCTCCCGTATCTCGTTTATGAGCTTGTCAACATCCACGAACTCCGAGCTCAAGTTCTTGTAGAGGTATTCACCTTCGGGGAGCATCTCTTCTTCACCTTATCTTCAAGTTCTCATAAGAGTTGCGACGGTATATAACTAATGAATGCCCCTACGTGGCGAGGTGTCACACATAGCTTTTTAAGCTTAGGGTGCTAAAAAAGAGTTAGAAAAAGAGGGTTCGTATGGCTAAGGTATATACTATAGCTTCGGGTAAGGGAGGTACAGGTAAGACGACGACAACGATAAATCTGGGTACGTCACTGGCTCAGATGGGTCACAAGACGACGGTTCTGGACGCCGACTTGGGCATGGCTAACCTCGGTCTCCTGCTGGGATTGGAGGAGGAGCCTGTGACGCTCCACGAGGTTCTCTCGGGAGACCAGAGGATACAGAACGCTGTCTACGAAGGTCCCGAGGGGTTACAGGTCGTGCCCGCGGGTCTCACTCTTGAAGGCTTCCAGAAAGCCGACCCGGAACGTCTGCAGGAGGCACTTTCCTACATAATCGACAACACTGAATTCCTCCTGATAGACGCGCCTGCTGGTCTCAGCAAGGACAGCGTTATCCCGCTCGCTGTTGCGGACGAGGTGCTCTTGGTCGTCAACCCGGAGCTTTCGAGCATGGCTGACGGTCTCAAGACACGTGTCATGACCGACAAGGTCGGTAGCAAGGTCGGCGGCATCGTCCTGACACGCGCAGGAAGCGGCGGCTCTGACCTCGACGTTTCGCGTGTCGAAGACCTGCTTGAGGCTGAGGTTCTCGTCACTGTACCGGAGGACCCCGAGGTTCGGCGTTCGGCTTCGTACAAGGAACCCGTCGTTCTGCATTCGCCCGACTCACCGGCTTCGCAGGCGTACAAGAAGCTCGCACACAGAATAGTAGGCGAGGAGTTCGTCGATGAGACGGTCCCCGAGGAGGAAGACGAAGGCTTCGTGAACAAGATGGCTAAAGCAATATTCGGGTAAAGATGGCTGGGGCATCCACCATGTCCACCGTCGTCATAGGTCTCTTGGTAGTTCTGCTTGTAGCCACGCTCTCGGCGAGCTATCTCATGTACGTCCGGCTCAGACAGCTTCAGGAAGAGATGACAGAACTGCGCTCACAGGTCCGTATGACCGACGACGAACTCGACCGGCTCGAATCCAGCATAAAGTCCATCAAGCAGGACTCGATAGCCAAGGACGCGGACAGGAATAAACGGTAGTTAACAGCTGTTAAGGCGTGCTTAAGTCCCGTTCAAGTCGGCTTATTATCCCCAAAGCTTTAATTCACTCGGCGTTTTATTCCCGTTACCGACTGTAGTCAGGGCTACCCTTACCGCTGGCGACAAAAAAGCCGAAAGGAAACTGAGTGATAAACCGTGGATGACAAAGAAACGAGTTCTGAGGACGCCGAGACAGAGGAGGACAGCCTCGACGAGGAAACCGAGACCTCCGCCGAGGACACGTCCGACGAGATGGACGAGGCTCTCGAAAACCGTGACGCGCGTGACATGCTCGAACCCGACGAAGACGCAGAAGAGGGACAGAACGAGGACGTAGAAGACCCGTTCGAGGATGTCGGCGGCGAAGAACCCTCCGACGAAACTGCTGTCGGGCTGGACGACGACGGAGGCGAAGGGATAGTCGAAGCAGAGACAGGAACCGACGACGACGACGTTTTCGAGATGGGCGGAACCGAGATAGACGGTCTGCAGGAAGCCGTGGACGAGGCTGACAAGGTATCCGGTTTCTTCGAGGACCGTTCGAAGAGGTCGGGGAACGTCCTTGAGGAGATAGCCGACCAAGACCTCGAAGGCTTCTTCGAACCCGAAGCCGAACTCGAACAGGAGTTCTCGGAGAGTAAGCTCGACACGCTGATGAGCGAGGCGAAGCAGGGCGTCGCCGAGTACGAGGGCATGGAGGGCTACGTTGAGCACGAGAGGTACTGGGTCAACAAGCCCTACGCCTACGTCGCCATTCTCTACAGCGACACGCAGAACGACTATCTCTACCACGTCGTCGAGCCTAGTCTAGACGACTACGAGCAGGCTGTCAGGAAGGACATGGAGGAGCGTCTCCGCGACGTTCTGATGTACGAGGAGATAAACGACGAGATGGACGAGGAGGACGTTCTGGAGACGAAGGTCAAGAAGATAATAAGCGACTACGGTATCGAGGTCGACAACGACTCGATGCACAAGATTCTCTACTATCTCAAACGCGACTACATCTACGACGGTAAGATAGACCCGATTCTCCGTGACCCCGCAATCGAGGATGTCTCGTGCGACGGTGACAACGTTCCTATCTTCGTCTACCACCGCGACTACCGTGACCTGATGTCGAACGTCGAGTTCGAGAAGCAGGACCTCGACTCTTTCGTCATAAAGCTCGCGCAGAAGGCGGGCAAACATATCTCGGTCGCCGACCCGCTCGTCGACGCTTCGATGCCCGACGGTTCGCGTATACAGATGACGCTCGGAAAGGAGGTCACCGACCGCGGTTCGACGTTCACAATCCGACTGTTCAAGGACGAGCCGTTCACGCCAATCGACCTCATCAACTTCAACACGTTCTCGTTGGAGCAGATGGCGTACCTCTGGACGTGCATCGAGAACAACAAGTCGCTCATATTCGCTGGCGGTACGGCGTCAGGAAAGACGACGAGCATGAACGCGGTCACGCTGTTCATACCGCCGAAGTCGAAGGTGGTCTCCATCGAGGACACGCGCGAGGTCACCCTCCCGCACATGAACTGGATACCGTCCGTAACGCGCGACTCTTTCTCCGACGACGGTTCGGGCGAGGTGGACATGTACGAACTCCTGCGCGCCGCGCTCCGACAGCGACCAGAGTACCTCGTCGTGGGTGAGGTGCGTGGTGAGGAGGCTCTCACGCTGTTCCAGGCGATGTCCACGGGGCACACGACGTACTCGACGATGCACGCAGACTCGGTTGACTCGGCGATTCACCGCCTCGAAAACCCGCCTATCAGCGTCCCACGTTCGATGCTCAAGGCGCTCGACATCGTCTCGATACAGGCGCAGACCTTCGTGGGCGGCGACCGTGTCAGGCGCAACCTCAAGTTAGTCGAGATAATCGGCATCGACCCCAAGACGCGTAACATACGTACGGACGACATATTCCAGTGGAACGCAGAAACCGACTCGTTCGTCCGTACGGGTAACTCGACGGCACTACAGGACATAAAGAGGGCGCGCGGATGGACGGACGAGGAACTGGAGCGCGAACTCGACAAACGTCGTCGCGTCCTTCAGTACATGCTCGACAACGAGATAAGTGACTACGAGGACGTTTCGAAGATAATACAGTCGTTCATAATCGACTCGGACCGCGTCCTCAACCAGATAGACGAAGGCAAGGTGGACTTAGAGGCACTAGAAGACCTCAAGACACTCAACATATAACATGAGCCAGAAGACAGGCGGTGTGCTAGGAGGCATACTCGGCGACTCGTCGTCGGAAACCGAGGAGGGAGAATCGCCTCCAGCCACAGAAGACGCAGGTGCGGCGAACAGGATAGACAAGTTCGCGTACGGTATATTCGGAAACTACTTCAAGAGCAAGAAGAACAACTACGCGGGCTACAGGAAGAAGATAAATCAGGCGCGCATGGAGGTCGGCTACGACATGTACCTCTCGCGCATATCCCTTTACTCAGTAATAACAGGGATTGTGGGCGCGCTCCTCGGAATCCTGCTGACGTGGGTTCTCGCGCGGATAGGCGTCACGCAGGGCATGTCAGCCGCTCTCGACCTGCCGCCTGCCTTACAGGGTTTCGTGAGCCAGTACAGGACATTCATCATAGGCTTCTTCCTGACCGTGATACTCGCCGCTGTTCTCGGCGGTATCGCAGGTGGCATACTCTACTACGTCCCGAGCTTCAAGGCGGGTGAACGGAAGAGGCAGATAGACGCGACGCTTCCGTACGCGGTCACCTTCATGTACGCGCTCTCGCGCGGCGGCATGAACGTCCTTGAGGTCATGGAGAAGCTCTCGAACGCCGAGGATGTCTACGGCGAGGTCGCGAACGAGTTCGACATGATTCTCCGTGACATGGACTACTTCGGAAACGACCTGCGTATCGCTCTCCGTAACGCGAGCGACATGACGCCGAGCGAGAACCTCTCCGATTTCGTCGACGACCTTCTCAGCGTCATCGACTCGGGCGGCGAAATTACGCCTTTCATGCTCAACAAGAGCCAGCAGTACCACGAAATCCGGAAGCAGGACCAGAAAGGCTTCCTCGACACGCTCGCGCTGATGTCGGAGTCGTACGTCACGGCGTTCGTCGCCGCGCCCCTCTTTATCATAATCATCACGACCATAATGGCGGTCATGGGCGGCGCGAACATGATGCAGTTGTACGCTATCATCTACCTGGTTCTGCCTCTCGCGTCGATGGGATTCGCCTTCGTCATCGACATAATCGCGGGAAGTGGAGAAGGCTCGACAGAACAGCTTGAGACACAGCGCAATCCGTTCCAGCTTGAGGATGTCGAGGAGATGAACGAGGCGTCGGACGACGACAGACTCGAAGACCTGATAAAGGCGAAGAAGTTGCAGGGTACGAAGGACTTCATACGCGATCCGTTAGCAAAGATACGCCAAGAGCCTTTGCTGACGCTCGGTGCCACGGTACCTGTCGCCCTTCTGTTCATAGTGTTTGCGTGGTACTTCGGATACGCCCAGTTCTCGATTACGGCGTTCTTCGAAACCCCTGTGAGTAATACGATATACACCGCCATAATCCCTCTCCTGATAACCACCTTACCCCTGTCGTACTACCACGAGAAGAAACAGAGACGGAACAAGAAGGTGATACGCGAACTTCCCGAGACGCTCAAGAAGCTTTCGAGCGCGAACGAGACGGGTATGACGCTCGACGAGAGCCTTCTGCTTGTCTCCAAAACGTCGTCGGGTATACTCGCCGGTGAGTTCAAGAAGGTGCACAACGAGATACAGTGGGACACAGGTCTGAACGACGCGCTCATAGGCTTCGCAAACAGGATGAGGATACCGCGTCTTTCGCGTACGATGAAGCTCATAACGAAGGCGAACGAGTCTTCGGGTAACGTTCAGGAGGTTCTGGAGGTTGCGGCACGCGATGTCGATACGGCGTACAAACTCGACCGTGAGAGGTTCCAGAACATGATAATCTACACGGTCATAATACTCATAAGCTTCCTCGTCTTCCTGTTCGTTATAGTCATTCTGGAGAGGCAGTTCCTGACTGTGATGGCTGAGGAAGCTGCTGGCTTCGACTCTGGTGGAGCTGGTGGCAGCGGCTTCAGCATCGAGGAAGTCCCCATAGAGAAGTTCCGTATGGTCTTCTTCCATGCCGCCGTTATACAGGGATTCGCGTCCGGTCTCGTCGCAGGTCAGATGGGTGAGGGTAACGTCTTGAGCGGTCTGAAGTACGGCATAGTGATGATGGTAATAGCAACCGTGGTCTTCCTCTTCATCTGACCACGAAAGTATTATCTTTAAATATAAGATGCCCCTGATGCTACGTGACAAAAAATGAGTGCGCTAGGCGGTGGGGATGGTGAGGAAGAAGCCTTTCCCAACAAACTAAGCACGGGAATAGAGATTCTCGACAACCCCGAGTATCTGAAGGGCGGCTTTCCGAAGGGAAGTGTCGTGACGATAATAGCTAACCCTATAGCCACAGCCGAGCTTTTCATGTACGACCTCGCTACCGTCAGGAGAACCAACTACTTCACGACTGCGCGTTCCGCCGAGACCGTTCAGAAGAACCTCAATATACTCGGACGCTCACCCGACGACTTCAACATCGTCGATCTCTTCTCCGCCGACGATATCTTCGACACCATGATGACCGGGTTGGAGGATGTCGGCAGGGAGGAGAACATCATAATCGACACAGCGTCCGACCTCATCCGTCACGACCGTTTCGAGGACCTTCTCGATGTTGTTTACAGGGTTTCCCACGACACGGACTCCGTGACGTACATGTACATGATAAAGGAGGACGAGGAGACGATGACGTTCGACGAGAGCCGTGTACCTCACCTCTCCGACGTGGTCATGAAGATGATAACTGGTATGGAGGGTGAGAAGGTCGAGAACCGCCTCGCCATAACCAAGATACGCGGTCAGACGCCGCCCGAGAAGACTATAAAGCTCATCATAGGCGAAGAGATAAACGTCGACACGAGCCGCGACATCGCTTAGACGCGTCCTTCATCAGTCCGCCTTCGTCGCCTGCTTCTCCTCCGCCTCAACTTCGTCGAGCCACTCCTCTGCGTCTATCGCTGTCATGCATCCCATGCCTGCCGCTGTCACAGCCTGCTGGTAGTGCTTGTCTGTAACGTCGCCGCCTACGAAGACGCCCTCGACGTGCGTCTCTGACGTTCTCCCTTCGAGCGTCTTGACGTAGCCCTCCTCGTCCATGCGTACGTCGGTGCCTTCTAAGAACTCCGTGTTGGGCGTGTGTCCGATAGCGTAGAAGACGCCGCCGCAGTCGAAGTCGAATACTTCGGCTTCTTCGCCGCTCTCGTACGCCTCCTTCGGGCGTCCTTCGTCGTTACGCACCAACTTCGCGCCCGTGACGCCTTCTTCCTGACTCCCGTGTATCTCTAAGAGTTCGGTGTTCCACATGAACTCGATGTTGTCCTTGTTCATGGCGCGTTTCTTCATGATTTCGGAGGCGCGCAACTCCTCGCGTCTGTGGACGACGTAGACAGTCTCGGCGAACTTTGTCAGGAAGAGTGCTTCCTCCATGGCGGAGTCGCCGCCGCCGATGACGAGAACCTCGTCTCCTCTGTGGAAGGCACCGTCGCACGTCGCACACGTCGAGAGACCGTGTCCCATCAGAATCTCCTCGTTCTCCGCGCCGACCCAGCGCGCCGACGCGCCGGTTGCGACGACGAAGGCGCGCGTCGTTAGCGTCTCGCCCGTCGATAGTTCGAGTTCGAACGGACGTTCGTCGAGGCGCGCGTCCACGACCGAAGCCGACTCGTACTCCGCGCCGAACCTCGCCGCCTGTTCCTTCGTCTCCTCCACGAGTTCGAAGGCATCGACTCCCTCCGCGAAACCGGGGTAGTTCTCCACGTCGGTCGTGAGCGTTAACTGACCGCCGGGTTCGTCGCCTTCCAAGACGAGCGGTTCTAAGTCGGCGCGCGCGGCGTAAATCGCGGCTGTGAGTCCTGCCATCCCTGAGCCTGCGATTACGACGTCTCTGATTTCTTCTGTCATTGGTTCCTATACGTCCGTCCGCTCCTTCAAACTACTGTGTGTGGGCTTCGCATACACATCCTACTGACCACCGAAAGAAAGATGCGCGCGGACTCCCGTTCTTCGTCCATGGCAGACAACATATTCCGAAAGATACTCGACGGCGAGATACCGTCGCGCGACGTCTACGAGGACGCCGAGACGTACGCCTTCTTGGACGTGAACCCGCTCGCGCGCGGACACACGCTCGTCATTCCGAAGCAGGACGCGGAGACGCTCGAAGACCTTGACGACGGCGGAGAGTCGTTGTTCGACACGGTGCGTAGACTCGCGCCGCGTGTCGCCGATGCCGTGGACGCGCCAGCGTACAACGTCGGTCTAAACAACGGCGAGGCGGCGGGGCAGGAGGTTCCGCACGTCCACGCGCACATCGTGCCGCGTTTCGAGGGCGACGGAGGACACCCGATACACGCGATACAGCCTTCGCCGCCGTCGGTGGGCGACGAAGAGATGGACGAGATACAGGGCGCGATAGCGGACGAGGCGGAGGGTCTCTAAGAAACGTATCCTGAGACTTCCTCGCCGACCTCCTCGATGACATCTTCCGACAAAGCGCCAACGCCACGGTCTATACCCGCGTGCTTCAGGGTTGCGACGAACCACGGTGAGACGTAGCTCTTCTTAGGCAGACCGCCGACCTTCCAGTTGTCCTGTGTCAGAACCACCGCTTCTTCGCGCTCCGTCGTCGTCACCCCAACGACGATGTACTCCTTGCCGTGGAAAGGATGCGACCCGTCACTCAAAATGAGGTACGGACGCCCGCCGTCCTTGAACAGCGAAGGATGCCAGACGACGTGTCCACGTTCGAAGGTGTCGTCGTCCATGGTCATCGCGGGTCGACGGCATTTTCGAGCCACTCGTCCTCGTCTTCTGTGGGGAACCGTTCCTCAGCCGCCTTCAGGCTCAGAACCGCCCCTTCGTACGCGGCGAGGCGGTCGTCGCGTTCCACAGCCCAGTACGGTTCCTTGTGACGCACTAAGCCATTCTCCTTGAGGCGCGCGAGCGTCGTTCCGACGCTGCCGCGCGGAACATCTGTGGCTTCATGTATCTCCTTCGGCGTGTATCCCTCGTCGGGGTTTTCCAAGAGGAAAGACAGTATCTCGTGGGCGTTGCTTCCCTCTTCGAGCCTGAGATTCGTCTCTTCGGGGTCGTACTCCTCGAACTCGACGGGCATGTTATAGAGTTCGTAACAGAGTGTAATAGGTGCTTCGGTGGTTCACGTTCGCCGAAGTAGCCTAACACAACCCTTTTGCTCGCTCCGACCAACCTCTAAATATGAGCTACGAATCCGACCTCGACAGAGCATTCGAGGAGATGCCCGAAATCGAGGGCGACGGCGACCGTTTCGAGGTACCCGAACCCGAGGTACTCGTCGAGGGCAAGTCAACGCTCCTGACCAACTTTCAGGAGATACTCGACACCCTCAACCGCGACGAGGACCACCTGATGAAGTACCTCCTGCGCGAAATCGGCACGGCGGGACATATAGACGAGAGCGGAAGGGCGCAGTTCAAGGGCGAGTTCTCCGAGGACGAGTTCGCGCGTGTCCTCGACGCCTACGTCGGCGAGTTCGTTCTTTGTTCGGAGTGCGGACGCCCCGACACGCGTCTCAAGAAAGAAGACAGGACGCTCATGCTCCGTTGCGACGCCTGCGGCGCGTTCCGTCCCGTATCACGCGGCGCGACGAAGAAGAGAGAGAAGCCTAAGAAGGAGGTAGAGGAGGGTGAGACGTACGAACTTAAGATAACGGCGATAGGCAACAAGGGCGACGGTATATCGAAAAAAGGCGGCTACACCATCTTCGTCCCCGGTGCGCAGGAGGGCGAGGTCGTGCAGGCGCGTATAAACAACATCTCGGGCAACCTCGCTTTCGCACAGCGCGTGGACTGAGCGCGTCAACCGAACCGTCGCGCGGACGCGCAGATTTCGCAGTCGCAGGTCGTACGGTTTATTATCCGGGTAACGCTTTCTCAGTACATGACACTCACGAGGAACGAGAGAAGTGTTCTCGAAGCCCTCTCCGAAGCGGGCGATGGCGAGTCGGACGCCGACGAGCTCGCCGACGAGACGGGGTTGGGGCGTGGACCCGTCGAAGGCGCGCTCGACCTTCTGGAGGAGAATGGATACGTCGATGTGGATGAAGATGTCGAGGAACGGCACGTCCTTACCGACGAAGGACGTGAGTACGCCGAAAGCGTGCTCCCCGAAAGACGCCTCCACGACTTCTTGGTCGAGAAGGACGAGGAAGGCGAAGATGTGACGATGGACGAACTCCGCGACGTCGAAGGCTTTGAGATAGGTATCGGACACCTGCGCAGGAAGGACTGGGCGGAGGTTGGCGAAACCGTCGAACCCAAAGACGCGCCGCGCGGGGAGGACGAACACGCGCTCGAATCGCTCGCAGAGGGCGACGAACCCGACGCCGTACCCGAATCGCTTGTCGAGCGTGGCTTGGTCGAACGTGTCGAGGAGCGCGCTGTCGTCGCACATCTCACCGAAGAAGGGCACGACGCGGCGGAGAGCGAGACGGTAGAGACGAAGAGCCAACTCACACACGACGACTTGGCAAGCGGCAACTGGAAAGATGTCGAGTACTCTTCGTACAACGTCGAGGCGGACGCGGAGACGACGTTCGGGGGGCGCGAGCACATACTGAGGCAGATGGCGAACCGCGTAAAGGATGTCATGACGAGCATGGGATTTCAGGAGATGGAAGGACCGCATGTCGACGCCGAGTTCTTCATAAACGACTGCCTGTTCATGCCACAGGACCATCCTGCGCGCACCCACTGGGACAAGTTCCTCGTTGAGGAGCCGACGCATATCGACGAGTTGCCCGACGAACTCGTCGAGAACGTCGAGAAGGTACATCTTGAAGGTGCAGAGGACGGCGACGGTTACCACTCGGCATGGGAGCGCGACGTTGCGCGCACTCTCAACCTACGCGGTCACACCACTTCTCTTTCGATGCGTTACCTCGCCGAAGGCGTTGAACCACCCGCGCGTTACTTCAGCGTCGATAAAGTGTACAGGAACGACACGCTCGACCCGACGCATCTCTTGGAGTTCTTCCAGATAGAGGGATGGGTGATGGCGCGCGACCTATCTGTGCGCGACCTGATGGGGACGTTCGTCGAGTTCTACTCGCACTTCGGAATCGAGAACATCGAGTTCAAGCCCCACTACAACCCGTACACGGAGCCGTCTTTCGAAATCTTCGGCGAGCATCCGACGACTGGCGAACTCATCGAAATCGGAAACTCGGGCATGTTCCGACGCGAAGTCTTAGAGCCGCACGGAATCGACGACGATGTAGAGGTGATGGCGTGGGGACTCGCACTCGAACGTCTTCTGATGCTGACGTACGGCTTCGAGGACATACGTGACGTACACGGAACGCTGTGTGACCTCGAACTTCTCAGGGAGGTGCCCGTCCTATGGGACTGAAAGATAACACGACAAGCAAACAGGAGGTAAAAGCATGGCAGTAGTAGAAGTCGAACTCGAAGAACTCAACAGGCTGACGCGACGCGAAATGTCGCGCGACGAGGTGATAGACGAACTCTTCGGTCTCGGTGTCGAGTTTGAGGGCGACGGCGACGAAGGGTTGCAGTTCGAGGTCGTGCCCGACCGTCCCGACCGTCTGAGCGTCGAAGGTCTTGCGCGCTCCCTGCGTTACCAGTTCGGCGACGACCGTGGCGTGCGCGTGCCGAAAGTCGCCGAGAGCGACTACAAGATACGTGTCAAGGGCGTGCCGGAGCGTCCCTACATCGTCGGTGCGGTTATCCGTAACGTCGACCTGTCGGGCGGTGTCTTAGACTCGCTCATACAGTTACAGGAGAAGCTACACTCGACGTTGGGGCGTAGGCGCAACAAGGGCGCCATAGGCGTACACGACCTCACGATGTTAAAGGGCGAAGAAGTCGTCTACCGCGACGTTGAACCCGAAGAAGACACCTTCGTGCCTCTCGAAATCGGCGACGCACAGGCGCGCGAGATGACGCCCGGCGAGGTCATGCGTGAACACCCTGTCGGCAAGGAGTACGCCCGCGTCCTCGAAGGCGCGGAACGCGTACCCGCCATCTACGACGACATCGGTCTGTTCTCTTTCCCGCCCATCATCAACGGCAAGCGGACAGAGGTACGCGAGGACTCGCGCGACCTACTCGTTGAGATGACCGGAACCGACGAGTGGACGGTAGACAAGATGCTCAACATACTCGTCTACGCGCTCTCCGACCGCGGTGCGACCATTGAGGAGGTCGAGATAGAGTACGAAGACCGACGGACACTAAAGCCGGACCTCGAAACCGAGAGCAAGACCGTCACACACGAACGTATCGAGTCGGTGTTGGGCGTCGAAATCCCTCCGGACGAAGTTATCGACCTACTCGAAAGGTCGGGGATGGACGTAGCCGAGTTCGGCGACTCGGAGCGCAAGTACGAGGTCGATGTTCCGCCGTACCGCACAGACGTGATGCATCCGCTTGATCTGGTAGATGACGTAGGACGTGCCTACGGCTTCAACGAGATGGAGCCGCGTTACCCCGATGTTTCGACCGTCGGCGGTCTGACCGACTCGACGCGCCTCGAAAACGCCGTGCGGAAACAGTTAGTCGGATTGGGCTTTCAGGACCTCCTCAACTTCGTCCTGACAAGCCCCAAGGACTGTTACGGACGTATGCGTCTCGACGCGGACGGAGCCTTCTTCCCGGAAGGTGACGCCGTAAACGTCGAGAACCCGTACAGCGAAGACTACTCGTTGGTGCGTAGCTGGCTCCTGCCGTCGCTCGTCTCCGTTCTTGCGAACAACACGCATCGTGAGTACCCGCAGAACCTCGCAGAGGTCGGTTTCTGCGCGGTACAGGACGACTCCGAGAATACGGGCGTGCGCGAGGAGACACACATCGCTGGCGTCGTCTGTGGCACGGAAGCCGGATACGAGTTCGCGAAGTCGCGTCTCGTCTCGCTCGTCGAGGACTTCGACGCGACGGTAGAGACTCCTGCGACCGAACACGCGTCTTTCATCGAGGGACGCGCCGCGAAGGTCGTGATAGACGGCGAGGACGCGGGCTTACTCGGTGAACTACACCCTGAGATTCTCGCGGAGCGCGAGATTCTACAGCCGACAGCGACTTTCGAGTTCGAAATCGACGCGTTGAGGTAAGGTACCTACCGGAAACTTGCCTCATTCGGGCGATTACAGATAAGGATATATACTTGTCTAGCGTACGGATACTTAGATTCTCAGCCGCTGAGTATCGGGGACTGCGGGGGTTAGTGTCCCTAGCTCTTGAGCGAGAAGACGGAGGAAAAATGGCAACCAATACCATCGAAAGGGATGACGTAGAGGGGAAGAGCGACACGAACTTCCGTGCCGGAATCTCACGTAGGGATGTTCTGAAAGGCACAGCGTTCGCAACGGGCGCGCTGACGTTCGGTGTGCCGTTGACGAGCAGTTACGCTCGTGCGGCACCGATAGCGACGGAGACGATATACCTCGTCGACACGGGAACTCAGTCGAGTGCTACCGACCTCTTTACGGTCGACCTCGACACGACACCGGGTGAGGCGATACTCACCCTGATAGAAACGTTCGGCTCGCCTTTCCAGAAGGTCGACGCCATAGCGGCGTCACCCGACGGAGAGACTGTCGTTCTCATCGACAGGAACACGAAGCATCTCGGCGAGTACGACGTGAGCACCGGAACCTTCGTAGACCGCGGCATAATAAGCGGTCTTCCGAACGTCACAGTTCTCGCGGCGTACGGTCTTAACGGCGTCCTTTACGCGGCGAGCAACTCCAACAACAAGCTGTACAGTATCGACGGCGTCGGTGGCGGTGTCTCGCCGCAGGCGAACGAGGTAGGCACGATAACGGGCGCGACGGTCAACGGCGCGGACATAGTCGTTGACTCGACCGGAACGATGTTCCTGCACACGAACAACAACGACACTCTGTACACCGTCGATTACCTCAACCCCGACGGAAGCGGCAACATAGCGACGACCGTCGTCGGCACCGATTCGGGTTCGTCTCTTACAGGTCTCGCTGTGCGTGACGCGGGTCAAGGCGACTTAGTCGGTTCGAGCCGTGCAGACAACGCTATCATCGTCCTCGACAAGACGAACGGCACGAGGACATCACAGTCGAACATGACGCTCGACGGCGACCCGTACGACTACTCCAACGGAGACATGGCGACGGGTACCGTTGTCGATGAGGGCTGTGTCGAGTGTACGACAGAAGGACTCCTTGCCAAGTACGAGTTCTCGTGCGTCGAGGAGGTCGAAGGCGAATGCGTCGAGTACGACTTCGTCTTCGAGAAGGGCGACGCGAGTGCTGTGACCTACGACGCGGGTAGCTACGAAAGCAAGCCCGGCGAGGCGTTCGAACCCGTCTCCGCGACCTTCGGAACGGATGTCTGCGGCGTCTACGCCGTCGTAAAGGCTGGTCCCGAACTTGAGGTTCAGGAACTCATCACACGCGACGGACAGGTCACGGTCGAGTACATAGAGCCGTACGCAATCAGCTACGTCGAGTTCTACTGCGACGAGGAGGAGGCGGAGGAAGCCGCGGACAAGTTCTGCATAAACACACGTGACCTCGCCCGCGGTGAGGAACCGCTCGAATGCCCACAGGACCGTGTGATACGCCGCGGTGGTAGCCGCGACGAACTCGACCGCGGAAGCGGTCGTCTCGGCAGAGGCATACAGCGTGACAGCCGCACCGAACAGCGTGGAAGGAACCGCAGAAGTCGGAGAGGTCCGCGACTACGTAGAGGTCGATAGACCCCTGAACACCGGCTTCCGAGATTATCTGTTTCACTTTGTGAAACTGTTCCAGAAACCGGGAAGTTTTCATTTGACGGAACTTTTCTTTTCTATGAATAGTTCGGAGCGATGGATATATATGTCGCACGTGCTATATTACTGACAGATTTAACATGAGCGAAAACAGTCGAACGGAGTTAGCGGAAAGGGGACTGAAGGTGGGAACGGTACTCGCGGTTGTTTTGTTCGTCGGGATACTGGCGACGGGTAGCGCGGCTGGACAGGCAGTGGAGATAGACGAGTGTCAGACGCTGAACACGCCGGGTCAGACGTACGAACTCAACCAGAGCATAACCGACTCCACGGCAGACCCGTGTCTCCAAATAGGTGTAGGGGCAGACGACGTAGTGCTGGATGGAAAGGGCTTCACCGTTGACGGTGTGAACAAAACGACCGGTAGCGAAGGCATATCGATATCGGCGAACAACGCGACGGTCAAGAACTTCGGTAACGTCACGAGATGGGCGACCGGAATTGACCTTGATGGTAGCAATGCCACGCTGACGGACAACACGGTGAACAACAACGGCGGCGACGGAATCCGCCCGACTGGATCGTCGAACAGCGAACTGACAGGCAACACAGCGAACAACAACGGCGGCGACGGAATCAACCTCGTTGACGGTAACTTCATCGACTCGTTGAACAACCTACTGACGGACAACACAGCAAACGACAACGGTGCCGACGGAATCCGCCTGCAACGAACGTCGGACAGCGAACTGACGGACAACACAGCGAACGACAACCGCGGTGACGGCATCTCGCTAACTGACAACAGTGAGGACAACGTCGTCGAAGACAACACGGCTAACGACAACGACGGCATCGGAATACATCTCGACAACACCAACGGTAACGACCTCGTCAACAATACAGTCTTCAACAACGGCTTCCACGGTGTCGTGCTCGAAAACATCGCCGACTTCACGCTCGTCGAGGAGAACGAAATCACCGACAACACGGGTCACGGACTCTACCTCAACGACGCGTGGGACAACGACATCAACAACAACACCCTCGTGAACAACGACGGTGACGGACTCCGGAGCGATGTCTCGATAAACAACCAGATACACGACAACGAAATCACCGACAACAGAGGTGACGGTATCCTGCTTCGCGACTCGGACAACAACACGGCGTCCGGCAACCTTGTCGAGAACAACCAGAACGGGATAGTTATAAGCGGGCTCGGTTTTGGTGCCGATAGCTTAGAGACGAACAGCGGGAGGATACAGCCCGAGTCGGTCGAGGAGTCGGGCAACACGTTCACGGACGACACGTCGAGGAACAACGCAGAGTGGGACTTCGTCATAGTAACGTCCGGAATCAACGAGTTCGGAGTCGCTCAGACCGACCCCGCTGACTTCCCTGTAACCAACCTCAACATCGGCGACTCGACTAACCCGGACACGACGCTTTCGTTCAACGCCGACAACATACGTCTGCGTTCGGTCGGTACGCCTCAGCCCGACCCTGCGGACGCGGCGAACATAGGCAGGTACTTCGAGGCTGAGTCGGTAGGGGGTGACGAGTTCAACGGCGAACCCCTCGAAATCCAGCAGAACGGCGGTTCGTTCCTCAACGTCTCGCTTAGCTACGAGAACGGCGATGTCGCAGGACTCGACGAGTCGGCGTTAACGCTCAGAAGGTTCAACACGACAGCGACCGAGTGGGAGAACGTACCCGGTACGGTCGCCGAACCGAGCGTGAACTTAGTTAGCGCGAGCATCACGCAGTTCTCCGACTTCGGAGCCTTTGTCGAAGGTGCCGAAAGCGTCGGCGACTGTGTAAACCGCCGTGACCTTTCGCGCGGAGAGGAGAACCTCGAATGTCCGTTCGACCGCGACGTACAGCGCGGTGGTAGCCGCGAAGGACTCGACCGCGACACGGGACGCGGCGGCACTGGCGAACACCGTGACAGCGCGACGGAGCGGCGTAACCGTAGACGCTGAGGCAATCGGAGTCTTCGCGGACTCGAACTCCCGAATCCGTCGAGAACAAGCCAAAAATTATTTATGCTATCTCTATGTATCCTTCCAGACACTTACAACTATGAAATTGAAAGGTCGAACCATGTCTATTGAGGAGTGGCTGAGAACGTCGGTCGTACTACTCGCGGTTGTTTTGCTCGTCGGGATACTGGCGACGGGGGGCGCGGCTGGGCAGGAGACGGTAAGCGAGTGTCAGACTCTGAATACGCAGGGTGAGACGTACGAACTCAACCAGAACATAACCAATTCCACAGTGGGAACCTGCATCTCAATAACGGCTGACGATGTGGTGCTGGACGGAAATGGGTTCACGGTTGACGGCACGAACAAAACAGCCGGTAGCTTCGGCATAGTCGCTGATGAGGTTGACAACGTGACTATCAAGAACTTCGGTAACGTAACGAGATGGCAAGACGGCATTCTAGTTGGGGATTCAAGTAACCTCACACTGACAGACAGCACAGTCAATAACAATGGCAGAAACGGAGTCCTTCTGACTGGTTCGTCTAACAGCGAACTGACTGACAACACAGTAAGCGTCAACGACGGTAGCGGTATCACTGTGGATTCTTCTTCGGAAAACGAACTGATAGGCAACACAGCGAACAGCAACGGTGAAGATCCCGGAAACGTGATAGGAACCTATGGAATCTGGGTAAGGGACGAGAGCAACTCCAACGAACTGATTGACAACATAGCCCGTGACAACGGCGATGAGATAGACAGCGCGGGCATCTACCTAGGCGGTCTTCAGTCTGTGAACAACAACACGCTCGTGGACAACACGGCGACGGGCGACCAGAGGTACGGAATCTACCTCTCGGAAGCCAACGACAACGAACTCAGGGAGAACACGGCGAACCTGAACAACGAAGCAGGAATCTATCTTACACAGAACAGCATCGGCAACGAACTGACCGACAACGTAGCGAACGACAACGGCGAAGGATTCGAAGGTGGTCCCGGAATCTACGGTATCTGGCTCGACGACAACAGCAACTCCAACAACCTGACAGGCAACGAAGCCTTCGACAACGGACCGAGGGTTATCTTTATGGAGTCTCCGGAGAACGGGGAGCCGCTGTCGCTCTCCGAAAGTGACGAAGTCGAGACAAACCAATTTGCGGGTCCGGACAGCGCGGGCATCTACCTCGGCGGTTTCGATGAAACCGCACCTGTCCTCGACAACACGCTGATAGACAACGAGGTTAGGGACACTGGCTCCTCGGAAGGCGGCAACCAAGCCTATGGTATCTGGCTCTCGCAAGCCGAGGACAACAGACTCATCGACAACACAGCGAGCGAGAACCTCCTGTACGGTATCTGGCTGTCTCAGGGGAGTAGCTTCAACGAGCTAATCGGTAACTTAGCCGAGGACAACGGAGAAGCTATCGGTCCCATCAGCGTATCCGAGGAACACGGAGAGTACGTGGAGGGCTCATCCGGAATCTACCTCGGCGGTGATATAGTTGGACCCGAACCCGTGTCAGAGAACACCCTTATCGACAACACCGCGCGCGGTAGCGAGTACGGAATCTGGATACGCAACTCGTTCGGTAACGATGTTTCGGAGAGCCTCGCCGAGGACAACCATGAGGGTATCGCCGTCGAGATTCAGGAGGTACGGCGCTTTGAGGAAACCGTGAGCCCAGCAGATGAAGTAGAAGAAATCACACTCGCTGGCAACACGTTCACGGACGACACGTCGCGCAACAACGACTGGGACTTCGTGTCCAAAGTACCATTAGATTCAATCCTTAGTGCGACGGATACTGAAACGGACCCGATACCGGATGTCTCAGTCTTCCCGGTAACGAACCTGAACATAGGTGCTTCGACGAAGCCCGATACGACTTTGTCGTTCTTCTCTCCCAATGTACGTCTGAGGTCGGTGAGAAGCACCGAGTCCGACCCTGCAGGTCTGTCGAACATAGGCAGATACTTCGAGGCGGAAAGGATTGAAACCGAAAACGGCGGCGGTGAAATCATAGTCGAACAGGAAGAGCTTGTCCCGCTCCTGTTTGCTGTCGTTAGCTACGAGGACGCCGACCTGACTGGCGTTGACGAGTCGACGCTCGAACTCAGGAGGTTCAACGAGACTGCTGGCGAGTGGCAGGTGTTGGAAAGTCCACTGTTGGACCGGACGGACAACCTTGTCGCAGGAGCCACCGTCGATACCTCCAACTTCGGCGTCTTCGGTGAAGGAGGATGCATAAACCGCCGCAACCTCGGACGCGGTCAGGAAGCTTCCGAATGTCCGTTCGACCGTGACGTACAGCGCGGAGGTTCACGCGAAGAAATCGACCGCAGTACCGGACGTGGTGGCGAAGGCGAACACCGCGACAGCGCGACCGAGCGACGCAACCGCGGACGCGGCGACACCCGCTCGCGGTAATTGAGGGCGACGTAGTACTCCCTATTTCACTGTAGCCGGGATAAGAACTACATCAAAATTAGTACATATTTGAACCCTCAATACGAAGGATATATATGCTATCCTTTGTATCTTCTTAGATACTTACAACATGAGAGAAAAGACTCGAAGCATGTTTACCGAAAGGAGACTCAGAACATCGGTTGTACTCCTTGGGGTACTGTTCGTGGTTGGGATGGTTGCGACGGGTAGCGTCGCGGCGCAGGAGCCGGTCAGCGAATGTCGGGTGCTTGACACGCCGAACGAGACGTACCAACTCAACGACGATATAGAGAACCAGACGGAAGAGAGATGTCTCGAAATAACGGCGAACGGCGTGACGTTGGACGGAGCCGGTCATACTGTCGATGGCATGAACCAGACACCGAACAGCCTCGGTATCTCATTCAACGGTATGGACAATGTGGTCGTAAAGAACTTTGGGAACATCACCGGCTGGGATATTGGAGTTGGCGGTGACTTTTCAACTAATGCTACACTTACGGATAACACAGCTAACAACAACGGCAGAAACGGATTCAGACTGATTGTAGCTGAAAGTACCTTGGCAGGCAACACGGCGAACAACAACGAGGACGACGGATTTGCTCTGGGCATCTCGTTTGAGAACGTGCTTACGGACAACACAGCCAACAACAACGAAGACGGAATCGCACTGGACTCGTCGCGGAACAACGAACTGACGGGTAACACAGCGAACGGAAACGAACAGACCGGAATCGAACTCGATATCAGGTCGGTCGGCAACACGCTGACGGACAACACGGCGAACGACAACGATGTCGGAATACTCGTCGAAGAAGGCTCGAACGACAACGAACTAACGGGCAACGAGGCGAACGAGAACACGTGGGGTATCATCGTTCTTCTATCCGAGGGGAACGAAGTCGTGGACAACGTGGCGAACCGTAACGACGGAGAGACAGGCTCCGAACAGCCGCTCCCGCCCATAATATCGGACTTCCCCGGAATTGGAGTAAAGATAGCCGGCTCCTTTGACACGACGGTGGAGGACAACGAAGCCAATCAGAACCGGTTTACCGGCATCTCGGTTCTTGACTCAGGTGCCACCGACGTGAACAACAACGATGTCCACGAGAACGGAGTCGGTGAGGGCGGATTCGCCGGGCAGTTCGGTAGCGGAATCGGCGTCTTCCGTGTTGGGTTCTTCGGGGATACACCCAGCGAACCCGAAGAGCTTGCAGTACTCAGTTCGCACACCTCGCCGAACCGGATTACGGACAACGACGCGACGGGCAACCAAGTCGGAATCACCCTGCTCGGTGCGACGAACAACACGCTGTCGGACAACACGGCGACTGAGAACTTCATAGGAATACAGTCGTTCGGCGCGTTCAACAACACGTTCACCAACGACACGTCGAGGGACAACATCGAGTTCGATTACATAGACACGACGGGACTCTTCTTCTTCGGGGACGCTCTCGAACCCGCTGAATCTCTCGAACCGAACAACATAGAGTCGCCGGGCATCTCCGACCTCAACAAGGTCGAGAACCTGAACATCGGTAACTCGGAGAAGCCCAACACGGAGATTTCGTTCAAGACGGTCAACTTCGCGCTCCGCGGCACGTCGGCACAGCCGCCCGCGAACCCCAACGCCGAGGCGACGGGCAGGTACTTTGAGGCACTACCTATAGGTGGACCTATCGGCGATGTTTCGGTCGAGAGTATCGAGCCCCAACAGCACGAGTTACCCGACGTGCTTCTCGACATCGACCTGCATTACAAGAACGCCGACGTGAACGGAATCAACGAGTCGTCTCTCGGTCTCTGGGCGTTCGATACATTCGAATCAGGCTGGCTGGAGCTATCCGATATCGACGAACCCGGGTTCCAAGACACAGAAGTTGATGAACAGAACAACGTGGTTAGCTGGAACTTCACGCTCGGCACCGCTCCGCTGAGTCAGAACGAACTGACGCCACAGGCGGAGGGAGCAGGTGAAGTTTCGCCGACACAGATACCGCTTCCTGTCTTCGGCGCGTTCGGTGAAGGGGTGGACTGCGTCAACCGCCGCAACCTCGGACGCGGTCAGGAGGCTTCCGAATGTCCGTTCGACCGTGACGTACAGCGCGGCGGTTCGCGTGAGGAACTCGACCGCAGTACCGGACGCGGTGGCGAAGGCGACCACAGAGACAGCGCGACGGAGAGGCGTAACCGGAGTCGGTAACCCTCTAATCCTGTCGGCGTCCTGTTCGACTCGACGCGAAGTCTCACGTGTAGGCGTGGATAGCGTCGGGTCGGCATGGATACCCATGGTTTCAATCTCTGCCGAATTTAGGTTCCTGATATCATTATCGAATCCTAAAAGTATTTACATTGTGAGTCTCTGTACCCTTTGAGGCAATCATATGTTAACAGAAAACAGACTTCTTAGAGCGACGGTGGTAGCGGCATTCGTGGTGGCGGCTGTCGCGCTCGCGCTCTCCGGCGGAGTGATGGCTGAGGTAATCGACTCGGGAGTCGACAACCTCGACGAAGGACAGACTCTGACCGAAGGGGAGTCTCAGTTAGTGAACAGTAGCATAACAACACACGGTCAGCAATCTCCCGTGGACTTAGGAACGGCTGGAGACTATCGAGTGCTGGCAAAATCCGGAATCTCTACCGTCCCTGACTCCGCTGTGGCGGGGAACATAGGCGTGAGTCCGATTGATTCGACCGCACTCACCGGGTTTTCGTTGACGATGGATTCATCGGGGGAGTTCGCGACATCGGATCAGGTGAGCGGACGGGTGTTCGCGTCCGACTATGCTTCACCAACGCCATCCAAGCTGACCACGGCTGTGAGCGACATGGAAACCGCGTACAATGACGCCGCCGGACGCACGAACCCGGACACTTTGGACACAGGTGGTGGAACTCTCGGTGGAGAAACATTCAGTCCCGGACTTCACAGATGGGGTACTGCAGTTACCATCACCGACGACATTTATCTTGACGGCGGTCCGAATGATGTCTTCATATTCCAGATTTCAGATACGCTTACGTTGGCAAGCGACAAGGAGATAGTCCTGCAAGGCGGTGCCAGAGCCGAGAATATCTACTGGCAGGTCGCCGATCGAGCGGAACTTGATACAGGCTCCCGTTTCAACGGGAACATACTGGGGAAAACAGGGATAGACCTCCGAACCGGAGCCTCGGTAAACGGTGGTCTCTACGCTCAGACGGATGTCAACCTTGAGCAGGCGACGGTTAAGTCTCAAGATCCCGCTGAGGGAGCGGACCTAGAGGTCAATAAGTCGGTCAACGAGTCGGCGGTGAACGTGAGCGATACGGTTGAGTTCACGGTTAATCTCACGAACAACGGACCCGAGAATGCGACGGGTGTTACCGTCACCGACGACCTTCCGAACGGACTGACGCTTGAGAACTCGTCGGTGACTCAAGGGAGCTACGATGCAGCGACGGGTAACTGGACTGTGGGTGACCTTGATGGTAATCAGACGGAGACGCTGACGCTAACCGTCAATGTGTCTCAGGCAGGGACGTACACTAACACAGCGTCTATCACCGAGAGCGACCAGGATGACTTTGACCAGACGAACAACGTCGACACTGCGACGGTGACGGCGGGCGATGACGAGGCTGACTTGGCGGTCAATAAATTGGTCGACAAGTTGGCGGTGAACGTGGGCGAAACTTTTGAGTTCACGGTCAACCTCACGAACAACGGACCCGATAATGCGACGGGAGTCACGGTTAAGGACTTGCTCCCGAATGGACTGACGCTCCTCAATTCGTCTGTGACGCAAGGAAGTTACGATGCATCGACGGGTATCTGGACGGTGGGTGACCTTGATGGTAATCAGACGGAGACGCTCGTGATGGAAGTTCAGGGTGATGCTATCGGGACATACAAGAACACCGCGGCGATCCGAACCAGCGACCAAGTGGATTCGGATCTGACGAACAACGCCGACAGTGCTTCGATCATCGTCTCGTCATTCATTGAGACGACGATTCCAGAGCCTGATGAGGAATGCATAGACAGACGCAACATCAGCAGAGGAGAGGAGGACGACGAATGTCCTCACGACCGTGACATACGGCGCGGAGAGACGCGCGAAGACTTAGACGAGCGTAGCGGAAGAAGTGGAAGAGGCGACCACAGAGACAGCGCGACGGAGAGGCGTAACAGAGGAAGGTAAACCCGCCGCGTACCTGTATCGCAGTCCTCCAACGTACGTTGGTGTTTCCACTTTTTTGATTATAATCAGGTTTTTATACCGGCATCCCCTAAAATCGTTTATAATGGTGGGACAAAACTCGTTAACAGATAAGTTCTTCAAGGTATTGGTGGTCCTAACAGCGGTCTTTTTTATCGGGATGGTTGCGACGGGAAGCGTGGCTGGACAACAGTCCGTCACGGGATGCGACGTTTTAGACGCGCCCGGAACGTATCAGCTTGACAACGATATCGACGACGCTACCAACACCACGTGCATCGATATAACGAGCAGTAACGTCGACTTCGACGGTCAAGGAAACCTCGTAGACGGCGTTGACTCCGGGGGCACGACGGGCATCAGGGTCATGAACACGTCTCAGACGCTCACGAACGTCACGGTCAGGGACGTAACAGTGACCGACTGGGGAAGGGCGGGTGTCGAGTACAGGCAAGCAGACAACGGTCTGATAAGACGGGTCAGCGCTGACTCGAACACGGGTCAGGGAGTCCGTCTAAACCGGTCGGAGGGCAACACGGTCAGGGGCAACAACGCAAATCTGAACGGGGGGGACGGAATCCTCCTCGTGTCTTCCGACGACAACGAGATTCTGAACAACAACGCGAGCGCTAACGACGACGACAGCATAAACCTCATCGACTCGGATACCAACGAAGTGACGGGCAACAACGTCAGCGCGAGCGGCGACGACGGAATCCTCTTCGCTTCGTCGAGCCGTAACAACATTGAGGACAACGAGGTCAACTCGAACGGAAACGAAGGAATCGAACTCACGAAATCGACGGCGGCTGATGAGGCGTTCAACTTCACAGCGGTGAGCCGTAGAAACACCATAGTAGGAAACAACGTGAATCTGAACGGCGACAACGGAATCGAACTCGACAACTTCGCCAACAACAACACGGTAAGGGATAACACGGCTCTCGAAAACGACAACGGAATCGAACTCGACCAAGGAGCCAACGACAACTTTCTGGAGGGCAACAACGCGAGTCTGAACAACGCCAACGGAATCCATCTCACGTCGTCCGAGGGCGACAGGTCGAACAGCAACGAACTGACGCGTAACACGGTGAACGACAACGGCAACAACGGAATCTGGCTTCAGCTGTCCGACGGCAACACGCTGACGGACAACACTGCGAACGACAACTCCAACAACGGAATCTACCTCGGTGGAGGTTCTCCCGACGAGGCGGACGGCAACACGCTCGTGGACAACACAGCGAACAATAACGGCGGGACCGTGCCGTCATCGGTCGAAGAACAGGTGAGTACCCAGCAGTTATACGGCTCCGGAAACTCGGGTATCTACCTCCGGAACGCCGACGACAACACCATCGAAGGAACCACTGCTCTCGAAAACCTGAACAACGGAATCTGGCTCGAACAGGCTGACCAGAACAACCTGACCGACAACGTGGCTCGTCGCAACGAAGTCTCGGGTATATACCTCGGTGGAATAAGCGGCTTCGCGAACGACAACACGCTCGTGAACAACACTGCGACGGACAGCGAGTACGGAATCTGGATACGCAACTCGTTCGGTAACGATGTCTCCGAGAGCCTTGCCGAGGACAACTACGAAGGTATCGTCGTTGAGCAACAATCGCTTCGTGCCGGAGAAATAAGTTTGGAGTCCGTAGAGGCAACCGGAAACACGTTCACCGACGATACTTCGAGGAACAACCTCTGGGACTTCGTCGTCTTCACGGGAAGCGGCGGCAACAACGGTATTTTTCTCGGCAACAGCGTCTCCGACTTCCCTGTAACGAGACTCAACATAGGCGACTCGACCAACCCCGACACGACGCTCTCGTTCAACGCGGACAACATGGAACTCAGGTCGGTTGACACACCGGAGTCTGACCCCGCCGACGCGACGAACATCGGCAGATACTTCGAAGCGAAGGCGTTGGAAGGAGGTAACGACATAGCTTCAACCGGCGGAATCGAAATAGCCCAGACAGGCGGTTCGTTCCTTGATGTCAGCCTAAGCTACGAGAACAGCGACGTTAGCGCGGTTGATGAATCGACGCTCAGGCTTCTGAGGTTCAACGAAACTGCGAGCGAATGGCAGGAAGTCCCCGGTTCGACGGTGGACACAGGCAGTAATCTCGCGAGCGCGAACATCACACAGTTCTCTGACTTCGGCGTCTTCGGCGAAGGTACGGGCTGTATCAACAGACGCGACCTTTCGCGCGGAGAGGAGGACTTCGAATGTCCGTTCGACCGCGACGTACAGCGCGGTGGTAGCCGCGAGGAGTTGGATCGTGAGAGCGGACGTAGAGGAACCGGCGAACACCGTGACAGCGCGACGGAGCGACGTAACCGCGGACGCGGTAACTGAGGACTCTTCGTAACCTGTTTGGGTTCCGCGTTCTTACCGTACACATGGACAGCGAGGAAGCACTCCGCGAACACGTAGCCGACGACCTGCGCGAACGTGACGTTGTTTGTCCTGCGTGCGACTGCTCCGAGTTCGAGATAGACGTCTGGGGTGTAGGCGACGGCATACGCGGCGAGGAGGTGCGCGCAGTCGCCGTCTGTTCGTCGTGTAGCGCGCGTCTCAACGTACCCGTAGACGACGGTGTCTTCGACGAAATCCTGTAACGTCTGCCCCTTCCGCCGAACTTATATGAAACCACCACGGTTTTAGACGTATGTCCGACGAAGAGAAAGGATTCAGAACCCGTAGCGTACACGCAGGACAGGAACCCGATTCGGCGACGAACGCACGCGCGCCGCCGATATACCAGACGACTTCGTACGTCTTCGACGACACGGAGCACGCCGCGAACCTTTTCGCGCTCGAAGAGGCGGGCAACATCTACTCGCGCATAATGAACCCGACGAACGCGATGCTCGAAAAACGTATCGCGTCCCTCGAAGGCGGTGTGGCGGCACTCGCCACCTCCAGCGGCATGGCGGCACTTGACCTCGCAACCTTCGTACTCGCGGAAGCGGGCGACAACATCGTCACCGCCTCGTCGCTCTACGGCGGCACGTACACCTACTTCACGCACACAGCACCGAGACGCGGAATCGAGACGCGTTTCGTCGAGACGCTCGACTACGACGCGTACGAGGACGCGATAGACGACGACACAGCGTACGTCCATCTCGAAACCATCGGAAACCCCGCACTCGACACGCCCGACATCGAACGTATCGCCGAGATGGCGCACGACCACGACGTTCCACTTTTCGTGGACAACACTTTCGCAACACCGTACCTCTGCAACCCACTCGAACACGGCGCGGACATCGTCTGGAACTCGACGACGAAATGGATACACGGCGCGGGTTCGACCATCGGCGGTATCCTCGTAGACGGTGGTTCGTTCCCGTGGGAGGACGGCGACTATCCCAACATCACGGAGGAACATCCCGCGTACCACGGCTTGAACTTCCGCGAGGCTTTCGGAGACGCCGCCTTCGCTTACGCCGCACGAGCACGCGGTCTGCGCGACTTAGGCAACCAGCAGGCTCCTTTCGACGCTTGGGTTACGCTCCAGAAGTTAGAGACGCTCCCGCTACGTGTCGAGAAACACTCGGAGAACGCGATGGAGGTCGCGGAGTGGCTCGAAGGACACGACGAGGTTTCGTGGGTCAACTACCCCGGTCTGGAGTCGCACGAGACACACGACAACGCGTCGGAGTACCTTGACGGCGGCTACGGCGGCATGATAACCTTCGGTGTCGAGGGGGGCTACGAGGCTGGACGCACGCTCTGTAACGAGGTCGAACTCGCGTCCCTTCTCGCAAACGTCGGCGACGCGAAGACGCTCATCATACATCCGTCGAGCACGACGCACCAGCAACTCACCGACGAGGAGAAGGAGTCGAGCGGCGTCAGGGACGACCTCGTGCGTATCTCGGTCGGAATCGAGGACGCCGACGACATAATCGCCGACCTTGCGCAGGCGATAGAGACAGCGACCTGACCGTCCATGTCAGAATGTGGCACAGTCGAACTTGGCGAGTTCGAGTTCGAGAGCGGCGAGTCCGTCGAGATGGAGGTCGCATACGAGACTTACGGCGACTACGACGGCGACAACGCCGTCTTGGTCTGTCACGCGCTCACGGGAAGCGCGCACGTCGCGGGACGTGACGAGGACCGCGGAACGAGCGGTCAGGCGGCGGCTTGGTGGGACGATGTCGTCGGACCGGGCAAGGCGATAGACACCAACGACTACTACGTCGTCTGCGCAAACGTCCCGGGTTCGTGTTACGGAACCACAGGACCAGCGAGCGAGAACCCCGAAACCGACGAACCGTACGGTCCGGAGTTCCCGCCCGTCACGGTCACCGACTGGACGCGGGCACAACGCCGTCTCCTCGAACTCTTGAGCGTCGATGTTCTGCACGCCGTCGTAGGCGGGAGCGTCGGCGGCATGAACGTTCTCGAATGGGCGAAACTGTATCCCGACTACGTCGAAAAGCTAATCCCTGTCGCAACCGCGGCGCGTCTCGACCCGCAGTGTCTCGCGCTCGACGCCGTCGCGCGCCGCGCTATACTTTCCGACCCGAACTGGAACGGCGGCAGGTACTACGACGAGGACGAGAAGCCCGACGACGGACTCGCGCTCGCACGTCAGATAGGGCACATAATGTACCTCTCGAAGGACTCCATGGCGCAGAGGTTCGGCAGGCGCGCGGCGCGACGCGAACCGAGTGACGACGCAGTCGTGACGGACGACCCGACGGCGGACTTCTTCCCTTACCGCGATGTGGAGTCTTACCTCGACTATCAGGCGGACAAGTTCGTGAAACGTTTCGACGCGAACTCGTACCTCTACCTACTGCGCGCAATGGACTCGTACGACCTTTCGAGCGGCTACGAGTCGGACGCGGACGCACTCGCCGCCTTCTCAGGGAGCGCGCTCGTCGTCTCCTTTACGGGCGACTGGCACTTCACCGTCGAACAGTCGGAGTCGCTCGCCGAGGCGTTCGACGAAGCGGGTGCCGACGTACGCCACCGTGTCGTTGAGAGCGACTACGGACACGACGCCTTTATCGTCGAACCCGAGAAGATAGGTCCGCCTCTGAGGTCGTTCCTCGGAGACGGAACCCGCTGACGTTCGCAAGACGCACGTCATAAATCACCGCTCAGCATCCGGAAGGTTTATTCCTTCTGTCGGACGTAGACGGGATAAGATGCGCAAAAGAATTCTCGTGGTCGTGCTCGCCATTACCGCTGTTCTCGTTTTGACAGCCGGTACGGCTGCGGCTCAGAACGGAACGGTCTCTGCCGAGGCACAGACTACCGAAGGTGGCAGCGTCGTTATAGACAGCATTGAGATGGAGGAAGACGGAGCAGTAGCTGTTTACGACGAGGACAGTATCAGCGAGGAGCCTAACAGCCTCCTCGGCTACGCCGAGGTGAGCGAAGGAACGAGTAGTGATGTGGAGGTTGAACTCGACGAGAGTATGGAGGAACACGGCTTTCTCCACGCTGTGCTATACACGGCGGAGCCTCCCTCCACCTTCGACGACGAAGATGACTCGGTCGTGACCGAGGAGAGCGGCGAAGTCGCGCAGGACTTCTTTTTCGTCTCTGTGGCTTCGGAGGACTTAATCGCGGGTGCCGAAGCACTCGAAGACTACGATGCTGATGACCTGATGGACAATCTCGATTCATACGCTCAGATCAACCAGCAGAGGCGCGAGAACTCCGAAAGCATATCTAACCTCGAAAGGCAGATAGACGAGCTTGAGCAGCGAGGTGGTGAAGACTTCGAAGACGAGATACAAGACCTCCGTGATCAGATATCTGATATAGAGGGCAATAATGATGGGATAGAGTCGGAGATATCCCGACTCGAATCGAACCTCAACGACCTCGAAGATATCGGTGCGGAGGCGGGAAATGAGACGGATACCGACGGTAACGGAACGGAAGACGGAACTGAGGACGGCAACGTTACCGACGATGGAGAAGATGACGGAGATGACGGTTCCGACGAACCCGAAGGTCTGCCCGGCTTCACCGTCGTCGCCGCGCTCGTCGCTCTGCTCACCGGCGGCGCGCTTCTGAGACGCAACGACGAGTAGCGGATGCAGGTCGAAATCTCGGGTGTAGAGCTTACGAATCCCGTTCTTCTCGCCTCGGGCATCTTGGGTTCTACGGGGGAGTCGCTGAACCGTGCTCTGCGTTCCGGAGCGGGCGGCGTCGTGACAAAGAGCGTCGGTCCTAGAGAGCGCGAAGGACATCCCGGTCCGAACGTCTTCGTCGATGACTCGGAGGAGTACGCGCTAAACGCCGTCGGTCTTTCGAACCCTTCGGACGCCTTCACGGACGAGGTCGAGAAGGTTGATGGACCGACGGTCGTCAGCGTCTTCGGCGGCACGGCGGAAGAGTTCGCGGAGGCGGCGCGCACCTTCGAGCCGTACGCGGACGCATTCGAACTCAACGTCTCTTGTCCACACGCGGAGGGTTACGGCGTCGACATAGGCGCGGACCCGGAACTCACGCGGCGCGTAACCGCCGCCGTCTCCGACGCGGTTGAACAGCCTGTCTGGGTCAAGCTTACACCCAACGTCGCGGATGTCGTGGCGATAGGCGAGTCAGCACAGGAGGGAGGTGCGGACGCTGTCGTCGCCACGAACACGCTCAGCGCGCTCGCAATCGACGTGGAGTCGGGACGCCCCATACTCGGTAACGTACACGGCGGAATGAGCGGGAGTGCGCTCAAACCCGTCGCCGTCCGGTGTGTCTACGACCTGTACGAGGCTCTCGACGTTCCGGTCGTCGGCGTCGGCGGTGTGTCGTCGCCCGAGGACGCCGTCGAGTACATGTTAGCGGGCGCGTCCGCCGTCGAGGTCGGAACCGCTGTATGGGACGGCATCGACGTTCTCGGAGAAATAGCGGAAGGCGTAGAGGAGTACAAAGAACGAAAGGGATTGTCGCACGACGAACTCGTCGGTAGGGCGCACGAACTCGCGCCGAAGGACGACGCAGAAGGAGGCGAAGCATGAGACCGATAAACCTCGAAGTCGTCGAACGCGTCGAAGAGGGCAACGGCGTCGTAACGCTCCGTTTCGACCGCTCGTTCGACGTTTCGCCGGGCGAGTTCGGCATGTTCTGGGTCCGTGGTGTGGACGAAATACCGATGAGCTTCGCGTACTCCGACGGAATCACGGTACGCGGCGTGGGCGAGGCGACGAATGCGATGCTCGACATGCGTGAGGGCGACACGCTCGGCGTACGCGGACCCTTCGGAACGCCGTTCGACGTACCCGGGGGCGGTGAGGATATCGTCATAGTCGGCGGCGGAACCGGAATGGCACCCGTCGCGCTTCTGACCGAAACAGCCGCTGAGACAGGCGCGGAGGTGACGACGCTCATCGGCGCGGCGACAGCCGACGAACTCGTCTTCGAGGACCGTCTGTCTTCCGTCGCCGACGTACGCGTCGCAACCGAGGACGGTAGTGCTGGCTACGAGGGACTCGTGACGGGACTCCTTGACGAGGTTGTCGAAGAGAAGGGCGCGCCTTCGAACGTCGCCTCGTGCGGTCCCGAACTCATGATGTCCGCCGTCCTCGAACGTTTCGATGGACGCCCTTCCGACGTACAGATGTGTCTCGAAAGGTACATGAAGTGCGGCGTCGGAATCTGCGGCTCGTGTTGCGTAGACGACTCGGGTTCGCCCGTCTGCTCCGACGGACCCGTCTACCGTGGCGACGAACTCCGCAACGGCGAGTTCGGTGTATACCACCGCGACGCCGCTGGACGGAAGGAGTACTTCTGAGCGGCTGTGGAAGTGGAGCGCTCAATACCCGACGGACGACATCTAGCGTAATTCCGTCATCGTCATGGAGGACACCGTGAACAACTCGACCCACAGGACGCGGTGGAGACGACACGCACAGGGACAGCGCGACCGCACGCTGTAAAAGACATAAGTAACTTCGCCGGTCTGTACTCCATTGATAAATAGCCGTCACGAGGTTTTCCGGCTGATTGTTTGATGAACCGGAGGGTTTTTGTGCTTGGCATACTTTTCGTTGGTTAGATTAAGATGGGAAAAAATACCGGGCAAGTTCGAAAAATCCTTAGAGTATCGGCGGTACTGACAGCGGTGTTGGTTATCGGTTTAGTTGCGACAGGTAGCGCGATGGGGCAACAGACGGTAAGTGAGTGTCAGGTGCTGAACACGCCGAGCGGGACGTACGAACTCAACCAGAGCATAACCAACTCCACGACCGACACATGTCTCGAAATAACGGCGGACGGAGTGACGCTGGACGGCGACGGTCGTACCGTTGACGGTGTGAACCAGACGGTGGGTAGCACCGGCATATTGGTCGATAACGCCGACAGCGTGACGGTCAAGAACTTCGGTAACGTCACCCGTTGGGAGACCGGAGTGGAGTATAACAGGTCCAGCGGAAGTGAACTAACCGACAACGTCGTTGAGAACAACAGCGAAAACGGCATCAAGCTCGATGAATCCGGTGGCAACACGCTTGAGAGCAACACGGCGACGGAAAACCAAGGCAACGGCATCATGTTAGTCGGATCCGACGACAGCACTCTTGAGAGCAACACGGCGACAGAAAATCAAGACAACGGCATCATGCTAGTCGGTTCCGACGACAACACGCTTGAGAGCAACACGGCGAAAAACAGCCAAGAAGAACATGGCATCATGCTAGTCGGAAACTTCAGGGGGAACACGCTCGATAGCAACACGGCGACGGAAAACCAGGGCAACGGCATCATGCTGGTTGGAAGATACGACGGCAACACGCTTGAGGGCAACACGGCGACGGAAAACCAAGGCAACGGCATCATGTTCGCCGGAAACTCCAACGGCAACACGCTTACGGGCAACACAGCGACCGAAAACCAAGAAAACGGCATGAGGATTAGCTCTGACGACAACACTCTGACGGACAACACGGCGCGAAACAACGACAATTTCGACTTCAGAACGGATGACTCGTCGAACAACGTTGTCGAGAACCTCGATATCGGCGCCTCAACGGCACCCGGAACGACGCTCTCGTTCGAAGGCGAGAACGTACAGCTGAGGTCTAACACGACGCCGCCCGCCGACCCCGCTGACACGGAGAACATAGGCAGGTACTTTGAGGCAGAGCCGGTTCCCGGGACGACGGGTTCGTTCCTCGATGTCAGCCTGAGCTACGAGAACGGCGATGTGGGCAGCAACGTCGGAGAGGTGAAGGAGTCTACGCTCAGACTCCTGAGGTTCAACACGACTGCGGGCGGGTGGCAGACGGTGCCAAACTCGACCAGAGACACCGCGAACAACCTCGTGAGCGCGAACATCACGACCTTCTCCAATTTCGGCGCGTTTGGTGAGCCTGTCGAGGGGTGCATAGACCGCCGCAGCCTCGGACGCGCTCAGGAGGACGAGGAGTGTCCGTTCGACCGTGACGTACAGCGCGGAGAGACACGCGAAGAACTCGACCGCAGTACCGGACGCGGCGGCACTGGCGAACACCGCGACAGCGACACGGCGCGGCGCAACCGCGGTCGGTAGAGACAGCACTCGAGGACGGTAGGTGAACGGCGAGTTCAGCGTATACCACCGCGACGCCGCGGGACGGAAGGAGTACTTCTGAGAAATCGGAACACGCGAAACGCGTCGGCGACATCACACACAGACAGGCTCGGATACCGCCACGGATACCTACCAGCACCGGGCACGTGTCGGATACAGCGTGGCGATGCCGACCTTGGAGCGCGTGGAACGGAGTTTGCGAACACTAAGCGTCCATACAATCAATTCCCTTGCTTGATTAATAAACCGGGGCTTTTTGTACCGACCTCCCGTCTTGAAGATAGGTTAATTCATGTCAACAGATAGCAACGCGTTCGATGTAGAGACGAGTACGATGTTGGTGGTTGTTCTTGCTGTCTCTTTGGTCGGTTTCGCAGTTTCGGGTGTGGTGGTGGCGGACGTTCTCGACCCGGGCGCACAGAGTCCGGACGACGGACCGGTTCTCTCTGACTGGAACCCGCAGTCGGTGAACAGTAGCACAGTCGACAGGTATCAGGTGACGATAAGAGCGAACAACACCGACGACGGAATTACTCTGATACGCCAGCGACGCCGGATACAGTCGAGCGTCACGCAGAAGATAATCATGAACTCCAGCTTCGGACCCGCGATGAACCCCGAGATAGTCGCTTCCGAGGGTGACGGCGGACCGCTCGGAGACTCATCCGACCCAGAGCGAATCGGGAGCCACATATTCGTCAACGGCAACGGTGATGTCGTCGTCAATCTCAACGACACGGCTCGGCGTTCTATGGACCGTATCACGGCGATAACCGTCGAGTTCGACTCTCTGTCCGCGCCGGAGCCAGGCTTCTACAACTTCACCGTCGAGATGCAGGCGCAGGACACGAGAGGCACGCTGGTACAGACGTTCGACACGCTCAGTGAGACGGGTGTCGCGCAGGTTGAGGTCGTCGGCGACTGTGTAAACCGCCGTGACCTTTCGCGCGGACAGGAGGACTTAGAATGTCCTTTCGACCGTGACATATCGCGTGGAGGTTCGCGCGAGGAACTAGACCGTAACACGGGACGTGGAGGTGGCGGCGAACACCCTGACAGCGACACGTCAAGACGTAACAGAGGCAGGTAATCCGTAACCGAGGTAGCCCGAGAACGAAACGTCCGTGGCTCTTCGCTACTCCGGCTACTTGGTAAATAAGGTCGGAGAGTTTTTATACTGTCTTCGCGTCTCGGACGTGTACATGTTAACAGAATCGAAGGATATATTTAGACTGATAGGAGCGGCTGGCTTCTGTGTCTTCTTGTTGGTGGTGCTCGCACCGGGGACTGCGGGCGCGGCGCACCAGATTGACTCTTGTGCCGACGACGTGACATCGTCGGGTCTGCACGAAGTCAACAGTAGCATATCCGACAGCACAGCGACCTCGTGTATCAACGTCACGGCGAGTGATGTCATACTCGAAGGCAACGGAAACAGTATCGACGGCTTGGACGACGACGCGGGTAGCATCGGCGTCAACGTCACGGCTTCGGCGACACTCACCAACGTCACCGTCAGAAATCTTACGGTGACTAACTGGGACGACGGTGTCAGTTACGACGGCGCCGACGGCGGAAAAGTGACAGACGTCAACGCGAGCGGGAACGATGCCAACGGAATTCGCCTCAGACTGTCGAGCAACAACAGCGTGACGTCGAACACCGCGACGGGTAACGGCAGAGACGGTATCCTGCTCGTCCTGTCGAGCGACGACAACAACGTGATGTCGAACACCGTGAGCGGAAACGACAGAGATGGAATCACCCTCCAGTTTTCGAACGACAACAGTGTGACGTCGAACACCGCGACAGGGAACGTCAGAGACGGAATTCGTCTCTTCCAGTCGAGCGACAGTAACAGCGTGATGTCCAACACCGCGACAGGGAACGACGCCAGCGGTATCGGAGTCGTCTCGTCGAGCGACAACGACGTCGTGTCTAACAACGCGAGCGAAAACAGCAAAAACGGAATCGACCTCTTCTCGGCAAGCGACAGCAACAACGTGACTGCGAACACCGCTACAGGGAACGTAATCGATGGAATCCGCCTCGGTTCGTCGAGCGACAACGACGTCATGTACAACAACGCGAGCGGGAACGGTCAAGACGGACTCGAAATCGAAGTGTCGAGCGACAGCAACAACGTGACTGCGAACACCGCGACAGGAAACGGCAACCACGGAATCTCTATCCCCGGGTCGAACGACAACAACGTGACGACGAACGACGCAACAGGGAACACCTTCAACGGAATCCGCCTTGCTTCGGCTGTCAACAACAGCGTGACGGCGAACAACGCAAGCGGGAACGGTGACAACGGAATACTCATCACGCTTTCGCCCGGAAACGACCCGTCAGAGGGAAACAGTCTGACGGAGAACGATGTGAGCGGAAACGGTCAAGATGGAATCTTACTCGACTCGGGGAGCGACAACAACGAGGTGACGGCGAACACCGCGAGCGCGAACGGTGACAACGGAATCCGTCTTTCCTCGTCGAGCGACAACGACGTAACGTCGAACATCGCGAGCGGGAACGGTGACGACGGAATCCGCCTCATCTCGGCGAGTGATAACAACGTGACGAAGAACACCGCGACAGGGAACGGTGTCAACGGAGTTCTACTTAGCTCGTCGAGCGACAACAACGACGTGACGGAGAACACCGTGACAGGAAACGGTCGTGGAATTGCTCTCTTCTCGTCGGAAGACAACAACGTGATATCGAACAACGCGAGTGGGAACGACGACAACGGAATATCCCTTTTCTCGTCGAGCAACAACAACGACGTGACGGCGAACGACGCGAACGCGAACACCGTCTACGGAATCGCCCTCACCACGGCGGACGGCAACAACCTGACTGCGAACAACGCGACAGACAACGGCGACAACGGAATCCGCATCGGCGCGTCCGACGCCAACGACGTTATCGACAACAACGCGAGCGCAAACGACGCCAGCGGGATACTCCTGCTCTCGTCGAGCGACGACAACAACTTCATCAACAACACTGCGCGGAACAACGCTGATTTCGACTTCAGAACAGACGACTCGTCGAACAACACGGTGGAGAACTTAGACATAGGCAACTCGACTGAGCCCGAGACGACGCTATCGTTCGACGGGGAAGACGTGGGGATACGCTCGAACTCGACGCCGCCCGGTACGCCCGCGAACCTCGGTGGTATCGGCAGGTACTTCGAGGCGGAGCAGAACTCGCCCGGTGGCTACCTCAACATGACCGCCTCCTACGAAGACACCGACGTGGGGGGTAACGAAAGCGAGTTGGGTCTCTACAGATACAACGGAACGACCGGTCTGTGGGAACTCCTACCCTCGAACGTGGACACGACGAACAACACTGTCTCAGCCGAGATAACGTCCTTCTCTACGTTCGGCGTCCTCGAACAGCAGAAAACCCCGTTCTTCGACGTGAATATCACGGGTACGAACAGCCCCGTCGAGGAGGGTGACAACATTACCGTGGACGCGGACGTGACCAACACGGGCGATAACTCGTCGACGCAGATAGTTCAGTTGGATATCGACGGCTTCGTGTTCGACAGCCAGCCGATAACTCTCAACCCCGGCGAAAGTACATCCGTCACGTTCGTCTGGCAGACGCAGGCCGGTGACAACGGAACGTACACCGCGACTGTCGGCAGCGACGACGACAACGACTCGGCGGTGGTTGAGGTGCTTGTGTCTGAAGAGGAACCTGCAGAAGGCTGCATAGACCGCCGTAACCTGAGCAGGGGAGAGGAGGACCTCGAATGTCCGTTCGACCGCGACGTACAGCGCGGTGGTAGCCGCGAGGAGTTGGATCGTGAGAGCGGACGTAGAGGAACCGGCGAACACCGCGACAGCGCGACATCACGGCGTAACCGCGGACGGTAGTCGTCAGCTTCCATCCTAGGACGAAGCGACTAAGATGCCCGCGTCGCAACTACCCGCATGCGCAGAGCACGTTTCGAGAAGGACAGCATCATACACGAAGGCACGCTCTCGGAGGACGGAGACGAACTCGTCTCGGAAAGCCGTGGAAGCTACGACCCCGACGAGGTGAACTTCTTAGCGCCTTGCGGACCCACGAAGGTCATCGGTGTCGGACGTAACTACGCCGAGCACGCCGACGAACTCGGAAACGACGTACCCGACTTCCCGCTCTTCTTCCTCAAGCCGTCCACTTCCGTCATAGGCGCGAGCGACGGTATCGTCTACCCCGAGACGACAGAGAACCTCCACTACGAGGCGGAGTTAGGCGTCGTAATCGGAAAGCCCTGCCGCGACGTCTCCGAGGACGAAGCACTCGAATACGTCGGCGGATACACCTGCGTCAACGACGTGACGGCGCGGGACTGGCAGGAGCGCGAGTCGCAGTGGGCGCGTGCGAAGGGCGGCGACGGCTTCTGCCCTCTCGGTCCTTACATACACGACGAACACGTCGAGGAACGCGATATAGAGACGCGCCTAAACGGCGAAACCGTCCAGTCTTCGACGACAGCACACATGGTCTTCGGCGTCGAGGAACTCGTCGCCGAGGCTTCGCGTTTCATGACTTTACGCGAAGGAGACGTCATAGCGACGGGCACACCCGAAGGCGTCGGTCCGATGGAGACGGGCGACACTATAGAGGTAGAAGTCGAGGGTATCGGCGTTCTCGAAAACGAAGTCGTCGAACCCTGAACCAAGAACTGATTATACGCGACCTACGTTCTCAACGCTGACGCTTTCGACGTTATCGACGCCCGCGAAAGCATCTTCGACGGCACCTGTTCCGCCTTCGTCGTCCTCCACACCGACGGTGACCATGAGGGCGACGAGACCGAAAGCGACATCCTCGCGTTCTATCGCGTTAAGTTCCGCGCTTTCGGGGAGAGCGTCTGCGAGTGCTTCTTCGAGCGCGTCTAAGTCGGTGTCCGCGTCCTCGGGCATTACCTTTATTTGTGCGATTACCTTTCCCATGATGACACCTCAGGGTCCCGTGAACCCGCATTCGGGGCAACGGTAGAGGTTGCTCTGCTTCCTACACTTCTTACAGCGACGGACCGTGTGACCGCAGTCGGGGCAGTCGAACTCCGTAAAGCCCGCGCCCACTATGTTGATGCCGCAGGAGACGCACCGTTTGCGTCCCTTCGACTCTTGTTGGCTCATGGTGGCGTCTTGACAGTCTCGGGGCATAAGAGTTGTTATAAGCCATCGCCGACACGGTTCGGCATGCGCATGCGCAGACTCGCCGCCCTCGCGGCACCGGTCGGTGCCGCAGTCTCTGTGCTCGGCATACTTACCGTCGCAGTCCTCGTCCCCTTCGACCCTGTGACACAGGCTATATCCGAACTCGGCGACCCTGACTCTCCCTACTCGTCCCTATTCAACGCCGCCTTTGTCGTCGCGGGTGTCGCGGCTTTGCCTTTCGCGGTCCTCCTCGGCGTCGAGGCACGCAACGCGTACGAGACTGCGGGCGCGGGTCTCGTCGCTGTCTCGTTCGTCGCTCTCTCCGGAATCGGACTCTTTCCTATCGGTCATCCATACCACGTTCCCGCCGCCGTGTCCCACTACACAGCGTTCACGCTCGCGCTCTGGATACACGGGACGGGGGAGGTTGTCGCGGGAGAGTCGCGCCGTGGACTCTTCGCTGTCTGGCTCGGGAACGCCAACATCGTCGTATGGGCTACTTGGGCTTTCTGGCGCGCGTACGCGCCGGGTCTTGCCATCCCAGAAGCCCTCGGTGCTTTTGCGTACATGCTCTGGCTCTTTCTCACGGCACGCAGACACTATAACTCTGAAGCATAATCTAAGTAGCAAATATTATATGGGCGCATCTCGTTCGTCCGTTAATGACAGTAGAATACCTAAGGTGCCGTGAGTGCGGGAAGGAGTACCCCGCCGAGATACGGAACACGTGCGAGTTCTGCTTCGGACCGCTCGAAGTCGTCTACGACTGGGACGAAGTGGACGTTTCGCGCGAAGACATAGAGGAAGGACCGCCCTCGATACGCAGGTATGTGGACCTACTCCCCGTCGAGGACGAAGGCTCTTTCGCGGAGGTCGATATAGGAACCGGATTCAACGGTCTGCATCGCGCGGACAACTTAGCCGACGAACTCGGTGTGGACGAGATACATATCCTCAACGACTCCGTCAATCCGTCTTTCTCGTTCAAGGACCGCGTTACCGCCGTCGCGGTCGCACGCGCACTCGACTTCGGCGTGGACGCAATCGGGTGCGCCTCAACGGGAAACCTCGCTTCGAGCGTCGCCGCCCACGCCGCGAAAGCCGACTTACCGGCGTACATCTTCATACCCGACACCATCGAGAAAGGAAAGATAACACAGACGCTCGCGTACGACCCCGAAATCGTCCCTGTGGACGGAAACTACGACGACGCGAACCGTCTCGCGACAGAAGTCGCCGACGACAACGGCTGGGGCTTCGTCAACATCAACCTACGTCCGTACTACACTGAAGGTTCGTGTACGATGGCGTACGAAGCCGCAGAAGGACTCGGCTGGGAGTCGCCCGACCACGTCGTCCATCCGATGGCGGCGGGAGCATCGCTTCTCTCCGTGAAACGTGGATACGACAACCTCGAACGTCTCGGTCTTATAGACGACGCCGATGTGCGTATGAGCGGCGCGCAACCCGCGGGCTTCCCAATAGCGCGTGGCGTACGCGAGGACGAACCCGTCGAACCCGTCGAGGAGTACGAGACGCTTGCCCACTCGCTCGCAATCGGCAACCCGGCGGACGGACATTACGCGAAGGAGATGATACAGGAGACGGGTGGATACGCCGCCGACCCCGACGACGATGCAATCGTCGAGGGCATAAAACTGCTTGCGAGCACAGAAGGCATCTACACGGAACCCGCGGGCGGCACAACGATAGCGGGTCTGAAACAGCTCGTCGAGGAAGGACACGTCGAGAGCGACGAGACGGTCGTCGTCAACATAACGGGCAACGGTCTCAAAGCCGAGGAAACTATCTCGAGGTACGTCGATGTACCCGAAAGCATAAAGCCGTCACTCTCCGAGTTCGAGAACAGGAACGAGAAAGGAAAGAAGGTGGTTCAGTAATGGCTCAGGTACGTTTCTCAAGCGCGCTCAAGAGCGTGACGGACGAACGCACGACGGAGGTAGAAGCCGAGACGGTGGCTGAGGCTCTCGAAGAACTCGCCTCGAAGTACGGAGACGAGTTCGAGGAAAGGCTCTTGGAGGACGGGGAACTCAGACGTTTCGTAAACCTGTACGTCAACGGCGACGACGTACGCCACGGCGACGGTCTCGAAACAGCGATAGGTGAGGACGACGAGATATCGATTCTTCCCGCGGTCAGCGGCGGAAGATAGCCCCTTAGTCTTCTTCTCCGTCGGAGTCCTCCTCGTCGTACGAGGACTCTTCCGATAGCAGGTTTTCTATCCTGTCCTTCTCCTCCGACTCCATTCCGAAGCCCGCGCTCAGTACCCTCGTCAGAGCCTCCTCGACGCCTTCGTTCGTCTCCTGCACCTTCTCAGGCTCTATATCGACGACGTAACCCGACGTGATGTTGGGCGACGTGGGAACGAAGACGACGACTCTACCATCGTCGGTCGTGTTGCCTGTCTTGAACCCCGTGACACGCAGACCCGCGACCTCTATCTTGACGGGTCTGTCGAGTTCCTCCGCGCTACTCCCTACCAGCGTCTCTATACCCATCTTAGTCGCGTTGTAGATGATACGGACTATCGGTATCCTGCTTGCGAGACGGTCCATCTCGTCCTTGAGCAAGACACCGGTAGCGGTCCGGACGGCGTATCCCGTGACAGCCAGCACTACAGTTATGATGACCACCGCGAAGCCGAACTGTATGAGTTCGTTGACGATGGGGCTTTCGGTGATTTCGAAATACTGCGTACCGGGGAGTGACGCCACCCTCTCGTATATCCAGTAGACGACGTACGCCGATACCGCTAACGGGGTTATTACGACGATACCGCTGACTATGTTCCGCTTGAGACGTGCTTTCACGTACCTAAAAAAGCGGTCTTCCTTACTAATCCTTCGTCATTCTTCCTTTCTTTTCTTCTTCTCCCTGTTTTTCTCCATCTCTCCAACGGTCTCCTCAAGCAGGAAAAGGACGAACACCGAGAAGACGACCTGTATCAGGTCGTCGATTATGCCCACGCCCGTTACCCGCATGATTCCCGCACTCGGTAGCGCGGACACCCTTCTGTATATCCAGACGACCACGAAGAACGTGACAGCGAGGGGTGCTACGACTACTATACCACCGATAAGGTTACGTTTGATGCTGGCTTTCACGGGAGAGACATAAGTCCGATACTACATAAAACCGGTCTTGGTTACTCGCGGAGCGCGTCCTCCTTCCGCGCTTTTTCGAGCGTGCCGTCTTCGAGAGAAGTCGCGACGACGGCGGGCTTGTACGCCTCCTCGCCGATACGGTCGCTCACCGACGAGCGGACGTAACGCTGTAGGGCGCGTCTCTCGGGCGGCACACGTCCGTAGACCACCTCGTCCTCCACCAAGTCGTAGACGGGAACGGACGGGTTGAGGAGCGTGTTCTCACCGACGACCGAGTTCTCGCCCACGACGAAGCCCGACGTGACACGGCAACCCGCGCCGAGCGAGACGCCGTCCTCGATAACGACAGGTGCGTCCTCGACGGGTTCTAAGACGCCGCCGACGAGCGTGTTCGCGCCCAGTTTTACATCCTCGCCTATCTGCGCGCACGAACCGACTGTGTCGCAAGAGTCTACGAGCGTGCCGTCTCCGACGCGCGCGCCGACGTTGACGAAGCACGGCGACATCATTATGACCGAATCGCCGACGTACGTGCCGTCGCGTATCGTCGTTCCGTCGGGCGTGTTGCGCGTGCCGCTCGTCAGGAAGCCCGAAGTGTCCTTCAGGTCGAACTTGTCGTGGTAGGTGACACCGCCGTATTCGAGCGTGCGGTTTTCGCGCTGAGAGAAGTTGAGCAAGATGCCTTTCTTCACCCACTCGTTCGTCCGCCACTCGCCGTCGCGTTTCTCAGCGGCGCGTACGTCGCCGGAGTTGAGCGCGTCCAAGAAGTCGTCTAGCAACGAAGTTTCGGCTTCTCCATCGTCCCACGATTCGATTATCTCGTCCTTGAGTGCCATGTGTGTTGGTGCGACGCCCGGAGAATAACAGTAACGGTCGCTGTTATCAGGGACAGTCGCTCTCGTCGAATGACGAAGGCTCCTCGCCCTGAAGGACGCCGTTCGTCTCGCCCGTCTCGACGTTAACGACGACGGCGCGTCCGCCGTAGCCGTGCGTCTGGTCGTGTCCGCGCACGACGACGCAGGTCTCGTCTCCTGTTTCGACCGTCTCCGAACGCGTGAACCTACGTGTTCCGTGTGGGTGAGCAAGCACCCGCCGCCCGAGACGCTCGCCGTCGAGGCTCTTGACCTGCCACCAGTCCGCGTATCCGTCCTCTCCGTCGTCGTCGTGGTACAACGTTACGTCGAACCTGTGTCCGTCTCCTGTCTCGCTGAACGACACACCCGTGACGTTCGCCTCGCGCAGGTCGAGTTCGTCGTCGTCCGTGTCATCGTCTGTTTCGTCGTCGGTCGTACTGTCCGTCTTACCGTCTTCTGCCTCCGCTTCATCGTCGGTGTCGTCGTCTGTCTCCGCCTCCTCCGTTGTCTCGCCCGTGTCTCCGTCCGTTCCGTCGTCCGCGTCCCCTTCGCCGGTTCCGTCTTCGTCGTTCGTGCTGTCGTCGGTGTCTTCCCCGTCGTTGGCACTGAGGCATCCCGAAACGACGAAAGCCGCGCCTGCAACGAAGCCGCGACGCGTGTGTCTCTCCATGTCTGAGAGTGGAGTCGCGTCCTCATTTCTCTGTCGGCTGTCCGAGCTCCCTTGCCGTCCTTTCGATGCCGTCAGCCGCGCGCATGAACAGGACGGAGCGCAGGCTGTACTCATCGTGGAACCTACGTATCCAGTCGTCGTCGGTGAACATCGCAAGCTGTAGCTCGCGCACGTCGTCGCTGAGTTCGTCGGTCACTCCCGCGAAGTATGCGGGTGACTCCCTCTTCGTCTGCGCGCACAGGTCGGCGTCGTACTCCACACCCGTCTCCTCGGCGACGTACTCGTACCACTCGACGTGCAGGACGGAGTCGCCTAAGACGGTACGGCGCGCGAAGGCGTCGAGTGAGAGTCCGCGTACGTGCGCGGTCGCGGGCTGTCCTTCGACGATACAGTCGCGCGGATTCGAGTAGCCGGGCGTGCCGAGCCTCTCGCGTACCGTCGGGTACGCGTGGTAGAACTCGTCGAAGACGGAGCCGAAGCCCGACACGTCTTCGAGCGTTTCTGTGTAGACGCCCGCTAACTTCAGAAGCTTTCTGCGTAGCGCGTGCGAAAGACCGCGCATCAACAGCGCGTAGCCGCGAGGGAGCCAACGACCTATGGGCCACCAGTACTCCGCGTCGGCGACGAGAACCGCGGCTATGAGTCTCTCCACGTCCTCCGGCACGTCCGTCTCTCCGTCGCGCATCGACTCGTACGCCCTCTCCGCAGTCTCGTCAAGGCTTCCGTACTCCCATCCCATATCGTCCGCGACTTCGAGAAGGTAGTCCGCACCGAAACGGAAGTACGGCGCGACATCCTCGGGGCGGCTAAGTGCGCGCAGACCGACGAGCTTCGCCGCGGTCATGATGGAACTTCACGTGTCATCGCAGTCATACTTTCCCATTCATCTGTCCAACGCGAAAACGCCCATCCTATATACTCACGTTCAACTCTCGAATAGTTTATGCGGCACGGACTCTTACTGTGTACATGGCTACCCTAAACGACCTCGGTCTTTCCGACTACGAGGCACGCGTCTACCGCGCGCTCCTCAACGCGGGTTCGGCGACCGCGAAGGAGCTTTCGCTTACGAGCGACGTTCCGATGGGACGCGTCTACGACGTTCTCGGGAGCCTCGAAAAGAACAGCCTCGTCCGGAGTCAGGCGGCGAGCCGTCCGAAGAAGTATGTAGCCGTCGAACCTGAAACCGCGCTCGAAAGGCTCGTAGACGAGAAGAAACGTGAACTCCGCGAGGAGATGGAACGTTACGAGGATGTCGCAGACGACCTTACGGACAAGCTCGAAACGACGGAGCCTGTCGAGGAGCGTTTCTGGACCGCGGCTGTCGGACCCGACGAGAGCCTCGAACTCCTGCTCGAACGTCTCGAAGCCGCGCGCGACTCTATTTCGATGGTCACGGGCGACGTTTCGCCGCAGGTCGACGCCGACGACATAGGCGGTCAGGTGCTCGACAGGCTTGTGAAGAACGTCGAGTCGGGTGTACCCGTCCGTATACTCGCGTCGCCGACGCTCATCGACCAGCTCGGAACAGGTGTACGTGAGCGGTACGCCGACGTGATGGTATCACACCCCGGCTTCGAGATACGGACCGTGGAGAACGTACGCGGGACGTTCAACGTCATCGACTCCGTAGAGATATGTGTCGAGGTGGCGAACCCGCTCGCGCCGAGTCAGGTTCTCGCCATGATAGACCTAAAGGACCCCGAGTTCGCCGCACGCGTCGAGAAAGAGTTCGAGGAACGTTGGAAGAAAGCCGAGACGGTGGAGTTCTGACTGTTTTCCGTATAGTCAGAAGCCCTTACCGAGGAGTTCGCGTGCGATGATGTTTTTCTGAATCTCTGTCGTGCCCTCGTATATCTGCGTAATCTTGGCGTCGCGATAGAATCTCTCGGCGTCGAAGTCGTTGACGTAACCCGCGCCTCCGTGAATCTGGACGCCTTCGTTTGCGACATCGACTGCGACACGCGAGGCGTACTCCTTCGCCATGCTCGCAAGTGCTGTCAGCTGTTCGTCGCTGTTCTCGACGCTCCACGCGCTCTTGTACGTAAGCTGACGCGCCGCTTCGGTGCGCGTCGCCATGTCTGCGAGTTTGTGCTGAATCGCTTGGAACTCCGCAATCGGCTTACCGAACTGCTCGCGTTCCTGCGCGTAGTCGCGCGCACGCTCGAATGCCCCCTTCGCTATTCCCACACCCTGCGCCGCTACCTGCGTCCTAGTCTCGTCGAAGAACTGCATCTGCTGGAGGAATCCCGCACCGCGGTTGCCGACAAGGTTTTCTTCGGGCACACGTACGTCGTCGAAGATGAGTTCCGCCGTATCCGACGCGCGTATACCCATCTTGCCCGTAATCTTGTCAGCAGAGAAGCCGTCCCTGTCGCTCTCCACGATTATCTGCGAGAAGCCGTTGTAACGCCCTTCTGCGTCGGGGTCCGTCTCACACAGAACCACGAAGTAGTCGCCTATCGAACCGTTGGTTATCCACATCTTGTTGCCGTTGATGACCCACTCGTCACCGTCTTTCTCCGCGCTCGTGGATATCGAAGAAACGTCGCTACCCGCATGCGGTTCGGATATCGCGGAACCCATGATAGCGTCGCCCGTCGTGAGCGGGGGAAGGAACTCCTCCTTCTGTTCCTCCGACCCGAAAGCAACTATCGCCTCGGAACCGAACGCCGTGCTCAGTATCGCCGCGCCTATTCCCGGGTCGATAGCGTAGAGTTCCTCGACAAGAACGGCGACCTCCACCGACTCGTAGCCTGCGCCGCCGTACTCGACAGGTATCTGCGCGCCTGTAAGACCCATCTCCGCACCCTTCTCGATGAGTTCGTAAGGTACCTTCTCCTCCTCGTCGTACTCCGTTGCTACGGGCAGTATCTCTTCTTCGCCGAAACGCCGTACCTCCTTCTTCAGGTGTTCGAGTTCGTCGGGTAGTTCGAAGTCCATGTTAGATGTTATCAATCCGGATACATAACTCGGGCGGTATCGTGCTCGCTACCGTCACCCTCAGAAAAGTGCTCTTTGCGGGGAAGACTGCGTAGCCGCTCGCCCTTTTCATTTCCGCCAGGAACTACGGCGGCTTAGAATCCCTTGTCGAGAAGCTCTCGCGCGATTATGTTCTTCTGAATCTCCGTCGTACCCTCGTATATCTGCGTAATCTTCGCGTCGCGGTAGAACCTCTCGACCGGGAAGTCGTTTACGTAGCCCGCGCCGCCGTGAATCTGAACGGCTTCGTTTGCGACATCGACACAGATACGCGAGGCGTATTCCTTCGCCATCGAAGCTAACTTCGTGATATCCTCGCCTTGGTCAACCTGCCACGCCGCCTTGTATGTCAGGTTGCGCGCCGCCTCCGTCTTCGTGTACATGTCGGCGAGTTTGTGCTGAATCGCCTGGAACTCCGCAATCGGCTTACCGAACTGCTCGCGCTCTTTGGCGTACTTGAGAGCCGCCTCCGAGGCACCCTTTGCGATACCGACACCCTGCGCGGCGACTCCCGTACGTGTTGCGTCGAAGAAATGCATCTGCTGTAGGAACCCCATTCCTCTGTTGCCTACGAGGTTTTCCTCGGGCACACGTACGTCATCGAAGATGAGTTCCGCCGTGTCGGAAGCGCGAATACCGAGCTTGCCAGTGATTTTCTCGGCTTCGAAACCGTCTCTGTCGCTCTCGACGATAATCTGCGAGAACCCTTCGTATCTCCCATCCGCTTCGGGGTTCGTGTCGCAGAGCACGACGAAGAAGTCGCCTACCGTGCCGTTGGATATCCACATCTTGTTGCCGTTGATGACGAACTCGTCGCCGTCTTTCTCGGCGCGCGTCGAGACGGACGAAACGTCGCTTCCTGTATCGGGTTCCGAAATAGCCGCGCCGGAGATTGCGTCGCCCGCCGCAACGTCGGGCAGGAACCTCTCCTTCTGCTCCTCCGTCCCGAACTCCATGATTGCCTCACAGCCGAACGACGAAGCACCTATACAGAACGCTATGCCGGGGTCGATGGAGAACAGTTCCTCGGCGACGATGATGTTCTCCAGAACCGAGTACCCAGCGCCGCCGTACTCAACGGGTAGCGACGCGCCGAGTAAACCCATCTCAGAGGCTTTCTCTACGACCTCGTACGGGTACTTTTCCTCTACATCGTGTTCCTGTGCTACGGGTTTTATCTCGTTCTCACCGAAACGACGTACTTCTTCGCGTATCTGTTTGTGCTCCTCGGTTAGTTCGAAGTCCATGAACTATATTTACAAAACGAGATGAAATCAGTCTTCCGTAAATTACCAAACGGTTTTAATCAGTTGAAACGCTTACCCGCACGTCTTCGTGTCGAATGTTGGAACGAGAGCCGAAACGGAGATACTGCGAACTCCGCGCTTCTCTCAGATGGTCAGAAGCCCTTACCGAGGAGTTCGCGTGCGATGATGTTTTTCTGAATCTCTGTCGTGCCCTCGTATATCTGCGTAATCTTGGCGTCGCGATAGAATCTCTCGGCGTCGAAGTCGTTGACGTAACCCGCGCCTCCGTGAATCTGGACGCCTTCGTTTGCGACATCGACTGCGACACGCGAGGCGTACTCCTTCGCCATCGAAGCGAGCGACGTTAGCTGTTCGTCCTTGTTCTCGACACTCCACGCGCTCTTGTACGTAAGCTGACGTGCGGCTTCGGTGCGCGTCGCCATGTCGGCGAGTTTATGCTGAATCGCCTGGAACTCCGCAATCGGCTTACCGAACTGCTCGCGTTCCTTCGCGTATTCGAGAGCACCTTCGTACGCACCTTTTGCGATGCCGACACCCTGTGCCGCAACCATCGTACGTGTCTCGTCGAAGAACTGCATTAACTGCATGAAGCCCGCGCCCTGCGTGCCGACTAGGTTCTCTTCCGGCACACGTACGTCGTCGAAGATTAGCTCCGCCGTATCCGACGCGCGTATACCCATCTTGCCCGTAATCTTGTCAGCAGAGAAGCCGTCCCTGTCGCTCTCGACGATAATCTGCGAGAATCCCGAGTACCGGCTTGCGGCGTCGGGGTCGGTGTTACACATCACGACGAAGTAATCGCCGACCGTGCCGTTCGTAATCCACATCTTGTTGCCGTTCACCACCCACTCGTCTCCGTCCTTCTCCGCCTCGGTCGATATCGACGCAACGTCGCTTCCCGTGTCAGGCTCGGAGATACCCGCACCCATGATTGCGTCGCCCGCCGCAACAGGCTCCAAGAACCTCTCTTTCTGCTCCTCGGTTCCGAACTCCAGAAGCGAGTCGGCACCGAACGCAGTGCTCGTTATGCTGAGCGCGATACCGGGGTCGATTGCGAAAAGCTCCTCGACGATTATCGCCATCTCGAGCGGCGTGTAACCCGCACCGCCGTACTCGACAGGTATAGCCGCGCCTAACATACCCATCTCCTTCGCCTTGTCCATGACTTCCCACGGGTACTTCTCCTTCTCGTCGTACTCCGAAGCTACCGGTTCTATCTCGTTCTCACCGAACCTGCGGACCTCGTCACGAACCTGCTGAATCTCTTCTGGTACCTCAAAATCCATACCTGAAATAACGTCTTCGAGTATATAAACTGCCTGATTTTTCCAAACAAACCCTTCGACGCCTGTCGAAAAGAAGCCGGTTCCGCCGCTCTCTCAGCGCGCCGACGACAGGTATTTGTTCCGCGCCTGACATTTAACGAACATGGTGGACTTCAGCGAGTCGCAGGAAGAACGGATGATACGTTCGACGGCGGGCGAGATAGCAGACGAGTTCGGACCCGAGTACTGGCGCGAGAAGGAAGAGAAGGGTGAGGTCGCATGGGACTTCTGGGACGAACTCGGCGAGGCGGGCTTTCATGGCTTGCTCGTCCCCGACGAGTACGGCGGTGCCGACATGGGTCTTCAGGAGATGGGTACGGCGATGGAGACGCTCTGCGCCGAAGGATGCGGAATGGCGGGCACGTGGTACCTCGTCCTCACCGCAGGCATGGCTGGCGTCGGTATACGCGAGCACGGCACGAAGGAGCAGAAGGAGAGGTTCCTGCCACGTATCGCGGAGGGCGACGTGAAGTTCTGCATCGGAATCACCGAACCAGAGGCGGGAACGAACACGCTCAACATAGCGACGAGTGCCGAAAAAGACGGAGGCGAGTACGTCCTCAACGGCAAGAAGTGCTGGATTACGTTCTCGGATGTAGCCGACCGTATCATGCTCGTGACGCGCACGACGCCCGTCGACGAGGTGGACCGACCGACCGACGGCTTGTCGGTATTCTTAGTGGACATGGAGAGCGACGGTATCGACGTTTCGCCCATACCCAAGCACGGCATAAACTACTCCAACTCGTGCGAGGTTTTCTTCGAGGACGTACGCGTCCCCGAGGAGGACATGCTCGGCGAGAAAGGCGACGGCTGGTGGACGCTCGTCGACACGCTCAACCCCGAGCGTATCGCGTTCTCCGCCGCCGCGACGGGCATCGGTAAGCTCGCCGCCAAGAGCGCGGTAGAGTACACGAACGACCGTGAGGTCTTCGGCGGTCCTATCGGTCAGTACCAGTCGCTACAGTTCCCGATTACGGAGGCGTGGTCGCGTATGGAGACCGCCGCTCTGATGCGTCAGAAGGCGGCTTGGCTGTTCGACAACGGCGAGGACTGCGCCTACGAGACGAACGTGGCGAAGAGCGTCGCGGTTGACGCCGGAATCGACGCCGTCTTCCACTCGATGCAGGCTTTCGGCGGATGGGGGTACGCTGTCGAGTACGACGTGGAGCGTTGGTGGCGCGAAATCAACCTGACACGTCTCGCTCCTGTGACGCAGCAGATGGCGCGTAACCATATCGCTCAGGAGATAGGCTTCCCTAAGTCGTACTGAACGTCCGACCTGCGAACGCCAACGGTTTTAGGGACGCTTACGTATCCTGTCCTGATGAGAGAACGCGACGATGCCGAGCGCGAGTTCGACGAGGTCATGGACGAGGTGCGCGAGTACGTCAGGATGACGGACGGCACAGTGGAGGACGAACTCGGACCCGAGATACAGGACGGACGCGAGATAAGCGGGATACGCGTCTCACGCGCGAGCTACACCTACGATGTCTTAGGCTCGCCCGACATGGAGTACCTCGTAGTGCGTTTCGGCTTCAACCTTCTCGAAAACCTGAGAGACGTTCCCGGCGTGGACGACCCTGTCGCGCTCCTCAAGGGTGCCGACATGAACAAGCTTGTCCTCAACCTGATGCGCGACATCTCGCACCCCTCTGTCGAGATAGGCATCGACACGACTGACGAGGGGGTACTCGCGGGCTTCCAAGTCAAGAGGAAGGTCTTTCCGTCGGACGACCGTTTCGGTGTCGCCGAGTACGAGGACGCCGTCCGCTCCGTCGTCGCGCAGGGCGACAAGGGAATCAAGTATGTACAGTTAGCACTCGAAATAGGCAACCCGTCGGGCGGTGGACGTGAGGGTGACGCCGACAGAGGCTTTCAGTAGCCGTAATGTCGGATGGATTAGAAATATATAACGTCCCCACCAGATTCGAACAAGGTAAACCATGTTCGACAAGGTTCTCGTAGCAAACAGGGGCGAAATCGCGGTGCGCGTGATGCGCGCGTGCGAAGAGTTAGGCGTCGGCACGGTCGCAGTCTACTCCGACGCCGACAAGAACGCAGGACACGTACGTTACGCCGACGAGGCGTACAACGTCGGTCCCGCGAAGGCGTCCGAATCGTACCTCGACCACGAGGCTGTCATCGAGGCGGGCGAGAAGGCTGGCGCGGAGGCGGTTCATCCGGGATACGGATTCCTCGCCGAGAACGCCGAGTTCGCGTCGAAGGTAGAAGACACCGACATGAAATGGATAGGTCCGCCGTCGGACGCGATGGCGAACTTGGGCGAGAAGACGCAGGCGCGTCAGATAATGGACGCCGCCGACGTTCCTATCGTTCCGGGAACGAAGGAGGCTGTTGAGTCGCCTGACGAGATACGCGAGTTCGTCGAGGAAGAGGGCGTATCGTATCCCATCGCAATCAAGGCGGAGGGCGGCGGAGGCGGACGCGGTCTCAAGGTCGTGGGGTCGGAGGACGAAATCGAAGACCGGTTCGAGAGCGCGCGCCGCGAGGGCGAGGAGTACTTCGACAACCCGAACGTCTACGTCGAAAAGTACCTCGAAAACCCGAAGCATATCGAGGTTCAGATACTCGCCGACGAACACGGCAACGTCCGCCACTTGGGCGAACGCGACTGCTCTTTACAGCGCAGACATCAGAAGGTCATCGAGGAGGCTCCCTCGCCGATACTCGACGAGGACCTCCGCGAAGAAATCGGCGAGGCGGCGCGGCGCGGTGTGCGCGAGGCAGGGTACCACAACGCGGGCACGGTTGAGTTCCTTGTGGAGGACGGCGGCTTCTACTTCATGGAGGTCAACACGCGGATACAGGTCGAGCACTGCGCGACGGAGGAGGTGACGGGCATCGACATCGTGAAGTGGCAGATACGCGTCGCCGACGGCGAGAAACTCGACTTCGTGCAGGACGACGTGACCTTCGACGGGCACGCGATAGAGTTCCGTATCAACGCCGAGGACGCGACCAACTCCTTCGCGCCACAGACGGGCACGCTCGACAAGTACGACCCCGCGGGCGGTGTCGGCGTCCGTATAGACGACGGCGTCCGTCAAGGCGACGACATAGGCGGCGAGTACGACTCGATGATTGCGAAGCTCATCGTCCACGCGGGCGACCGCGACGAGTGTATCGCACGGTCGAAGCGCGCTCTTGAGGAGTACGACATAAAGGGCATAAAGACGATAGTACCGTTCCACCTCCTGATGCTCGAAGACGAGACCTTCGTCTCCGGGGAGCACGACACGAAGTATCTGGACGAGGAACTCGACGAGAGCGCGGTTGAGGGGGCGTACGACCGCTGGGGCACGGACGAGAAACCCTCTCCCGCAGGCGTGAAGGAGACGCTCGAACGCGAGTTCGTCGTCGAGGTGGACGGCAAGCGTTTCGAGGTCAACTTAGAGGACTACACGCCCGAGATGCTCGTCGCGGAAGGTACAGCGTCGGGCGGTGATGGTGGCGGAGGCGGTGGCGTACAGACGGTAGACGTGGAAGGTACGCCCGTCGTCGCCGAGATGCAAGGCAATGTTCTGAGCGTCGAGGTGGAGGAGGGCGACGAGGTGAACGAGGGCGACGTTGTCTGTGTCATAGAGGCGATGAAGATGGAGAACGACATTACCACATCGGTCGCCGGAACGGTGACAGAGGTCGCAGTCGGTGAGGGCGACAGCGTCGACCAAGGCGACCTCTTAGTGGCGGTAGAGTGATACGATGGACGTGAACCTCGACCCCTCGGCGACCGACGAGGAGGCGCGTGCCGTCGCTACCGCGCTCGCGGAACACCTTGACGACCGTGTCGTCGTCTACGTCGGCGACTCCGAAGAACCGACAGCGACGAGCGACCCGCCGCGTGTGCCAAACGAGAAGTACGACGACGACGCCGAACCGACCGAACGCGAGGAGCGTCTCCGCGACGAAATCGCCGACATCGAACGCGGAGGACCGAAGAAGTACCGCGACAGGCTTGAGGAGCAAGGAAAGCTGTTCGTGCGCGACAGGCTCGAACTGTGGTTCGGAGGAAAGGACGATGAGGCGGACGGCGACGACGCCCTCATATTCGAGGACGGCAGGTTCGCAAACTTCGACGAGTGGCACGAGAGCGTCGAAGGCTCCGACCCCGACGACCCTCTTCCCGCTGACGGTCTTCTGACGGGCGCGGCGACTTTCGAGGGGCGCGACGTACACTTCATGGCGAACGACTTCTCCGTGAAGGCAGGAAGCATGGCTGAGAAGGGCGTTGAGAAGTTCCTGCGTATGCAACAGCGCGCCATGAAGAACGGGAAGCCCGTACTGTACCTCATGGACTCTTCGGGCGGACGTATCGACCAGCAGACCGGCTTCTTCGCAAACCGCGAGGGCATAGGTAAGTACTACTACAACCACTCGCTCCTCTCGGGGCGCGTCCCGCAGATATGCGTCCTGTACGGTCCTTGTATCGCGGGCGCGGCGTACACACCCGTCTTCGCGGACTTCACCGTGATGGTCGAAGGCATGAGCGCGATGGCGATTGCGTCGCCGCGGATGGTTGAGATGGTGACTGGCGAGGAAATCGAGATGCAGGACTTAGGCGGCGCGCATGTACATGCTTCCGAGTCGGGAAGCGCGGACTTGGTGGCGCGGGACGAAGAGCACGCACGCAGACTCGTCTCGCGTCTGATGGAGTACCTGCCCGACAAGGCGGGCGAGAAGCCGCCGCGCTCCGAACCGCGCGAACCCCTCAAGTCGCCGCGCGGAATCGACGCGACGATACCCGAGGAGCCGAACAGGGCGTACGACGCCAAGCAACTCATAGACCGCCTCGTGGACAAAGGCTCTTACTTCGAACTCAGGGAGGAGTATGGAAAGGAGATAATCACAGCGTTCGCGCGTATCGACGGACGCCCCGTCGGTATCGTCGCGAACCAGCCCGACGAGCGCGCGGGCGCGATATTCCCGGATTCGGCGGAGAAGGCGGCGGAGTTCATCTGGACGTGCGACGCCTACGAAATCCCGCTCCTCTACCTCTGCGACACGCCCGGCTTCATGGCTGGCTCGCAGGTCGAGAAGGAGGCGATTCTGGAGAAGGGCAAGAAGTTCATCTACGCAACGTCGAGCGCGACCGTACCGAAGCTTTCCGTCGTCGTGCGCAAGGCGTACGGCGCGGGCATATACGCCATGAGCGGACCCGCGTACAACCCCGAGGCGAACCTCGCTCTCCCGAGCGGCGAAATCGCAATCATGGGTCCCGAGGCGGCGATAAACGCAGTCTACGCGCGGAAGCTCTCCGAAATCGAGGACGAGGATGAAAGAAAGGAGACGGAGAAGAAGCTACGCGAGGAGTTCCGCGAGGGGATAGACGTGCACCGCATGGCGTCGGAGGTCGTCATCGACGAAATCGTGCCGCCGAGCGACCTGCGCGACGAACTGGTGCTCAGGTACGACTTCTACGAGGACATCGAGAAGGATATTCCGGATAAGAAGCACGGGACGGTTCTTTAGTACGTCACGACATCAATATCGTCGCGCCGTCGCGCGCGCTCCTCGTCGAACCTTTCACGCCTCTCACGTACCGCCTCTTCGAGTTCCTCTGCAGACTCGTCGCTCAGTACGCCGTAATACTCCTCCAAGTCCACCGTATCCGTGAGCCGTCTCACGACGTCGCTGAAGCTTTCGCCCTCGCGCTTGTGCGCCTTCAGACGCTCGTAAGCGTCGTCGGCGAGCGACACCGTCTTGGTTCCCATGTTTCTGTGTACGTGTACGTGTACGTACACAAATAAGCTCTCTGGGCGGCACGGGTCATATCGCACCTTTTTAGAGGAAACTTAGCTCAGCCGCTCCACAACTTCCTCGACGCGCTCGACAGACGTGCCGATGTAGCCGTCGGGGTCGATGAGCGTCTCTATCTCTTCCTCGTCGAGCCATTCGCCTATCTCTTCGTCGCGGAGGAGCGACTCCTTCATGCTCAGACCTTCTTCGTGCGCCCTCATAGCGGCGCGCCGAACCGCCTCATGACCCTTCTGACGACCGTAGCCGCGGCGTGCGAGTTCCATCATCACCGCCTCCGCCATGTTTACGCCGTCGAGCATTTCGAGGTTTTCGCGTATCTCGTCGTCGTGGAAGCCCAAGCCTTCGACGACGTTCGTCGTGCGGTTGACGCAGTGGTCGGCGAGAACCGAGGTTTCGGCGAAGACGACGCGCTCCGACGACGAGTTGGTCAGGTCGCGCTCCTCCCACAGGACGTTGTTCTGCAACTGCGTCTCGACGAAACCGCGTACGACGCGTGCGAGACCACAGACGTTCTCGCTCTTGACCGGGTTGCGTTTGTGCGGCATCGTACTGCTCCCGACCTGTTGCGCGCCGAATCCTTCCTCCACCTCGGCGATTTCCGTGCGCTGCATGTTACGGATGTTGGTGCACACCTTGTCGAGCGTCGTGACGACGTTCGCCAACCACGAGACATACTCAGCGTGTCTGTCGCGCGCGATTATCTGCGTCGAAATCTCCTCCTCGCGCAGGTTGAGTTGTTCCATCGTACGGCGCGATATCTCGCGCGCATTTTCTCCGAATGATGCTTGTGTGCCGACCGCTCCGGACATCTGCCCGACCTCGACGCGTTCGCGCACGCCTTCGAGACGGTCGAGGTGCCTGTCTACTTCGGACGCCCAGACGGCGAACTTGTGCCCCCACGTCGTCGGCACGCCTATCTGTCCGTGTGTGCGTCCCGCGCAGACAGTCTCCTTGTGTTCGTCCGCTTTCTCGACGAGCGCGGCGCGTAGCCCTTTCAGCCTTCCTTCCAAGATGTCGCACGACTCGCGCAGACGGAGCGCGTCCGCCGTGTCGATGATGTCGTTCGATGTCGCGCCGAAATGTATGTACTCGCCAGCGACGCTCTCGTCGCTGCAGTTCTCCTCGACAGCGCGCACGACCGCCATCACGTCGTGGTGTATCTCAGCCTCTATCTCCTTGACGCGTTCGAGCGTGACATCCTGCGACGCGGTCTCAATTTTGTCGGCGACGCCTTCGGGCACGTCTCCCGTCGATTCCTCGGCGCGCGCCAGAGCGACCTCCACGTCGAGCATCTTCCGGAGTTTGTTCTCCTCCGACCAGACTGTGCGCATCTCGTCGGTTCCGTAACGGTAGTCGATAGGGTGGACAGCCATGGTTCACGTCGTCGTGGAGGCGTCAAATGGGTTGCGGATGTGCTCTGTTTCGGACGCGAACCACTCGAACCGTCCGTTCGCCGTACGAGCAAAGCCGACGAAGGGTTATTCGTACCCACGTCCTAATTCCGACATGGTAACCAGACGTGAGTTTTTCCTATCGACAACCGCACTCGCCGTCGGCGCGTCGGGATGTCTCGGTGACGGCACAGCGGGAGGTACGGAGCCGTCGGGTGGAGACGATGGAGGGGGCGGCACCGGCGGCGACGGTGCGGGACCGCCGACACGCGAACTCGCTTCGCCGCTCCACGTTCCCCCCGAAGAGTTCGAGAACGCGTCCACGGACGTTCTGCGTAAGGACGGCATACCTTCGATAGACGAACCCGAGTTCGACGACGGGGGAAACGTTGACGACGGCGACCCCGTCTTCGGCGTCGTGATGGACGGCGAGGCACGCGCCTACCCACAGGACATACTCGCACAGCACGAAATCGTCAACGACACGGTCGCCGGTAAGAACGTCGCTGTCACGTACTGTCCTCTCACGGGCACTGTGATAGGCTACGAGCGCGGCGGTACGACCTTCGGAGTCTCTGGCGACCTCGTGAACTCGAACCTCATCATGTACGACCGCACGACTGAGACGCGCTACCCGCAGATACTCGGAGTCGGAACAGAGGGCGCGAACCGAGGCAGGTCTCTCGTCGAGTTCGACGTGACGTGGACGACGTGGGAGCGTTGGCGCGACGAGTACCCCGACAGCCCTGTGCTCTCGCGCGATGTCGCCGTGAGGAACTACGACAGGGACCCGTACGGCGGCTACAACCCGATAAGCGGGTACTACGACAACGACCGCCTTATCTTCGACGTCATGAACCGCGACGACCGATACCACCCGAAGAAGGTCTTCATGGCTGCGCGCGACGCCGACGAGGCGGTCGCCTTCGACAAGGAACGTCTGCGCGACGAGGGCGAACTCTCGATAGAGACGGAGAACGGCAAGTACGTCGCTGTGTACGAAGAACCGCTGGACACGGCGAGGGTAGAGCGCGACGGAGAACTTCTTCCGGCTTTCGACGCGATGTGGTTCGCGTGGGCAGCCTTCTACCCCGATACCCATGTCGAGTGAGAGAGAACCCAAGAGCCTCGGTCTGCGGGAGAGGCTCAACATCGAGTTCGCGTCGCCGCGCGAGACGGCGAGCAAGACGCGCGCTGTCATCGCCGATAATCTCGTGGTTTTCGTCGTCGCTTCCGTCGCGTACCTCTTAGCGTACCTTTTTATCATAGGCGACCTGTCGTACGTCGCAGGAGGTTCAGGGTTCGCCGTCGAGTTCGGCAGCCTGTCGAACGCGTTCGAGCGTGTCTCGACGTTCTACTTCGAGCCTGTCGCTTCTGTCGCCGCCGGACCCGTCTTCCTCCTCGTCTCCGTCGGAAACCTCCTGATAGGCAGCTTCATCGCCGCGCTCGTCGGCGCGAACCTGACGTTCACGTACGTCTCGGTAAGAAACCCGTCGGCGTGCTCCGCGCGGAACAAGACCGGCTTGCTTTCGACAGTCCCCGCGCTTGCCGCCGGTACGGCATGTTGCGCGCCGACGATATTCTTGGTGCTCGGAATACAGGCGTCGGCTGGTCTTCTCGCGCTCCAGAGCCTCGCGCTTCCCGTCTCCATCGCGCTCCTCGTCGTCGCTCTTTCGATGGTCGCGCCGAAGGTTAACGTTGAGATGGCTGTCTAACTCCCATCTCGCTCTCTTCAACCGCCGGAATTTATGTGAAGTCCCACGCAACTAAACACGATGAAAGGCGATTTCGACTACTCACACTCACGGACGAACGTGCGTTTCGGACGCGGAAGGCGCGACGAAGTCGGCGAGGTAGCGGCGCGGCACGGTGACGACGCGCTCGTCGTCACGACACGAAACGCGATGCAGGAAGCGGGTTTCTTAGACGACGTTCTGACGTCGCTCGAAGGCGCGGGCGTCTCCGCCGCAGTCTACGACGACGCCGACCCGAACCCGACCGTCTCTAACGTCGTTGACTGCGTAGAGACGGCACCCGACGCCGAACTCGTCGTCGCGCTCGGCGGAGGAAGCCCGACGGACGTGGCGAAGGCGGCGGTACTCTCGCTCGCCTCCTTCGACAGTGTGCCCTCGATAGAGGACGTGTGGGAGTACGCTTCTGGCGAGAAACGCGTTGAGGACGCCGTTCCTCTCGTCGCGCTTCCTTCGACGAGCGGCACGGGAAGCCACGTCGACCCGTGGGCTGTCGTCACGCGCGCCGACGAACGCGCCAAGGTCGGCTTCGGTGGCGGCGCGCTCGTCCCCAAGGAAGCCGTCGTTGACGCCGATATACCCGACGAGATGCCCGCCGACCTTACAGCGCGCACGGGCTTCGACGCCTTCTGTCATCTCAACGAGGCGTACGTCGCGCGCACAGCGAACGCCCTCACGGACGCGAACGCGTTGCGCGGAATGGAGATAGTCAACAGGAACCTCCGCCACTCCGTCGAGGGTTCGTCGGAGGCGCGCGACGCGATGGCTGTCGCGGACACGCTCGCGGGGTTCTGCGAGACGACTTCGAGCACCGTGGCGACGCACGGTCTGGCGCACGCGATAAGCGCGTACGAACCCGACGTGGCGCACGGCGACGCGCTCGCGTCCGTCGCTTCGGAGGTAGCCGCCTACAACGTCGAGAACGGCGACGACGAGACGAAGCGCAGGTACGGCGAAATCGCCGAGACGCTCGGCTTCCCTGTCGCAGACCGCAAGCTGGACGCGCCTTTCGTCGCGGACGCATTCGACGAGTTCGTCGCCGAACTCAGACTCGACCACTCCGTCGGCGACCTCACGGACGCGACACCCGATGAACTCGCCGAGAACACGGTCGAGAACATGGGTTTCGTGCTGAAGAACAACCCCGTCGAGGTGGAAATGGAAGACTTGGTCGGTATACTCGAAGAAGCTTACTAATCCGTCTCCGACTTGTCGCTCTGTATCCTGTCGTCGGGTACGAGAGCTAAGAACTCGTCGTTCTCAGTCGGGTCGGCGGGGCGTATCGTGTACTCCACGTCGCGTGGCTCTCCTTCGACTTCCTCGGCGACGCGCCGAAGCACCTTCGAGACGTGTCTGTCCACGACAGGACGCGCCATCTGAATAAGACGTTTCGTCGGGAAGAACGCGAGCGGATTTGCCTTGCTCGCACCCTTAGGGTCGTACAGAAGTTCGAGTTCGACGTGCGTATGTTCGTCGTCGACCTCCTCGAAGTTCCACATGCCGTGCACGTCAACGTCCTTCGTGACCTGCCACTCTATGTACTTGTTCTCCTCGTAGTCCACGAGCTTAGAGCGCGCCGTGTAACGGACTATCCACCACCGGAACTCTATCTCCCACTCGGGAAGATCGCCGTTCGCAACGACGCGCACGTCCTTGACGTACTCGCTGTACTTGCCGTAGTTGTCGAAGTCCATGAAGAAGTCGTATACATCGTCCACCGGCGCGTATGCCTCGCCTTCGAGCACAGCCTTCTTCATCGTCCTGTATAGATGCGCACCGCAAAAAAACCCCCCGGAAAGCTGTCGTGCGTTCTCACGGTCACACCTCCTGCGACGTCCTTTTCACCAAAAGTTATAGACGAACGGCACATCTCGCCGGTAATGGGACTCGAAGGGAAGACCGTAGCCATGGGCGTGACGGGGAGCATCGCCGCCGTCGAGTGCGTCAAAATCATACACGAACTCCGTAGACGCGGTGCGGAGGTACACGCCGTGATGACCGACGCCGCACAGGGCATCGTCCACGAGTGGGCTTTGGAGTTCGCGTCGGGCAACGAAGTCGTCACCCAAATAACGGGCGATGTCGAACACGTCCGTTTCTGCGGCGGCGTCGAGAGCGAGATGGAGGATTTCAGGAGCGGTGCCGAGGCGGACCTGTTTCTCATCGCGCCCGCGACGGCGAATACTGTCGGAAAGATAGCGTCGGGGATAGACGACACGCCCGTGACGACGTTCGCGACTACGGCGCTCGGAAGCGGGATTCCGGTCGCAGTCGCGCCCGCGATGCACGAGCCTATGTACGACCACCCCGGTGTGGTTGAGAACCTCGAAAAGTTGGAAGACTGGGACGTGAACATCATACCGCCCAAGATAGAGGAGGACAAGGCGAAACTTGCGGGCAAGGAAGACATAGCGACCGAGTGCGAACGTCTCCTGTCGGAAAGTCCTCTCGAAGGAAAACGTGTCGTGGTAACGAGCGGACGCACCGAGGAGGCGGTCGACCCCGTGCGTGTCCTCACGACGCGCTCATCGGGAAAGACCGGACGCGCAATCGCCGAGGAGGCGTACGTACGCGGCGCGGACGTGGTCATCGTGCACAACCACGACGGCGACGTGCGTTACGCCGACAGCGTTCAGGTCGAGAGCGCGCAAGAGATGATAGACGCGACACTCGAAGCAGTCGAGGGAGGCTGCGACATCTTCGTCTCCGCCGCCGCGATTTCGGACTACACCGTCGAAGCCGCCGACACGAAGATAGAGAGCGGGCAGGACCTCGTCTTGGAGATGGAGAAGGTGCCGAAGCTCGTCGACAAGGTACGCGAAGCCGTACCCGACGCCTTCATCGTCGGATTCAAAGCCGAAACCGGACTCGACAGGGACGCGCTCGCCGAGGAGGCGCGTGCAGTCATGCGACGCGCGAAACTCGACCTGATGGTCGCGAACGACGCGAGCGTCATGGGCGACGACGAGACGCTGGTCGAGATACTGACGGAGGACTGGAGCGAGACGGCGCGCGGCGACAAACGTGAGGTCGCGGGACGCGTCCTTGACGCCGTCGAGAGGCGTCTGTAGACCTCTGTAGCAAGCCTTTTGCGCCCCGTCGTTCTTCGTCGCGTATGGAACGCCTCAGACAGTCGCTCTTGGACGCGCCTATCGTGCGCAAGGAGAAAGACGGCGAGATATACGAGTACTTCGTGCATCCGATTACGGACGGCGTGCCGCCTCTCGAACCCGCCGTCCTGCGCGAAATCGTCGTCGGAATCGTGCGTCGCGCAGACGTGGAGGAGATAGACAAGATAGTCGCGCCTGAGGCGATGGGGATACACATCGCAACCGCCGTCTCGCTCGCCGTCGATGTGCCTGTCACGGTCGTCCGGAAACGTTCGTACGGCTTCGAAGACGAGGTTTCGGTGTCACAGGTAACAGGATACTCCGAAGGCGAGATGTACCTCAACAGCGTGGACAAGGACGACCGCGTCTTGCTCGTCGATGACGTTCTATCGACAGGCGGAACGCTCACCGCCGTCCACGAAGCGTTGGAGAGCGTCGGCGCGGAGGTCGTAGACACCGTCGTCGTCATAGAGAAAGGCGAAAAGCCCGAGATGGGCTTCGAAGTTAAATCGCTTGTGAAGGCTGATGTGGAGGACGGCGAGGTCGTCGTCTACGACTGAAGGAAACGCGTCAGAGCGTCCGCCGCCTTCCTCACCTCGTCCGTGCGCACGTACTCGCGCTCCGAGTGCGCGACGGGCGTTCCGTCGTCCTCGGATATCGCGCCCGGTCCGAAGACGACGACAGGTGCGTGTTCTGCGATATAGGACGCCTCACAAGCCGCGCCGAACGGGCGCACGTCGGCGTCGCCGCACGTCTCACGCACCGCCCCGACGAACCTCCTGACGTAATCGTTGTCCTCGTCCGTCCGGAAAGCCGCCGACTCTGGCGACGGGCTGTCGGGTAGGACGACTTCGTATCCGCAGTTGATGCCTTTGAGAGCCTCCTCGACCATCGTGACGAAGTCCTCCTCGGTCTCGTCGGGGAGAGGACGGCGGTCGAGGGTCACTGTCGCGCGTTCCGGCACCTGGTTCGACGACTCCCCGCCCTCGAACCGCGTGACTGTGAGGCGTGACTCGCCGAGTAGTTCGTCGTGCGACCCTTCGAGGGCTTCGAGACGCCGGACCGCCTCTGCGGCGCACGACACTGCGTTCCGTCCGTCCCCGCTCGCGGCGTGCGCGCTTTCTCCGTGGAAGACGACCGTCGCCTCGTAGCGTCCTTTCGCCGCGGTGCAGATGTCGAGACTCGTGGGTTCGCCCACGACGGCGAAGTCGGCGAAGCCGCCCGCCTCTCCGCCTTCAGCCTCCTCCCGCAGGTAGTCGTATATTCCCTGCGAGGTCGTCTCCTCGTCGGGCGAAACAACAAGTCGAACCGTCCGGTCGCTCTCCGACGCGTCGAAACGCTCGTACGCAGAGACCATCGCGGCGAGCGGTCCTTTGGCGTCGCACGCGCCCCTTCCGCGCACAACACCTTCGTCGCGCCCGTAAGGGACGTGCGGCGCGACCGTGTCCATGTGTGTGTTGAGGATGACCGTCTCCTCGCCATCTCCCTTCTCCGCAACGACACACCCTGACGCGTGTTCCGTCGCTCCGGTCACGTTTTCGACGAGGTAGTCACGCATTTCACTTACGTCCTCGTGGCTCTCTATCGGCACGGTGTCTTCGAGGAAGGCGACGGGGTCGGTTCCCATGCTGGAGACGCGTCGTCGGAGCATGTCAACCTAACGAAAGCTACTAAAGACGGGACGGACTACGTGGTGAGGGTCAGACAACATGAGGTGTATTCTATGAGCGTGACTATCGTAGGTGCTCAGCTAGGAGACGAAGGAAAAGGCAAGTTCGCCGACATATACAGCGAAACGGCGGACGTAATCGTGCGTTTCCAAGGCGGAAACAATGCAGGACATACGGTCGTGGCTGACGGAGAGGAGTTCAAGCTTCACCACATCCCGAGCGGTGTACTGCGCGACGGCACGGGTGTGATCGGAAACGGCTGTGTTATCGACCCCGGTGTCTTACTCGAAGAACTCGACGGCTTGGACGAACGCGGCGTTGACGCCGACGTGCGCATCGCTGAGAGAGCGCACGTCATAATGCCGTACCACCGCGTCATCGACGGCGTCGAGGAGGACGCGAAGGGCGACATGGCGGCGGGAACGACGGGACGCGGAATAGGACCGACGTACGAGGACAAGGTAGGCAGACGCGGCGTGCGTGTTCTTGACCTTCTGAAGCCCGACGCTCTGCGCGAAAAACTCGAATACGTCGTACCGACCAAACGCGCGCTCGTCGAGGACGTTTTCGGAATCGACGTTGACGGAACAGAACACGAGGGTGCGTTCGACGTGGACGCAGTACACGAGGAGTACGTCGGGTACGGCGAACGTCTTGCCGATTCGGTCGTCAACGCGAGCGAGTACGTCAACGAGCGCATGGACGCTGGCGACGACGTTCTTTTCGAGGGGGCGCAGGGAACGTCGCTCGACATCGACCACGGCATCTATCCCTACCTCACATCGTCGAACACGACGGTCGGAGGCGCGTGCACAGGCGCGGGTGTCGGTGCAACGCGTCTCGACGAGACGGTTGGTATCATGAAGGCGTACCTGTCGCGCGTCGGCACGGGACCGCTCCCGACCGAACTCGAAAACGACGTAGGCGACCACCTTGTCGATGTAGGCGAGGAGTACGGAACGACGACGGGACGCCGACGGCGCGTAGGCTGGTTCGACCTGCCGATGGTACGTCACGCCGCGCGTCTAAACGACTTCACGGGCGGCGTTCTTACGAGCATCGACGTACTCGAAGGTCTCGACACCGTGCGTGTCTGCGAGGCGTACGAACTCGACGGCGAGCGTCTGGAGACGATGCCCGCCGACATGGACGACTGGGCGGCGTGCGAGCCTGTATATCAGGAATTCGAAGGCTGGGACGGCGTGGACTGGGACGCCGTCGATACGTACGAAGACATCCCCGAAGAGGCGCGTGTCTACGTCGAGTACCTCGAAGAAGAGATAGGCGCGCCGTTCTACGCCGTCAGCGTCGGTCCCGACAGGGAACAAACTATAACCCGTACCGACCCCTTCGAGTAGACATGAAGCACGACCTGATGGAGATACTGTGCTGTCCGGTCTGTAAGGGCGAACTCGAACTCGAAGTCGAACGCGAGGAAGACGGCGAGGTTGTCGAAGGCACCCTCTACTGCGACGAGTGCGACGAGACGTACGAGATAGATGATGGTATTCCCGACCTTCTGCCGCCCGAGGCGCGCTGAGCGTCAGCCTTCTTCGTCGTCCTCGCCCCTCGCCTTCTTGAACATCGAAAGCGCGGCTTCGCGCCTCTCTGAGTGGTCGATAACAGGCGTGGGGTAGTCGGACGCGAGTTCGTCGCGCTCCTCTTCGTCGAGTTCGTGCCACGAATGTATCTTCTCCGCCGGAACGTCACGAAGTTCGGGCACGTACTTCTTGATGTACTCGGCATCCTCGTCGTACCTTTCGCCCTGCGTCATGGGGTTGAAGATACGGAAGTAGGGTTGCGCGTCCGTCCCCGTACTCGCCGCCCACTGCCAGCCGCCGTTGTCGTTTCCTGTGTCGTGGTCTACGAGTTTTTCGCGGAACCACGAGTACCCGACGTGCCAGTCGGTGAGCAGATCTTTCGTCAGGAACGACGCAACTATCATACGGACGCGGTTGTGCACGAAAGCCTCCGTGCGCAGTTGACGCATGCCTGCGTCGACTATGGGGTAGCCTGTCTCTCCGTCCTTCCACGCCTCTATCTCGCCCTCGTCGTTCCTCCACTCAATTTCGTTTTCGTACTCTTTGTAGTTGCGCGACACGACGCTCGGGTTGTGGTACAGAACCTGCGTGTAGAACTCGCGCCAAGCCAACTGAGCCTGAAACTCCTCGACGCTCTCTCGCTCGTCCTCGTCCGATGTGTCCTCCTTAGCCTCCTGCGTCGCCTGCCATACCTCACGCACGCCTACCGTCCCGTACTTCAGATGCGGCGAAAGACGCGATGTACACCGACGCTCCGGATAGTCACGAGACTCGGCGTATTCGTACACGTCGGCGGCGAGGAAGTCGTCGAGGAGTTCGCGCGCCTCTTTCGTGCCTGCGTCGGGTACGTCCGCCTCTGGTGCGTCGAATCCGAGCGCATTCAACGTCGGTATTTCGCCCGATTCGTCCGGTTCCACGACCTTCTCAGGCTCCGGATACGGCTCGTCCTTGTCGCGCTCCTTCCACTTTTTGTGGTAGTACGTGAAGACGGAGTACGGGTCGCCTGCGTTCGTGAAGATTTCGTCGGGTTCGTGCAGGACGGAGTCCTTGTGGTCGGTGAACTCGACTCCCGCGTCCCGGAGCGCGCCGCGCACTTCGTCGTCGCGTTCGCGCGCAAGCCCCGAGTAGTCGCGGTTCCACCGCACAGAAGCGTCGTATTCGTCGGCGAGACGCGGCAGAACCTCGCGCGGGTTGCCGCGTTCGACGACGATATCGCCGCCGAGCGCGCGGTAGTCGCCGCGCAGAGAGCGCAGAGCGTCTAAGAGGAAGGCAACCCGCGGCGGCGACGCGTGCCCAAGAACCTCGTCGTTGAGGACGAAGACGGGCAGGGGACGCGCGCAGGCGGAGAGGGCGGCGTTGTCGGCGACACGCAGGTCGCGTCTGTGCCAGACGATTTCCATACGTATCGGAAGGTTCCGAACAACATGAAACTTAATACGTGCCACGCCGAAAGAAGAACAGAAGAACATTGACACTCCGTGTCCGTCTTGACGACGAAGGCATACGTCCGGTCTCAAAGACGTACCGTGCCGAGGAGAGCTTCGATGTCGCCATCTCGAACGAAGGAAGTCCCACGCACGTCAACTTAGCTATCGAGGGCGAGGCTGAACGGTTCGTGTCGGTGCAGGTCAACAACGTCTACGTCGCCGAGGGCGAGGAGGAGACTGTCGAGGTCGTCGTAGGTCCCACGCCCGGTGAGGTCGAGGGTACGCTGAAACTCTCCGCCGACTACGGCTCCGACTCTGCCGAGGTAGAACTCACACTCGGAGACGAGGACAGAGACATCTCCCCGGAGGGTGAGGGCGTCGAGATAGACGAGTCACTCTCACAGCCTATGAAACCCGAGACCGAGGACAAGGAGATACCACGTGTCGATATCGTAGTCGGAATCGTTCTCGGTCTTGCTATCCTTCTTTCTTTGCTCTACGGAATCCTGTTCGGACAGTTAGGCGTCTCTATGGTCATAATCGCAATCGCCATCTTGGGCGGAGCGATGGTCTGGACGCTCAAACGCACCGCCGAGGGACCGAAACCGGAAGACTGATTTGCGCATCACGGTTATTCGAACCGAGGGACGGTAGGGTAGCTTGGTATCCTTGTGCCTTCGGGTGGCATAGACCGCGGTTCAAATCCGCGCCGTCCCATTCCACCGTAACCCTCTGGACCTGTTAGAGGCATGCTACGCATGCCTCACGATTTTAGTTTAGGATGTCGACGCACACTTTCTCGTAGTCTCTCCGCAACCTACTACTGACGCGCCCTCATACCTTCACCAATGACGAGAATAGTATTCAGTTCCGACGCGTACGACGAGATAATCGAACACGCACGCGAAGGTAAGCCGTACGAAATCTGCGGCGTCTTGGGCGGCGAGCGCGACGACGAAGAAGGACGCGTCGAGTTCACGCGGCGCGTCGAGAACGTGAGCGAAACACCGCGCGTCAACTACCTCATGGAGCCGGAGGACCAGTTAGAGGCAATCGACGACGTGGAGGAGCGCGGCGAAGTCGTCGGCTTCTACCACTCCCATCCCGAAGGACCCGAACAGCCGAGCGAGACGGACGCTGACCGCGCGAACTGGCCCCGACACTCGTACGTCATCGTGTCGCTTGGTCCGGACGAACCATACGTCGGCTCTTGGCTCTGGACGGGCGACGAGTTCAAGACAGAGGAGATAGTTGTCGAATCCGATTGATTTTTGCGTGAGACACGACTATATCAGACATGCCAATCATACGCATTCCGGCTGTCATCAGCGAGACGGGCGGAGCCAGAAAGGTCGAGGTAGACGGCGATACGGTCTTAGGAGCACTGCGCGCCTACGGCGAGGAGAATGGTCCCGAACTCGAAGAGAACGTCCTGAGCGACGGCAAGGTAAAGGAGTACATCAACGTCTACATCAACGGGAAGGACGTGCGTGACTTGGACGGTGTGGACACGTCCGTGGACTCGGACGACGAGATAAGAATAATTCCAGCGGCGAGCGGCGGTGTGTAGTCAGTAACGCCGCGCGTTCCTGAGTGATGCCTCGACGTGCTTCTTAGCGTTCTCGCGCACCGACGGACCGTGTCCCGTGTGCATCTCGTTTATCTCGTCGGCGCGCTCCAGCACCTTCTCGATGCTCTCTACGAGCGTCGTGCGGTCGCCTTCGTCTAAGTCGGTGCGTCCGAAAGAGCCGCCCGAAAAGACGAGGTCACCCGCGAACAGGACGCCGGAGTCGCGCGAGTAGAGGCAGACGTGATCGTCCTTGTGTCCCGGTGTGTGCCATACTTCGAAGTCGGAGTCGTCCATATGGACTGTGTCGCCCTCGTCGAACTCGTTGTCTACGTACCGTGACGAACCGTCGTATCCCCAGACTTCGACGCCGAACTCTTCGACGATACCGTTCAGCACGCCGACGTGGTCGCCGTGTGTGTGCGTAAGAACGACGGCGTCCAAGCTACCATGTTCGCGTAGCCTTTCGAGTACGATACCGTCGTTTCCGGCGTCCACGAGTACGTCCCTTTCGCCCTCGACGAGGAAAGCGTTCGACGTGAACTCGGTCGAGCCTTCCGTCAGGTTGGTTACGCGCATGTCTCGAATACGTCGCCCGCCCTAAAGACCGTGTGTTTTTGCTGTGCGACGACGTAGCGCGTACGTGTTCCACGAGACGGACGACGCCTGCGCCGACTGCGGCGGTGACGCTTTCGCGGCTACCGACACCGTCGGTTCGGGCGACGAACTCGTGCCCCTATGCTTCTCGTGCTACGTCGGACTCCTCGACCGTGTGCGCGCTTGCGGCGTCGTGAGCGTTGCCGACGAAGACGAGTTCGTCGTGGGCGCGCAGTCGGTCGAAGAGGCGCGCGACCTTGCGCAAAGCGTCGCCGACGAACTTTCACCTGCCGTCGAAGCGTCTGTCGAATCTGTCGCTACGCTCGCCGATATGCGCGACCTTCTCGGCGACTACCACGTCCGCGAACTCGCACGCGCCGCCCGCTCCGAGACTCGCCACGTCTACGCCGGAACGAGCGAGCGCGGGACAGTCTTGGACGTAGAGACGCGTACTGACGAAGAGGCACGCGACAAGATACGCGACTCTCTGGCGCGACACGTACTCGACGAAACGCGCCTCGACGTACGCAAACGCGACGACGTATCGGACGCGCTCGCCGACACGTTTACGACGCTCGTCGAACACGGCGCGGCGAGACGTCTCGGAGTCGGACGCGCAGTCTGGAAACTCGCAAAGGAACGCGGCGTCTCGCGCGACAGCGAACGCGCGGCACGGAACCAGCGCGCTGGACGCGAGTTCGAAGAGTTCTTCTCCGACTGGTGCGACGAACGCGGCATTGAACTTGTACGCGGAAAGACGGGCATCGTGCGCCGATATCCTGAGACAGCTGACGAAATCGCGCGGAAGACGGACGGACTTGCTGGCGTTCCCGACTTTCTGGTGCATGGAGACGGTCAGCGCGTGTTCGGTTCCGAATGGCGACCCGACGGCGACGTTTTCGTCGAGGTGAAACGCGGCGAAAGCACGCTCTCGCGCGAACAGCAGGAGGTCGTTGCCCACCTCAAGTCGTACGGCTTTGATGTCTACATCCTGCGCGGTGAGCCTGACTACCACCGTTTCGAGAGGAGATGAACGGTACTGTTTTGTCCCCGCCGTTCCACGCAAGAAACAACATGGACGACTCACTCGACTACGAAGAACTCGGGCTGATGGCTGGGCTGGAGATACACCAACAGCTCGACACCGAAACGAAGCTGTTCTGCGACTGTCCGACCGTCGTGCGCGAAGAGGAGGATGCGACGCACGACTTCGAGCGTTACCTGCATCCTACGAAGAGCGAACTGGGCGAGATTGACCAAGCCGCGCTCGAAGAGAGCCGCGTAGACCGCAAGTTCACGTACAAGTCGTACGACACGACCTGCCTCGTCGAGGAGGATGACGAACCGCCGCGTCCGATGAACCGCGATGCGGTCGGCGTGGCACTCGAAATCGCGGAGGCGTTCGGAATGGAGCGCGTTGACCACGCTCATGTCATGCGTAAAATCGTTATCGACGGCTCGAACACGACGGGGTTCCAGCGCACCTCGTTCGTCGCGCACGACGGCGTCGTAGAGACGAGCGAGGGCGACGTGCGCGTAGACGCTCTCGCGCTCGAAGAGGAGTCTGCGCGCCGCTTAGGCGAGACGGATGAAGGACCTATCTTCTCGCTCGACCGTCTCGGCATACCGCTAGTCGAACTCGGAACCGCGCCCGACATACGGTCGCCCGAACAGGCACGCGAAACCGCCCAGCGCATCGGCATGGTCCTGCGCTCGACGGGCAAGGTAAAACGCGGTCTCGGTACGATAAGACAGGACCTCAACGTCTCCATCGAAGACGGCGCGCGTATCGAGATGAAGGGCGTACAGGACCTGAGCGCGATAGACGAGATGGTCGAGAACGAAGTTCGGCGGCAGAAGGAACTCGTCGAAATCGCGTATGAACTCGAAGAGCGCGGAGCGTCGGTCGGCGTGTCCGAGGATGTCACTGACGTTTTCGAGGACACCGACTCGGGCGTGATACAGGGCGCGCTCTCGGGCGACGGCGCGGTCGTCGCCGTCCTGCTCGAAGGCTTCGACAGTCTGGTCGGACGCGAGATACAGCCCGACCGCCGTCTGGGCACGGAGTTCGCAGACCGTGCAAAGAAACGCGGCGCGGGCGGCGTCTTCCACACCGACGAACTCCCCGCGTACGGCGTGACGGAGGACGAGGTCGACGCTCTGCGCGATGCTGTCGGCGCGTCTACCGAAGACGCAGTCGCAATCGTCGCCGACGACGAAGAGACTGCGTGGAACGCCGTCGAGGCGGTGGCGGAGCGCGCCGAACAGGCTCTCGAAGGCGTGCCAGAGGAGACACGCGACGCCAACGACGACGGTACGTCGTCGTACCTCCGTCCGCTCCCCGGCGCGGCGCGTATGTACCCGGAGACGGACGTCTACTCGGTCGCTCTCGACGGCTTCGAAGCAGAACCTCCCGAACTCTTGGACGAGCGCGCCGAGAGGTACGCGGCGGAACACGGCTTGGACGACGACCTCGCGGAGCGCGTCGCGCACGGACGCCGTATGCCCCTCTACGAAGAGGCGGTTGAGCGCGGCTACGACGCAGGTCTCGTCGCCTCGACGCTCGAAGGAACGCTCGTCGATTTACGCCGCGACGACGTGCCCGTCGAGAATATCAGCGACGAAGACCTCCTTGAGACGTTCAGGCTCGTCGCCGAGGACGAGGTTGCGAAGGAAGGCGTCCCCGACCTTCTGCGGGGTATCGCTGAGGGCGGCGAACCCGAAGAAGTCGCAGAAGAACTCGGCTTAGAAAGCGCGGCACGCGACGAGGTCGAGGAGGTCGTTGACGAGATACTTGAAGAGCGCGCCGAATACGTCAAGGAGGAAGGCATGAGCGCGATGGGCGGTCTGATGGGCGTCGTCATGGAAGAGATGCGCGGAAAGGCTGACGGCGAACTCGTCTCCGAGGTGCTACGCGAGAAGATTCAGGAGCGCGTCGGTTCCTGAGGTTTCCGAGCCTCGACGTAGACTTGGTCAGCCTCGGACAGCGTCTCGCGGACAGCGTTCTCGACCCTCTCTATCGATTCTTTTACTTCGCTCGTCGTCATTCCGCCTTCGAACTCGGCTTCTACCGTCACGAGAACGCTGTCGGGACCCATGTGTAGCGTCCGTAGGTCGATGAGCGAGACGACGCCTTCTGTGCCCTCAACAGCCTCGATTAACCCGGTTCTCTCGCTCTTTGTCACGCCCTCACCCACGATGAGACTGCGGTTCTCCCAAGCGAGCGCGAGCGCGAAGCCCATGAGGAGGAGACCTATGAGGACGCTTCCGATTGCGTCGTAGACGTTGTTCCCCGTCAGGTCGGTCAGACCGACGCTTGCGAAAGCGACAACGATACCTGCGAGAGCCACGGCGTCCTCCGTCAGAGCGGTGATGAGGGGCGCGTCCTTCGACTTTCTGAACGCTTCGACGATGTTTCCGAAGCCCTTCTCTTTCATCTCGCGTCTCACGCCTTCGTACGCGTTCTTGAGCGCCCAAGCCTCGAAGACGAAAGCGGCGGAGAGGACGACGTAGTTGATTGTGAAGTTTGCGTCGGCGTGCTCCGCGCCGAACTTGTGGTAGCCGTGTCTCAGAGACGCGTACCCCGCGACGCCGAAAAGCATGACGGAGACGACGAAGGCGAAGAAGAACTGCTCCTTCCCGCGACCGAACGGGTGCTTGCGCGACGCGCCGTTGCTACCGAGACGCATGCCCAAGAGAAGCAGAACCTGATTTCCCGTGTCACTCACAGAGTGGTACGCTTCGCTCAGCATGCTCGAACTGCCCGTTATGCTCCACGCGATGAACTTGGCGACTGCGATGAGGAAGTTGGCGATGAGAGCCGCGATTACGACGCGTTTTGTGGATGCCACACCGACGAAAGCGGACGCGAAACGCAAAATACTTTCCAAAACGACCGACTCTTTCGACGCATGTCTGTCGTACAGACCGTCGTCGTCGCCCTCTGGCTTATGCTCCCTGCGTACGTGCCCAACAACGCCGCCGTCGTTCTGGGTGGCGGAATGCCTGTTGACTTTGGGCGTGAGTGGAGAGGCGACCGTATTCTCGGCGACGGAAAGACGTGGCGCGGTGGCGTCGCGGGTGTCGGTGCCGGGTTCGGACTTGCCCTCGTACAGACGGCTACGGTAACGCAGGGGTTCGTACCGGAGTTCCTTCCGATGTTCGAGCCAGTTTCAGCCTTCGGTCTCGCGCTCGGCGCGATACTCGGAGACATGGGGGCGAGCTTCCTCAAGAGGCGCACGGGACGCGAACGCGGCGCGCCTTTCCCCGGCGTCGACCAGTTAGACTTCGTCGTCGGCGCGTTCGTCGTCACCGCTCTACTCGCGCCCGGCTGGTTCTTCGAGAAGTTCACCGTCGAAGTCGTCGTAGCTGTTCTCGTGCTCACGCCACTCCTACACGTTACCACGAACCTTATTGCGTACAGGCTCGGATTGAAAGACGAACCATGGTGAACGCGAACGAAGTTGCGGAGGCGTTGCGCGACAGTGACGCTGTGCTACGCGGCGAGTTCGAGCTTTCGAGCGGACGCAAGAGCGATTACTACATCGACAAGTACGTCTTCGAGACGGACCCCGAGGCTCTGCGCATAATCGGACGCGCTATCGCCGAGAAGGTGCGCGAGACGAGCGCGGACCGCATCGGTGCCGTCGCGCTCGGCGGCGTGCCTCTTGCCGCCGTCGCGTCCGTCGAGTCTGGTGTGCCTTACGTCATAGCGCGCAAGGAGGCGAAGGAGTACGGCACAGCGAACGCGGTCGAAGGGACGCTTGAAGAGGGCGACGAGGTCGTCGTCGTGGAGGACATCGTCACGACGGGCGCGAGTGCTGTCGAGGCTGTCGAGAAGCTACGTGCCGCAGGTGCCGTTGTCAACGACATAATTGTCGTCGTGGACAGACAGGAAGGCGGACGCGAACACGTAGAGGGCGCGGGGCTGAGGATGCACGCCCTGACAACAGCGGAGGAACTGATATGAGCACGGACGACGCGGATGACACGGGCAAGAGTTTCGACGAGGTGATGGACGCACTCAGGAGCGACGAGGTCGTCGCGTCCGTCGAGACGCAGAACGTCAACTCTACGGTGCGTCTCAACTACAACGACCACGGAACGCAACATATCGGCATCGTACGTAACCACGCGCTCTCGATGCTCGAACTCATGCGCGACGACGTGCCTCTCGGCGTCGAGGACCACGACTTAGACATGGAGTACGAGGATGCGAAGGTCGTCGTCGCCTGTGGCGCGACGCTCCACGACGTGGGGCATCTCGTGCATCGGGACGAACACACCAAGTTCTCCGTCGTTCTCGCCGACGACATCTTAGACGACGTTCTCTCCGGATACCCGACACGCGAACGTGTCGCACTCAAAAGCGACGTACTCCACACGATATACTGCCACCACAGCGGTAACGAACCGCTCACGCCGGAGGCAGGCATCGTACGTGTCGCCGACGCGCTCGACATGACACGCGGCAGGTCGCGTCTTCCGTACGACGAAGGACAGCGTAGCATACACACCGTCTCGTCGCAGGCAATCGAGGAAGTCGAGGTCAAGGACGGCTCGGACGAGTTCGGCGTTCCGGTGCTCGTCGAGATACACATGACCAACTCGGCGGGCGTCTACCAGATAGACTCCCTGCTCAAGTCGAAGCTGGACGGAAGCGGCATCGAGGAATACGTGCGTATCGTCGCAATCAACCAAGGTGAGGACGACATAGTGGGGCGTATAGAGCTATGATTCTGTCGGACCGCGACATACGGCGGAGGCTCGAAAAGGGCGACCTGAAGGTCGAACCCCTCGACGACCCCGAACTGCAGATACAGCCCGCGAGCATCGACATGCGCCTCGGAAACGAGTTTCTGGAGTTCGAGCGCTCGAACATTCCCTGCATACATCCCGAGAGCGAGGAGGAGACGGACGATTACACGCGCCGTCGCGTCGTCAAGAACGGCGACGACTACGTCCTCCATCCCGGTGACTTCGTCTTAGGCACGACGTACGAGACGGTCGAGATACCTGACGACCTCGTCGCGCGCGTCGAAGGCAGGTCGTCGCTAGGAAGGCTCGCCGTGGTGGTTCACGCGTCGCTACCGTACGACGAACAGGTGTTTCTGTGGACGCCAGAAGACGGCTTCGGCTTTCACGATATAGGCGAGGTTGTTGAGGAAGAGCGCGAGGCGCGTGCCGTCGCCTTCGACCCCACGACTCTCGAAGTCTCGACACACCGCGTCACCGACTATATCACGAACCCGACGAAGGATATCTACCGTGTGACGCTCGAATCCGGGCGTGAGGTGCTCGTTACGAAGGACCATAATCTGTTCACGCTCGACGAGGCGGGACGCGTGACGCGTGTGCCGTCCGAGGAGGCGGAGGATACGCTCGTCATGGTTCCCGACGAACTCCCCGAACCCGTCGCGTCCGACGACGAGATAGACCTTATCGCTCTTCTTGACGACGAAGACGACGAACTCGTCGCGTACGCTTCCGACGGTTCCGGCGGACTGGATGTCGAATGGAACGATGTGTCCCGTGGATGCAGACGCCACTACGAGAGCCGCAACTCGGCACCCTTGCGGACGGTAAAGGAGCCGTCGGGCGTCGATATCGCGTACAAGCAGAGCGACTACACGCTTCCCGACACTCTCGACGTTACGGAGGAGTTCGCGTGGGTTCTCGGCTTCTACGTCGCCGAAGGGTGCGCGCGCAGAAAACATGTCGTCTTCACGAACACCGAAGACGCGCTCCTTGAACGTGTCGCCGACTGGTTCGACGGCTACGACGCCTCGCTGTCGTGGGGAGAGTCGGGCGGCGCGACGCGTCTCACCGTCTGTTCCGCGCTCTGGTCGTCCGTCTTCCGCGCTCTGGCGGGCGAAGGAGCCGAAAAGAACGTGCCCGACATCGCGTGGAACTGGTCGGACGCCGAGATACGCGCCTTCGTCGAAGGACTCGTTGACGGCGACGGTTCGCGCAGGGAGACGCGCACCGTCTTCTACACGTTCAACGAAAGCCTCGCAGACAACTTTGCGTATCTGTGCGCGCGTCTCGGTCTGCGCAGTACCCTACGGTCGTGTGAACGCGAGACAGGCACAGGCACAGAATGGGTCGTCGAGTTCGCAGAAGACGCACACAAACGCGGTGAGTACGTGCCTGCCGTGCCTGAACTCATGCGCGACGCGCGCGCTGACGCGGGGATGCGGATGGAGGACACCGCGGACGCCGTCGGCTGGTCGTCCAAGTCGAGCATATCCAACCTCGAAAACGCTGAGTACGGGGCGGTGAAGCGCGAGACACTCCGTAAGCTGTCCGCCGTCTACGGAGACACGAAAGCGGCGCGACGCCTCTCGTCTCTCGTCGACGGAGGCGTCCGTTTCGAGCGCGTTGAGTCGGTCGAGAAGACAGGACGACACGAGACAACCTACGACCTCGAAGTCCAGCCCGAAGGACGCGCAGTCGAGAACTTCGTCGGCGGACGCGGCGGCGTCTTCCTCTCGAACACGGCGGGCTTCGTGGACCCCGGTTACCGCGGGCAGATAACGCTCGAACTCTCCAACTTAGGCACCGCGCCCGTCGCTCTCCGTCCCGAGGAGATGCGCATATCTCAACTCGTCCTCACCGAACTCAAGTCGCCCGCCGAGAAGCCTTACGGCGAGGAGCGCGGTTCGAAGTACCAAGACCAGGATGGTCCGACGGCGAGCAGGATAGGCGAGGACGAGGAGTGGCGTAAGGACCGGGACTGAGATAGCGAGGTGTCGATGGAACCCGATTACGACGAGTACCGCGGCTACGGCGTCTCGGACGCGTGCAGGCGCGCCCTCCTACAGTGGGTCGTCCTGCCGTCGTGGCTCGTCTTAGGCGCGCTCGTCGTCGTCTTCGCACTCCTGCGTGCGTCCGACGTTTCCGTCCCTCCCGAGTACAGGTATCTGCCCTTCGTAGCCAGCGTCGTCGTATTCGGTCTTCCGCACGGCGCGCTCGACCACCTCGTTCCCGCACGCCTCCGCGACGAAACCCCCGACGTACGCTCAGTAGCACGCGTCGTGGCGGCGTACGCCGTCCTCGTCGTCGTCTACGCTGGCGTCTGGTTCGTCGCGCCCGCCTTCGCATTCGTCTTCTTCATCGCGCTTACGCTCTACCACTGGGGGCAGGGCGACCTCCACGCGTCGCTCGCCTTCCTGCGTACGAACGTCTCGTCGCGCGTCGGACGCGCCGTGACGCTCGTCGCGCGTGGTTCCCTTCCGATGCTCGCGCCTCTCGTCTTCTTCCCTGCCGAGTACCGTGAGGTCGCGGACGCCGTAATCGGTGTCTTCTCTACCGAGGGAGCCACGACTGTCGCTTTCGCCTTCGAGCCTTCGTTCCGTCTCTCCGTCGCCGTCTTCCTCGTCGCCGTCTGCGTCGCAACCGTCTACTTCTCGCGTTCCACGTTCGAGGCTGGCGAACTCGTCCTCTTAGGCGTCTACTTCGCATCCGTCCCGCCTATACTCGCAGTCGGCTTCTACTTCTGCTTCTGGCACTCGACACGCCATATCGCACGCCTCCTCGCGCTCGACCCTGTCGCTTCCGAACACGTCGAGTCGGGAGAAGCGACGCGTGCTCTCGTCCGTTTCGTCCGCGACGCCATACCACTCACCGTCGGCGCGCTAGTCGTCTTCGGCGCGCTCTGGTACGTCTTCTCGCCGCCCGCGACGCTCGAAGGCTTCTTCGCGCTCTACCTCGTCCTCTTAGCCGCGCTCACCCTCCCGCACGCGGGCGTCGTCACCCTGATGGACCGAGTCCAACGAGTCTGGTGAGACGCCCGAACGTCTCGTACTCCTCCGCCCAGGCGCGCCATTCGCTCAGCGTCCACCGGAAGAGTACGACGCCTTGTACGACGAGCAGGTTCGTGACGAGGAAGAAGGCACCCTCCTCAACCGGAAGCCCCAGAACGTCGATGCCCGTCGTTAGTTCGTCGGATATGACCCAGATTCCGTTCTCGATTGCGAAACGGTCGGCGGAAGCGAAGTACAAAGTCGGCGGAACCACGGCGGCGGCTACGACGCGGACGTTACGGACGAGGTAGTGACCTCCGTAAGCCCACTGGAGGACGAGAACGGGTCCCGCCCAGACGAGAATCATGCCGATGTAGAATGCCCCGGTTCCCTGTGCCCACAACCAGCCAACGGCGGTAACGCCGACTGCGACGACTGCAAGGACGTACCTCGGCGTCCACCTCCCCGACGGACGCGTCTCCACGCGCCCGAGAATGACGTAGAGCCACAGACTCACGACGACCGGCTGTAAGACGAAGAAGAGGTATTCGCCGAGAGGTATATCGAAGAAACGCACGAAGACCTGTCCTTCGCCGTACCACCACACACCGCGGCGTATCATGTATCTGTCCCACGGAGTTGTGTAGATGAGCGCGATGACGGCTACGACGACAGCACCCAGAGGTGACGAATCGTTGAGTGAGTGGTGTTCGTGTAAGTAGACAGCCGCGAGAATACCGAAAAGCGGTACGGTGAACAGAAGGTGGAAGGTCAGATAGTCCAACTTCCTATCCTCGTTTTCTGTCTCACGTGTGGCGGTTGTACTGCTGATGTAATATGTTTTTGCTTCGCGAACGCGCGCGTGCGCGCACGCGCGTTTATATAAAAGGCTTTAAAAACGTACGTCTCAAAAACGCCAAACACATGATAGAAGCACTCGGTGCGGATCCAAGCACGGCGGTTCTCTGGCTCGGTGCGTTGGCAATGTTCGTAGGCACCTTCGTCTATCTCTGGCTCGGTAGGAACGTGGCGGTCTACGAACAGGAGTTCTTCGTAATGGCTATCTCGATAACCATGATAGCCGCGACGGCTTATCTTGCGATGGCGATGGGAATGGGACGTATCGCGGTGAACGGCGAAGAGGTCGTCGTTGCGCGTTACATCGACTGGCTTCTGACGACACCCATCATACTCGTTCTTCTGGGGGTACTTGCGAACGCAGACAGGAGCCTCATAGCGACTTTGATAGGCGTCGATGTCTACATGATATCGGTCGGGCTTCTCGGTGCTGTCGCCAACTCGCTCTTCGTCAGCCTTGTCTGGTGGTCGCTCGGCGTCGTCGCGTTCCTTGTTCTTCTCTACCTTCTCCTCGGCGTGCTGTCCGACGCGGCGGAGGAGATGCCCGACGACGTTTCGGGGATGTTCGTCACTCTGCGCAACCTCACAGTCGTCATCTGGAGTTTTTATCCTGTCGTGTGGATACTCGGCGGACACGGTTTCGGCGTTCTTCCCGTCCTCGTTGAGGACGGCGGATGGCTTCTTCTTGACGTGCTTTTCGAAGGTCGTCTTCGGATACATACTCCTGAGTAGCCACGACGTTACGTATCTATACGTTCTACGGCGCGGAGCGGCAGAGTACTGTTGAACGAGAAACGGCGTAAGGATTATTTCGGTTCCTTTCTTATCCGGATTAGTGTCCAAAAGTCAGCTTCGAGTCTCTTCGAACCTGACAGAGTCGCTGTCGTTGGGGGGACGCCGCGCCAAGGTTCGGTGGGACGCGGCGTAATAGAGAGCCTCGGCGAGTTCGACGGCGAGGTCGTTGTCGTCAACCCGAACCACGACGAGGTTCTCGGCTATCCGTCTTACGAGAGCGTGGGTAACGTGCCGGGCGAGATAGACCTTGCTGTCGTCGCCGTCCCACCCGACGTTGTCGTAGAGGTGGTCGGCGCGCTCGGCGAGTGTGGTGTGCGCAACGTCGTCGTCGTCACGGCTGGTTTCAGCGAGGCGGGCGGCGACGGCGCGGAACGCGAGCGCGAACTCGTTGAGGTGGCGCGCGCCCACTCGCTCAACCTCGTCGGTCCCAACTGCATCGGTGTCGTCAGCACGCCGTCGAACCTCAACGCGACGTTCGGTCCTGAGTCGCCGCACGAAGGCAACGTCTCTTTCATGAGCCAGTCGGGTGCTTTCATCACCGCGGCGGTAGACTGGGCGAACGATGAAGGCATGGGCTTCAGGCATATCGTCTCGCTCGGCAACAAGGCGGTTCTGGACGAGACCGACTTCGTGGGCGCGTGGGGCGACGACGAAGGAACGAGCGTCGTCGTCGGTTATCTCGAAGGAATCGAGGACGGCGGAGAGTTCATCGAGACGACACGGCGTGTGGCGCGCGAAGGGACGCCCGTCGTCCTCGTCAAGTCGGGACGCACCGAAGCGGGTGCGCGTGCAGTTTCGTCGCACACGGGCACGCTCGCCGGGACGGAGAAGGCGTATGAGGCGGCTTTCCGTAAGGCTGGCATCGTGCGCGCACACGACGCCGAGGAACTGTTCGACTACGCGCGCGCACTCGACTCGCTCCCTCTGCCTGACGAGGAAGGCGTCGCCGTCGTCACGAACGCGGGCGGTCCGGGCGTGATGGCGACGGACGCCGTCGGCGACTCGTCGCTTTCGCTCGCCGAGTTCGACGATGCGACCTACGACGCTCTCGACGACGCGCTACCCGACGCAGCGGCAGTCTACAATCCTGTCGATGTCCTCGGCGACGCGCCAGCCGAACGTTTCGGCGACGCTGTAAGCACCGTTCTCGACGACGAGAACGTCGGTGCGTGCCTCGTAATCGCGTGCCCCACAGCGACGTTCGAGTTCGACGACCTCGCGGAAACCGTCGTCGAGACGACGCGGGACACGGACGTTCCCGTCGTGACGGCACTCATGGGCGGCGAGGGGACGAGGAAGGCACGCGAGATGCTCTCCGAGGGCGGCGTGCCGTCGTACTTCGACCCTGCGCGCGGTGTGCGCTCTCTCGACGCAGTCGCGGGGTACAGGCGCGCGAAGGAACGAGAGACGGGAGAGGTGCGTGACTTCGACGTGGACGAGGAGAAGGCGCGTAACATCCTCGAAACCGGAAAGGACGACGGCAGACTTGGCGTCGAGGCTATGGGACTCCTCGACGCCTACGGGATACCGACGCCGCGCGGAGAGGTCGTCGAAAGCCCCGACGCCGCGGAAGATGTCGCCGACGAAATCGGCGACGAGGTCGTCATGAAGATAGTCAGCCCCGACATCCTGCACAAGTCGGACATAGGCGGCGTCAAGGTCGGCGTTGCGCGCGACGATGTGCGCGACGCGTACGAGGACCTCGTTTCTCGCGCTCGTTCGTACCAACCCGACGCCGAACTCTTAGGTGTGCAGGTTCAGGAGATGGTGAATCTTGACGACGGCGTCGAGACCATCGTCGGCTTCAACCGCGACCCGCAGTTCGGACCGCTCGTGATGTTCGGTCTCGGCGGGATTTTCGTCGAGGTGTTCGAGGACACGTCGTTCGGCGTCGCACCCGTGACCGACGCCGAGGCGCGCGAGATGGTGGACACCGTCGAGTCGTCGCCGCTTCTGCGCGGTGCGCGCGGGCGCGAATCCGTTGATGTCGAAGCCGTCGTCGAGACCGTAGAACGCGTCTCCGCGCTCGCTCTCGACTTTCCCGCGGTACTAGAACTCGACATAAACCCGCTCGTCGCCACGCCCGACGGCGTGTCGGCGGTAGACCTGAGACTCACACTCGACCCGGAGGAGCTATGACAAGAACCATACTGCTGAGTTCGACGACGGAAAGCACAGGAAAGACGGGCGTCGCGCTCGCGTTGGCGCGCGAGGCGCGGGAACGCGGCGACGAGGTCGGCTACATGAAGCCCAAGGGAACGCGTCTCGAAAGCGCGGTCGGCAAGACGCTCGACAAGGACCCCATGGTGGCGCGCGAGGTCTTAGGCGTCGAGGACGAGGTACACGAGATGGAGCCTGTCGTCTACTCGCCGACCTTCGTGGAGCAAGCCGTGAGCGGCAAGGTCGACGTGGACGAACTGCACGAAGAGGTAGCCGAGGCTTACGAGAACATCGCAGAGGGACGCGACGCCGTCTTCGTCGAAGGCGGCGGCGTTTACACGACGGGCGGCACGGTCGGTATGACCGACGCCGAAGTCGCTGAGACACTCGACGCACGTGTCGTCTTGGTAGCCGAGTTCGAGAGCTACTACAGTACGGACGACGTTCTCGCCGCTTCCGACGTTTTCGGCGACAGACTCGAAGGCGTCGTCTTCAACGCCGTCGAGGGAAAGAACTTCGACGACGTGGAAGGCTCACTCGTCCCGTTCCTCGAAGACAGAGACATTCCGGTACACGGCGTCCTTCCGTGGAAGCGCGAAATCGCAGGTGTGACTGTCGCAGACCTGCGCGAGAGGCTCAACGCTAACGCGCTCACCGACGCCGACGAGGACGTTTACGTCGAGCGTTTCCTCGTCGGTGCGATGAGCGGCGAAGAAGCACTCAGGCAGTTCCGTCGCACGAAGGACGCCGTCGTCGTAACGGGCGGAGACCGCGCCGACGTTCAGGGTGCCGCGCTCGAAGCACCCGGTGTGCGGTGTATCGTCCTGACGGGCGGACTCGAACCACCCTCGGCGGTCGTCAGCAAGGCACAGCAGAAGGGGGTGCCGATGCTCTCGGTCAGCCGCGACACGCTCTCCGCCGTCAACGAGATGGAGGAGGTCGTAAAGGAAGGCAGGAAGCCCGACGCGTCGTTGGTCGAGACTGTGCGCGAACTCCTTGTACAGCACGCCGACGTGGACGCTCTCTTAGGCTCCGGTTCCGACTCTTAGCCGTCGCCTCGTCTTCACAGCGACACGGTTTCGTCACACGTCGTAGAACTGTCCGTGGAACCCAAGCGGGATATGGTGTTCGACCGTCGCGCGTCCCAGTTCGGTGAAGTCGGAGGCGTCGAGAACCACTAAGAAAGACCTCTCGGCGTCGGTGTCAAGGACGACAGAGAGAATCACACCGTCGTCCTCCTCCTCCTCGGCGTCGGGTTCAGCGACGAAGACGGGTTCGCCCGGGTACGTTTCCGGCTCCTCCCAGACGGTCGTATCGCGTTCCTCGACATCGACCTTCACGAGACGGTTCGGGAGGTCTTTCGGTCTTTTTCGCCTGTTGCCGACGCCGTAGGCGTACCGGTACGCGAGGGTGTTCCTCTCGTAGTTGATACGCGGCAGTTCGGTCGGAACTTCGGAGAGACGTTCGCTCTCGACGCCGTCGTCCGAGACGCGGTAACGTCGGAGGGTCCCGCCCTCGATACCGAAATCCTCGGAACGGATTTCGTCGAGGTAGAACGAGTCGATAACTGAGGCGTCTTCGTACGCGACGATGTCTACGACCACCGTTCCGTCTTCTTCCTCGAAGGCGTTGACGTGGTGGAAAGCGAAGAACGGCTCCGCTACGGGGTCGGCGACAACGTCGCCAGTCTCCCTGTCGACGAGCAAGAAACGCGTGCCGCGCTCCGGTTTCCAGCGGTAGTTCTCGACGAACGGGCGGTCACGTACCAGCATTTCGAGCGGGTTGACGACGAACGGAAACTCCGCGAGGACGACGTGGTTCTCCGTCAGACCGAAGCTGTGCATGTACGCGGGACGGTCGCGGTCGATAGACGCGAGTATCTCGCGCTCTCGTGAGCCGTCGGGCATCCTGTAGACCTTGTAGGTGCTCGTCTTGGAGAGTTTGGTGACGTAGTTGTACGTGTAGCCGTCGTCGTGGTGCGGGTGTGCCGTCGTCAGACTGCCGTCTATGTCGTCCTCGTACTCCGCGACACCGACGGTTTCGAGCGTCTCAGGGTCGAACTCGACTGGCATGGGCGTCTCCGTCATCGAGACGAACGCCTCCGCCTGCTTCGAGATGTTGACGTTCGCGTTGTCGGTGAGATTCGGCGAGAACCGCGAGAAGAAACGCTCGAACAGGTCGCGGCATGGGTCCGTAGCGAACTCCGAGTAGCCCAGTTCGCCCTCGGACTCGACGTGGGTGTATGCGTTGCTTTCGAGGTACCTGTTCGAGTACTTCACCTCGCCGTCCGCGACTGCGAAGGCGTGCAACATCGCAAGCCCGTCGAACCAGTGGCGCAGACTCCGTTCGCCCGCCTCGAACTTCGCGGGACCAGTCCGGAGGAGCGACCCCTCCAGCCACCCCGGAATCTCGCCTTCGACGGTAAGACGGCGGTTCTGTACCTCGTTTTCGAGCGTCTTTGTCGCGAGTCGCCGCCCCTCAGCGGTCGACCTCCCGGTGTCGTCACTCTCGGTCTTGTTCGTCTCCGAACTAGCCATCGTTCTCACCTTGTCCCCGTCCTTTCGTGGTCTTTCGCCGCGTGGACTGTCTCGGCTGTCTGATATCGCACATACGAACAGATGCGTCGGGAGCCAGCATAGTCGTTATCCCAATATGTTGGGATTGCCGTCAGAACGTTCCGTACTCCTCGGCGTGCTCGTCGCAGAACTCGGGTTCGCGTAACTGCGCGCGTACGACGCCTTCCTGTCGATGAGCGTCGTAGAGCCTGCAGTCGGGGTCGTCGCAGAACGCCTCGCCCGTTGTCGCGTAATGGTAGCCCGCCAGCGCGTACCCCTTGAGCGCGTCCGTCGTGCGCGGGTCGTCCTCGACAAGGAACTCTCCTTCGACCTTGTTTTCTAGGTACTCGCGCGGCGGCACACCTCCCGCCATCGCGTACTTCGATTTTTCCTTGTAGTACTCCTCGGGCTTCGCTGGTGCTTCGTACAGTCCGGGCACGGAGATGAGCGTGGGACGCCCTAAGACGACGACGCGTTTGTGCCATCTTCCGTCGCCGCCCCATGTGCCCAGAACGCGGTCCAAGAGGACAACGGAGAGTGTGTCGTCGTCCGACGAATCGACCGTATGCGGGTAGAGAGCGCGCTGTACTGCGAATCCGTCGTAGATGACGCCGCCCGCGCGCTCCGGGTTTTCGAGCGCGCGCTCCTCGTAACGCACGATGCCCGTCATCGTGTTGCCCGTCTCCTTATCGTACGGCGAAAGGACGCGTGTGCGGGCGAACTCCTCGGCGATACCGTCCGCCGTCTCGGCGTCGAAGCTACCCAAGAAACGGTCGTGTGTCTCGACGTCGGCTTCTACGCGCTCACTGAGCCAGTCGGCGATTTCGGAGGCGTCCGTGACCGTCGTCGGCGCGCTGTACAGGCGTACTGTGTCCACGTTTTCGTATCAGTCGTCCGCGGGTGCGCGCGTCGTGAGTTCGATAGGCTCTGCGTCCACGTCGAGTTCGTCGAGCGCGACCTGCGCCGCCCTCTTACCGGAGATGAGCATGGCACCGAAGGTCGGTCCCATCCGCGGGAGACCGTACGTCGTCGCCGTCGCCATGCCCGTGACGATCAGACCGGGGTGAGCGACACCCGTGTGCTCCACCACGGCGTCCTCGCTCTTTCCGACCCACATCGAGTCGTGCCCGGGCGAGTCGTGTCCCGGCGCGCCGTAGGAGTCGTCGCCCGTCTGGTCCATACCCGTGTTGTGCTTCTCGGCGTGTTCGATACCCGGCGCGTTGAGAACGCCGCGCTCCTGTAGCTTCGAGACGGCGACGGCGTCGTGTCCCGTCGCGTCGATGACGAGGTCCGACTCGACAGCAATCGGGTCAACGCACGTAATCTCGCGCGGCAGGGCGTGCACCGGCGTCCAGTTCATCACGACGCCGCCGACGCGGTGGTCCTCACGTATGACGATGTCGGTGAACTCGGTCATGTTCTGCGTCTTTGCGCCCGCGTCGCACGCCGACTTGATGAGCGCGCTACACGCGTGCGGACCGTCTGCGACGTAGAGACCTTCGGTGTCGCGCGACTGCTTGTAGTCCACGTCGAGGTCATCGAGAACATGGTGCGCGGGTGCTCGGACGGTGACCTTGTTCATCAGGAAGCCGCCGAGCCAGAAGCCACCGCCGAAGTAGTTGTTCTTCTCCAGAATCATCGTCTTGACGCCGCGCTCCGCGAGTTCCTTGCCCGCGGCGAGTCCCGACGGACCTCCGCCGACGATGATTACGTCGGAGTCGGAGAACTCCATGAACTCGTCGGTCCACTCCTGTCCGATTGCGCGTGTAACGTCCGCTTCTCCGACTTCGCTGAACTTCTCGAACTCTCCGTTGTCGTTGTTTGATTCTGCCATCGTGGAGTATTCGTATTACAAGGTAGTAAAACCTGCTGTTACGCCCGCCGTCTTTCTCGTATCTCCGACAGACACGCAACTCTGTTTTACTGAATCCGTCACCGAATAGTTTAACGGCTCTATGCACTAAAACGAGATAGTGCCACGAACACGGACACAGCATCACGCGGAACCGCCCGAGGACGTTCTCTCCGAGTACGAGACGAGCCGAGACGGTCTGACGACCGACGAAGCCGACGAACGTCTCGATGAGCACGGCGAAAACGACATCGTGAGCGGCAAGGGACGTTCTGTCACGCGCATCTTCGTCGCGCAGTTCGACAGCGTCCTAATCTGGGTTCTCGTCGCAGCAGCCGTTCTCTCCTTCTGGACCGGACACGTCGTTGACGCCGTTCTTATCACCATAATCGTCGTAGCCAACGGCGTCTTCGGCTTCGTTCAGGACTACCGCGCCGAACGCAGTCTCGAAGAGCTACGCGAACTAGCCGCGCCCACAGCGACAGTTCTGCGCGACGGAGAACCGACGGATATCGAAGCGACCGGCGTCGTGCCCGGAGATGTCCTCGTCCTCAAGAGTGGCGATGTCGTCCCTGCCGACGGACGCCTTATCGAAACCACCGACTTCGAGACGGACGAGGCGGCACTTACGGGCGAGAGTCTGCCCGTCTCGAAGTCCGTCGAAGCCGTCGAGAGCAACACGCCCGTCGCCGAACGCGCCTGTATGGTCTACAAGGGAACAAGCGTGACGCGCGGCAGGGCGAATGCCGTCGTTACCTCGACGGGCATGGAGACGGAGGTCGGCGGTATAGCCGAGGAACTCGCGACAACCGAGGAGACGGACACGCCGTTACAGAACGAACTCAACTCGCTCGGGACGAAGCTAGGTGTGGGCGTCGTCGTCCTCTCCGCGGTCGTCGCACCGCTCTTGCTCCTACGCGGCACGGAACCCGTTCAGGCTGGACTTACGGCGGTTTCGCTCGCCGTCGCCGCAGTCCCCGAAGGTCTGCCCGCCGTCGTGACGCTGACCCTCGCGCTCGGCGTCCGCAAGATGTCCGACGAGAACGCCCTCGTGCGCCGTCTTCCGTCCGTCGAGTCCTTGGGTTCTGTGGACGTTATCTGTACGGACAAGACGGGGACGCTCACGAAGGGAGAGATGACCGTGAGCAAGCTCTGGGTTCACGACAGGGTAACGGACGCGGACGCAGAGGAACACGACGAGCGCGAGGAACTCCTTCTCCGCGCCGGCGCGCTCTGCAACGACTCGACGACAGAAGAAGGCGACCCGACGGAGCAGGCGCTCGTCCGCGCCGCGGAGGAGAGCGGCTTCGATGTCGAGGAACTGCGGAACGAAAACCCACGCGTCGATGAGGTGCCCTTCTCGTCGGAGCGCAAGTGGATGGGTACGGCGCACGAAACTGACGAAGGACGTGTCGGCTACGTCAAGGGCGCGCCGAGCGTCGTTCTCGGAAACTCCGACCGTGTTCTCACGGAAGAAGGCGTTGTCGAACTCACCGATGAGGCGCGCGAGCGCGTGGAGACGACGGTCAACGACTTCGCAGACGACGCACTCCGCGTCCTCGCTGTCGCGTACGTCGAGGAAGCCGAAGACGCCGACGCTCTCCGCGACGGTCTGGTCTTCGTCGGTCTCACGGGCATGATAGACCCACCGCGCGACGAGGTCGCCGACGCGATAGCGGCGACGAGACGTGCGGGCATCGATGTCAAGATGGTGACGGGCGACAACGTCCGCACCGCCGCCGCGATAGCCGAAGAACTCGGCTTCGACGCCGAGGTCCTTGAAGGTAGCGACATCGAAGACATGGACGACGCCGAACTGCGCGAGCGCGTCGAGTCGGTCAACGTCTTCGCGCGCGCCTCGCCCGAGCACAAGGTCCGCATCTTGGAGGCTCTGCAGGCACGCGGTCACTACGTCTCGATGACCGGCGACGGTGTAAACGACGCGCCCGCGCTCAAGAACGCCGACGTGGGCGTCGCGATGGGGATACGCGGCACGGATGTCGCGCGCCAAGCGTCCGACATGATACTCCTCGACGACAACTACGCCACGATAGAGCGCGCTGTCGAACGCGGACGCTCCATCTTCGACAACATCTGGAAGTTCGTCGCCTACCTCCTCAGCGCGAACGTCGCCGAGGTCGCAATCGTCTTCGTCGCCTCGCTCTACGGCTACCTCATACTCCCCGCTGTCCAGCTACTCTGGATAAACCTCCTGACGGACGGTCTTCCCGCGCTCGCGCTCGGTGCCGACCCTAAGAGCGAAGATGTCATGGAGAGACCGCCGCGTGACCCCGAGGGCGGTATCGTCGGAAGACCGATGCTCGAACTCATCGGCGGCGCGGGCGCGGTTACGACCGTCGTCATGCTCGCTCTCATGTTCTTCGTACTCGACGGCGCGCCCTCCGTCACGCCGTACGCGATGACGATGGTCTTCACGGGCTTCGTCGTCCTTGAGTTCGCAAAGCTGTACGTCATACGTTGGCTACGTGAGACGCCGACGTTCACGAACCCTTGGTTAGTCGCCGCTGTCATCGCGTCGCTCGTTCTACAGCTTTCTGTGCTGTACACGCCCCTCCGCGAATACTTCGGCACCGTGCCTCTCGGTGTGACCGACTGGGGCTTGCTCGCCGCCGTCGTCGCCGTCTGCGTTCCCGCGTACCTCGTCGTCGCTGTCGTCGTCCAGCGTCACCTGAGGGACGACATCGAGAGGTAAGACGCCGAACCGTTAAGTTTCCCGACACCCTTCTTCTTCCATGACGCCACCGCTAAGACGCCTCGTCGTCGACGTTCTGAAGCCGCACCAGCCCGAGATAACCGAGTTCGCCGAGGCTGTCGCGGACACCGACGGCGTCGAAGGCGTAAACGCGACGCTTATCGAGACCGACAGGGAGGTGCAGAACATCAAGATAACGGTAGAGGGCGACGACATCGACAGGGACGAGGTGGTCGAAGCAGTCGAGCGTCTCGGTGGGTCGGTGCACTCGTTCGACGAGGTGGTCTGTGGCGAGCGTACCGTCGAGAGGAGAGACACACCGCAGGACGCCTGAAAACCGATATGTCAGGACTCCGAGAACTCTTAGGAGACGAAGACGTACGGTCTATATCCCGACGCTACTTCATCTCGAACGGCTTCGACGGAACCCTGACGAGCATAGGCATCGTCGTAGGCTCGTACCTCTCCGGCATCTCGGACGGCATCACCGTCTTCACCATTGGAATAGGTGCCGCCGTGGGTCTCGGCACCTCCGCTGTCTGGAGCGTCTGGGAGATAGAGCGCGCCGAGAAACGCGCCGAACTCCTGCGGATAGAGGCGGCGATGCTGGAGAAACTCGAAGACACGGAGCTACAGAAACGCAGTGCGGGTGCGCGGAAGATAAACTCGGTTGCGAGCGGCGCAGGTCCCCTCATAGGTATCGTGCTTCCTCTTCTGCCCTTCCTCGCCGAGAGGAGTTACGTGACGATGCTAGAGGCGACTCTCGTCTCGGTCAGTATCGGCGTTTGCGTCCTCTTCGTATTCGGCGCGTACCTCGGCTCCATATCCGAGCAGAACTGGTTTATCGCAGGAATACGGATGGGTCTCGCGGGCTTAGTCGTCGCGTTAATCAACATCTTCCTGCCCGGCTGACTCAGTCCTCCATCCTACGCCCACCGAGACACCTAACGCAGAAGCCCGTCGAGGCGTCGTAGTGCTCGTCGCATACCGTCCCCCCGCACGACTCGCACGTGTGCGAACAGGGTTCGCCGCAGATGTAGCAGAGTCCGCTTACGCTCATCGTCGTCGTTACGCCACGCTCCGACAAATAACCGGCGCAACCCGAAGACGGTTAAACGGCGCGGACGAACTGCGACCTAAGAGAATGATTGGAACACTCGGTCCGGAAGGCACGTACTCGCACCGTGCCGCGCTCCGCTTAGGCGACGATGTGCGTTTCTACGACGGCGTGCCCGAAATCGCAGAGGCTGTCGAGTCGGGCGATGTCGAACGCGGCGTCCTGCCCGTCGAGAACTCCATCGAGGGGAGTGTCAACGCGACTCTCGATGTTCTCGTGGAGTACGACCTCTACATCGTCGCGGAGGTCGTCGTGGAGGTCGAACACGCACTTCTTGCGCAGGACGAAGAGTTCGGCGTTGTGGCGAGCCATCCTCAGGCGTTGGCGCAGTGCCGCTCTTACCTCCGCGAAAAGTATCCGGACGCGGAACTCAGGAGCGTTTCGTCTACGGCGGCGGGTGTCGAGGAGGCGCGCGAAGACGCGTCGGTCGCCGCGATTGCGCATCCCGCGCTCGCCGACGGTACGGTGCGCGTAATCGACGAGTCGATACAGGACGTAGACGGAAACTCGACGCGTTTCGTGGCTGTGGCGCGCGAGCCTTCGGACGAGTTCGGAAGCGACGGCGCGAAGACTACCATCGTCGTCTATCCGGGTTCGGACCGTCCCGGCTTGCTCTACGACATACTCGGTGTCTTTGAGGAGCGCGGCGTAAACCTGACGCGTATCGAGTCGCGTCCCTCGAAACGCGAACTCGGAGACTACGTCTTCCATATCGACTTCGATGTTCCGGACGGTGCGGGTGACGTGGACGAGATACTCGACGCACTCGACGAACACGTCGAATGGGTCGATTTCCTCGGGACGTACGGTAGGGTAGAGTAAACCGTTCCTCAGACGAGCCAGTAAAGCACCGCAGAAAGGACAATAGCACCCGCGCCACCCAAGACACCTAGGTCAGCAAGCGCGGTGTAGTCAGTCCCGCGTTGGTCAAGGTAAAGTCCGCCCACAAGGCTCATGGTTCCGACTCCGAGAGACAGAAAAGACGCCCATATGTGCCAGGATGTTCCTCCTCCTCCACCGTGAGCCGCCGCCTGCCCGGGAAAAAGCAGCACCATGACTAGAACAGATAGCTCGATACGCCACCGTCTTCCGTGTATCTTCAGCCCCTTCTTACTGTTCATAACCTCCACCTCTCTCCTGTGTGGCGGCGATATTCCGGGATGACGGAAGCATGAGGTAGCTGAGAAGCAGTCCTGTAACACCCGCGAGCACGACGGACCCAGCCCAGACGTGGACTGTCCATTCGATGGTACCGACGTAAAGTATCGTCACGTAGTAGAGGCTGAACATCATGAGTGGGACGAGAACACCGAAAACCCTGAAGGCGCGAACCCGCTCAAACGAGGGGCGCGCGAGGCGGTACAGAATATCCCCGAAGATACCCGTGACGACCATTGCAGGCACGAACTCGAAGGCGGAAGCGGGGAATGTTATGGCGACAGAGGTAACCCCGAACAGGAAGGTGAACGTTCCGGGAGGTAGCTCGAAACGCCGAACCAACGTCAGACTCGAACCCATCATTATCGCGGTGTAGATTAAGATACTGCTGATACCGAGCGCGCGTACCGCCTCGCTGTCGGCACCGCTACCTGCGTAACTCGGAATCGGGTTGTTGAACGGATTTGCGTACAGCGTAAACAGCAACAGCGTCAGAACGGCGAGAGTAGCAGAGACGATAGCCGGGACGAGGTATCTTCCGCGAACGTCCTCGGTGTCGTACCACGTCGCCCGCAGAGGCGAACTCACAAAAAGAAAAGAACCAGCAGCCAGCAGGAGATGTGTCGGACTCGTGAGAGCCTCGACACCCGTCTCGAAGCCGAAAGTGCTGTGCCAGAGGAAGTCTCCGAAGCCGCCGAAACCGAACATGAAAACCCCGAGAATCCCCAACTGGTAGCCGTCGGGGACAGAAGCGAGCCACGAAGCACCCTCGCGACGGTTGTAGAGGGTCACGGCTACGAGGGTCACAGCGATACAGAGAAACGCCGTGTAGAAGAAGACGTGTTCAGGTGTAAAGAAGCCCTCCTCCTCGAAACTTATCCCTGTCGCGTGGTTCCTGAAGTCCACCACCACGCCTGCGGTCATCAGAACGGAGAGCACCATGACTGTCATGTCAAGTCTTCTGCCGCGGAACCCACCTATCCACTCCCACACGAAGTTCTGCTCGCCTCCTGAAACTGCTTTCCTACCTTCTTCGTGCTTGATGCTGTCTGCCATAGGTCTGTATAGGAGACGTTCATGTATAAATATGATTGTGGTTTAAATAAATCCTCAAACTACGGTCACTTCGCTACGCTCGTTCCTTGGTTCTCGACGAAATCTCAGATTTCGTCTTCAAACCACGACTTCATCAGTTTCGCGCGTTCGATTCTCTCCCGGGCTATCTCCTTACCCGTCTCGGTTTCGATACGCTCGACGGTACTCTTGCCGCGCTTTATGACGCGGTCGATTATTCCCGGAACCTCCTCGTGTGACCGCGACTCGTAGCCGAGGCGCATCACCATGAGCGTCGCTCCAGCGACGCCTATCTTGTCGATTGAGTCCGCCTCGATGAGTACCTTCGACTCCATCGGCATCTCGTCGCTCATACTCCGTGTGTGGTCGCGTATAACACGCGCAACACGGTCTATGAACGGTTCTGGGTAGCCGCTACGTGACATGTACTTCTGGGCTATCCACGCGCCCTCCTCGGCGTGTTTCTCCTGCTTGACCTCGAACTTCGCGGCGTCGTGGAAGACAGCGGCTACGCGCACGGTGTTCACGTCCGCGCCTTCGTGGCGCGCTATCCGCTCTGCGAGGTCGACGACACCTATCATGTGCCTGTACCTGTACTCGGCGGAGTGCCACGGGTACCACCGCATCCTGTCGCCGTTCCGTCTGACGGTGTCGCGGAGATGCTCGCGGACGTACTCCGCCATCTCCGTGAACTCCTCGTACGTGACTTCGTACGTGTCCTCTTCGTCTAGAGCGTCCTTCTCCTCGATGGTTTACACCCCCTGCAGTTGGTATGTCGCGTGTTCATCCTTACTCTCCTATACGTTACGGGTTTATTTAGTCCTTAAGGGTGGTCTGTGCTACACACGGTCGGATAGCCACGCGCGCGCCTCCTTGACCGCCGCGTCGTCGCCCATCAGCTTTAGACGGACGCCGTCGTCGCCCGGATAGCTACCGATATCGACGCCGAAACGGTCGCGTGCTTCTTCGACCTGTCCGAGTAACTCGCTCTCGGGTTCGTCCGTATCGACGTACGCGACGGAGACTCCCTCGCCCTCGAACTCCGTCTCGATTTCGCCGAAGACAGCCTTCATCTCCGACGGCACGCCGGGGAGGACGAAGACGTTCTCGACGACGAAGCCGGGTACGACGCCCTCGGAGTTTGGGATTAGGGACGCGCCTTCGGGTACCGCTACAGCGTCCTCCGAAACGTCGCCCGAGTACAGTTCGGCAGTTCTGCGTGTCTCGTCCGTGGTTTCGGTACCGCGGTCGAGAGCTTGCGCGACGCCTTCCGCTGTCACGTCGTCGCGTGTCGGTCCCAGACCGCCTGTGACGATGACAGCGTCGTACGTTTCCGAGAGACGCCCGACTTCTTCTGCGATAGCTTCGATATCGTCGGGTGCGACGACGACACGCTCGACAGAGACACCGTTCTCCGAAAGACGCGAGCAGAGCCACGATGCGTTCGTGTTGACGGTGTCGCCCGCCAGAACCTCGTCGCCGACGTTGACCACGACAGCGCGCAAACTCTACACCGTTCCCTTTTCGTCGTTCAACCTACTCCTCGACCTCCGCGCCTTCTATCTCCTCCGCGAGTTCTTCTATGTCTTCCTCGTCTATGTCTTCGAGGTCCTCCATTTCGGCACCACCCATGCCGGGCATCATGCCGCCCATTCCCGGCATGCCGCCGTGCATGTCGCCGTGGTCGAACGTCTCACGTACAACGACACGGTCGAAGTCGAACTCGTGCATCAGTTCGTCAACGACCTGCTGTTTCGAGAACAGCCACTGCTGGTTCATCGACATCTCGGGCGTCGCTTCGATGTACAGGACGCGTTTCTCGACCTCTTCTTCGACCTCTTCGAGTTCAGGAGGTTCGTCGTCGCCCCCGTCGTCTTCGTCCGTCTCGACCTCCTCCATACGCGTCTCGGTTTCGGTCACGGTGTCTATCTCGATTTCGACCTCAGTTCCGACGTATCCGTCGATGGTGGCGACTATCTTGTCCTCCTCGTCGTCCACGATGTCGATAACCTCGAACTCGTACGTGATGTCGTCGCCTGCGAGGGGATGGTTGAAATCGACACGTGCGCGTCCGCCTATGATGGTCTCGACGTGTCCCTGTCTGCCGTCGATGGTGACACGCGCACCGGGGTAACGGTCGTCCTCTTCTATCCTGTTCGCGCTGATAGTCTCGACTTCGTCGGGGTTGTGCACGCCGAAGGCGTCCTCCGCCGGAACTGTGACTTCGCCCGTTCCGCCGACACCCTTGCCGACGACTTCTTCCTCGACCTCCTCGAAAAGATGTCCTTCGCCGATTGCGATTGTACGCGGACCGAACTCCTGTTCTTCGGTGTCGATGCCTTCCTCGGCGGCGCGCTCCTCGCTCGTCGTGTCCACGAGAACCTCGTCGCCTTCTTCGTCGGTCGTAGTCGCCGTGTACGCGAGACGGACGAAGTCGCCCTCCTCCACGACCTTACCTTCTTCTTCGGATTCTTCACTTTCCTCGGCTTCCTCTTCTTCCTCTGCCTCTTCTTCTACTTCTTCCTCCTCCGGTTTTTCTTCCCTTTCTTCTTCGGTATCTTCGACGGACTCCTCGTCGTCGTTTTCACTCATAGATTACGACTTGTATGTCAGATACTTAATCTACTCGGCTTTGGACTCGGGCTTTGCTCACCAGTCGTCGGCGATGGTACCCCAGAACTCCTGTCCCTCGAATGGCTCCTCTATATCCAGCGAGACACGGTCGGCTACGTCGCCGTACTCGTCCAAGACTGCGTCCGCAACCTCGTCTAAGGGTGCTTCGACGGCGAACTCCGAGACCATCTCGTCCGTCACCAAGTTCATCATCTCGTTCCACTTTCCTTCGCGCGAGAGCTTCCAGAGTTCCCTTCCGGTGTCCTCCCAGCCGTGTGCCTGCATGACGGGTTTGTACGACGGCGTGCTCGCATAGAACGCGATACGCATCCTGACAGCGTCGCGCCGTGCGTTCATCTCGTTCTCGTCCTCGCCGGTCACGACGAAGGGACTCGCCGAGACGACGATGTCGTCCAACGACCTGCCGTGCTCCTCCGCGGAGTCTTCGAGCCAAGGAACGATGTGTTCCCGTGTGTACTTCGGCGTGTTGAACGAGTGGAGGCAGATGCCGTCGGCGAGTTCGCCCGCCAGCTTGACGTTCCCTTCGTTGACAGCCGCGAGGTAGACGGGTATGTCGGGGTACTTCTGCGCACCGGGGTTGAACGCCGTCGTCATCAGCGAGAAAGAGTAGTGTTCGCCCTCGTAGCCGAAGTCGTCGATGCGTCCCTGCCAGTAGTCCCATGTATGCTGTATCGACTCGACGACCTCCCGAAGGCGTTGCGTCGGGTCGCCCCATCCCACACTAAACCTGCGCTCGTTGTGCGCCTTTACCTGCGTACCAAGTCCGAGAACGAAACGCCCCTCGGAGAACTTTGCGAGGTCCCATCCCGTGTAAGCAAGAACCATCGGAGAGCGCGTGAACGCCGTCGCTATACGCGTGCCTATCTCTATATCGTCGGTGTGGTCCGCCGCGACGGGAAGCGCGGTGAACGTGTCGTAGTTGAGTTCGGGACTCCAGAGACCGTCGAAGCCCATCTCCTCGGCGGTGCGTGCGTACTCGCCCGTCTCGGCTTCGAGACCGTTGAGCGTCGCTTCTAACTTCGGCTTCGTCATGCGGGTTCAAGGGGCGCGCGGCGTATATATCTGTGCCCGCTGTCCTACTTTGAGCAGTCCTCCACCCATTCGTCGTAGCCGTCGTTCGCCTCAGTCTCGACGCGGAGTATCGCTGGCAGGTCGTACGGATGTTTCTCCTCTATTTCGGCGCGTACCTCGTCGTACTCCAATGCCGTCTTCACGTCGAGAGCGTACTCTTCCTCCTCAATGACATCGCCTTCCCACCGGTAGACCGACGAAACGGCGTGGTAGTTGACGCACGCGGCGATACGCTCCCCGACGAGTTCGCGCGCCATCCGTTTCGCTGTCTCCTCGTCAGGAACCGTCGTGTGCACGGATATCATACGTTCGTGTAAGCAGTCCGACGAAAACAGTTTTGTGGTTCGGGCAGTTATTCGTCGTATGTCCGTACTCTACTGGGTACTCGGCGGCTTCGTCGCTTACTGGGCAGTAGTCTTCGCCCTCGACCAGCGCGGTTTCTTCGAGAAGTACAACGCGAGCGCGGTCGGACCGCTCGTGATGCTCCGAACGCTCAAAGGACGCGAGTTCGTTGACAGGATAGCCCGACCTAAGAGATTCTGGCGAATCTACGGCAACATCGGCGTCGCCGCGGCGGCGGTCGTAATGGTAGCGTCGTTCGTCCTTCTCCTGCGTATCGCGCATCTGAGCCTGTTCCAGACACCTGAGCCGTCACCAATTACACAGCCACAGAACGTCCTCGTCATACCCGGTCTGAACGACTTTCTGCCTCTCTCGATGGCACCCGAGAGACTCTCAGGTCTTCTCATAGGAATCGTCGTACACGAGGGTGGGCACGGCATCTTCTGCCGTGTCGGTAACATGAAGATTTCGAGCATGGGTGCCGTCATGCTCGCTTTCATACCGTTCGGCGCGTTCGTCGAACCCGACGAGGAGGATGTCGAGAACGCTAAAAGCGCGGACAGGACGCGTATGTTCGCCGCTGGCGTGATGAACAACTTCGTTCTTGCTGTCGTATCTTTCCTCCTCATCGTCGTTCTCCTCACCGCGTTCGTGCAGCCTCTTGACGGCGTCGGTGTCCAGAACGTCGCCGACAACTCGCTCGCAGACGGTGTAGTCGAGCGAGGCGAACGTATCGTGGCGGTCGATGGCGAGACGGTCGAGACGGGAGCCGACTTCTTCGAGGCTACTGAGAGCGCGGCGGAAACGGGCGTGATGGCACTCACGGTCGCGGACGGCGACAGTACACGCGAGGAAACGATACCTTTTGAGACACAGGGTGTCGAAGTGAGAAACGTCGTCTCCGACACGCCAGCCGAAGAAGCCGGGATGCAGGACGGAGACTTCATAACTTCCATCGCAGGTGAACCTGTCGTCAACGTAAACGACTTCAGGTCCGCAGTTGACGGCTTCTCACCCGGCGACGAGGCGGTTATCGAGGTACAGCGCGACGGTGAGACGGTCGCCCTCGACGTTACTTTCGGCGAGTCGCCGCGTATCGAGGGTGCGTTCCTCGGCATAAGCTACGTCACGACCGCCGAACAGGTCGGCATAACACCGTACGACATAGACTACCCGTACTCGCTTCTCACCTCTCTTAACCCGGTAGACTGGGCGATATCCATCTACCTGCCCCTAGGCGCGATACTCGGTCTGACGCCGTTCTTCGGCTTCGACGGCTTCGTACTCAACTTCTACGAGATAAGAGGTCCTCTCGCCGTCCTTGGAGGCGTTTTCTGGTTAGTTCCCAACGTCCTCTACTGGTCGGCGTGGGTCAACTTCAACCTAGGTCTGTTCAACTGCATACCCGCGCTCCCCCTCGACGGGGGTCATATACTCAAGGAGGGGTTCAAGAAGGCTCTCTCGCCCGTTTCGGAGGGCGAGGCACGCGACAAGCTCGCCGGTACGATGGCTGGTGCAGTCGCCGTCGCCATGTTCGGTAGCATGGTACTCATGATAGTCGCGCCGCGTGTCCTCTAGACTTCGTACATGACCAGAGTCTCGCCCGCGAAACGCGCCTCGCCCTTCTCCTCGAATCCCTGTGTCGGAAGGAACTCCGTGAACCACGAGTCCTCGTTCACGGCGGCGCGGGTGCGCATACCCTCTTCGTCGGCGAACTCGACGGGGAAGGCAACGAGACGCTCCGGCACGTCCGTGTCGCGGTAATCGGGGACAACACAGATATGCTGTACGACGACCGTGTCGTCTACGGCGTGGTAGCTGACATAGCCGACGATTCGGTTGTCCTTCTCCCCGTCCTTTTTGGTGTCTCCTTCATCTCCTTCCTCGGCGACCTTTATTGTCCTGTCCTGTACGAGGTCACGCATCGAACCCACGGAGAGGTTCTCGGACATGACGTAAGAGTTGGCTATCTCGGCGATATCGACGGCGTCGTCCTCGCGCGCGTCTCTGTATTTCACGGTCATCTTCTTGTCTCCGTCCTCATACGTGTTCTCTGCCGCGGTAACGACTCTACGTCGTGTATCTCCTTCGCTGTCAGGTCGCGTATCCTCTTGCGGTGCGCCGTCCGCGGAACGACGCCGTGGGATTCGAGAAGAGGCTTCATCTTCGACTTGAGCGCGTTCCCTTCGGCGTCCCAGTCCGTCAGGAGTATCGCCTCCTCGTACCTCCGCGAGACGCGCTCCGCCGTCTCTGCGAGGCTCCTTCCGTTTCCGCTTATACGCACCGTCTCAGCCTCGATTCCGAGGCTCGACAGCGCGACTTCGTCCTTGCGTCCCTCGACGAGAACCGGAGCCGGTGTCTCGTCCGCTTTTCGCTGTACGGATTCGAGAACCTCGTCGAGACACCTGAGACGTTCCCTCGAAGAGTCCCAACGCATAACTACGCTACACGCCGGACGCCAAAAAGCCTACTGACCTTTTTTTGAACCTCGCGTTAACGCATCTCCGAAAGCTCTCGAACGTCGTCGCGCGCAACGTCCATCCAGCATCCGTCACAGGGCTGATAGACGACTATCCGTCTCTCGCCCGTTTCGGAGAGACATCTCTGCAGACGTGTACCGTGTCTCCTCACGGGTGGCTCGTTCTGCGCGCTAGCCGTAAGACGGGTATCCGTGTCACCGCCGTCCGCGCTTCCGCTCGCGCTCACTGTTTTCCCTCCTTCTTTGCCCGTGTAGCCATCTTCATTCGTGTAACGAGGAACGGTCGAACTACTTGACGGTTCACCTGTTATTATCACATTTGAGAACAGTAGCTCGGCGTGTGTATATGTGGCTTGTAGACTTCTGATTTGGAAAGGCAGAGTCTGGACACATCCGAAGCGTTTTTGTCCGAGTGTTGACAACAGTTCCCAAACCGCATAGGGATTACATGTCTAGAATAGTGGTGAAGTTCGGCGGTACGAGCGTAGGTTCGGGCGAGCGTGTGAGGCGCGCCGCCGAGAGCGTATCGGACGCTGTCGACGAAGGAAACGATGTCTGTGTAGTGGTCTCGGCTATGGGTAAGACGACCGATATGTTGATAGAGGAGATGGAGAAGGTCACCGAAGAGGGACCGGAACCCGACGACGCCGACGAGATAGTCAGCATGGGCGAACGCACTTCTGTCCGTATGTTCAAGACGGCACTCGAAGACATCGGTGTCGATTCTTTCTTCTTAGAACCCGGCGACGAAGACTGGCCCGTGGTCACGGACGAGGAAGGGGGTGTGGACGAGATAGAGACATCGGAGCGGGTCGAGCGTCTCGCCGAACGGATGGAGGACGCCGTCCCCGTCGTCTGCGGCTTCTTGGGCGAGACGGTCGATGGAAAGGTCACTACGCTCGGACGCGGCGGAAGCGACACGACGGCGATGCTCCTTGGCAACCATCTCGACGCCGACGAGGTCGTCATAGTGACCGACGTGGACGGTATCATGACGGGCGACCCGTCGAACGTCGAACGCGCAAAGAGCGTAGACAGCATCTCGGTCGAGGAGATGCAGGACCTCTCGATACGCGGTGCCGGTGTCGTCGCTCCGAGCGCGCTCAAGTACAAGACGGACGACATGACGGTCCGTATCGTTCACCACGAACACGGCGACATCTGGGCGGAGGGGACGGTAATCGAAGGGGAGGGTAAGAGCACCCATCTCGTCGAGATGCGCGACGAACCACTCGCCGCCGTCACCGTCGCTGGCAGGTCGGTCATAGAGACGCCGAACCTTCTGTCGCGTCTCTCAACCGTCTTGGGAGAGAACGGCATAAACATCTACGGACACTCGACGGGCAACGACTCTATGTCGTTCTTCGTTGACCAGAACAAGGGACGCGAAGCCGAGAAACTACTCCACGACGAAATCGTCGAGGACAACAAGTTCTCCAGCGTCTCCGTACGTGAGGACGTTGCGATGATACTCGTCACGGGCGGCGACTTTATCGACACTCCCGGCGTCGTCTACCGTGTCGTGAAGCCGCTCTACGAGAACGAGATAAACATAATCGAGATAATATCGAGCGTCACGAGTATCGTCGTCTTCGTTGACCGCGAAGCGCGCGACGAGGCTTTCGATAGCATCGAAGAAGCCTTCAAGAATGGCGAAGCAGAATAACAAACGTTACGGCGTCCCCGACGAACACCGAAACTAGACATCATGGACTATACTGTAGCTCTCGAAGGTGCGTGGATGGTCGAAGACGTGGAAGAGATAGAGGACGCCGTCTCCGTCGCGGTGAGCGAGGCGGGAAAGCTTCTGAACCCCGAAAAGGACTACATTGAGGTCGAGGTCGGTCTCATGGACTGTCCCGCGTGTGGCGAGGCGTTCGACGCTGTCTGCATGTTCGCTGGAACCGCGCTCGTAGGTCTCGTCTTCGAGATAAACGTCTACAACGTCGAAAGCGAAGAGCACGCGTCGAAGATAGCGAAGCAGGAGGTGGGGGAAGCGATGCCAGACGTTCCTCTGGAAGTCGTAGATGTCTTCGAGAAGGAAGAGTAAGGTCGCCACGCTGGCTCTCTGCGTCGTTCTCTTCTGCGTAGCTGTGTCTGCGACCGCCGCGGCGGAAGACGCGCGCGTCGTCGAGGCGTATCCCGATACTTACGAAACCGACGACGCAGGCGAGTACGTCGCGGTCGAGTTCGAGACGATGAACACGACGGGATGGACGCTCGGAGACGGAGAGGACGAGACGTTTCTGCCGAACCGTACGCTTGACGGCACCGTCTACTTCGCCGACGGAGGTGCGCCCGAAGACAGAAACGACTACTCGCTCGGCTTACGTCTCGCTAACTCCGGCGAAGTTATCGTCTTGCGTAACGCCAGCGACGAAGTCGTTGACGAGATGCGTTACGGTGACGAAAGCGACGTGGAACCGAACGAGGGCGAACTTGTCGTACGTGTCGGCGACGCGCCCACCGCGCTCGAAACCCGCCACGTCGGAGCCACCGACTTCGACGTTCTGCGTACGAACGTCTCCGACGTTACCGCCTTCGCCGTGCCGGACGCTTCGGGCGTCGTCGCCGACGAGTTTCGCGACGCCGACGAACGTCTCCTCGTCGGAGCGTTCACATTCGGAAGCGGGTATCTCGCCGACGTTCTGCGGGAAACGGAAGCCGACGTTTCGGTTCTCGTCGAGAGCACACCGCCCGGCGGCTTCGGCGTTCCGACCGAACGCGTACTCGACTCGCTCGCGGAAGCGGCGGACGTTTACGTCGCGGACGGCGAACAGCGTCGGTACAGGTTTCTGCACGCCAAATACGCCGTCGTCGATGACTCCGCCGTCGTGACGACCGAGAACTGGGGCGACAGGAACTTCGCGCCCGATGCCACGGGTTCGCGCGGATGGGGCGTCGTTCTTGAAGGCGAGGAGACGGCGGACTACCTCGCACGTGTCTTCCGCGAGGACGTGGACTGGCGCGCTGTCTCGTCGTGGGAGAACGCATCGGTCGAGAGCCACGAGGGCGACGAGAGCGACGCAGAGGTACGCACAGGCTTCGACGCAGTCGAGACGGGTACCGCCGAAATCGAGCTTTTCGTCACACCCGATGAGCCTGTCGAACCCGTCGTTTCGCTCATAGAGAGCGCGGACGACGAGGTTCTCGTACAGCAGTCTTACGTGCGCGCTTGGAGCGACGGTAATCTTAGCACGAACCCGTACGTCTCAGCACTCGAAAAGCGCGCGGAAGACGGCGTTGACGTGCGCGTCCTCCTCGACGGACGCTGGTACTACGAAGATGAGAACGCCGAGGTTGCCGACGCTCTCGAAGCGTCGGGAATCGAAACGCGCCTCGCCGCGTATCCCGTGCACACGAAAGGCGTCGTCGTCGACGGCGAGTCCGCTCTCGTTTCGAGCATAAACTGGAACGAGAACTCGCCGACAGAGAACCGCGAAGTCGGCGTCGTCGTACACGACGAGGAAGTCGCGGGCTACTTCGCCGAGGTTTTCGAGACGGACTGGGACACGACGAACGAAGACGGCGAGCAGGAAGACTCGACGCCTCAGCCGTCCGACTACGTGCTCGAAATCGTGATAATCGTCGTCGTTTCAGGAATCGGTGTCTGGCTCGTGACACGCGAGATGTGAACGCCGATTTCATGCGCCCGCCAAGATTAATTTCGCCCTCTTGTCGCCACGGTTGACTATCTGTCTGCCTTCGTCGGCGTCGAGACGGAGCGCGTCGTCCTCTCGGAGCGTCACGGTCTCGTCGCGGTCCGTGAGGTCCACGTCCACCTCGCCTCCGACGACGAGGTACACTTCTTCCTGACCGTCGTGGTCGTGGTTGTGCTCCTTGCCCTTCGCGTCGGGTTCGAGTTCGAGCACCGTCATACCGACGCGTTCAGCACCGAGAGCGTCGCGCAGGAACCACATTCCGCCGTACTCCTCGGGGACGACCGAGTCTACGTCGTCTGTCGAGGCTTTGTTGTATCCCATGAGACAAAGTTATCAGGAAAAAATAAAACACTACCGCAGGCACCAAGCTAAAATTGTTACCATGTTTCCGACTACGAGATGACTTCGAATTTAAATTAGGGTCGCCATGTTACCCCTGAGAATTCGATGTCATCCATAATCTCCAACGTGTACGTTCTTTCGGTGTCTTCGATATCGACAGACATATTGAATGTAGCTTTGTCGTAGTCAGTGACCATCTCGCTAATGCCTTTATTATTTGGGAACCGGATTTCGATACGAAGTGGAACACTCTCACCCGGCTCTACACGACGTTCGTCCTTTGTCGGAAATGAGGTTTGGACGCGCCCGCCACCACAGTCGGAAGATGTAATTGTCTTCTCCCCCGGCTCTCCATAGAAGACAGCACTCAAGAGAGTCCCTCTCTTTGCGATACGCCCATCTCGTTCACCCTCATTCGTCGCCATCATATCAAATCGGAAGAGTCCCCGTGAAGTGCCATGTCTCATAATACTATCAGTAGTATTCATCTGCTCAATTTGAATACCTGATTGCTTTGTTCGTAGATGATTCAGGTAGAACTCATATGAGACGACTCCGAGAGTCAGAAGACCAACAACAAGGACAGCGATACTTACATAAGTACCCGGTGAGAGTCCAGACAAAATGGATTGAGTGAGCACGGTTTTCTCGGATTTAGATTTCCCACTTCACCGTTTCAGCCTCGTCGCGCGCTCGCTGACGAACTTGTGACCAGTAATCCCAGACAGTCTCTACATCAACACGCATACGTCCTGCGATCTCACGAGCAGGTTCTCTCCATACAGCATGGAGGTAGGCAGCCATAGCTGGTCGACCGTCAAGTGCCACCTCAACCGGAATTCCATAGTCACCAACTTCCCTTCGATGGAAATCTCCTAGGATGAGCAGAAGCGAGGTATACAGTACAGCTTGGCGTCCATTTTCAAAGAGATATTCTACATCCCCCCGAAACGGTGTGTGATACGTCAACTGGAACGACTGGGATCTTATCGGAAGGATCCCGAATGAGTTTCACATTCTTCTCGTCCTCTGTCTCAATGATCGTCCGTCGGTAAGCCTCAGGAGGCTTACGTTCTCCACCTCTAAGTTCTGAATTTGGTTCTCGCATATTACTTCTATATATTATAGAACCACTTATATATTTTGTCGAAGTAATGACGACTATCTAACTGATCTGCCTGCGCGCTTTGGAGCCGCTACGTAATCTATGATATACCCAAAATACTCACGGAACAAACCGTATCAAAAGGATGAACGTGACAATCAGTTCGTTTCAGCCTTCTGGATGCTCACTTTCACACCCAACTTCCGCAGGTCGTCCGCGAAGCCCGGGTACGAGACATCGACGCTCTCCGCTGTCTCTATCGTAGTCTCTCCCTCGGCGACGGTGCCTGCGACTGCGAGAGCCATCACGACACGATGGTCGTGCCTGCCGTCGACACGCGTGCCGACGAGTTCCGATGCGTCGCCGTCGATAACGAGACGGTTGTGTTCCTCCTTGATGCTCGCGCCCATCTTTCCGAGTTCGGTCGCCATCGCTTCGAGACGGTCTGTCTCCTTGTAACGGACGTGTTCGGCATCGACGATACGCGTCTCACCGCTTGCGGCGGCACCGAGCGCGGCTACGGTCGGCGTCAGGTCGGGGTTGTCCTCTGCGGAGAACTCGACGCCTTCGAGTTCCTCCGCTTCGCCCGATACGCGTGCCACACCGTCGTCGCGGTTCCATTCGACCGACGCGCCCATTCTTTCGACAACATCGAGTATCAGCGAGTCGCCTTGCGCGCTCGGATACAGGTTTCCGACGCTCGTTTCGCCCGCTACCGCGCCGAGGGCGAGAGGGTAAGACGCGCTCGAAAAGTCGCCGGGGACGCGGAACTCCTCGGCGTCGTACGTCTGCTCACCATCGACTCGGAATCCATCGTCCGTCTCCTTGACCGCTATACCCATCTTCTCCAGAACTTCGAGCGTTATGTCGACGTAAGGACGGCTCTTTAACGTGCCTTCGACACGCACCGTCGCGCCTTCGTCGGTCAGAGGCGCGGCGAAAAGGAGCGACGAGATGAACTGCGACGAGACGCTTCCGTCGATGCTCGTCTCTCCTCCTTCGAGCGCGTCACCCACGACGAGCGGCGCGCGTCCGTTTCCGCGTGTCGAGCGCGCCGTCGCGCCGAGTTCGCGCAACGACGACAGGAGAGGACCGTTCGGACGCGACCTCAGGCTTTCGTCGCCTGTAAGAACCGCGAGACCTTCGACGAGCGACGCCGCGCCTGCGAAAAGACGCGTTGTCGTTCCCGAGTTGCCGCAGTCGAGAACGTCGTCCGGCGTCTCGGGTTCGCCCGCGACACCTTCGACACGCAGGTCGTCCCCCTCGCGTATCACCGAGGCACCCAGACCGCGCGCACAACGTACGCTTGCTTCTGTGTCCGCGCTCATCAGAGGGTTGAGCACGCGTGTTTCGTCGGCGAGCGCGCCAGCGAGCACACCACGGTGTGTGTAGCTCTTGCTCGGCGGCGCGTCCACACGTCCGGATACGCGCGACTGAGAGACGACAAGTTCCATGGACGCGTTTGCGCGCGCCGAGGCTTCAAACTGTCGGACAGCGACCGTAACTCGTTTGTCGCCGAATCCGTCTTTACGTGCATGCGCCTCCTCGTTACGTCCGACACGCACGCCGACAAACCCGACGACCTGCCACCGTCCCTCGTCGCCGCTGTCGAGGAAGCCGACGCTGTTGTGCACGCGGGCGACTTCACGTCGCGCTCCGTTCTCGAAAACTTCGAAGACCGCGCTACGCTACACGCCGTGCACGGAAACGCCGACTCGACCGAGGTGTGCGACGCTCTTCCGCGCAGAACGGTGTTCGAAGCCGACGGCGTCCGTGTCTGTGTCTTACACGGACACGACGCGACCGACACCGCTTACGAGGCTGCGGAGACAGGCGCGCATATCGTGGTGCGCGGTCATACACATACGCCTCTGTACAGGGAGTACACGGTTCCCGTCCTCAACCCCGGAAGCCCAACACGTCCGCGCGGTTCGTCGTCGTCCTACTACGCGTGGCTCGTCTGCGAAGAAGAGCAGTACAGCGGACGTATCGTGACGCTCGACGGCGAGACGCTCGTCGAGTTCGGGGAAGAGTTATGAGACGCGCGCTTCTCTTTCCGGCATGGACATCGTCGATATAGTCGTCGTCGGCACGATACTCGGCGTCGCTGGGGTGCTCGTCGCTTTAGCGTGGCGTATACTACGCGAGTTCAAGAAAGGCGCGAGCGAAGACTGACTCACTCCTCCGTTTCTTCGTCTTCCTGCAGGTTCATCGCGTCGAAGAAACGTTTCTTGACCGTGCCCGACACGAGTTCTATCATCTTGTCGTCAGCCTCAGCCATGTCGGAGAAGACGCCGAGTGGTACCTGCGCACCAGCCATCTCGCGGTGTCCCCCCGCGCTTCCCACGTCGCCGAATGCGTCGCGCATAACTTGGTTGAGGTCGACGCGCGAGTCCTTCGAACGCGCGCTTATGTCTATCTGGTCATCAACGACACCGAAGACGAGGACTGTCGAGACGCCTTCGAGGTGCATCAGGTAGTCCGCCGCCTGCGGGAGCGCGTCGCGTTCGGTTATGACGCCGACGCCCGAGACGAGCGACGACGCTCGCACCTCCCTACCGAGTATCGCGTGCCCTATCGTGTCGAGTGTCTCAGGTGTGAACGCGGGGTTTGTCATGCGGTCGAGGAGGTCGATGTCGGCGAGTTCATGTAGATAACGCGAGGCTTCGTACTCCATCGGCGTCGTTCCGCGCAGGTATTCGAGCGTCTCGGCGCGTATCGCGAAAAGGAGTGCGGTCGCTGTCTCCGTCTCGGGTGTGATGCCGAGTTCACGCAGGTACTCGACGAGTATCGTTGTGGTTGCACCGAACTCCTCGCGCACGTCTACGAAGACGGCATCGACGCCGTTATCGGGCGGATGGTGGTCAACCACGAAGTCGATAGAGGCGTCCTCCGGCACGGGGTTGTTCTCGCCCTTCTGTGAGTGGTCCACGAACCCGATTACGTCGTATCTTTCGAGGTCGGCGTCCCTGTACCTCGACATCGAGACGCCGAGCAGGTTCACGAAGGCGCGGTTCTGCTGGTGCGAAACCTCTCCGCCGTACAGTATATCGACGTCTTCGACCGACGCGTTGTCCGCGATAGTGCGCATTGCGAGCGCGCTCGCAATGCAGTCGGGGTCGGGGTTGTCGTGACAGACTATGGCGACGCTGTCGGCGTTGTTCATCAGCGAGACGAGTTCAGCCGCGCGCGACGTAGTATCTCCCGAAGACATCAAAGAGCCTCACGACGTTTTCGAACTTACGCTTCTTAACCGTAACGGCTTACGACCGTCAGGCACAAAAAGGTGGAGAGGGTACCGATACCGATGGCAACAAGCGGCGAAAGTGACGCGGAGACCGAGGGCGACGCCTTCGAACGCGTCGTCGAAGAACTCGCGCACATGGTCGTCGAGGGCGAGGTGGAACGCGACGGCTTCGAGAGCGCGAAGAACCGCGTCTGCGGGAAGCACTCGTCGCCGCGCGTGCCGAAGAACTCGGCTGTACTTGAGGCGGTGCCCGACGAACACCGCGAGCGCGCCGAACGCGTCCTTCGTACGACGCCTGTACGGACGGCGAGCGGTGTCACACCCGTCGCTGTCATGACCTCGCCCGAACCCTGCCCGCACGGGAGGTGCGTCTTCTGCCCCGGCGGTCCCGACTCGGAGTTCGAAGCACCCATGTCGTACACGGGCAACGAACCCGCGTCGATGCGCGGCGAGCACAACGAGTACCATCCGTACGACCAGGTGACGCAACGTCTCAGCGACCTGCGCGAGACGGGGCATCTCGTCGATAAGGTTGAACTCATCCTGATGGGCGGCACGATGACCGCTCGTTCGGCAGATTATCAGGAGTGGTTCGTCAAGCGCGCGCTTCAGGCGATGAACGAGTTCGGCGACAGTGACGGCGACGAACGTTACGCACCCTCGAACACGACGCCCGACGCGTGGACGCCTTTCGAGGAAGTCGTCGCGGAGAACGAGAACGCGGGCGTGCGCAACATCGGAACGACGTTCGAGACTAAACCCGACTGGTGCGAGAAACAGCAGGTAGACAGGATGTTACGTCTCGGCGGTACGAAGGTCGAGATGGGCGTACAGACGACCGACGACGGGACTCTGCGCAAGACGGGACGCGGACACGGAGACGCGGAGACGCGCGAGGCGAACCGACGCCTCCACGACGCCGGTTTCAAGGTCGGCTTCCATATGATGCCCGGAATGCCCGGCAGGACGCCCGAGGATGATGTGGATGACGCGCACGAAATCTTCGACAACCCCGCGTACCGTCCCGACTACCTGAAGATATACCCGACGCTCGTCGTGCGTGGCACGCCGCTTTACGCGCAGTGGAAGCGCGGAGAGTTCGAACCCCTCTCGAACGAGGAGGCGACGGAGGTCGTGGCGCGCGCGAAGGAACGAATCCCCGAGTACACGCGCCTCTCGCGCGTTCAGCGCGACATACCGGCGACAGAAATCGAGGATGGCGTCACCAAGTCGAACCTGCGCCAGCTCGCAAGACAGCGTCTCGACGAGAACGGAGGTACGTGCGACTGCATACGTTGCAGAGAGGTCGGCATGAACGACGAGAAGCCCGAAGGCGTACACCTTGACGTGACCGAGTACGACTGCGCGGGCGGAACCGAACATTTCTTACAGTTCGTAGGAGACGGCGAGGCGCGCGACCGTCTCCTCGTCGGCTTCCTGCGCCTCCGTTTCCCCGGCGAGGTCGTACGCGACGAACTCGAAAGCGCGGCTGTCGTACGCGAGCTACATGTCTATGGCAGACAGGCAGGTATAGGCGACGACTCTGTTGAGGACGACGCCGTACAGCACCGCGGTTACGGCGAACGCCTCATGGAGCGCGCCGAAAGCATCGCACGCGACGCAGGCTACACGCGCCTCGCCGTCATAAGCGGAATCGGCGTACGCGAGTACTACCGTTCGCTGGGGTACGAGAGAGACGGTCCTTACATGGTGAAGGAGTTGTAGCGGCGAAAGAGATATACGCGAACTTACTCAACTCCCTCCATGGTTGAGCCTGAGGCTAAGTTCCACTCCGAGCTTTTCGTACGTCTCAAGGACGAGATTGAGTCCCACTTCCCTGATTACGACGAGCCAAAGATAGAGGAAGATGTCGAAGGAAGACGCGCCGACATCTACGTGCCGAGCAAGCGCACGGGCGAGGTCATAATCGAGGTCAAGCGCGACGACGTAAATCCGCGCGAACGCGAAGTTGTGAAGCAGGCTTACGACTACGCCCGCGACAAGGACACCGAGTACTTCGCAACCTGTAACTCGCGCGACTTCTTCCTGTTCGACACACGTCAGGGGTACGACCTCGACGAATTCGACTACTACTACTTCGACCTGCGTAACCTTTCAGTCGAGGAATTTGTCGATGAACTCCTGCTCGTCGTCAACTATCTCTTCCACGAGGACGAGCTTCCAGAACAGGCGGAGAAAAAGAAAGTTCTCGGTATCCTCCAGAGCTTTCATTCGACAATCTGGGAGCCTTACGAAGCACTCGCACGCGACAAGTACGAGTCAAGCGAACCTTTCCGTCAGAAGTTCGAGAACTGGGCGCGCGAGAACGACTACGAACCCGACGCTGACAAGACTTTCAAGATAGCGGCGAAGCAGTATGCGTATCTGCTCACCAACAAGGTACTGTTCTACGAGTTCGTGCGCCGCAAGACGCCCGATGAGATACCTACAGAGAGCGGATTCCCTCTCGACTCGATACACGAACATACGACTTTAGAAATGATGGAGGAACACCTCCGCGACTGCTTTGACTCCATCGTGGAGGAGATAGATTACGAGGCTGTCTTCGATGACGAAGCGTCACTCTTTGAGGAGTTTCCCCAGAATCGGAAGACACTGATGCGTATTGAGGACTTCCTCAACAACATCGTCAACGCCGACATTGGTGAGATAGACGAAGACCTTCTTGGCGGCATATACGAGGAACTCATACCCGAGCAGGAGCGAAAAAGAACTGCGAGACAGAACAGTCTATCCCTGGATTGCGCGTGTATTCACGCGGTACGCCGTCGATTCGGAGGACGACGAAGTTCTCGACCCCGCGTGCGGTAGCGGAACGATAACCGTAGAGGCGTACAAGCAGATTGACGAACTCTCTAACGACGCGAGTCACCAAGAGATACTTGACCGTATCTCCGCGGTGGACATCAACAAGTTCCCTCTCCACCTCACCGCGCTTAACCTCGCGTCGCGGTCGATGACCGAACCCACGGACGAGATTAACGCGTACAACGAGGACTTCTTCAACCTGCATCCGATGTCGCGCGAGAGCGACGCGGGGAAGGTCGGACGCGACGGCGACGACGGTAACGCGCTCGGCAAGTTCGACGCCGTCGTTGCGAATCCGCCGTACGTCCGTCAGGAAGACCTGTTTCCGTCGAAGGAGCATTTCCGCGAGCATCTCAAGAGTGCAGAGTTCCGCGACACGAACAACCGGACGCCGTACTTCGACGGCGACAAGAAACTCAGCGCGAGAAGCGACCTCTATGTCTACTTCATCACTCACGCGACGCAGTTCCTGCGCGACGGCGGACGCCTCGGCTTTATCGTGCCGTCGAAATGGATGAACGTCAAGTACGGCGCGGCTCTGCAGGAGTTCCTGTACGACCACTACCGTATAGACGCAGTCGTGGGCTTCCGTCTCCGCGTCTTCGAGGACGCGCTTGTCGATTCGGTTCTGATACTCGCCGAGCGCGTAGAGGACGAAGACGAACGCCGCGACAACGTCGTTAACTTCGTCCGTATCAACGAGGAGATGAGCGCGCCTGACATTGTTGACACGGCGACGTTCGATTACGCCGTACCCGAAGACGCGTACATGAAGATTTACTCGCGTCCGAACTACCGGACGACCTCCGTAAGACAGTCGTACCTGATGGATGAAGACAGGGACAAGATAGAGCCTTATCTGTTCGCGCCGAACGTGTATATTCAGTTGCTGGAGAACGAGAGGACGGTACCTTTCGACAGTCTGGGTTCAGTAAGTCGAGGCGAGACGACTGGCGCGAACGCATTCTTCTTCATCGATGAAGACGATGCGCGGACGCTTGGCATAGATGACCGTTTCTTACAGCCTGCGCTCAAGAGCATACGCCAGATAGAGGAAGGTGACGTTCTGACCGGGGATTCTACAGACAAGTACCTACTTGATGTACACGAGTACGTTGAGGAAGTTCGCCAGATGAGTGACGAGGAGACGACGGCGACGACGGTCAAACGTGCTCTCAAACGTGACGGCTACGACAGTCTGCATAAGTATATCGAACAAGGTGAGGCGAAGGAATATCACGAACGCAGGACATGTGCAACTCTGGAGCGTAACGGTTTGATTTAGGCGAACTAAACCGACCGGAGATTATACATCCAGGATTCTTCAACGAACGCATCTTTGCCGCTCTGAACAAGGATAGACTACCTGTGAGCGATGTTATACAGTGTGCCGAGTTAGATGACGGAATACCTGACAGAACCTTGATGGCGATACTTAGTTCAACAGTCTACAAGGGCACACTTGAGTGCTGGGGAAGACGCGAAGGAGGTGGCGCGCTGAAGGTGGTCACTTATGAACTTTCATCTGTCCCCGTCCCTGACGTACGCGAGATGAGCGACGATATGTGCGTCGAACTCGCCGATGCGTACGACGACTATCTCGAAACCGGCGACCCGACGCCTATCGACGAGATACTCGTCGATTTCCTCGGCTTGGACGCGACCGTCGAAGAGTTACAGAAGGGACTTGAACTCATGACGACTGAGCGCGTCGAGTCGGGCAAGAACGTCGAGGTTCTCGTTGAAGAGGTTGAAGACATCGAGGTCGGCGACGAAATCGAGTTCCGCAAATCGACGAGCGACACCGACCTGTCGGAGTTCGCTTAGTCTCCACGCGGTGTCTTATCGCTCACCGAATATCCTTCTATGGTGTCATGGGGCATCACACCATAAGCTTATAACGCTGTGTTCCCTATCCGCTATGAAGCGTAATGGCGGAGAAGGTGTTCGAACGCGAGAAAGTGTTCGACGACGGTACCTTCGTTGATGCACGTGCCTACCTAGTCGAACCCGACGAGCACTTCGTCGAAGGTGTCAAGTACTCGTTCCAGTACTGCGACTCCGACGGCGAGAACATACTCCGTTATGACAACGCGCGCCACTCGACCGACGTTCCGCGTCACCACAGACACGTTGGCACGGACGAAAAGATAGAACCTGTCGAGTACGCGGGTTCGATAGCGGAACAGTTCCGGAAGTTCAGGGAGGAGATAAGATGACCGAACACCAGTTCGCGAACTCGAGAAGGGGATACCCAAGAGGGCGCCGACCTGCGTGAGTAAGCGTCGACGACCGAGGAAGAGTTCTTCAGGGGGGAGCCCGCAGAAGCGTTGGAAAGACTCGAAGAAGACCGCGAGCCGCAGAACCACTACCGGAACCTTGCCGACCCATCGGAGGTTCAGAAACTCCTGTCTTCGAAGAGGCTGGAGCTTATCGTCGAACTTCTCGAAAACGACTACGACACGATATCGGCTGTCGCCGAAGCTCTGAACCGCGACTACAAGAGTGTCCACGACGACCTCGACGTTCTCGCTGAGCATGGTATAGTTAGGTTCGACGACAGCGCGAAAGGACGCGGAAAACGTCCTCATATACCGTACGAGAACGTCCGCGTCGAACTCGAACTCGGCAAGGTCGCTAGAGCCTGAAACCGAGGAGCACAGCCTATATGGAGCACACTCCCGTACACGCACCGCGATGGACGACAGGACGCGCGCGTACGTCAAAGGACGTTTCGGCGACTACTACCGCGGGAGCGTCACGCCTCCGGAGTTCGGCGACTCAGGTGGTGTTGTCGAACCGCGCGCGTCCGACGACCGCGAGTGGGCGTTTATCTCCTTCGGCGGTGGCATGGTACGCCACAAGTCGCTCCTTGACCTCGGGAGCCTCGAAACGTGGCTAGCCGACACGAAGCCACAGCACGTCTACTACTCGTCGGCGCGTTACGAACGTCCCGAAGCCTCCGCTATGTCCGAAAAGGGCTGGAAGGGCGCGGACCTCATCTTCGACCTCGACGCAGACCATCTCCGCGACGCCGAACCCGACGACTCTTACGCCGAGATGCTCTCGAAGTGCAAGGACGCCCTCCTCAACCTCCTGACCTTCATAGACGAAGACTTAGGCTTCGAGGACACGCTCGTCGTCTTCTCGGGCGGACGCGGCTACCACATACACGTCTACGACGAACGTGTGCGCAGACTCGGAAGCGACGCGCGGCGCGAAATTGTCGATTATGTAAAAGGCACGGGCTTCCGTGCCGAACTCGCGTTCACGCGCGAGACGGTAGCGGGGAGCGAACAGGACGAGTGGATGCACGGGCGCAAGTCGTCCGCGGAACTCCGCAGGCTCAAGGGCGGCGCGTGGAGCGACCGAATACGCGACTACGTCCTCGAATACGCCGACGAAACTTCAGCTATGGAAGACGACCAGGCGGTCGAGCGTCTCCGTGAGTTCGACAACGTCGGCGAGAAGAAGGCGCGCACCCTCCTCCGCGTCTTCCGCGACAGACGCGACGAACTCGCGTCCGGCAACTTAGACGTCGCGCGCGGCACACGCGGCTTCTGGGAGACGCTCTTAGAACGCGCGGTCGATGAGACGAGCGCGGAGACGGACGAACCCGTGACGACAGACACACGTCGCCTCATACGTCTTCCCGGCTCGTTACACGGCGGGACGGGCTTACGTGTCGTGCCACTTTCACGCGAAGAACTCGAAGAGTTCGAACCTCTGCGCGACGCGGTCGTCTTCTCTACGCGCGAGCAGACGGTCGTCGCCGACGAACCCGCGTCGTTTGAGGTCGGAGGAAGAAGATTTAATATCGAGGCGAATGAGGTTACAGTCCCAGAGTACGCCGCGGTCTTCGGCATGCTACGCGGCGAAGTTAGACTCGGATAAGGACGGAAAAAAGATGGATATCGACCTAGACGACCTAAGACAGGTGCAGGCGGAAGAAAGACGTTCGGAGAAGCTACAGGAACTCTCCGACACGTTCTACGAGGACGCCGCCGACTACATCGAGAGCATGCGCGAGGAGCGCGACACGTGCGACGACCCGTACTCGGACGAGGCGCAACGCATAAACGACGCTCTCAGAAGCGCGCGGCAAGTCACGGAGGCGATATACGAGCGTCGTGTCGGTAAGGTCGTAAAGATGGCATCCCTTTCAGCGAACGGACACACAGCGAGCGAGAAGCGTATGACGCGCGAGGAGCGCGAGATGTTCTCCAGCATCGTCTCCGAGATACGCACGAACCAGGAACGTATAGAGGAGACTCTCGAAGGCGCGCTGACCGACGGTGAAGCCGACACCGGAACCGAGAGCGAACCTGAACAGGAGGCAAGCGGCGGTTCTCGGAACGACGTTGGCACTAAGCCTGAGCCTGAAACCGGAGACGACGGATACACGACCGTACGTGTGAAGGAGTCGCTACCCGAGTTCGTCGGAACCGACGGACGCGAGTACACGCTCGGAGAGGAGGACGTGGCACGTATCCCCGAGGACAACGCACGCGCGCTCTGCGAGAAAGAGGCGGCTGTCGAAGTAACCAGAAGCAGATGAGGCTGGCGACACCGTACTACACAACCAACATGTTTATGCTGTTATGAAACCCGTCTTCGACAAGTAACTGTGCTTCGACAGATTCGACCATGGACGAAGAAGAACCGACCGAACTCCGTAGAGCACGTTGAGAAATACGAGACATACCCCACGCGATGAAGATACTCGTTCCCGTAAGGTACCCTCTGACGAAGAACAGCAAGAGCACCATCGCACACGCTCTCGAAATGAAGGAGGAAGCGGGTGCTGAGGACGGCGAAGCCGAACTCGTCATCCTCCACGTCAACCTGTTTCAGGAAAACGGGAGGGTGTCGCGTAAGGAGTTACGCAGAGAGGTCGAGAGCGAGTTCGGTATCGGCGAAGCGTCGTACGTCATCCGCAGGGGTTTCTTGGTTGAGGAGACTATACTCAGCGAGGCGGCTAGCCAAGGCGCGGACGTTATCGTCATAGGACGGACGCGGTCCGGAAAGCTTAGACGCGCGCTCAGACGACTCGTCGGCAACGACCCTGATGTAGAAGGCTTTCTGCGTCAGAACCTCGACGTGCGTATAGAAGTCGCTGGCTAACCGTCTTCCATGTTGGTGCGACCGTCTCTTTCTTCATCTTCCTTATTGCCGTCGAACGAGACGCTGACCTCGCCGCTCGTGTCGTCGAAGACGTGGTGTCTGTGCGGGTACGGTACCTTGACGCCTTCGCGCTGGAACTTAGCCCAGACCTTCTCGCTGACATCCGACTCCACCGCCTGAAGCCTGTAAGGTTCGCGCACCCAGTACCGCAGGTTTAGATGCACGCCGTGGTCGCCGAACTCGGTTATGAAAGCACGTGGTTCGAGCGGGTACTCGCCCTTGCCTATACGGACGCTCCCTTGTGTACCGATTACCTCGGGCGTTTCCCTCGCGGCTTCGATGAGTAGCTCGCGTGCCTTCGAAACGTCGCTCTCGTACGTGACCGACAGTTCGAGCGACCGACGTGTCCGTATGTCCTCCGCGCTGTAGTTGGCGACGTCGCGTTTGCGTATCTCGGAGTTTGGAATGACGAGGAAAGTGTTGTCTATCGTGAACACCTTTGTGTACCTTATCGTAACCTCCTCGACGAAGCCCTTCTGACCGGTGTCCACGAGTTCTATCATGTCACCGACCTCGTACGGCTGGTCGCTCAGAACGAAGACGCCGTTTATGATGTCGCCGACGAGCGGTGCGAGTATTATACCGACGACGGCGGAGAAGACGGTGGCTGTGAGAAGGAGGGATGTCGGCGAGAAGCCGAAGGAGACGCGGAGAGCGAAGAGCACCGACACCAAGATTATCGTGTACTTGAGGAGACGGAGCATCGTCGAAGCGACGCTCTCGCGTCCCACCCAACGGTAGACGGGGCGTCCCGCGTACCTCTTGACGGCTATCGAGACACGGTAGCCGACCACGATTATCAGAACCGCAAGAAGGAAGTTGGGCAGATTGGCACCGAGCCATTCGATAAACGCGTCGTACGTGCTCTCGGCGTTCTCGACCAGCCAGTCGCGCACAGCCGAGGTCTGGAGCATACTTTTGAAATGAGCAACTAAGGATTAGGGCTTTCGGTGGAACGTAGCGAACCGAAAATCAGAGAGCGACATCACGGGGCGACCGTAGCTTTCGGTGGAGTTTTCGCACAGCCGCGACGACTTCACACATGGACTGTGAGACGTTCAAGGATGTCGTAGACACGCTCGCCGACGAGCACGACGCGGAGCCGCGCAGAACCGAACCGTGGGAAGAAATCGTGATGACGGTTCTCTCTCAGAACACCGCGGACGAGAACCGTGACCGTGCGTACGACGCACTCGTCGAGGAGTACGTGACGCCAGACGAAATCCTGAACGCGCCCGAAGACCGACTGCGCGAACTCATCGCGCCCGCAGGTCTCGCGAACTCGAAGGCGTCGTACCTCAAGAACTCAGCGCGTCATATTGTCGAAGAACGTGACGGTGAGATCGACTGGATACGCGAAGAACCGCCCGAGGAGGTACACGACGAATTAATGAGTATCAAAGGGGTGGGGCACAAGACCGCCGACGTAATCCTTCTTTTCGCGGCGGACGCCGACTACTGTCCCGTCGATACGCATGTGGACCGCGTGACGGGACGTTTAGGCGTCGCACCCGACATGTCGCCCGCCAAGACGCGCGAGAAGCTTCTGGAGTACCGCGACGAATGCGGCGTCGATTTGCGTAAGGCGCACGTCGCTCTCATCGCACACGGACGCGCGATTTGTCACGCGCGGTCGCCTAACTGTGGTGAATGTGTCGTTGAGGAAGTGTGTGAGAAGTACGGAGTCAACGGATAATTCGGGTGTCTCCAACATACTTTTGTACGCCACAGAACAATCTCCGTCGATGACCGACGACTTCGAGGTCGTGATAGGACTCGAAATACATGTCCAGCTCGACACAGAGACGAAGATGTTCTGCTCGTGCTCTACCGACTACGAGGACTCCGAGCCTAACACGCACACATGCCCCGTCTGCCTAGGACTTCCCGGCTCCCTACCCGTCGTCAACGAGCGCGCCGTCGAGTACGCAGTACGTGTCGGCAAGGCACTCGAATGCGACGTTCGCGACGAGACGCGGTTCCACAGGAAGAACTACTTCTACCCCGACCTGCCCAAGAACTTCCAGATATCGCAGTACGACGCACCCATAAACGAGGAAGGAAGGCTCGTCGTGAGTGTCGAGGACGAGGACCACGAAATCGGAATCACGCGCGCCCACATGGAGGAGGACCCCGGCGCGCTGACACACAAAGGCGGCTCCATAGAGCGTTCGAAGTACACGCTCGTCGATTACAACAGAAGCGGCACACCGTTACTCGAAATCGTGACCGAACCCGACATACGGTCGCCCGCGGAGGCGCGCGCCGTCGTCGACACTCTCCGCGAGATTCTGGAGTACCTCGACGTATACGACTCGTCGCGTTCCGGCGCGCTCCGTGTCGACGCAAACATCTCGATTTCGCAGGACGGTGTCGAGGGTAACCGCACCGAAATCAAGAACATAGGCTCGACGAAAGGCGTCGTGCGTGCTCTCCGTTACGAGGTCACGCGCCAGAAGAACCGTCTCAAACGCGGCGGCGAAATCGTACAGGAGACGCGCCATTACGACGACGACCGCGGCGTGACGGTCACGTTACGCGAGAAGGAGGAGGAGAAGGACTACCGGTACTTCGAGGAAGCCGACATACCCGTTCTGCGCACGACGGAGTTCAAGGACGACGTACACGTACCCGAACTCCCGCGTGAGAGGCGCGCACGTTTCGAGGACGAGTACGGCGTCTCGGACGAGGTCGCCGAAAAACTCACTTCGCGGAAGGCTGTCGCCGACTTCTACGAGGAGGTCACCGCGCGCGTGGACGCCGACCTCTCAGCGACGTGGGTCGCCGACGAACTCCTGCGCGAACTCAACTACCGCGACATGGACGTGCGCGAAGTCGAAGCCGAAGAGTTCGCTGAACTCGTCGAACTCGTCGCCGAAGACGAACTCACGGACGCGAACGCCGTCGAGGCTCTGCGCACCGCACTCGACGAAGAACGCGCGCCCGTCGATGTCGTGGACGAAAACGACCTACGTAAGGCGGACGAGGACGTGACGGTCGAAGCGACGCGCGAGGCTGTCGAGGAGAACCCCGACGCCGTCAAGGACTACCTCTCGGGCGACGAAGAGGCGATAAACTACCTCGTCGGTCAGGTCATGCGCAAGACGGGCGGTAGCGCGGACCCAGCGACTGTCAACGACGTACTCCGCGATGAGATAGCACAGAAACAGGAAGGCTGAACAGTCCGAAGTTTGGCAGACTCCGGACGAGACACGAAAGCGAGCAGGCTTTCTTTACCGTTCCGCAGAGGTTGCGGTGCGCGGGCTACGTCTCCGCGACCACCCCCTCGAATCCGGAGCTTTCGAAGTAGGGCATCGAAGCCCTCCGTGTCACCTTCCTGCATCCCGTACACAGGTCTTCGTACGTCTCCTCACCGAGCGCGCTGAGAGCGTACTCCATCGCCTCCTCGCGCATCTTGACCGTGTGGAACTCGCCGCCACACGTTGGGCAGTCTGCCGAAGTCACGGGCGTCCCTCGTAAACTTCTCCGCAACAGCTACACTTGGTTACCTTTTCCTTTTCGTCCCATACCATCGCACCTTCGCCACAGTCCTCGCACGCCATGTAACTGGCTGTGCGGTAGACGACCGACTGACCTCCTTTTCCGAACGCGTTTCCTTTGACGCTCATTACAGTACAGACATAAGTCCCTGTACACTTAAACTTTGCTGTCTATACAGTTATCTGTCATTTTCTGCCATGTATATGCCTAAATACGGCTTAAAAGACTAAGACTATGTTAGAAATCGCGAATAAACTGGACATAAGCCTTTAGAGGATGCTATAAAATGACAAAACACGTCTCAGGGCGGTATTTTAGCGAATATATTGGCTGAACACGGTAATATAATGTATAATAACCATCTTAAGGTCGAACCCCTCGGGATATATAAGACGATAAAACGGTGCCGCTGGCAATGGCCGGCGGAGCTTAAAGTCGCGCTCGCCAATCGGTCATGTCCAAACGGCAATTTTTCAATCAAGTTTGCTGGTGGGACGAACGACTGCCAGCGCCATCTCCGATGACGAGACAGAAGACGGTACAACGGGGTTCTACATTCGTGCGTTCGGAAAGCCACGTTTTCCCGAGGAGGCTTACGGCTACTGGATATCCGTCACGGGCGCGTCCCTCGTTCTGGTTGGCGTTCTCTTCCTGCTCTTGGGTACAACGGTAGGTCGAGTGTCGCCGCTTTTCTGGACGGCGCGTCAGGTCGCTGTCGTTCTCGCGGGTTCCGGAGTTCCGTTGCTCGTCCTCGGCTTCGTCTACCGTCTCCCGGTCTCCGAGGGTGTCTACCGTACGGCTGTCGTGGGAACCGTCGTCTGTCTCCTTGCTCTCGCCGTGTTCGTCCGTTTCTACCCCGACGGCTGGAACGTACAGCCCGGAAGCCCCGCGACAGACAGGAGTTCTCAGGTAACTGCTGTCTACGCTTTCGGCTTCCTTCTCGTCGTCTTCTCGGCTACCGTCCTGCCTGTGATGGCTGAGAAGCGCGACGAGGTTGTCGAGGACGGCACACCTGACAGCGACGCGAGGTTCGAGATATTCAGGGACGTTTCCGCCGACTGGCGTTGGCTACTACGCGACGCCGACGGACGCGATGTCGTTGACTCCGAAACAGGATATACGACCGAGATGGGGGCTGAACGGAGCGTCGAGTACTTCAGGGACGAGGTCGAGGGTGCGTCGGTAGAGACACGCGACGTTCTCGAAGAGTACCTCCGTTCGGGCGAAACCCCTGTCGTGGAGGAACGTGATAGCACACAGCCCGCTATCGGGGCTTCCGACGCCGAGGCGGAGGACGAACGGGAACGTATCTCGTCGAGGTTCGAGGTTTACGAGGACGAAGAAGGCGCGCGCTGGCGTCTGCTCGGTCCGGAGAACGAGGTGCTCGCTGTCTCGTCACGCTGTTACACGTCGAGGTCGGACGCCGAGGACGCCTTCGAAACGTTACGCGACGCCGGAGACGCGGACGTACACGTCGCAGACGCCGACTCCGACGAGGTCGAGGAAACGGGTTTCTTAGTCCACAGAACCGCCGACGGCGGATGGGCTTGGAGGTTCGTGGACTCCGGCGGGCGCGAGCTTGCGGTCGGGGGCGACGAAGAGATACTCCGGAACTGACGAGGCTCTCGAAGCGGTTGAGCGTGTAAAGGGGACTCTCTCCGACGTGTTTTACGGGAGTTCTGCATAGAAAGCCCTTTTTACTTCCGCGTACAAACTGACACAAATAGTGATTGAAATGCCAGAAGGAACGGTCAAGTTTTTCCACGACGACAAGAAGTACGGTTTCATAGAGATGCAGGACGACGACGAAGACGTGTTCTTCCATATCTCGGAGGTTCGCGGCGCGGTAATCGAAGAGGGCGAGAAGGTTAAGTTCCGTGTAGAGGAAGGCGAGGACGGTCCGCGTGCCGCCGATGTTGCGCGTCAGTCCTGAGCGCGGTAACCGGAACCTGAACCCGTAACCGTCTTTAGACACGCTCTCGTGTCTCGACCATGGAGATAACCGAGGGTGTCTACCCAGCGTTGGTGACGCCGTTCGACTCCGACGGAGAGGTCGATTACGACGCGCTCGGCGAGGTCATAGACCACGTCGAGGACGCGGGTGTCGATGGCGTCGTACCGTGTGGTTCGACAGGAGAGAGCGCGACGCTTACCCACGAGGAGCACAAGAAGGTAGTCGAGTACACGGTCGAAAACGCCGAGACGCGCGTAATCGCGGGGAGTGGCTCGAACTCGACGCACGAGGCAGTCGAACTCACCGAACACGCCGACGAGGCGGGTGCCGACGGTGCTCTTCTCATTTCGCCCTACTACAACATACCCAACGACCGCGGACTCGTCAAACACTACGAGAAGGTTGCGGACGAGGTAGATATCCCGCTTCTCGTCTACAACGTCCCCGGAAGGACGGGACACAACATCCCCGACGACGTGATTGTCGAACTCGCCGAATACGACGGTATCGCGGGCATCAAGGAGGCGAGCGGTGACATCGACAAGATAAGCAGGCTGTGCGCCCGCACGGAGGAACTCGACTTCGATGTCGTCTCGGGAGACGACTCGATTACACTCCCGCTGTTGAGCGTCGGCGGAACCGGCGTAATCAGCGTGACGGCGAACATTTTCCCGCGCTCAATGTGCGAACTCGTCGAGTCAGCGCGCGAAGGTGACTACGAGAGGGCGCGTGAGATACACGCCGAACTCATGCCCGTCTTCGACGCGATGTTCAAGGAGACAAACCCGATTCCTGTCAAGATAGCCTGCGAGGAACTCGGTCTGTGCCGCTCAGAACTCCGTCTCCCGTTAAGCGACGACGTTCCGGAGGAGAGCGTCGAAAAGATACTCTCCGCCGTGCGGGAGTACGAAGGAGAATGACCACGAAGGTCGTCGTCGTTGGCGCGACGGGACGTACGGGAAGCCTCGTCGTCGAGGTTGCGCGCGGTGACGACGCGTACGAATACATCGGCGGTGTCGCGGGCGAGGCACGAGACGGTAAAGTCGTCGGGTTCGACGAAGCGCGCGCCCTGTTCGAGGAAGCGGACGTAGTCGTGGACTTCTCGACGCCCGAAGCGACGAAACGCGCCGCAGAATTAGCGCGAGAGACACGCACGCCGCTCGTGACAGGAACGACCGCGCTCGACGAAACAGCGGAGGACGCGCTCGCAGAAGCGGCGCGTACCGTACCCGTCGTCCGTTCGAGCAACTTCGCACGCGGCGTAAACGTATTCTGGGAGGTTGTCGAACGCACAGCGTCTCTCCTTCCGGGCGCGGACTTCGAGGTCACCGAGACACACCACCGCGGCAAGCTCGACGCGCCTTCGGGGACGGCGAAGGAGACAGTCGAACGTATCGAGAACGCCGTCGGCGAGCGCGAACACGTACACGGAAGGAAAGGAGACGCGAAACGCGGTGACGAGATAGGTGTTCATGCACGACGCGCCGGCGACGTAGTCGGAGAGCACGAGGTTCTCGTCGCGGAGGGAGACGAGTCGCTGACCCTGACACACAGAGCGAGCGACAGGCGCGCGTTCGCGTCGGGCGCGCTCGACGCCGCTGTGTGGGCGCTCGAAGCAGAACCGGGCGATTACGGAATGGACGACGTTCTCAACTTGTAGAAGACGAACGAAAAGACGGTTTTCTGAAGTTCGTGCTTAGACGTAGTCGAAGAGTTCCGAGGCGTTTTCCTTCTCCTCGACGTTACGCATCCATTCGAGTGCGTTGCCAGCACCCTCGTCGCCGAGCGCGTCCTCCGCGCACTCGCGGAACTTGTCTTCGAGTTCCTCGTCGGTCAGAGGGTTGCCGGGATGCCCCTTCGGGTATTCGAGTTCGCGCTCGTACGTTCCTTCCGAAGTTTCTACGACCATCTTGTGCGGGAAGGCGTCGCCGTAGACTTCTGTGTACCGCTCGTTCTCGACTATCGTCATCTTGTCCATGAGTTCGCGCACTTCGTCTCCTTTGATTTTGTCGGGCGCGAACTGGTCGAGCGTCATCTCGCCGTCCAAGAAGGTGCGCGCGATACAGTAAGGCATGGAGTGGTCCGCCGTCTCGCGCGTCTCGGGGTCCCATTTCTCCTCCTCCTCCGAGATGATACTGACCGCGGCTTCGTACGTCTCGTTTCTGATGCTCTCGATTTCGTCGGGGTCGACCTCGTCGAGAAGGTCCATGACGATGTTGACCGCCGCCTGCGCGTGGTACTCGACGGGGTAGAACTTGATGTACGTCTCGTTTATCTTGAAGTCGCCGCCACGTCCGCCGAAGGAGTTGAGGTCGAGTTCGAACTTGCCCGTCAGCTGGTTGAAGAAGCCGAACTTGCCCTCGAAGATGGGTGCAGGACCTTCGACGCCTTCGTCGGCGAGTTCGACGGCGACGACGGCGTTCCTGCTTACGTTCGCAAACGCGAATCCTTTCCATTCGCTGAGTTCGCCAGCGCGCGCCTGACGCATCGCAACGTGCGGATTGATTGCGAGACCGAGCGACTCGACCATCTCGTCCTGCGAAAGTCCGGCGAGCTTTCCGACGGCGAGCGTCGCGGAGACGAGACCGTAGTTTACGTGGTCCCAGCCGTTCTTGCGTAGCGACGAGGCGTCACACAGCCTGCACTGGAGTTCGTAAGCGAGAACAGCGGCGAGGACGAGGTCCTCTCCCGAGGCGTCGTATGCGTCCGCACCGGCGAGCACCGCGCCGAAGTTGTCCGACGGGTGCGCAGGCTCCTTCGACAGGTAGGTGTCGTTCCAGTCGAGGTAGCGTATGAGCGCGCCGTTACCGAACGCCGAGTGCTCTACCGTCGTCGTGTCGCCGTCCACGAGAACAGTGGCGTCGCGCTCTCCACTCTTGCGCGTCGCGTAACTCAGGAGCGCGTCTACCGGCGGTTCGTCGCGCCCCGCGTAGGCGCAAGCCACCGAGTCTATGAGGCGCGCCTTCGTCGTCTCCACTGTCTCTTCGTCTAATTCTTCGTAGCTCAGTTCGTCCGCGTACTCCGCGAGTTGTTCCGCGAGCATACCGGACGGTTGCGCGGAGGCGTCAAAAACTAAACGGTCAGTCGGCGTTGGCTTTCACCCGGCGGACTGCATGTCCACTATCGTAACTTCAGGAATCAGACTTCCTTCCTCCGTCTCCAAAGTTCCCTCGACGACGCCCCACAACTCAACCTCGTCGTCCACCTCGAACTGTTCCCCTTCCCACGTTCCGAAGATGTCGTTCGTCCACTCGCCGTCCTCCTGTTCCGTGTAGATGAAGTACCTCGCGGAGTCCCCTGCCTGTACCTGTCTGACCTGTCCCCTCTCGACGTGTATCCTGTCCCCTTCGCTCATCTCGTCGTACGGCACCTGCTCCGCCTCCGCCTTCACGGCGTCCACGTCGTAGCCGTCTGAGCCTAAACATCCGCCGACAGCACCAGCGAACCCGGTTACCGAGACGGCTAGGAACTCTCTGCGTCTCATAAACGTGAGTTGTCGAGGTTCCATATCAATCCGGCGGCGTTTTCGACGCCACTCGGTAATCTGTCCTACACCAAAGGACAAAATATTTATATACTGCGAGTATTATGTCCTATCGCAAAGAACACAAAGGTGATTAAGATGTCTGAAACAGAAACCACGGAAAACGTAGAGGGAGTAGAAGTCGAAGAAGAGAGCGTAGAGAGCCGCGTTGAGGAGACGGTTGAGGAAGTAGAGGGTACGGTCGAGGAAGGACGCGAGAGGGTAGAGGAAACCGTCGAAGAAGGTCTCGACGCGGTCAACGATGGCGTCGTCGATGTCATCTCCGCCGTTCTCGACACGGGTGCGCGCGCCGACGTATACGTCGCACTCCGCAAGCTCGGCGAAGCCGACACCGACGAGATAGCCGAGGAGACAGGTCTCTACCCCAAGAAGGTCGAGGAGGTTCTCGAAGGACTCGAAGACGACGAGGTAGTCGAGAAGAACTTCGTCGGCGAAGACGAGGTCTACGAAGCCGCGTCGCCGACCGAGGTCATCACAAACATCCCCGGAAGGCTCGTGGACCGCGTCCGCGGACTCGTCGAGTCGAACGGCGATACGGAGGAAGGCGAGAGACGCGTGCTTAGCACGAGCTGGTCGCCTTACCGTATCGTCATAGAGCCGAACGAAGAAGACGAAGAAGGCGAAGAGATTCCCGTTCGTACCTAAGGGTACGGACGGCTCAGTCCATCCACCATACGCCTCTGCGAAGCCGGTACAAGAACCGAGGTTCGCTTTCTGAGGGGCAAGTTTTCGTTCCTGCTCACACCTGATAGCTACGCGGCATCTTCTCCCGTGCTCTTCCGCGTTTTCTGACTACGCCTCTGTTGCCGTACGCGCCTCAGCCTCGTCCAGCATCTCACAGACCTCGTCCTTCCTGTCGCTCGAACCCTCGACATACTTGCTGAGCCGCCACTCCATCTCCTCGCGTATCTCTTCGCGTGCTTCGTCGGTCAGACAGTACTCGTTTGTGCGTTCATCGCGCGGTCTCTTCTCGATATAGTTGGAGTTGACGAGACGGTCGAGGTTGGGATACAGCCTCCCGTGGCTGACCTCGCTGTCGTAGTACTCCTCCAGCTCGCGTTTTATCGCAAGCCCGTACTTGTCTCCCCCTACCAGAACGTTGACTATGTTCTTCTGAAACTCGGTTAGCTCTTCCATCGCGTTCAGTTCTAACGCATTCTGTCACTTATCGTTATTCCGTGGGAATTCTTGCCGGATAGTTTAATATGGCTTACACTTATGACCGCGCTGTGGGAATTCCCACGCCGTGAGAAACACAGGAAGGCACCAAAACCGTCTTTAGCCGTCGGACTCTATCCCCGGTAATGGTACTAGGCGACTTAGGCTCTTCCCTGCAGGACGCTCTCGAAAAGGTAGCGGGTAGGTCACGTATAGACGAGGAAGCCGTTGAGGAGGTCGTGCGCGACATACAGCGCGCCCTCCTGCAGGCGGACGTGGACGTTACGCTCGTCAACGAACTCAGCGACTCGATACGCGAACGCGCTCTGAACGAGGAGCCGCCGACGGGTACGAGTCCGCGCGAGCACGTCCTGCGTATCGTCTACGAGGAGATGGTGGCGGTCGTCGGCGACGCGACGGAGTTCGACCTTGAGGAGCAGACGATTCTGCTCGCAGGTCTTCAGGGTAGCGGAAAGACGACGACGAGTGCGAAGATGGCGCGTTGGTTCTCACGAAAAGGTCTGCGTCCCGCTGTGGTACAGACCGACACGTTCCGACCGGGTGCGTACGATCAGTCGAAAGAGATGACCGAACGCGCCGAGGTGCCTTTCTACGGCGACCCTGATTCTGACGACCCCGTTGAGATAGCGCGCAAAGGACTCGAAGAGTTCGAGGACCGTGATGTCGTCATCGTCGATACAGCGGGACGGCACGCTCTCGAAGACGACCTCGTCGCCGAGATAGAGGAGATAGAGGGCGTCGTACAGCCCGACATGTCGCTTCTCGTCTTAGACGCCTCGATAGGTCAGAGCGCGAAGGAGCAGGCGGACGCCTTCGACGATGCTGTCGGCATAGACGGTGTTATCATTACCAAGCTAGACGGCACAGCGAAGGGCGGAGGCGCGCTTACGGCGGTTCATCAGACAGACTCGTCCATCGCCTTCATCGGAACGGGCGAGGAAGTGAACGACATAGAGCGTTTCGACCCCGACGGCTTCATCTCGCGTCTCCTCGGCATGGGCGACATACGCGCGCTCGTGGACCGCGTCGAGGAGGCGATGCACGAGACGGACGTGGACGAAGAGGAACTCGACCCAGAGAAACTCCTCAGCGGCGACTTCACCCTCCGCGACGTCTACAAACAGATGGAGGCGATGAGCAACATGGGAAGGCTCGACCAAGTGATGGATATGCTACCCGGAATGGGCGGCATGGGTAACATCAAGGACGAGATGCCCGACGACTTCGCCGAGGTCACAGAAAAGCGGATGGACAAGTTCAAGGCTGTCATGGACTCGATGACCGACGAGGAACTCGACGACCCTTCGCGTGTCGGCGCGTCGGAGGTGCGGCGTATCGCACGCGGTTCGGGCACGAGCGAGGACGACGTTCGTGAACTCCTTGAGTACTACAACACGATGGAGCAGACGATGAGCCAACTCGGAGGCGGCAGGGACATGGAACGTATGATGCAGAAGATGGGCGACATGGACGGTATGGGCGGCGGCAACATGCCGTTCTGAGACGCGGAGCCGTGACGAGCATGTGGCACGAACTCTGTGCCGACGACGAACTCGAAGAAGGTGACTGTGCGACTTTATCCGTCGAAGGTGAACGCATCGCTGTCTTCCGTGCAGAAGAAGAGTACCACGCCGTGAGCGACGTATGTACCCACGCTGGCGCGTCTCTCTCCGAAGGCGGCGTACGCGACGGAACCGTACGGTGCCCGAGACACGGCGCGCCCTTTGACCTGCGTACCGGAGAAGCACTCGGATATCCGGCAAGCGAAGACCTGCGCGTCTACGAAACGAAGATAGAGGACGGCGTCGTGTACGTCAGTCTATAGGACGGATGATGAGTTGGTCGCCCGGTGATATCCCTGTACGGTTGGCGTAGCCTCGTTCCGCCTCGACGACGAACTGTGCGGGACCATCGCTACAGTAGTAGTCGGGGTTGCTACAGACTCTTTCGCCCTCGAATCCTGGGGACGCGTGTTCGACGTTAATGACACTTCCGTTGGAGTCAACGAAGATTATGTCAAGAGGAATAAGCGTGTCCTTCATCCAGAATTCCTTCACACCGACACCACGGTCGGTGTACGAAAAGAGCATTCCTGTGCCGTTGGGCAGAGACTCACGTCCTTTCAAACCTCGCTCGTAACCATCTAGTGTGTCAGGGGTTTCTACCCACAGTCTTCCGCGCTCCTCGCCATCGACGATAAAAGAAACTTCGTAATCGGTGTACGGCTCGGGCGCGTCCGTACCTGTGTCTGCGTCTGTGCCTGTGTCCGTGTCTGTTCCGCCGTCGCTCGGCTCTGTTGTGATATCCGGCGCGGGAGCGTTGTTACCGCCTAAACATCCGGTCACTAAGACGAGAGAAAGAACGACCGTCAGAATCAGAGCTTCTTTTTTCATGCTTCTTGAGGCATGCTTTGCATGCCTCCCGCGATACTAAAGCGCGAACTTTAGACGGGCTCGGCGGGATTTGAACCACGGTCACTTTGTTCCCTGCGCTCGGCTTGCGCCGAGCACTCGGTCGCTTCGTTCACTGGTTCAAACCCTTGAGCCGTTCGTTCACTTCGTTCACTCACGGGCTCGGCGGGATTTGAACCCGCGATCTAGAGGTTAGGAACCTCTCGCCCTATCCGCTAGGCCACGAGCCCTTGTCGCTTCTGAGGCTCGCCGCGCACTTAATATTCGCGTTATCCGTCCGCGTTCTATCCGTCGGTAGAAGCCGTCGTCGTGCTGTCGCCCTTCTCCTCGGTATCCACGTTGCTGGGCTGGGGTTCAGGCTCGACATCGGGCTTCACTTCTTCGACATCCTCTTCGAGTTCCTTCTCGTACTCCTTCACTTCCTTCTCGGCTTCCATCTTGGCTTTCTCGAACTCTTTCTTTGCGTCTCCCGCGCTTCTCGCTAGCTTGGGTATCTTGTCCGCGCCGAAGAGTAGGACCAGAAGGAGAAGGATGATGCCTATCTCCAGTGGACCTAAGCCGCCGACGAACAGGGGCGCGATTACGTCTACCATGTACGCCGATACGCCATCCGCTCTTATAGACCTTTCGGCAGTAGGATTAATGAGCCTCCGACGCCCGGTTTGGGTATGCTCGACGACGTTCTCGGGAAGACCGAGCTGAAGGAGCGCATCAAGGAACTGGAAGAGGAACTGAACGGACTCGAAGACCGTCTCGAATCCGAGGAGCGCAAACGCAAGACGGAGGCGCGTGAGAAACAGGAAGCGTACGAGCGCGCCAACAAGATGGAGTCGAAGGTGCAGGAACTCGAAGACCGCTTGGAGCGCGCCGGGGAGGACGAGGAAGACGCGAGCTTCCGAGTCGCAAGAACCGTCCGCGGCACTACCCTTTCGAACTCGCTCGACTTTCTCGAATCCGCCCGGTCGGGCGAGGACGGTCTGACGACGATGCACGTCGCATCCGGCGACCGTGTTCCCGACGAGTTCGAGACGGAGACGACCGCCGCGCTTCAGCGTGTCGAGTCGAAGACGGGCTTCGTCGCTTTCGGCGACGACGCAGGTCTCCTGCGTGTTGCGCTCGTTCCGCCGCTCGCAGTCGAAGAGACACGCGTCGAACACGGTCCGCGGTTCGCTCTCGACCGTTCGCTGTTCGAACTACCCGAACCGCACGCAGTCGCAGTCATCCGTTCGGACGAGTACGCCGGCGGCGTCTACTCGGGAGGCGAACGTCTCGCCTTCTCGTCGCGTTCGTCGGAGGTCAAGTCCCAGCACTCGAAGGGCGGCTACTCGCAGGGACGTTTCGAGAGAGCGCGCGACGAGGAGGTCAAGAAACACGTGCGCGAGTCGGCGGACGAGTTCGACGCTACGCTCGCAGGACACGATGTTAAGCACGTCTTCGTTGCGGGTGAGTCTCGTGTCGCCTCTGATTTCGCCGACGAAATCACGACGCGAGTACCCGTATTGAAACGCACGACAGACGCGACGGGTAGCGGAGAGGAGTTTCTGAGACAGGGGTATGCAACCGTAGAAAGTGCGCGCCTCTACGTCGTCTAATTACGGATTCGGAACGCGCTCAGATGTAGTCGATTCCGGCGGGGAGTTCCATCTTCATGCCCTTACGCTCGCGTATCTCCTCGACGGTCTCACGCTGAAGGTTGTCCGGTAGCGTCTGGAATCCGGCGTTCTCGGCGTTCCACGTCGCCTTCCCTTCGGTCGCGCTTCTGATGTCCGACGAGAACCCGAACAGTTCGGAGACGGGTGCCTGTCCGTGTATCTCGACGATTTCGCCCTCGTGTATCATGTCGTCTATGCGTCCGCGTCTGCCCTGTAGTTCGGACGAAGCCGGACCCATGTGCTTCTGAGGGCACTCGATGTAAACGTCCTGTATCGGTTCGAGGAGGCGCACGCCGCCGTGTACCATGCCGCGGTGTACAGCCTCGCGCACGGCAGGGATGACCTGCGCGGGTCCGCGGTGTATGGCGTCCTCGTGTAGCTTCACGTCGACGAGACGGATGAGTACGCCTTCGGCGGGTTCACCGGCGAGCGGACCTTCGTTAGTCGCCTCGTCGAATCCCTCCTCCACGAGTTCCATCGTCTCGCGCAGGTGCTGTATACCCTTGGTGTCGTCCACGAGGATGTTGGTGCTGTTCATGTGCTCGACGTTCTGCGCCGTCTCCTTGTCCATGCCGGCTTCCTTCAACGCCTCGCGCCTCTGCTGTTCGGGCTGGTCCATCGTCGCCTCACCAAGTTTTAGCTTCTCGATAATCTCCTCTGACAGAGGCTCGATTTCGAGGTAGAACTTGTTGTGCCTGTTGGGCGAGACTCCTTCGACCGTCTCCGTGGCACGTTCGACCGACTCGCGGTAGACGACGATGGGTTCGCTCGTCTGGACGGGTATACCGCGGTTGCGCTCGATACGCTGTGTGATGACCTCAAGATGGAGTTCGCCCATGCCCGAAATCAGGTGCTCGCCCGTCTCCTCGTCTATCTCGACCTGTACGGTCGGGTCCTCCTTCGAAATCTGCTGGAGAACCTCTATGAGCTTCGGTAGGTCGTCCATCTTCTGCGCCTCCACAGCGACCGTAACGACCGGCTCCGAGATGTGTTCGATGGACTCGAAAGGCGTCATCTCCGTGCTCGAAACCGTCGAACCTGCGATGGAGTCCTTCAGACCTGTGACGGCGACGATGTTACCCGCGGGAACTTGGTCGACCTCCTCGCGCTCGTCGCCCATGTACAGACCGACGCTCTGTATCCTGTTCGTGCCTGCGACTCCTGAGATGTTCAGCTCCTGACCGCGCTCTATGGTGCCCGAGAATAGGCGTCCCGTCGCAACCTCGCCCGCGTGCGGGTCCATGCCTATGTCGGTCACCATGAGTACGACCTCTCCGTCGGGGTTCGACTTTATCATGTCCTTCGCAATCTGGGAGTCGGGGTCGCCGCGCCAGATGGTGGGTATACGCCGTTCCTGAGCCTGAACAGGGTTCGGGAAGTGGTCGACGACCATGTTGAGAACGACACGGTAGAGCGGCGACTTCTGCGCAAGCTCTATGATGTCGTCCTCGTCACCCTTGTTGTAGTCGTAGACTTCCTCGAACCCGATTCCGCTCTTCTCCATGTACGGCGCGCTTATCGCCCAGTTGTAGAGCGCGCTACCGAAGGCGACGCTTCCGTCCTCGACCTTGACACGCCAGCCCTCCTTGTACCTGTCCTCGTCCACCTGACGTATCAGGTCGTTGACCTCGTCTATAACGTCCACGAGCCTCTGCTGAAGCTCCTGAGGTCCCTCCTGAAGCTCGTTTATGAGGCGGTCAACCTTGTTTATGAAGAGGACTGGTTTTACGCCCTCACGTATCGCCTGCCTCAACACCGTCTCTGTCTGGGGCATCGCGCCCTCGACGGCGTCGACGACTACGACAGCACCGTCCACGGCGCGCATCGCGCGGGTAACGTCACCGCCGAAGTCGACGTGCCCCGGCGTGTCGATAAGGTTGATGAGGAAGTCGTCGCCCTCGTAGTCGTGGACCATCGAGACGTTCGCCGCGTCGATGGTGATGCCGCGCTCCTGCTCGTCCTCGGCGGTGTCCATGAAAAGCTGTTCGCCGGAGAGTTCCTCCGAAATCATGCCCGCGCCGGCGAGCAGGTTGTCGGTTAGAGTCGTCTTTCCGTGGTCCACATGGGCGACTATGCCTATGTTCCGTATGAAGCTCGGGTCGTCCATCAGGTCGATACACTGGTCTACGATCTGTTCTCTGCGTCCCATAGTTGTTCCTGAGTAGGCGCGAATAGGGCTAAACGGGGTAAAAGGATACTGGTTTGCGGGCTCAGCGTCAGAGGATGTCGGTCACCGTCTCGCCCGTCATGACCTCCGGAATGACGACTTCGTCCGCTCCGGCACGCCGCGCGAGCGACTCGTGCATCCGGTCGCCGACACGAACCACCATCCTACAGTCGGGCGACAGCTGGCTCACGACTATCGCTGTCTCGACGTTGGTGTTGGAGTCGTCGACCGCGGCTACGACGCTTCTGGCGCGTTCGACGCCCGCTTCCTCTAGCGCGTCTTCGCGTCTAGCGTCGGCGTTGAGTGCCAGATGTCCGTCATTGAGAACGCGCTCGTAGTCTGCTTCATCTATCTCTACGACGACTACGTCTACGTCCCTGTCTGCGAGGTTTTCGGCTATCGTCTCCCCGAACATTCCGTATCCGCAGACGACGACGTGGTCTTCGAGTTCTCCTATCTGTTTCTTTACTTGCATCTTTCTGAGTTCATCCTTGAACTTGCCCCCGAAAGCCGCCGTGAGAACCGACTCGGCTATCCAGACGCCAGTCACGACTAGCGCGCCCGAAACGGCGACGGCGTACAGCTTGGTAGCCTTCTCGGCGTCTTCGTCAGGGTGTTCAGCGAAATGTAGCTCTATACTCGTCGGGTCTATCAGCCAGAAAGCCGCCTCGACGTATCCGATGTCGGTGAGGACGACGTATCCCGAGAATCCAGCGACTACGACGCCGAGGAAAGCCGCGACGGGTACAACGGCGCGTCGGAATACGCTGTGCCTCTTACCGACATCGGTCATATCCTCGCTACGTTCCCCGGTACAAAAATCCTACGGCGCGTAGGTCGCGTACGACGAACCCGTCTCCCAGAGCTTTACCGACGTGACAGGATGCCCCTGTGACTTGGCGTACTCGTAGATTTCGCGCGCAATCGCCTCCGCCGTCGGGTTCTCCTCCATGACGTAGTAGGGTTCTCCCGTCTCTTCTAAGTACTCGATGAGCGGGTCGTCGTGCCGGACGAGCATCGCGTGGTCCATGTTTTCGTCTATCCAGCCCTTCACGTCATCCTTGAGGTCGCCGAAGTCGTAGACCATTCCGCGGTCGTCGAGTTCTTCGCTCGAAAGTTCGACCTCGGCGACTCCGTTGTGTCCGTGTATGTGCTGGCACGCTCCGTCGTAGTTGCGTAGGCGGTGCCCGTAGCTGAACTCTATCTGCTTTGTGACCTTGTGTTTCATCTGTTTTGGTGTACGAGTTTGCCGTCCTTGACGACGGCGAGGGGTTGTTTCCAAGCCGAAACGTCCTCGTTGGGGTCGCGCGGGAGGACGACCAAGTCGGCGTAACGTCCTTCCTCTACCTTTCCTGCGTTCACACCGACGAGTTCTGCCGCGTTTGCCGTCGCGGCTTCGAGAGCGTCGGCGGGCGACATGCCGCGCTCGACCATGAGTTCGAGTTCGACAGCGTTCTCTCCGTGGTAGTTGAACGCGGTTCCTGCGTCGGTGCCCATGGCGACAGTAACGTCGTTTTCGAGCGCGAGTTCGAACGCGTCCTCAGCCGACTCCCTCGTGCGGCGTGCGCGCTCGACGTACACGTCGGCGAAACCGTTCGAAGGTCCGCGCTCGACGAACTCGTGTAACGCCTTCGCCGTCGGCACCCAAGAAACGTCGTTTTCCGCTATCATACGCGCCGCTTCCTCGTCCATGAAGTCGGCGTGCTCGACGCTGTCCACGCCCGCGCGGACGGCGTCCTTCATCGCTTCCGTGCCGGGCGCGTGCGCGGCGACGGGAACGTCCTTCGCGTGCGCGGCTTCGACGATAGCGCGCATCTCCTCGTACGTTAGTTCGGGTGCCGCCTGCACGTCGTCCCAGATTGTGCTTCCGCACGCCATCAGCTTCACGACGGACGCGCCGCGTTTGAGTTGCTCACGCGCTGCCTTCCTGCAGTCTACCGGACCGTCCGCCTCGCGCGCCATCTGGTGGAAGTGTCCGCCCGTCATCGTTATCGCCTCGCCGCACGCGAAGACGCGCGGTCCTTCGAGGATACCATTCTTGACGGCGCGTCCCGCGTCGATTGCGACGCTGTTCGGCGCGTTGAGGTCACGAACCGTCGTTACGCCTGCGTGTAGCAGGTCCTCCATCGCGCGCGCCGCTCTGTAAGACAGCGTAGCGTCGCTCTCGCGGTGGTCGCCCTTCGGGTCCGGTCTGCCGTCCGAGACTAAATGGACGTGCGCGTCGACGAGCCCCGGTGCTACGTACGCGCCGCTTGCGTCGATTACCTCTTCGGCGTCGGCTTCGATGTTCTTACCGACAGCCGTGATTTCGCCGTCACGTGTGAGTACGTCTGCGCGTCGCGTCCCGTCTGCGTCCGCGACGTATCCGCCGCGCACGACCAGCGACTTCGACATCAGGCGTACTCGTCGAAAATCTCGTCCACCTTCGCCGCCATCACGAAGTCAGCCTCGTGCAAGCCGTCTATCTTGTGCGTCCAGAACTTGACCTCCGCGGCACCGTACTCCAAGAAGATGTCGGGGTGGTGCCCTTGCTCCTCCGCGAGTTCGCCGACATCGTAGACGAACTCCAGCGCGTCGCGGAAGTCATCGAACTCGAAATGCCTCTCGATATGGTGGTCGTCGATAGCGTCCCAGCCGTCGTCGACCTTTCCGAGGTACTCCTGAATCTCGTCGCTCTCCATCGGTGGAATTCCGCCTTGGCACGGTTCACATTTCTGGTCTGCTAATGACTCTGACATGACGGTTCACGTACGCGCGCGCGTCACTTAGGCGTGGCGGGTAACGCTCGTGAGAAACGTCAGCTACAGCGACCGTCCGCCGTCTACGTCGATGACCGCGCCGTTGAGGAACTCCGACGACTCGACGATGAAAGCCACCGTGTCAGCGATGTCTTCGGGCTCGCCTATACGTCCGACAGGCGTCTGTTCGGCGATACGTTTCTCGTCCTCGTCCGAACGGTCGTCGGGTGAGAGGACGGTGCCGGGCGAGACTGCGTTTACCGTCGTCTCGGGCGCGAGTGCCTTCGCGAGTCCCTTCGTGAGAGAAACGACGCCCGCCTTCGAGACGGAGTAGGGCAGGTAAGACGGATACGGACGACGCGCGCCGACACCCGCGATGTTTACGACCTTCTCGGCACCGTGCGACGCCGCGCGCTGTGACGCGAAGAAAGGCGCGCGGAGATTGACGTTCATGTTGTGGTTCCAGTCCTCGGCGGTCACTTCGCCGACGGGCGTTTCGTAGAAGACCGCCGCGCTGTTTACGAGAATGTCGATACCGCCGAGCGCGTTTACCGTGTCGTCCACGGCGGAGCGCGCCCCTTCGACCGTCGAAAGGTCGCTCTGCACCGTCGCCGCCTCGCCTCCACGTTCGCGTACCTCCTCCGCCGTCTCGCGCGCCGCCTCGTCGCTCGTCCTGTAATGTACGGCGACGTTCGCACCTTCGTCGGCGAGCGTCAGGGCGATTACGCGCCCGACACGTTTCGCGCTTCCCGTTACCAGAACGTCGGCGTCTTCGAGGTTCACAGTCCGGCTTTGTCGGCGCGCCTAATAATCCTCGCGCATCGTTAACGATAAACACGCGCCGTGTTAACTCCACATATGACAGACGAAGACCGCGTATGCGTCCTTTTCAGCGGCGGTCTCGAAAGCGCGTACCTCCTCCACGATATCTCGCGCGACAACGACGTTCTTCCGGCATACGTCAGGTTCGGATTCGTCTGGGAGGACGCCGAGTACGAGTATGTGTGCGACTTCGCCGACGAAATCGGCGTGCGCGAGCCGCACGAACTCCGCGCGCCTGTCGAAGATGTCTACCCTGACTTCTGGGGCTTCACGCGCGACGGCGTTCCGGACGGAAGCGAGGAAGGCGCGCACTACATACACGGACGCAACGTCCTCCTCTTCTCGAAGGCGGCGATTCTGTGCACCCGCGAGGGTGTACGCGAAATATACCACGGAATGCAGCCGATTCTGAGCGGCTTCCCTGACGAACGCTACGAGTTCAGACGGAGCATGGAGACGACTCTCACGCTCGGTCTCGACGCGGAGATAGAGATAAGGACGCCTCTGGAGGCGAAGACGAAGGACGAGGTCGTGCGCGCCGCCGTCGAGGCGGGCGTTCCTCTCGGAAAGACGTTCTCGTGCATCGACCCGACCGACGGCGAGCACTGCGGCGAGTGCAAGAAGTGTAAGGACAGACACGCTTCGTTCGTGAACGCGGGCGTTGAGGACCCAACGGAGTACGTCACCCAACCGCCGTCACCGTGAGCAGTCGCCGACTTACCCAAGCACGACAATACTTGCCTCTACCCAACTGTATATCCTTACCGGCGTGTTATTACGGGTGTCATGTCAGAAGACGTACTCGTGACGGCGGACTGGATAGAGGAGAGGCTGGACGACTTTCAGAGCGACGACGACTCGCACAGACTCGTAGAGATAAACAACCCGACCGTGACGGACGAATCCGAGTACACGTCGTACGAGGAAGGACACATACCCGGCGCGGTCTACCTCGACTGGGAGGAGGACATGAGCGACGAAACCGAGCGCGACATAGCCTCGAAGGAGCAGTTCGAGGAGGTCAACTCGCGCGTCGGAGTCTCGGAGGACTCGACCGTCGTCGTCTACGGCGGAGGACGCGTCCCCAACTGGTTCGCGCTGTTCGGCTACTGGATATACAAGTACTACGGACACGACGACATCCGCGTCCTCGACGGCGGCAAGGGCTACTGGGTCGACAACGACTACCCGCTGTCGCAGGACGTGCCCGACTACCCCACGACGGAGTATGAGGCACGCGGACCTTTCGAGAGCATACGTGCGTACAAGGACGACATAGAGAACGCCATCGAAGACAGCTTGCCGATGATAGACGTGCGCTCGCCCGAGGAGTTCTCCGGCGAGGTCATCGCGCCCGAAGGTCTGATGGAGACGGCACAGCGCGGCGGTCACATCCCCGGAGCGTCGAACGTCCCCATCGCGGAGACGCTCAACGACGACGGCACGTTCAAGAGCGCGGACGAACTCCGCGAACTCTACGAGGAGAAGGCGGGTGCGACGGGCGAGGAATCGACCATCGCGTACTGCCGTGTCGGTGAGAGGTCGTCGATAGAGTGGTTCCTGATGCACGAACTCCTCGGCTTCGAGGACGTACGCAACTACGACGGTTCGTGGACGGAGTGGGGTAACTTGGTAGGCGTGCCGATAGAGACGGGCGAGTAAGCAGACGACTGCGCAGATACCCGGTTTTTCCGGTACTACACAGTTTTGCCGGTATTGCAAAGGTTTTACATATCCCCGACATATACAGCATCGAAAGCATGGTCGAGGAGATTTCCGCTGACGAACTCGAAGACAAACTCGACGAGGAGGGCGTGCAGATAGTCGATGTACGTGAGGAGCACGAGACCTCACAGACAGAGGGCGGCTTCGTACCCGGTGCCGAACACGTCCCGATGAGCAGTCTTCCCGTCGAGATGGACGAACACGACTGGAGCGACGAAATCTACGTCATCTGTCGCCACGGAAACTCTTCCGTACAGGCTGTCCGTCTTCTGATGTCGTACGAAGGCGTCTCAGGTGACGCAGTCGTCGCTTCGGTCGCTGGCGGATACCTCGACTGGGAAGGAGAACTCGTCTACGACGAAGCCGAGCCGAGGAAGGCGACTGCTTAGGGTTCGGTCATCCGCTCTTTATCGAACGGATTTTATCAGATTCAGAATTTCCTCTCCGTCTTCTTCGTCTCCTTCCGGGTAGACGCCGCCCGCCGTAAAAACGTCGCCGTCACGGTACCAGACGCCTATCCATCCCGAAACGTCCACGTCTACTCCGCCGACGGTGCGCGTCGCGTCGAACCTCTGTAACTCCGCCGTCTCGCCCGTCTCGGTCGTCGTTTCCTCCTCTTCGCCCTCTTCGATACCGCTCACGCCTCTCTCGCGGAACTCGTCCTTGAACCGGTCGCGCGCGAACGACTTGATGATGTCCTTGACGCGTTCCTCGCCGACGCCGAAAGGCAGGTCCTCGAAACCGGGCTTCGTGCGCGTCCTGTTTACAAAGAGAAGCCTCGCGTCGTCGTCGGGTGCATCGGCGACCTTGTACTTCTTAGTGTGTGCGAGTGCCTCGACCTCGACCGCACCGAAAACGTCCTTCGTCATTGTTTCGGTGTCGCCGGAAGTCTCCTCCCAGCCGTGTTGTTCGAGTACAGCGTCGGGTATCTCGGGCGCGGGTACCGGGAAGGTCATCGTACTACGGTTGTCGAGACGACGAATAAGGGCTTCGCCCTCCAACTCTTGCGTGCGGGACAAAAACTATGCTCGGGCGGCGACAACCACGTCCATGAACCTCTACGAGAGATTCGCGCGTCAGGCACGCTCCCGCCCCGAAAAAGCCGCCGTTCTGAACCCCGACGGCGAAGACGTGACTTACGCCGGACTCGATGAACAGGCGAAACGCGTCGCGTCCTTCCTCGAAGACACGACGGAGACGGACGACCGCGTTGCCGCCTACATGCTCGACAACCCGACGTTCGTCGCTGTCGCTCTCGGCGCGTGGCGCGCAGGACGCGTCTTCACGCCTGTCAACTACCGTTTCGCGGTTGACGAGGTCGTTTACGTCCTCGACGATGTCGAACCGTCTGTCGTCGTCCACGACGCTGTCTTCGCGAGCACCGCCGAGTCTGCTGTCGAGAAAGCCGAAACCGACGCAGAACTCGTTCAGGGACACGCGGGTGGCTTCGTCGAGGAAGCCTTCGGCGAAGCCGACGCCGCGCCCGAAACCACGACGCGTCTCGACGACGAGTCCGCCATCGTGATGCACACGTCGGGGACGACGGGCGACCCGAAGGGCGTCGTACAGACACACCGCAACGTCGGCGCGCAGGTCGAAGCGGGCGTGACGACGTATAACGTGACGGAGGACGACACAGCGGTCGTCTCCGTCCCTCTTTTCCACGTCGGCGGCTTCCACGGCGCGACGCTGATGTCGCTCTTCACGGGCGGCTCTTTCGTCGTGCATCCCGCGTGGGACGCTGGCGAATGGGCGCGTCTCGTCGAGGAGACGGAGGCGACGGTCACGGGTCTGGTTCCGGCGATGATGGTGGACGCGCTCGGGAACGAAGACGCGCGCCAACACGACACGTCGAGTCTGCGTATGTCGTTCTACGGCGGAAGTCCCGCGGCGGAGACGACGCTCGAAGAGTTCGAGGAGGTCTTCGAAGTAGACCACCTTCTCAACTACTACGGACAGACCGAGGCGTGCGGTCTTACGGTCGCGGGGACGCCCGAGACGCCTCGTACACAGGGCGCGCTCGGGAAGCCCGTACAGACCGTTGAGGCGCGCGTCGTCGAACCCGAGACGGGGGAAGAAGCCGACGACGGCGAAGACGGCGAGCTATGGCTACGCGGCGACAGCGTGATGCCGCGTTACTGGAACGCACCCGAACGCACAGAACGCGCTTTCGTGGACGACGGCGGGACGCGCTGGTTCCGCACGGGTGACGTTGTGAGGCGCGCGGACGGCATCCTCTACTTCGTAGACAGACTCGATGACATCATTCTTACGGGCGGCGAGAAGGTCGCTCCGTCACGCGTCGAGGACGTTATTGCAGGGATGGAAGGCGTCGAATCGGTCGCTGTTTTCGGAACGCCCGACAACCGTCTTGGTGAGAAAGTGACAGCGGCGGTCGTGGGCGACGAAACGCTCACAGCCGATGAGGTGGAGGCTTTCTGCGACGAGCACGACGCGCTCGCCGGCTACGAAAAACCACGACGCGTCCACCTCGTCGGTTCCCTGCCGCGGACGGGGAGCCAGAAGGTGGACAAGACGTCTCTCGTCGAAGAACTCGCAGACGGTTAGGTGAGGAGGGACATAGCCACGACGACGACAGGACCTGTCGCGGCTGTCGTCACTAGGACGAAGCCGACCTTCCTGCCGAGTTCGCGCCCGCCGAAGAACGCGGCAATCCCGAACTTGACGAGCGTGTTCATAACCGCGCCTATCACGATGCCTGTTGTCGCGGTCGTCGCGGATATCTCGCCCTCTGCTGAGAGTCTTCCGAGTGAGAGCGTGATAGCGTCCACGTCGGCGAGTCCCGAGAAGAACGCCGTTGCGTAGACGCCCGTGTCGCCGAAAGAACCCGCGCCCTCGCGTGAGACCAAGAGGACGACGCCGAAGAAGACGCCGAAGACGAGCGCGGGGCGGAGACGGAAGGGGTTCGAAGGCTCCATGTCCACCGTCTCTTCCTCGCCGTCGCGCGTGAAGACGACGAAGGCGAGAACGACTCCGACGAGGGTCATCGCTGTGACAGGAACTGCGACTTTCGGGAGGAGCGACGGGCTTACGACGGCTACCTCTATAAGCACGCGCGGGAACATCGCCATCGAGGCTATCGATATCGCGAAGGCGTAGACGCCCGTGTAGACGTTCTCGGTCTTCGCCCTCGAACTCAGCGACACCGCGGTCGCCGTCGAGGACGCCATTCCTCCGAGGACACCTGAGAGAGCGACGCCTCTCCTGTGACCGACGTACTTGGTCAGGAGGTACGCGCCTAAGCTGATACCCGAGACGAACACCACCATGAGCCAGACGAAACTCGGGTTGAGACCCATGAGGGCGTCCATCTCTCGGTTCGGAAGGAGGAGGAGCGCGACGGGCGCGACCAAGAGAAACTTGAGCATATCGGTCAGTTCCTCGTCCTCTATCCCCTCGGCGAACTCGTGCATCCAAGGCTTCGCGGCTAGGAGCGACGTGGTGACGATGCCGAGCACGACGGCGAGCACGAGACTCTCGTCGGACTGCGTCGTCATCGCGCCGTAGACGAACGTGAGGAGCGTCGCAACAGCCGTCGTCGTTCCTATGTCGTCGTGTTCCAAGACCTTGCCGACGTACGCCACGGCGACGACGAGACCGAGCGCGACGAACCCGGGTACAAGGAGTGCTGTGAAGAACTCGTTCAACAGCGCACCTAAGAGCGCCACGAGCGGTAGCGTACGGCTTCCTGCGAAGAATCCCGCCGACTCGCTCTTCTCGCGTTCCAGACCGACGAGCGCGCCTATACCGAGCGCAATGAACAGCCTGAAGACGAGAGAGGCTACGACGGCGTCTGTGAGCGTCACGGGAATCCAAATGCCCGTAGGGAGACATAAGCCTTACCCGTTTGGTGTACCACAGTAACGGTTGTTTGGGATGTTTCATCCTGCGCGGATAACGACCGTATAGCAAGTTTTTACGTTACGTAACACCCCTTTTCGTTATGAGCGCGAACGGTTACTCGGAAGCGGGCAGTCACCTGAACGCGAGAGGCTACCTCAAGGTAGCGAGGGTTCCTTTCCTCCTCCTACCCGTCAGCCTAACCGTCGTAGGTGCGTCGGCGTCCGCCTACGCAGGAGAGTTCGACCTGACGAACACGGCTCTCGCACTCGTCGGTCTCGTTCTACTCAACGTCTCCGTGAACGCCCTGAACGAGTACAGCGACTGGAGACGCGGCATCGACGAGGAGACTGAGCCGACGAAGTTCAGCGGCGGTAGCAAAGCACTTGTTGAGAAGGAGTTGAAGCCGAAGGGTGCGCTCGTGCTCGGCGTCTTCACGCTCTTTGTCAGTTTTCTGATAGGTCTGTACTTTCTGTACATCTACGGCGTGGCGATGGTACCGCTCATCGTCGTCGGTGGCGTCCTCGTCGTCGGCTACACCGACATCTTCGCCCGCGTAGGTCTCGGTGAGTTCAGCGCGGGCTTGGGTCTCGGTGCCCTGCCTGTCGTCGGCGTCGGCTTCGTGCAGTCCGGAAGCGTCGCGCCGGTCGTCGTCGCGGCTTCTGTGCCGTGTTTCTTTCTCACGTTCAATCTCCTCCTGCTCAACGAGTTCCCAGACTTGGACGCGGACACGAAGGGTGGCAGGACGAACCTGATAACGCTCTTGGGCAAGACGCGCGCAAAGTACGCTTACGTCGGCGTCGTCGCCCTCTGCGCGGTGAGCCTCGTGTCGCTCGTAGCCTCCGGATACCTTCCGCTCAGGAGCCTTCTCGCACTCGCTGCCTTCGCCCTCCTGTACAGACCTGTTCTCGCGTGCCTCAGGGACGACGGTATAACAGAAGCCGCGCTCGGCAGAAACGTCGGCTGGGTTATCGTGACCAACCTCTTGCTAGGCGTCAGCCTTCTCGAACCGGCTTGGTTTTTAGGGTAGAGCCGACTCGTCGGCGCGGAGTTTCTGAGCCTAATCTATATACCCCATACCTCGCATATGTGGCTTTATGCGCCTCGAAGGTCTCTCCGCGGCACTGCGCGATGCATACCCCGACGGCGACGCCTACACCCAACTCATGGTACTCGTCTCGGAGTTCGGCGATGTGGCACTCATAATGGTGGTTCTTTCTTTGCTCTACTGGCTCACCGACCGCAGAAAGGCGGCTGTCGTCGCAAGCTACGTCGTCGTCGCCGCGTCCTTCATCATACTTCTCAAAGCTGTCCTTGGTATGCCGCGTCCGCCTGAGGAAGTGCTTGCGGTCCCTCTTTCCGACGACCCTTACGGCTTCCCAAGCGGTCACGCCTTCATCACGGTCGTCGTCTACGGCGGTCTCGTCCGCGCTTTCGGCGAGCACAGAAACCCGCTCGCCGTCGGCGGTGTCGTCGCGCTTCTCGTCGCCGTCTCTTTCTCGCGTATCGCGCTAGGTCTTCACTACGTCGGCGACACTGTCGCGGGCGCTTTCGTCGGCGTCGTCTTCCTTCTTGTCCTCAACGCGCTCGTAGAAGACCGTCCCGAACGCGGCTTCGCACTCGGTGCCGCGCTCGCCGTCCCGACGTTAGTCTACACGGGCGGCGAGGAGGTCGTTCTGGTCGCTCTCGGAGGGTCGGTAGGCGGCTTCGTCGCGTCCCTCCGTCTCGAAGACGTTCCCGCTCTGCGCTCGCGTGCCGAAGGCGCGTACCTTGCTGTCCTTGGACTCGTCTTCCTCGTCTCCGTCACCGTCTTCGAGTCGGTAGTCGTGGACGGAAACCCTGTCGGCGTCGTCGCCGTCAACGCCGTTCTGGTCGCCGGAATCTTCCTCGCGCCTTTCGCCGTAGGAAGGTTGGACGAGCGTTTCGTGCGACCGACGCGCGCGTGAGTCGTCGTGTCCGCGGAGTCTCACCGCGGAGCGGGCGCGCTCAGTATCTCCTCCATGACTTCGGTCTCCTTCGAGATGTCGTCGTCATTGAGTGCGTCCACCTCACCCTCGAAATGTTCGACGAACTCGTCGATTCTGTCGCGGTACTCCTCCGAAACCACGAGTTCTTCCGACCGCCTCTCCCACCGTCCGAGACCGTCGTCGATGTTTTCGCCGCGTGCTTCCGTCCACTCGTGGCGCGTCCAGTCCTTCATGAGGCGTCCGTACCGCGCCAAGAGGACAGCCTTGCGCACGCCGTCGTTCTCGAAGCCCTCGTCGATGAACGAGATGCGTCGTTCACTACTGCCCCTCCATCCGCCGCGTTCCTCCCATGTCGCGCGGAGGCGCGCATCCTCCGCGTCGTCTTCCAGCTTCACGAGAACGACGCCGCCTTTCGTCTCGCCGTCCTCCTGCGGCGACGGGAACAGCGTCTTCGTGCGCATCACCTCCTCGGTCGAGCCTTCTGCGTCCGTCCCGTACACCCTCTCTACCTCCGCTCCGTCTACCTCGACGCTGAGGTCGTATATGAGAGGTGTGACGGCGTACTCGAAGCCGTCTTCCATGCGCTCCTCGAACTCCTCCGCCGAATGCACCGAGAAGTAGTTCGCGCCTCTGACGGACGTTATTCCTTCGACTAGTTCCGTGTTGTAGTCAACGCCTACACCGACAAAGGTTGTGTGCACGCCGCTGTCGGCGTTCTCCTCGATACGTCTCAGAAGCCCTGTCCGCCTCGTTTCGTCCGTGTTCGGCATGGCGTCCGTCACGAAGACGACACGGTTCTCGTACTCGGTCGGGTCTGCGTTCTCGAACTCGCGTAGCATCGCTGTCGCCTCGTCCATCCCGTCGGAGAGGCTTGTCGAACCGTCCGCGCGTATCCGTCGCACAGCCGACTTCGCTCTCTCTGTGTCCCCGACAGGACGCAGACGCCTCTCGACGCGGGCGTCCGAGTCGAACGACACGACGCCGAGCCTGTCGTCCTCGTTGAGGCGTTCGGCGACAGAACCCACGGCGTCCTTCGCAACATCCATCTTCGACCTCCCTTCCGTCTCGACCTCGTGCCTGTTGCCGTACCTGTCGTAGTAGTACTCGTCGAATCTGCTGTCCATCGAACCCGACTTGTCGAGAACGACGACCAAGTTGAGCTTCTTCCTCTCGAACTCTTCGGCGTCCATGTTCGAGTCGAGACCGACCGTCATGTACCTCTCCGTCTCGTTCGTGAGCGGGTGTTCGGTCACCGCTGTCGAGTACGATGGGCAGAATGTGTCTGCGCAGTAGCCGTTCCCTCCCGTGTCGAAGTAGTATCCGTGGAACAGTCCCTCGTACGTGATGTCGGTTGGCAGAGGAAGGTAGTCTTCGCGCACGTTGTCACGGAAGTTGTTTGTGTCCTGCGCTCCGCCCGTCGTGTAGCCGAGACCTCCGCTCGTCGGATTCTCCTGTACGTTGTCCCCGAGACCGAGGACGAAAGTGCCCAGTACCGCCGCGACGATTAGAACCGCCGCGACCAGACCGAGCACTATCAAGAGCCAGCTTATTCCTCCACTGTCCTCGGGTTTCGTCTTTTCTTCTTGTTCTTTGTCGTTGTTGTCGCGCATCTTTGCGTCACCGTCGTCGTCTAAGAACGGAGTGCGCATAAAACCGGACGATAGTTCAGAAATAGTACGAACTATTACTGCTTATTGGCGATTATTACGGGATATTACACAATATTACACCGTTAAAACCGGCAGAGTGTTTTCTTTTCCTCCTCCCACGAACCGAAACCTTCCAAAATCCGCCTTCTCGGAACGCCTCACGCCGCGGCGGTCGCGCGCTCACCACCGTCCCAGAACTGTTCCGAGAAGAACAGGGTCGTCTGTGATGACGCCGTCCACGCCCATACCGACGAACCTCTCCAGTTCGTCGCGTGGGTTGACCGTCCAAGGCACGACGCTGACGCCGTTCCTCTGCGCACGCTCCACGAAGGAAGCGCGAACGAGGTCGTGTGGCGGAAACAGGACCTCGGCGGGCGGTTCGTAACGCTGTTCGTTCGCGCGCACCGTGAGCAAGAACTGCCGTCCTTCGCCCGCACCGAGTCCCGTCTCGACCTCGGGGAGCGCGCGTCTCACATCTTCGAGGTATGTATCGTCGAAGCCGCCGACTACGGTGTTCTCGACACGGTCGTACTCGCGCAGGAGTTCGGCGAGGCGTTCGGGCGGCGCGCTCGCGCTCTTCACGTCGAGCACGAGCGGAAAGTCGTTCGGAAGTGCGTCTAAGACCTCGACGAACGTCGGTATCTCGATGCCTTCACCGCGAAAACGCGCGTCGTCGTCGGGTACGTGGTCGTACCTCTCCTGATGCTCGTCGAAGCCTTCTGTAAGAGGAGGCGGGAAGGCGTATCCGGCGTCGAGTTCTTTCAGTTCCCCGACGGTCATCTCGTCCACACGTCCCTCGCCGTCGGTAGTTCTGTCTACTGTCTCGTCGTGGAGGTGGACGATTCTTCCGTCGGCGGAACGTCGTAAATCGACTTCGACGGCATCCGCGCCCACTTCGACGGCGTTTTCGACAGCGGCAACAGTGTTCTCCGGACGGAGGAACTTCCCGCCAGCGTGTGCGATGTTCATCACGGCGTCGTCTTCTCCGTCTTCCGCTCCGGAGACTGACAGACAGCCGCTCAGCATCGCCGTTGCGCAGGAGGCGAGCAACGCCCTCCGTGTGCGTTCCATCGGAACTGCTTGTCTTCTCAGGCACAAAAGTTCTCCGTCCGTTCGTCGGCTGAGCGGTTGATTTTATGTGGCACGAGGTTCAAGAAGGCGACGTGACAGAAACCGAAAGAGAAGACGACGGCTTCCGCGGCAGTTTACGCGCCGACCTGCACAGGTGCCGCACCGCGCGTCTGCATCTCCTCGTCCCCACCGTTCTGACAGCGACGCTCGCGCTCGGTGTCGTCGCCTTCGTTGTCGTCTCGGGTGCGGTAGGCGCGCCCGCCGACCTTCCGTCCTTCGTCGAACTACTTACGACCAACTCGGCTTGGCTCTTCGGCTCCGTCTTCGCTCTCGTCGGTCTCTTCGTCGCTTATCCGGCGCGCTCAACCGACGGACACGCCTCAGTCACGGGCACCCTTGTCTCGCGCTGTATCCTCGTCGCGCTCGGTGTTGTTCTCGGCTCTGCTGTTGTCCTCGTCGTCGGCGTTACGGCGTTCGAAAGCTACGGATTCGTTTCTTTCGTCGTCTTCGCTCTACTGACGACGGCGACAGTCTGCGCCTACGTCTCGGTCGGCGTGACGCTTGCCGCGCTGACGCATACCGACGGACGCCTCGTCCTTTCGCTCCTCTCCGTCTACGTCTTCTTCGTCCATCTCTGGGACACCGCGCTCGCGCCGACGCTTGTCGCCATGGCTGTCGTGGGTGATGCCGGAGGCGTCGTCGGTTCGCCCCCACCGTTCTACGACACTCTCCTCGCTCTCAGCCCTTACGGCGCGTACTCCACGCTCTTGAACACTGTCGTAGGCGTCGGTGACGGTTACGTTACAGTCGTTGTACTCGCGCTTCTCTTCTGGTTTTTCGTTCCACCTGCGTTCGCCGTCTTCTTCACCGACTGAAACAAAATATCTAAGTCGAGTACCTACGTTTAAGTGCCGCGCGCACGAAGGGTAGGGTTGCTATGTCAGGACACGAACTACCCGAACTGCCGTACGATTACGACGCACTCGAACCGCATATCAGCGAACAGGTCGTCCGTTGGCACCACGACACGCACCATCAGGGATACGTCAACGGTCTGAACAGCGCGGAGGAGACGCTCGCCGACAACCGCGACTCCGGCGACTTCGGCGGAAGCGCGTCAGCGATGCGGTCCGTGAGCCACAACGGTTGTGGACATTACCTACACACGCTGTTCTGGGAGAACATGCATCCCAACGGAGGGGGGGAGCCGGAAGGCGCGCTCGCCGACCGTATCGAAGAGGACTTCGGTAGCTACGACGCGTGGAAGGCTGAGTTCAAGGAGGCGGCAGGATGGTCGGCGGGCGGATGGGCACTCCTCGTCTACGACACCGTCGCGAAGCAGTTGCGCAACCTCGCCGTACAGAAACACAACGACGGCGCGCTCTGGAGCGCGCATCCCATCTTCGCGGTCGACGTCTGGGAGCACTCGTACTACCACGACTACGGACCCGACCGCGGCGACTTCGTAGACAATGTCTTCGAGGTCGTCAACTGGGACGACGTCGCGGAGAACTACGACAAGGTAACGTCGATATACGAGTAAGTACCGTTTCGTTCTTTTTCTGCCGATACGCGGGAGACGGAAGTCTGTGCGTAGATATCACTCGACTTCGGCTACTTCCTCGTCGCGTACGGAACCCCTGCTTATGCCACCGAATACTGCTGTGCTCGCCATACCGATTCCGACGGCTATGACGACGGCGACGGCGAGCGAGACGTTGTTAGCCTCACCCAAGAGGAAACCGCTCACTGCGTGTAGCGTGAGACCCATGCTTATGACGTAGAACGGTCCGTTGAGGTACGTACGCGGGAAGTTGTCGCTCTTGATGTACTCGTCCACGATACGTCCTACGCTCGAAACGACGCCCGCTATCGTGAGCCACGCTATCGAACCCTGTATGAACGTCATCGCAACCGGCACCGCACCCGATATCACCGTCTCGTCCGACGCAGTAAAGGTCTGCACTTCGTGAAGCCCCGCCGCCGCGCCTATGACGGTCAGACCTGCGGCTACGAGATACGTGATAAGGCTCACCTTTCCGCTGTATATACCGTCGCGTGCGACCTCGACCATCCTCTCGATGTCCTCGTCCATGCCGAGACCTTTCATGACGAAGTAGCCGCCCAAGAGCGCGAGCGCGATTCCGCGCCCAGCGTTCGGCAGGTCGAAGAAGCTCATGAGTATGTCGAAAGGTATGATGAGTAGCGCGATGCCTATAGGGACGAGAATCGTTCCGCGTGTGTCAGGGTCGCTAAGAAGACGTTTGACTACGTGGTAGACGTTTTCGAGGTTCTGCGCCTGTTTCACGATGGTTCTTTCGACGCCGTCGATACGGAGACGTGACTCGATTATGGGCATTACGCTCTCGTCCTCCGCGCCGTCGGTCACGACTATCGCGGAGTCGGCGTCCACCTCGTCCAGAACCGCGTCTACCTGTGCCGCGACGGCTTGGTTGCGGTTTCTGTGTGTCTCCCTGCTTCCTGTCACGACCGCGATTTCGCAGTCCTCTCCGTTCTCCTTATTCTCGTCGTAGAGCCGTATACCCGCGAAAAGAGCGTTGAGGTCGCTGTCCTCAGGGTCAACGACGCCGAACCTGCGTGCCGCGTCCTCTACGGCTTCACGTCCGACGACAGGCGTCTCTATCCCCGCCTTTCTGCCCATGTCGTCGTCCGTGTCAACGCAGATTATGAGTAGCATCTCGTCTTGGCTCTAGAAGGGTTTTCGTCCAGCGATATAAAAACTTTCTACCATATCATCCCATCGCGTCTGGCAGGATTCTCAGTAGAAGACCGTCGCACTGGAGATGGCTCAGGAAGCCGACGAAGAAAGACGCGCCAGCGACACCTCCCGCGGGAACACCGAGGGACGGCACAAAGACGGAGACGGCGTACCAGACACAGACACCGACGATGCACGCGACGACGAAGCCTGCACCGAGCGTGTGTGTCACACCGCGGTGTCGTGGCTTCAGGACGCCGATAGCAGCGAAGGCGACGCTTCCGAAAGCGACCGCGCCGAAGAAGGCTACGCTACCACCGAGAACCGGTTCGGGTGCGTCTGGCGCGGCTTCGACCGTCTCGACAGCGACGTATCCGGCTTCGACGGCGACTCCCGACGCGAAAAGGACGTACCCGGCGGCGACTCCCGACGCGACGGCTACCCATCTCTTGAAGAACCTGTGCGGCTTCGCAGAATGGTGGTCGATGTCGGGGAAGGACGCGCCAGCGAGAGCGAAAGGGAAGCCAACTACCGCCGCGCCCACACCGAAGGCGACAGCCACGCTGTCCAGCGTGCCGTCGGCTAAGAAGTACGCGAGCGGAACGAACGTCAGAAGGACCGCGCAGGTGTAGAACCCGACGCCGTACCTCACGTGGTCCTCGAACGAACCCATACTCAGTAGTCGAACTCTATGTCCTCGCCTTCCTTGACGGTAGAGAGAACGACGTTGGTGTTTGTCTCGCGCACCATCGGGCTGTTTAGGAGCTTCTTGATGGTGTCGTTCATCTCTTCGGTGTCCTTGAACTTGCCCGTGGCGATGATGTCGAAGTCTCCCGTGACCTCGTAGACGTTGAGGAACGAGTCCTCCTCCTTGAGTTCACCGACGAGGTCGCGGAGACCGTCGCCTTCCGCTTTTATCATCAGAACACACGTGACCGTGTATCCGAGATCAGGATAGCTTATGACGGGCTTGAAGCCCTCTATGATGCCCTCCTCCTCCATGTCCTTCAGATGGTTGCTCACCGTCGTTACCGACACGTCGAGTTCCTCGGCGATGCTTCTCAGGCTAGCTCTGCCGTCCTCCAACAGGAGGTTAATGATTTTCAAATCGAGGTTGTCATACGTCATGTGCTTCTATGTAATTCGAGGTAATCACTTAAATCATAGGATTTTAGTTAGCGTCTGTTTTCTATAATACTCAATCATATATGGAAGTGTTGAACCAAAGGCTTTATCTTACCATACATCTTCTGGTGTTTGTGTGGAAGAAGATAACAAAGTCAAAACATGGCTTTGTTTAGGGAGCTGAACAAAACATGACAACAGAACAAGACGTACTAGACGAGATAGAGGAGAAGGACGTTAACTTCCTTCGGTTACAGTTCACCGATATTCTCGGTGTAGTAAAGAACGTGTCGATACCGGCATCGCAAGCGGAGAAGGCGTTCGACGAGGGCATCTACTTCGACGGCTCGTCGATAGAGGGATTCGTTCGGATACAGGAGAGCGACATGCGCCTCGTTCCCGACCCCGAGACGTTCGCCATACTGCCTTGGAGGAAGAGTGAGGAGAGCGCGGCGGCACGCCTCATCTGTGATGTCTACAACACCTCGACGGGTGAGCCGTTCAAGGGCGACCCGAGGTACGTGCTGAAGCAGGCTCTGGAGCGCGCCGAGGAACACGGCTACACGGTCAACGCCGCACCCGAACCCGAGTTCTTCCTGTTTGAGGAGAACGAGGAAGGACACGCGACGACGAAGCCCGCCGACTTCGGCGGGTACTTCGACCTCGCGCCGAAGGACCTTGCAAGCGACGTACGGCGAGACATCATCTACGGTCTCGAAGACATGGGCTTCGAGATAGAGGCGTCGCACCACGAGGTCGCTGAGGGACAGTACGAGATAAACTTCGAGTACGACGACGCGCTTACGACCGCCGACAACGTCGCAACTTTCCGTACGGTTGTGCGCGCAATCGCGGCACAGCACGACCTCCACGCGACCTTCATGCCCAAGCCCATACCGCGGATAAACGGCTCGGGTATGCATACACATATCTCGATGATGGAGGACGGAGAGAATGCGTTCCACGATGACGATGACGAGTTCAACCTCTCGGACACCGCCCACTCGTTCCTCGCGGGTATACTCGACCACGCTCCGGCGATTACGGCGGTCACGAACCCGACGGTAAACAGCTACAAGAGGCTCGTGCCCGGATACGAGGCTCCCGTCTACATCGCGTGGTCCGACCGCAACAGGTCGGCTCTGATACGTAAGCCAGCGGCGCGCATCCCTGCGGCGTCACGTATCGAGGCGCGTTTCCCCGACCCGTCGTGCAACCCGTACCTCGCGCTTGCGGCACTCGTCACCGCGGGACTCGACGGTGTCGAACGCGAACTCGACGCGCCCGACCCTGTGCGCGAGAACATCTATGAGTTCACCGAGGAAGACCGCAAGGAGCGCGGAATCGACGTTCTCCCGACCAACTTAGGCGAGGCTATCGAGGAACTCGAAAAAGACGAGGTCATACTTGAAGGTCTCGGTCCGCACGTAGGACCCAAGTTCATAGAGGCGAAGAACGAGGAGTTCGACGACTACCTCGTAGACGTTTCGGAGTGGGAGATAGACCGGTACTTGGAGACGTACTGAGGACTGAGTAACGTCCTTTCACGGTTCGGTTTGTTCTTTCGCACGTACTTGAACTGTCTTCTCACAGTTATCGAAGTCCGGGTGGTCGACTCGTGTCTGTAAACCCTTCCGACTCATATACTGAACTGGCGACAGTCTTTTAATCGTTCTCCGCGTATCCGTCACCGATGGAGCAGACGACACGCGGCGTGGTGCGTGACGACGGCGTCATGGGCGGAGAGCCACGCATAGAGGGAACACGCGTGACCGTCCTACAGATAGCCGCCCTCGTCGAAGAACGCGGTCTCGACGCGCAGACCGTCGCCGACAGATACGACCTCGGCGTCGCGGATGTCTACCGCGCCCTCACCTACTACCACGACAATCCCGACGTTATCGCAGAGGTCAGGCGCGAGCGACGTGATGCAGAGGAGGAAGCGTTCGGTAACGAAGACGCTGTCCGTCTGTCGGATCTCCGAGAGTAGAATGTCCTACCGTGTTCTGTGCGACGAGAACACAGAGCCGCAACTGGTTCGGTATCTTGAGAAGCAAGGACACGACGCCTCGTACGTCCCCGATGTCCTCGGTAAAGGAACCACAGACGACGAGGTAGCACGCTATGCCGAGGAGAACGGTTCTGTCATACTGACCAACGACAAGGACTTTCTCAACGATGAGAGCTTTCCCGATGTCAAGGTTCTCTACTACTCGTGTTCCGGAGCTTCTGCGTACGAGATAGCCGGGAAGGTGAACGAAGCCACCTCCTACTTCCCTGACCAAGGCTCTCTGCCGAGAACCGTCTGGCTCGACTGACGCGCCTACAGCATCGCCCTTTCGATAACCGTAACCCATACCTTCAAAAGCGTTAAGAACGCTGTCTCCCTTCTTCGGGCATGAAGATAGGTCTCGTCGTCTCGGAGTTCAACCGCGAGGTGACGCGCGAGATGGAGGAGCGCGCCGTCGAGAGGGCGGAGGAGTTCGACGCCGAAGTAGAGAAACTGACGGTTCCGGGCGCGTACGACACGCCGCTCGCGGCGAAACGTCTGTGCGAGCGTGACGACATCGACGCCGTCGCAACAGCAGGCGCGGTCGTGTCCGGCGACACGGGTCACGACGCCGTCGTCGCCGAAACCGCCGCCGAAGCACTCACACGCCTCTCGCTCGAACACGACAAACCCGTGACGCTCGGTATCGCAGGACCGGGCATGTCCGCTGCGGAGGCACGCGAACGTCTCGACTACGGCGCGCGTGCCGTCGAGAGCGCGGTTGAGATGGTGCGCGGACTGAACGAAGGGGACTGATGGTAGAGACATACGTCTACTTCGACGCGCTCCGTGTTCTCGCCGTCGTCCCTATCTTCGCCTACGCGTCGTACCTCGACATACAGGAGCGTCGCGTGCCGCACAAGACGTGGTATCCTCTCGGCGTCGTCGGCACTATCGCTCTCGTAGCCGACCTGCTCCTGCGTCCCGAAGACCCCGGGACAGTCCTTATGTTCCTCGCCATCTCTTTCACGCTCGGCGTCGTCTTCGGATACGGATTCTACTACCTCGGCACGTTCGGCGGTGCGGACCGTTACGCGCTTGTCGTCATCGGTTTCGCTTTCCCGATATATCCTTTCTTAGGTACCCAGTTCGAGGCTTTCGTCGTCCCGGAGTTACCCGTCTTCGTACTTTCCGTGCTTGGCAACACCGTCCTCGCGGGAATCGCGTACCCGTTGAAGCTTTTCGGCGAGAACCTCGTCAAACGCAACACGGCGAACCCGCTTCTGATGCTCCTTGCGAAACGCGTTTCGACAGACACGCTCCACGACGAGTTCGGCAGGGTACTCGGAACCGACGACGACGTATCCATCAGACGTAGCGGCGTCTTCGGTGCCACGGAAGGCGTTACGGACATCGACTTCGTGCGTGACTACGTTGAGTGGCGCGGCGTCGAAAGCATACGCGACGCGCGCGACATGGACCTGCGTCTCCAAGATTTCGTGAACTCGACTCCGTGGATGTCCGACAACATCGAACGCGATGCAGAAGAGCTACGCGAAATAGCAGAACAGGACGCCGTCTGGATATCTCCCGGCATACCTTTCATCGTACCCATGTTCGTCGGCATAGTCGTCGCTCTGACGGCGGGCGACGTTCTGTTCGCTCTGATGCGCGCCGTTTTTGGTCTCTGAGTCCGTTTCGTGCGTATGACCGATGCTGACGTTGAGGTAGACTACGGTGAAGACGGACTCGTGCCCGTCGTTGCGCAGGACGCCGAAAACGGCGACGTTCTGATGCTCGCTTACGCAGACGAGCGCGCCGTCGAACTCACACGCGAGACAGGATACGCTCACTACCACTCGCGGTCGCGCGACGAGACGTGGAAGAAGGGCGGGACGAGCGGGCACACGCAGAAGGTGGAGGAGGTGCGCGCCGACTGCGACGCCGACGCGCTTCTCTATATCGTCGAACAAGAAGGCGGCGCGTGCCACACAGGCTACAGGTCGTGCTTCTACCGCACACTCGACGGCGAGAACGTCGGCGAGAAGGTCTTCGACCCCGACGATGTCTACTGAACGCGTGAGGAGGACGCACGAGTGACACTCGACGAAGACGAGTTCACGCCCGAAACCGTGGAGTACGTGCGGAACGCCGACGACGAGCGACGGAAAGAGATGGGACAGTACTTCACGCCGCGTTCTGTGCGCGAAAGGCTCTTCGACTCTCTGCTCTCCGAAGCGTCCTTCGACGCGCCGTCGGTTCTCGACCCGGCTTGCGGAACGGGCGAGTTCCTTCTTACGGTCTCACAGCGCGTCGAGGACGCCGAACTCGTTGGATGGGAGGTAGACGACGAGGTCGCAGAAATCGCACGTGAAGTCGTCCCCGACGCGCGAATCGAGACAACGGACGCTCTTCGCCACGAACCCGAGCGCGAGTTCGACATCGTCGTCGGAAACCCGCCTTACTTCGAGTTCGACCCCGACGACGACCTGCGCGAGCGTTACTCCGAGTCGGTCTACGGACGCGTCAACATCTACTCGCTGTTCATACAGAAAGGAATCGAGGTTCTGCGCGACGGCGGTCTGCTTGGTTACGTTGTCCCGCCCTCCGTAAAGAACGGCGCGTACTTCTCGGCTGTGCGCGAGTACGTGCTCGAAACCTGCGAGGTCGTCCACCTCTCTACGCTCGAAGACGCCCACCTGTTCCACGGCGCGAACCAGACGCCGATGCTGATGGTACTCCGAAAGGGCGGCGACTCCGACCGCTACGTCTTCTCGGAGAACGGCGTGACGATACTCTCGGAGGACGCCGACCGCCTCCGCGACGCCTTCGAGGGCGCGCGCACCCTCCTCGACATGGGCTACGAGGTCGAGACGGGCGCGCTCGTCTGGAACCAGCACCGCGACGTTCTGACGGACAGAGGCGATGAAGACACGGTTCCCGTCGTCTGGTCGCGCAACGTCACCGACGAAGGACTCGTCTTAGACAACCACGACAAGCCGCAGTACGTCGAACGCGACGCTGTCGCCGACAAGATACGCGAAGGTCCCGCTATCGCTGTGAACCGCGTCGTCGGAAAGCCGGGTTCGGGGAGCTTGCGCGCGTGTATGATTCCTGAGGGAAAGGAGTTCGTCGGAGAGAACCACGTCAACCTCGTCTTTCCTCCCGAGACGAGACAGACGACTCTCGACAGTGACGGAGACGGAACACTGCCGATAGAAGAGGTGCTTCGCCAGCTAAACTCGGAGGAGAAGACCGAGGTACTCAGAAGCATCACAGGCAACACACAGGTTTCGAAGAACGAACTTCTGAAGCTGTTTCCCTTCGAAGTCGGCGCGAAGCTCAGAAACGAGACTCCGTAGCTACTCTGGAGTGGAGCCGTCCACCTCTATCCTGCCTTCTAACTCGCGCTTCGAAGCCGGGCTTATCGTGATGCCCGAACGTTCGAGATTCTTCTTCGCCTTGCGCGCGTACCTCGACCGTATCCCGAGGACGCCCAGTTCCCTTGGCTGTTCTACGTGGTAATGGACACGTATCATCACGGCGTCGCCGCCGAACTCCTCTACGTACGCCTTCGGTGCGGGGTCGTCCATGACACCGTCGATTATCTCAGCCGACTCCACGAGACTGCGGAGAGCAGCGTCGACATCGTCCTCGTAAGCTACCCCTATCTTCTCTACCACACGGTAGTTACTGCTTCCGTAGGGACGGAAGATAGCGTCGTTCGTGAGAGTCGTGTTCGGGATGGTCACGAGCGCGCCGTCGGGTGTCTCGACACGCGTGACACGGAGGGTTATCGAAGTGACCTCGCCTTCACCGTCGGACCACCGGATGTAGTTGCCGACGCTGAACTCGGGGTCTACGACAAGAGCGAGTCCGCTTACGATGGAGCCGATGACCGACTGCGCAGCGACGCCGACGGCGAGCGTCGCCGCGGCTATCACGAGCGCGGAGTCGCCTAAGATACCGCCGTATCCCGCGACACCGGCACCGAAAGCGACCGCGACGATGAAGAAGAAAAGCCGCGTGTACCTCGATATGGCTTCCTGAATCGTCGGGTTGTTCTCGTTCTTCCGTCGCACGGCGCGCGCGATGAAGGGCTCGAAGACGTACCATCCGACGAGAAGGACGACGACGAAACCGGCTACGAACCAAGTCGCTCGGGTGATGACCGGCTGGAAGTCGGCTACCTCCTCCAGACCTACGTCGGGTGCCGCTACGACTTTCGACGCTTCTCGAACGAGTTCCATACACAGTACGCGTGCGGGGGACACAAATTTCTGGCTCTCGCTCCTTCGCTCGACGAAACCGTTAACAGCCTCGCGCTCCTTCCGCCCCCATGGAAGTCGCTCTTCTCACAGTAGGCGACGAACTACTTGCGGGCGACACGGAGAACACGAACGCGACGTGGCTCGCTTCGCGCTTGTCGGAGCGCGGCGTCTCTGTCCGGCGCGTCCTCGTCTTGCCCGACGACCGCGAACTCATCGCAGACCACGTCCGCGAGTACAGCGACATCTTTGACGCAGTCATCTTGACGGGCGGCATCGGCGGAACGCCCGACGACGTGACTATGGAGGCTGTCGGCGACGCGTTCGGACGCGAGATGGTCGTCGACGACCGCGCGCTCGCTGACATAGAGAAGACACTCGAATGGCTCGATGCCGAAGGTCCCGACATAGAGGTAGACCTGAACGTCGAAGCGGAGGCGAGCATACCCGACGGCGCGCGTCCACTACTCAACAGCCAAGGGCTGGCACCGGGTGCTGTTCTGAACAACGTCTACGTCCTGCCCGGGATTCCGGACGAACTGAAAGCGATGTTCGACGACGTCGAGGAGGAGTTCGACGGAGATGCAGTCTCGCGTTTTCTCTACTCGACGGAACCCGAGGCGAACTTGGTCGGCGCGCTCCAAGACGTGGGGGAGAAGTTCGATGTCGCGGCAGGCTGTTACCCCGACCGCGGAAAGGGACACAACAGGCTGAAGCTAACGGCGACGGACGACGAGACGCTTGACGCCGCAGCCGAGTGGCTTATCGACGCGGTCGGTGCTAGTGAGACGCCCGTCGAACGCGACTGGGACGCCGAGCGGAGGGACGACGAGTGACGGGAAAAATAAAACTATAAGCGACTCACGACAGAAGGACGTGTATGAGCGATGACTTACCGCCGAAGGAGAACTTCAGCGACTGGTACAACGAACTCCTGTTTCAGGCGGAGATAATGGACGTACGGTATCCCGCAAAGGGCGTCTACGTCTGGTTCCCTTTCGGTTACGACCTGCGGAACCACGTCTACGACCGTCTGAAGAGCCTGCACGACGAGACGGGGCACGACGAGGTTAGCTTTCCTGTCCTGATACCCGAAGGTATTCTTGCGAAGGAAGGCGAACACATCGCGGGATTTGAGGACGAGGTCTTCTGGGTCACACACGGCGGGCGGAAGGAACTCGACGAGCGGATGGCACTCCGACCGACGAGCGAGACGCCGATGTACACGATGTTTGACCTGTGGATAAGGAGCCATACCGACCTCCCCCTCAAAATCTATCAGGTGGCGAACATCTGGAGGTCGGAGACGGAGCACACACGTCCTCTGATACGTCTGCGCGAGATAACCGGCTTCAAGGAGGCGCACACCGCCCACTCGTCTTACGACGAGGCGGAGGAGCAGGTCGAGACGGCGCTGTCGCTATACGAGGAGTTCTACGACTTCTTAGGCGTGCCGCATGTCGTAACCGAACGCCCCGAGTGGGACAAGTTCCCGGGCGCGGAGTACACCTACGCCGTCGACACCCTGATGCCCGACGGTAAGGCGTTACAGATAGGAACGGCGCACAACCTCGGTCAGAACTTCGCGGAGGCTTTCGACGTCGAGTTCGAGACACCCGACGGCGACCACGAGTACGCCTACCAGACTTCATACGGCGTGAGCGAGCGGTGTATCGCCGCCGTCATGGGCGTACACGGAGACGACAACGGTCTCGTTCTGCCGTCGGAGGTCGCGCCGACACAGGTCGCCGTCGTTCCCATACCGTTCGGTGACGAAGACGAGAACGCCGAGATAATGGAGACGTGTGAGAAGATAGTCGAAGACTTAGAAGACGCGGGAGTACGCGCCGAACTCGACGACTCCGACGAGTCTCCGGGCGCGAAGTACTACAAGTGGGAACTCAAAGGAACGCCGCTCCGCGCGGAGGTAGGTCCGCGCGACCTCGAATCCGGAAGCGCGAAACTCGTAAACAGGCTTGGCGAAGAAGCCGAGGCGGACTTCGACACTGTCGCCGAGGGCGTGAGCGAGGAACTCGACTCTCTGAGCGACGAGATACGAGAGCGCGCCGCGGACGACTTGGACGAACGTATCGTCGAATGCGCAACCTACGACGAGGCGCGCGACGTTGCAGGCGACGGCTTCGCTCTCGTGGGATGGAACGGCGAGGAGGACGCAGGAAAACGTATCGAGGACGAGGTAGGCGTCGATATGCTCGGCGAGCCGCGCGGCTACTCCGTCGAGGACACCGACATCGACGAGTGCGTCGAGACGGGCGACGAGGCGGAGAAGGTCGTGCTTCTGGCGAACACGTACTGAGGTTCCGTCGTCCGCGGTTATAAGCACAGTTTTAGGGACCGAAAGTCCTCGTCTATCCAATGACTCTGGAAGCCTACGCGAGACGTATCGCCGAGCGTCTGAACCTACTGCCGCCCGAACTCGTCGTTATCGTCTTCGCCGCCTCGCCCGTCCTCGAACTCCGCGGCGCGATACCTCTTGCCGTCGGCTTCTACGGCATGTCGCCGTTCCGAGCCTTCGCGCTCGGCGTCTTTGGCAACCTTCTCCCCGTCCTTCCTCTCCTCTTCTTGCTCGGACGTGTCTCCAACTTCCTCGCGTACCGGTACAAGGTCTTCGAGAGGTTCTTCGCGTGGCTGTTCGAGCGAACCCGCGAACGCGTCGAGGACCGTTACAAGAAGTACGGCGCGCTCATACTCGTCCCACTCGTCGCTCTCCCTCTGCCCGGAACCGGCGCGTGGACGGGATGCGCCGCCGCTTTCATCTTCGGTATAGAACACAGATACTCAGTGCCTGCTATCTTCGCTGGCGTCATAATCGCTGGTATCTTGGTAACAGCGGCTTCGGCGGGCTTCTTCAGCCTTTTCTGAGCACCGCCGGTCTACCTTACTCGCCGCTCGTGGCGTTGGAGTTCTGCGAACTGTCGTCTTCACCTTCGCCGGTTCCGCCATCCGTCTCTTCTGTCTCTCCGTTATCCGTTCCACCTTCTGCGGCGTCTTCCGTCTGCGTACTGTCTGTTTCACCGCCGTCTTCTGTGCCTCCGTCGTCTTCTCCGCCTTCTATGTCCTCGATAGTCTCGGCTTCTTCGAGTTCGGACTCTATCTCGTTGCCCATGTATACATCGGACTCATTAACATCCACCAGAGCCTGTTCCTCCGCAGCCACTACACCTGACTGACCGAATGCTTCGACGTAGCTAGCGTTCTCGCCGACATAGATGTTGAACGGTGCTTCGGCACGTACGCTCGAATCTGTTCCACCTTCCTCCAAGGAAACGTCGTCTACTGTCGGATACGGAACCGTTATCTCAAAGTTACCGTTCTCGTCGGTTTCTGTCTCCTTGACGTAGTTGAACGTCCGTCCCGTGTTGGTGGTGTTCATCCGTGTTATTGCGACGGCGTTCTCGATACCCGTCGTGTTCGCCTGTCCGGTTATAGTCGCGCCCTCAACGCGCTCGAACGTCTTGACGGAGGCGACACCGTCGACATCGTACAGTGAAGTACCACCGGTTAATGGGAGCATCTGGTCCTCGGGGAACCTTTCCTCGACACCGGATATCGAAAGGTTGCCGCCCAACGCGTCTTGGTCGTCGTACTGTCCACGTGTTACCAGCCGGTTTATCGCTGTCGGCGTTCCGAACTCGGAGAAGCTACCTATCAACGAGTATGTCTCTGTCTCGTGTACGAGACGGTAACCCGACATGCCGCTCGCGTCGTCGTAGTAGAGCCGCGAAAGCGTCGTGTTTTCGTACCTGTCGTCAAGTGCAGGTAGCGTCTGTTGCGTACCGTCGTTCATGAAGAACTCTCTCTGTTCTGTCCCGTATTCGAAGTTGGTCCAAGTCGCTATCGCACCGAACTTACCCGCAGCCATCTGGTCGTCTATTATGACGTAACGCGTGTCCTCGTAACGCTCCTGAGTATCTTGGTTCTCGACTATCTCGCGGAGTTCCTCGTTCGACATTCCTTCCAACGCTTGACCGCTACCGACAGACGGAAGGGCTTCGAGGAGTAGGTCGGCTCTCTCCTCCGACTGTGACGTGAAGAACAGCGAACCCACTATGTTCCCCTCTTGGAACGGGTTGGCGTTCGGCACACGCTCTCCGACGTGGGTTATCCAGTGTCCGTAGTCCCACCACGACATGACTCCGTAGTCGCCTTCGAGCGGCGACTCGGCGACGTTGTAGTCGAAGTCCTCGCCTTGGGGTATCGTCCACCCCTCGTTGTACTCCATCGAAATATCCGGCGTGTTGTCGTTCATCCACGGAAGAGCCTCTTCCTGCCAAGGTTCGTCGCCGCCCGCGCTGACCGAGTTCCAAGCGGGCTGCATGTTGGGGTTGTTGCCGACCGCAACGACGTTGACGGGGAGAAACAGGAAGACGATGAGGACAAGAGCGATTATCTGGTACCCCTTAATCTTCTTTAGGTCCTCCATCGTCTCCATCTCCATCTCTTCGAGGTCGGCGAGTTCGACGACGCGGTAGACGGCGTACGCGACGAGTACCGCCGAAGCGACAGCTAAGTAGTAACCAAACCTCGCCTGTGTGAAGTACGCCGTGAACATGTTTATTGACCAGAACAGGGCAGCCATCTTGGCAGGGCTGTTCTTCCGTACTACATCGACGAGGAGTATAGCGAGTCCTGCGGCGGCGACGATTATCAGAAGACCGAATTCCTCTATAGCGTTCGTGAGATTCGGGGGCTGTATCTCTGCGACGGTAAGTGCTCCTCCGGATGTGAGCCTGCCGAACGAGTACATTCTGCTCACGAGGTTCTCGAACAGCGATATGAGTCCTGTGAGCCAGAGCACGGCGAAGCCGACAGCGAACAGACCGACGACGACAGCAGGGAAAGCCGCCTTCGACTGCTCGTCCTTCTGTAGGTAGCTACTTATGAAGTAGAGAAGGAGAGAGCCGACGCCCGTCACGAACAGGACGGTGGGCTGTAGCATCGAGAACCCCGTTCCTGAAAACTTGTACTGATGTCCGAGAAGGAACGTGTAGATAAGAAACGGTACCGCCGCTATTACGAAGACGAAGAAAGACGACAGGGCGAGGTACTCTGTCGAGCGTCCATTGAGGTGGTCGCGTATCATCTGGACGACCACGAACAGACCGAGCGGCACGGCTATGTAGATGCCCGGTGTCCATGTCAGGAGGTACAACGCAAGCCCGATACCGCCGAGGAACGCACCCGTGAATGGCTTGAGGTCGAGGTCTTTGAGATGAGCGACGGTCGGCTTCTCGGAGTACGCGCGCTCGACGGCGATGACGAAAGCGAGAACTGCGACAGCTACGAAGAACGCCTCCGCCGACTGGTGCTGTGCGTTGGAGAACGTAGTCCTGTTAAGCCACTGACCGCCGAACAGAGCGAGCGAGAAAGCGGAGAGGAGAGCGACCCAGCGGTCGGTGAGCTTCTTGGCGAGGAGATAGACGGGTATCGCTGTTGCCGCGCCGAAGAAGACAGGAGCGAAAGCCGTAACGAGTTCTACCTGACGCGCCGAAGGGTCGCCGAGACCGACGATTATAGCGACGGTTGCGATTATCTGGTCGAATAGCCCGCCGTATCCTGTCGACGACGTGGAGCCGTACGGGAAGTTCGTCCAAGGGTCGAACGGAAAGACTGCGGGGTAGTTCTCGACGAGATACTCGACTGTGCGAATGTGGTACCAAGGGTCGTTCGCCGAGAAGGTCACGCCGTCCTCTCCTACAACGTCCGAGTACGGAAGCGTACGTATCCACGCCATGTAGACGAACACTACCGTCAGGAGGAAGTGCGGCACGTACTTCTCCAGTTTTTCCGAGTCCATAGAAACACGAAGGTGATGACTTCTCATTAAATGTGTCGATAAATCGCCCGATTCTATCCGTCCTGTTTCGTCTCGTCGGCAAGCGCGTCGGCGCGCCGCACAGGTTCGGGAAGCTTGTATCCGTCGCAGGCTTCGGTGACTATATCGACAGCAGTCTCCGCGCTCACGCGGTGTCCCGGTGAGACGTAGAGCGGGTTTACCGTCGTCGAAGCGTCGCGCGCGTACTGCTTCGTCTGGACGGCGTATCCCAGCGTCGTTCCGTCGGGTGCTTCGACACGCTCGTCGGCGAGTATCGACACGCGTTCACCTTCTTCGAGCCTCTCGACCGAACTCCGCGGCTTTCCGCACAGAAGCGACTTTGCGACGCCTACCGTCGGCGTGTCCAGAGCGACGCCGATGTGCGTCGCCAAGCCCGCCTGACGCGGATGTATCCGTCCGCTTCCATCGACGAGGATGACATCCGGTTCCTCGAGCGCTCTCAGAGACGCTACGACTGCGCGTCCTTCGCGGAATGCGAGCAAGCCGGGTATGTACGGAACGTGTGTCTTGCGTAGCGCAGTCGCCGTTTCGACCGTCTCGTTTTCACGCAGAACGACAGCCGCACTTACAGCCAACCTACCGTCGTACGCGAAAGCCTGATCGACGCCCGCGACGGTTTCGACGCCACCGAATTCGTCTTCGAAGACCGCGCGCTCCGCGATTTCGCGCTGGAGCGTGACCATATTGTCGCGCGACACGTCTTTCGGGAAAAACTCCATCACAAGACGTATCTGCGACCCGCGCGCTCAAAACGGTAATGAAGGTATCTGTCGTCGTCTGCTGTCACACTCTTGAACGCCTCGACGACCTGCGCGACGCTTTCGACAGCCTTCTCGGACAGACGTACGACGACATTGAGGTTGTCTTCGTCTCCGACGGAAACGACGAACTGTATCGCCGTATCGACGAGGATTACGGCGACATTGACGACTTCGTTACGGTCGTCAACGACGAAAACATCGGTCTGTCTGCCAGTCGTAACCGCGGCATTGAAGCCTCGTCGGGCGATGTCGTTGCGTTCATGGACGACGACGCCGTCGCCGACGAAAGTTGGGTGGATGTTCTCGTCAAGACGTACGAGGAACACGACGCCGTCGCGGTCGGCGGACGCATGACGCCCATCTGGGTCGACGGCGAACCGTCACACCTCCCGGAGGAGTTCTACTGGCTGATTGGTGTGACACACCGTGGCTTCGCAGGAGGGCGCGACGAGGTACAGGAGGTACGCAACACGTTCGGCTCCAACATCTCCTTTCGTCGATATGTCCTCGGCGAACTCGCGGGGTTCGATACGAGCATAGGGCGCGAGGGTGACGCCCATCTACAGGCGGAGGAGCCGGAGCTGTGCGCTCGGATGATGCGCGAGTACGGACGCGGCGTCGTCTACAACCCTGACGCGAAGGTCGGACACAAGGTCTTCGAGTACCGCACACGCACACGCTGGCTACTGAACCGCGCCTTCTGGCAGGGATACTCGAAGCGCGCTATGGAGAAGTTGGTTCCCGACGCGGACATAGGCGAAGAGGGTGCGTATCTCTCGATGCTCGTCTTCAGTGCGACACCGCGCCTTCTCCATCGTCTCGTTACGCGTCCTTCTTTCTCAGTTCCCAAGAAGATCGTGATGCTGTACGCCCTTACCGCCGCCGTTGGATTCGGGTACCTGTACGCTGTCGCTACATACCGCCGTTGACCGCCAGACTGATTATCGGCATCCGTCTACTCGGGGTATGGACGCCGACACTCTTGTGACGGGTGCCGCTGGCTTCATAGGTTCGCATCTCTCCGAGGCTCTCCTTGAACGCGGGTACTCAGTACGCGGTTTCGATGACCTCTCGTCTGGCAAACCCGCCAACCTGCCCGACGACAAAGCTTTCGAGTTTGTCGAGGGCGATGTTCGCTCGTCCGACGCCGTGCGCGAAGCGGTCGAAGGCGTTGACTACATTTTTCACCACGCGGCGGAGACGTCGGTACAGCGTAGCATCGAGGACCCCGTGGAAACGACCGACGTAAACTGTCTCGGGACGACGCGCCTCATCGACGCCGCCGCGGACGCCGGTGCCGAAAAAGTCGTCGTAGCCTCGTCCGCCGCAGTCTACGGATCACAGGAGCCCCCCCCTCCGCTGTCGGAGGATGACGAGGTCTCGCCCGAGTCTCCGTACGCACTCTCGAAGCTCTGGACCGAGGAAATCGCGCTACAGCACGACACCCTCCGAGACCTCGACGCCGTCGCCCTGCGCTACTTCAACGTCTACGGTCCCCGCCAAGACCCGGAGGGTGAGTACGCCGCTGTCATACCCAAGTTCGTCACGCTGATGGACGAAGGCAGGAGACCGACCGTCTACGGCGACGGCGAACAGACGCGCGACTTCGTCTACGTCGGCGATGTTGTTGAGGCGAACCTGCGCGCGGCGGAAAGCGACTATCACGCTGGCGTCGTCAACGTCGCATCGGGCGAGCGCGTCAGCGTCAACCAGCTTGTGGAGGTTCTCAACGAGGTTCTGGGTACGGAGTTGGAGCCGGTGTACGAAGACCCACGCCCCGGCGAAGTCAGGCACTCCGTCGCCGACGTCTCTAAGGCGCGTGAGATGCTCGGCTTCGTCGCCGAGACGGGTATGGTGGAAGGGCTCAGGGAGACTGTCGCCGACATGCGTGCGCGCTGACCGCGCTGTCCGTGCTTCTCCGACGGAACCGATGAAGTCTTCAAGGACGACGCCGATGTCCGGCACAACGTGTCGGATGAGCCATCCGTTTGTGTCGTGACCCAACCCCTCTCGCCGGCGAGCGAGGCGCACGTCCACGCGCTCCTCGACATACTCTCCGCAGTCACGTCGGTGTCGCTCGTTACAGCTAACCTGCCCGACGACTCCAAGATACGTGACGAGCACGACTACGTTGAGGTGTCGCGCGCCGGGACGGGCGAAGGCATCGTCGTCGCCGCCCTGCGTTTCGCGTTCAATCAAATACGGATGTGCAGAGCCATCCGCCAACGCGACGAGGAGGTCGTCCTGTTCTTCGGCGCGACTTCGTATCTACTGCCCATCCTTTTTGCGCGCCTCGTCGGCAAGACGGTCGTTCTGGAGCCACGCGGTGATGTTCCTCTCTCGCTCTATCTCCAGTGGTCCGAAAGACGTCTCGTTCCGTCACCCGTCGCTCATTTACTCGCGGGTTCCGTCGCTCTACTCGAACGCGCAGGGTACCGGTCGGCGGACGGTATCGTGACGTACACGCCCTCGATGGCGGAGGAACTTGGTCTGGACAGGTACGACAAAAAACTCTATCCGAACGGTGCGCGGTACGTCGACACCGAGAAGTTCCGTCCACGCGTTCCGTACGAAGACCGCGAGAAGGCTGTCGGCTTCTTAGGACGCCTCGACGAGGAGAAGAACGTAGACGACCTCGCAGAGGTCGCCAAACGTCTGCCTGACGACACGAAATTCATCTTCGCGGGCGACGGGAGCATGCGCGGCTGGCTCGAAGAGGAACTCGCAGACGAAATAAAGGCAGGGGGGGTGGAGATGACGGGCTGGGTGGAGCAGGACGAGGTGCCCGAAGTCCTGAGCCGTCTGAGGCTTCTGCTCCTCTACTCGGAGCCTACGGAAGGGCTACCCACGGTCATACTCGAAGCCTTCGCGTGCGGGACGCCCGTATACGCAACGCCCGTCTCGGGCGTTCCTGATGTCGTGCGGGAGGGCGAGACAGGATTTCTTCTCGGTGAGGAGCATCCAGAAGCCGTGGCTCGTAGGCTGGAGGAGATACTCGATAGCGACGACCTCGGCGAGATGAGTGCCAACTGCCGCCGCGTAGCCGAGAACGAGTACGGCTTCGAAGCCGCGGTCGCGAGGTACTCGGATTTGCTTGACGAGGTCGTGTCTCACGAATAGGTAACCGCTTGGGTTACTTCGACAGCCTTTCGTAACACATCTATATGGGTGTCTACCGCTCCCTCCAGTGTGAGTGGCTTCTTTTCCAACGTCTCCAAACCCTTCTTTACCTGTTCGTCGTACCTTTCTTCGTCGTTGAGAAGTTCCTGTGCCGTTTCCCAGACGCCCTCAGGGGTTCGCTCAGCCCAGACGTACGTCCCTTCGTCGTAGAACAGTTTTTTTATGAGTCCGACCGCGGTGGTTATGAAAGGCGTCCCGCAAGCGATGGACTCCAATCCGACGTTGGAGGTCACGTCGCCTATTCTCGGACCCAGAGTTATGTCAGCGGTGTTGTAGTACTTGGGAAGCTTCTTGTTGGCGACAAAACCCTCATAACGGAGGTTTTCGTTTTTTTCGAGACGGTCTTCTAGCTCCTCGTCGCCCTTTCCGACGACGATGACGACGGTGTCGTCAGTTGCGTGCTCGCGTGCCATTTCGTCGACGAGCCCGGCACCCTGTTCCTCGATTATTTCGCCCACGTACAGTAACATGTCCTCTTCTTCCGAAACACCAATCTCGTTCCTTGCCTTCCTCCTCTTTTCCTCCGGGTACGGATAGAAAAGGTCCGTGTCTATCGTACCCATGCACTGAGCACTGCCGATACCGATATCGGTCCAGCTAGTCTGGTACTTGTGTGTCCTTATCTTGACGCCTATACGAGCCAGCCTCGCTAGCTGGATGTGGTGCCAGTCCTGCTGAATCCCGGGACCCACCCCTGCCACCAGCGGACCGTAGTACCCCATTCTTACGAAGACGACCTGATATATGTTGATGGGCACGTGCACCACGTCGCAGTCGTTGAAATGCCGGAGAACTTTCCAAAGGACACGTACCGGGTTTTTTATTGAAACGGGAACGACCTTGTCGGCTTCCTCGGAAACCCTCTCCGTCTCGCTGGTGAGCACCACGACCTCGTGTTCCGTGCTCTCCGAGACCCCGTTTATGATGTCCTGAGCCCTCACACTCGGTCCGGTTCCCGAGAGGTTGTAACAAAAATACCCTATCTTCATTATCCGGTGTTGTCAACTAAGTGTACATAAGATTTCTTGTGTGCGGTTACCTCCCGGTGTTTGACCTTTTGGTGTCATCTTCTGAGACGAACTATTTGACGAGCCTCCGACCCTGCATAAAGGGACAAACCGTATAGCCATACAGCAATTTTATATGTCCGAAACACGATGGAAAGACTGATGGATGAGCCCAATATTCTCCTTGTGATTCTGGACAGCCTGCGCGCGCGGAACTGTGGTCTGTACGGCTACCACCGCGATACGACCCCGTTCCTGTCCGGTTTCAGCGACGAAGCCGTGGTTTTCGAACAGGCTCGGGCACCGAGCATCCACAGCATATCCAGCCACGCGAGCATATTCACGGGTTACCACACCGAAGAGCACGGGATATCTGAGCACAAATCCTTCGTCAAGGAAGACGCCACCGTCTGGAAGGCTCTGAGTGACGAACACGGCTACGAAACAGGACTTTTTACGCCCAACGCCATAGTAACGCTAACCTCCAATCTTGGTTCCGTCTTCGACGAGTGCGTGGGTCCGAAACGTGTGGACTACCGACTTTTTGATGGGGGCATGACACCGTTCGACGTTCAGGGCGACATCACTCCCTTGGACTATATCCGGGTGTCGCTCTCCCACGAGGCACCGGTGCGCTCCGTCTTGAACGGCGTCTACAAGAAGTTCACTTCTCGGGGTGGTTCGTACGACCCGAGGTCAGAGAACGCGTCCGTCTACATAGACGACTTCTTCGGGTGGGTCGAATCCGCTGACGGTCCTTGGGCAGCCTGTCTGAATCTCATGGACACGCATTACCCATACGTGCCCGAACCCGAGTACGACCTGTGGGGCGACTCAGGACGGGACACCGAGGAAGAAGACTCGGAAGAGGACGACCTTTCGTCGTACGACGGGACGATAAGGCAGGCTGACGCCGCTGTCGGACGGCTGGTTGAGAGGCTGTCGGAAGCCGGGATGTTGGAGGAGACTGTGGTGGTGATAACCAGCGACCACGGAGAAGGATTCGGAGAGAGGAGCGAGGTAGATCCGGATGTCCGAATCAAGAGCCACAGCTGGGGGATATCGGAGGTTCTTACCCACGTTCCATTGGTGCTGTGGCTCCCGGACGAGGCGGGAGGGAGAAAGATATCCGAACCGGCGTCGCTGACCAACTTCCCCGCTTTCGTTGAGGCGGTTCTGGATACGCGCGAAGACCCGGCGCGTGCGTTCGTCCCCGAGAAGCAGGTCGTCAGTTCGACGTACAGAGTCAAGTCGTCGGAGGATGCCGATTCTTCCGAAGGCGGGAAGCACCACGGACCGTGGCGTGCGGTGTACCGACAGACAGACGACGGCGTGGTGAAGCACGCGAAACGTGGTGACGACGGTGTGACGCTCTTGGTTCCTGACGCGCAGAGAACGGTCAAGCGGTCCGACGACGACGGTGGCATGGTGGACCGGGTTTTCTCCGAGTTCCAAGACGCCGGCGTGAAGCAGGGAACCGCGGACGAGCGTGAGATGGCGTCTGAGGTCGAAGAGAGGCTCGAAGACCTCGGATACCTCGGCTGACTCCCGTAAGGTATTAGACTTCGAGAGACCTTCTCCGAAACATGACGCTCGTCGTCTTAGGGGTGGACGCGCTCGACCCGGAACTCGTCGACTCCGACGAACATCCCAGCCTGACGCTCGAAAGCCACAGGTCCATCGAAACCATCACGAGTTCGACGGGCGAACCGAGCACGCACGAACTCTGGCCCACGATTATTACGGGATTACGCCCTGAGGAGCATGGTCTCGTCCTCGACGAAGGTGTGGCATGGCAGAATCCGGTCCTGCGTATCGGCAGGGATGTCGGACAGTACGTCCTGACGGACGGCATGCGCACACGCATCGGCGCGTGGCTACTAAACAACACCGACGAGGACGCTTTCCGCGAACCTGTGACATACTACGAGGAGAACGACATACAGACGGTCTTCGACGGGCGCGATTCAAAAGCGATAGGTATCCCGAACTACGTCGTCGACCCCGACGACGAGGACAGGGAGCACGAGTTACGCAAGAGCATGGGCGAACTGTTCGAGCGTGACCCCGACGAGAAAGGCGGGCACACGAGCGACGACCCGCACGAATTCTATGAACTCTGCATGGAGATGGTGATGATACGCGTCGCAAGGACGCGTCGCGCCCTGCGAAGCCACAACTACGAACTCGTCTTCGGCTACACGAGCGGTCTCGACCTCGTCGGGCACGTCTCGTACGACCTGCCCGCGCTACAGGAACGCGCATACGACGAGACAGACGACTTCGTCGGCGAACTCAGGGACGACCTAGGAGACGACGAACTCCTTTTAGTGAGCGACCACGGTCTTCAGGACGGCGTTCATACACACGAGGCGATGGTAGCGGGGACGAAGGAGGAGATGGTGGAGAGCATCGACAGCGTGACCGATGTGCGCGGCGCAGTCGAAGACGAACTCCGTGCTGGCGACCACCAACCCGCGCCCGACGAAACGACGGCGCGGAGGGACGACGAAAAGGGCGAGAAAGTAAGGGAGCAGTTGGAAGACCTCGGGTACATGTGAGCCGGTGTCGAAGCCCGAAGAATCAGCGACCGCAAGAGATTAGATACGTCGTCGGATACGGGAGAACGCCGAGATGAGGGTCTGTCACGTCACCAACTCCTTGACCGACGCGAGCATAATCGCCGACATCGCCGCTGAACAGGCGGACGACGAAAGGTTCGATGATGTCGGCGTCCTCGCGTGGTTCGACGCGGACGAGACTGTGGCGGAGAAGGACTACGAACTCTCCTGTCTCAACGTTCCGAGCGGCTCCTTCCGTCTCACACGTCCGCAGTACGCGAGAGCCAAGGAGATACTCGCGGGCTACGATTTGGTGCACACCCACCACAATCACTCGGGCTTTTATGCGAAGATGGTTGCGAGACGCCTCGGTAAGCCGATAGTCGTAACCGACCACAACAACCACAGGGGCTTCACCCTCAAAGGGCGCGTCGCCGAGGCGGTCACGAACGTCTTCGCCGACGAGGTTGTCTGCGTCTCCGAGTCCGTCTACGACTCGTACGCTTGGTGGGAGAGGGTTTTCGCCCGCCGAAGCAAGGTCAGCGTCGTCAACAACGGCGTCGACATCGAAAGACTGGAGAACGCGAACTCTCTCGACTGGAACTTGCGTGACGCCGCCGAAGTAGACAGCGACGCGGTCGTCGTAGGCTCCGCCGGTATGCTTACGGAACAGAAGGCGCATGACGTTCTCGTCGAAGCCGTCGACCGCGCCAACGCCGAGAGCGACGTGCCCGTCGAACTCGTGATATCCGGCGACGGCGACCTGCGCGACGAACTGGAGGAGCAGATAGCCGGGTGCGACCATCCCGACAGGCTCCATCTCCTTGGTTTCTTGGAGCGCAAGGAGCACGTCTACAAGATGATGCACGAAGTCGACGTGTACGCGATGCCTTCGCGTTGGGAGGGCTTCTGCGTCGCCGCACTCGAAGCGATGGGCGTCGGAAACCCGTGCGTCTTCTCCGACATAGACGAGTTCGTGCGACCTTTCGAGGACGTGGCGCGGTTCCATCCTGTCGACGACGCCGACGCTCTTTCACGCGAACTGTTGCGTCTCGTGAACTCGGCAGAGGAACGGGAGGAGCTAAAAAAGCGAGCGAAGGAACTCGTGGAGGCGGAGTACACGATATCCGACTGTGCCGAAGGCTACTTCGAAGTATACGGACGCCTGACAGGTTGAAGAAGGTACGTGGGGGTGCCGACACCTGACTCCGGGACAGTTACGCGGCACTAACAAAACAGTTAAAACCGATACGAGGATATGACGGACATGGATAAGCCTGACATCTTCGTTTTCACGCTGGACTGTATGCGTGGGTCGTCTACCACGGAGAGGACGGCACCGTTTATGCGGTCTCTCCCCCTCCGTTTCGGCTCCTGTTGGTCGTCGGGTACGTGGACGTTGTCCTCCCATGCCTCCCTGTTCTCGGGTTCCCCGCCCCACGTACACGACACGGCGAGACGTGGACGTACCCTTCCGGATTCGCATGCTATCCTGCCGAAGAAGGCTTCCGAGGGAGGATACGAGACTGCACTCTTCAGCGAGAACCCCGCTTTCAGCACCGAGATGGGTTTTCATCAGGATGTCAACTTCGTCGACGACGCAATCGACCGCAAGATATTCGCCACCGGCTTCCACGTCGGCAACGTCGTTGACGGGGTGTCGGCGCGCTCGCTGGTTGTGGGTCTCGGAGCCACTCTGAGGCGTAAGAACCGCCCCAAGAACCTCGTCAACTTCGCGTTCACGGGGTTATCGCACCTCCGCGAAGACGATGACCTCAGCTTTCCGCACCACGGCGACCGCCTCCTGAGACACGTTGACGCTTACGTCGGTAACTCCTCCGCGCCGAGGCTCTGTCTCTCCAACGTTCTTGACCCTCACAACCCACACTCGGTTCCGCCGGAGGAGGGTGCCGCGGAACTCGGCGTTACTGTACCGGAGGAGAAACAGCGCGCTCTGAAATCCGCACAGGACAGAAAGGACTACCTTCTCAAGAAACACCCTGATGTGCCGGAGGGTGCAGGACATGAGTTCGGTTCTTGGGATGAGATATTCTCGGCTCAGGAGGAAATATACGAGACACAGATACGGTACACGGACCTCCTGCTGGAGGACTGGCACGGAAGAAACAGTCTCGATGACTCCTTGGTCGTTCTCGTCGGTGACCACGGTCAGCTTTTCGGCGAGGAAGGTATGGCAGGACACCAGACGTCGCTACACCCGAACGGGGTTCAGGTTCCTCTAGTCGTCGACCCTCCAGCCGACTGGGGCAGGACGGAGAGGACTGTGGACGAACCCGTCACCGTAGCCGGTCTCGGTGCGACGGTCGCAGAGACTGTGTCCGGGAACGTGGGTTCGACGGACGAGTTCGTGGACACGCTCGTCGAACTCAGTCAGGACGAGCGCGGAAGAGCCACGGTCGGCGTCGACGGTCCGAACTGGGGTATCGCCGAGTTGCGCGAAGACGACGAGTACGACGACGAACTCGTGGACAGACTCGCGGTCAAGAAGGTGGGGAAGATAATCGACGGGGGGATGACGGTCTACGAATCTCCGTGGGAGACCGACGAGGTCATCAGAAAGAGTTACGAACTCGAACCCGGTGACCGTCGTCTGACCGATACGGTCGAAGGAGCAGAGACGGACGACCTGACAGCCGAAGAGTCGGACTGGCTCAGGCGGTCGGAGACGCCACAGAAGGTTTCCGCTAAGGTGTCGAAGAGGCTGGAGGACCTCGGCTACGGCTGACCCGCCGAACCCTGTATCTCGTCTATCATCCGTCCGAACTTTTCGACCTGTCTCTCCGCCGAGAACCTCTCGGCGCGCTCCTTCTGCGCCTCGGGTCGGTGGTTCTCCGTCGCTCTCCGTACAGCGGACACCCACGCATCCGTCGACTCTACGTCGTCGACGACCTCGCCCGTGTCGCCGACAACCTCGGGTAGACCCCCTCGGTTGCTCACGACGCACGGTATTCCGCTCACCATCGCCTCGGCGGGCACACGACCGAAAGGCTCCTCCCAACGCGAAGGCGTTACGACGACCTTCGACGCAGAGTAGGCGTCCTTCATATCGTCGCACCACTCCCAGTGTGTCACGTTCATCGTTTCTTCTGCGCGCTCTTTCACATCCGCCGAACCTATCGGTCCGACCAGCAGGAACTCCTCCTCGGGCATAGCGTCGGCGATGTCAAGGAAGATATCGGGTCCTTTGTACTCGGTGCGCGGATTTACCATCGTGACGTAGCCGTCGTCGTCGTTCTCGGTCCTGTACTTCTCTATCTCTATCGGCGGGTAGATAACCTCGGCATCGACGCCAAAAAGCTCCTCTATCTTCCCTGCCGTGAACTCGCTGTTTGCCAAGACGCGTGTCGCGTCGCGCGCCGCTCGACTGTACTGCCGGAAGTTCTTTACGAGGAACGGATACTGTACCCTGCCGCCGATGTCCGTCCTCAGGAGGTTCGAGACGTGTCCGCGCTTAGGGGAGTACTTCTCGTACCCCGTGAGTGCCATGCTCCTGACGAAGAAGAAGGACGGTATCCCCTTCTCCTCGGCTACCCCGACAGAGACGGGTGCGAGCCTGCTCTGCGTCACCATGATGTCATGTTCCTCCCCGAGTACCTTCCGGAGGTACCTACCCCACTGGTACCTCTCGAACACCTGGTTCGTCCACGTCAGCTTCGGTATCTCGACGGTGTCTTCGACGTTAACCTCGTACTTGAAAGTCGTATCCGGCGGGTCGTCGGCTGGCGGCGTCTGGTAGGCGTCCACGGAAACGTCGCGTCTCTCCGCAACCCCGTCGAGAAGGGTGAGGAGGGACTCGCGCGCGCCGCCCGACTTCGAGGTCGCGAACTTGCTGTACGAGACGGCTACAAGCATCTCTCGTGCGTAGGTAGTCGTGGATGTCGGCGGAGAGTCGCGTCCGTCTCCATCACTCCTCCACGTATCCGAGTTCCTTCAGACGCTGCTGTACCTTTCCGGACACCTTCACTCTTCTCTCCTCCTCGGAGACCTTCTCCAGCCTCTCGCTGAGTCTGACCCGAAGTTCCTCCGCCACCTCCTCGTTTTCGTCGATGACGTTCGTCCTCTCGTCGGGGTCGGTGCGCAGGTCGTACAGCTCTTCCGTGTCAAGCTGTCGGTTCTGTATGTACTTCCAGCCGTCGCGCCGGACAGCGGCTACGAGCTTGTCAAGCTCCACGTCGCCGCCGAGACCGCTAGTGTGGCAGAGCTCGGAGAAGACGTAATTCCTGTCTAGCCCACCCTCTGCGTCGCGTAGGAATTCTGTCAGCGAGACGCCGCGCCACTCCTCCGGAGCCTCTACATCCAAGAGGTCGGCTACCGTCGGCGCGAGGTCTAGATGGCTCGTCAATGACGAAACGTCGGCTCCCTGCGCCGTACTGCCACCCTCGTCGTACACAATAAGAGGAACGTGAACAAGCTCCTCGTACATCTTGGGACGGTGCCCCAGCGTGCCGTGGTCGAAAAGCTCCTCTCCGTGGTCAGCCGTGAAGAAGACGACGCTGTCGTCCAGCATCCCCCTTGCGTCGAGTCCCTCCACAAGCCTCTCGGCTTCACGATCCGCGTAACGCGTCGCCGCGGCGTAGAAGTCTTTTATCGCTTCGACTTCGTCGTCGCTGAGGGATTCCACCATCGTGCCGTCGACTATCTTGGAGCCTTTGTGTCGTGCGCGCCTCGCCTTCCGTATCAGACGCCTCATACGCCCCACGTCGAAGCCGCCGTCGTGGAACATCTCCACACAGTCCTCTGGCGGATAGTACGGCATGTGTGGTTCCACGTAGTGTACCCAGACGAAGAAGTCGTCTTCCTTGTTCAGGTGTTCGTCGACGAGCGAGAGCGAGGTGTCGGTGACCGTCTCTGCGCGTGCGTACGGGCACGACGGCGTGTCGTAGACGTCCTTGAGTCCGTCGTAACGGTATTTCGCCTCCGATGCGACGGGACTCACGACTGGCGTTGACTTGACGGCATCGACCGCTTTCTTTTTTATGCGCGAAGCTAGAGAAGGCTCCGTGTTGTCGTCTACGCCGTCGTCTTCCGTCCAGTCCTGAAAGACGCCGAAGCCGCGGTCGTATCCGTAGATGCTTGAAGCCGAAGCCTGAGGGGTTATACCAAGCGTCTGAACCGACGCCGCGCTCAGAGCCTCGGCGAGGCTACGATGGTTCTCGTTCAGACCGCCGTAGCCGTGGTCGAGAGGCATAGCACTCGCGTGTATCCCCGGAAGGGAAGTTGATGATCCGGAACCGGTCGAAACGTGCTGTTTGAAACACAGTCCCTCGTCCGACATCCTGTCGAGGAACGGCATCGTCTCCACGCCGTTCCTCTCGTGAGACACGTGGTCGTACCTGAGGGCGTCGAAGGATATCAGCATGACACCGCTACGGCTCATATGGCTCTGTTGTCGTCGCTCGCTCATAAATGGGGCGGGTTGCTCGCGTGGGGTGGTTACCGCGCAGATTTAGCAAAGTATTAGACGAAGGCGAAGCTTAGAGCGTCATACAGTTCTATATGAACGTTCTTATAATAAACAAGCATTTCCCACCCGCACCTAGCGTGGGTGCCTTCCGCGTAGCTAAGTTCTCGAAGTATCTCTCCGAGTTCGGCTGTAACGTCCACGTCTTGACGCGTGAGCAAGACGGCGACGGGGATGCATCGCTCATCGGCGACGTGGCTGGGGTGAGAACCTTGGAGAGAGTCGAACCGGAGAGCGGGCGTGTGCTGTTCTCTAAGGATATTCGATGGCTGAGACCCATTGTGAGGAAAGCCCTTGAGATGATAGACGAACACGGTATCGACATCGTGTTCCAGTCCGCCCCACCGCGTTCACCTCTTCTCGCGTGCGTTCTAGTGAGACATCGCGTAGACATTCCTTACATAGTCGACCTCCGCGACCCTTGGTCTCTGAGGTACTCGATGGGCGAGTCGACGCTCAAGGGCAAGGCGTACCGCAGGCTGGTCGTCGACACTCTCGAACGCCGTGTCTTCCGCTCCGCATCGGCAGTCGTTCTCAACAACGACAGAATGCGCGACATGTACGCAGAGAAGTATCCGTCGCTCGCTGAAAAGATGTGTGCCATCAACAACGGCTACGACCCCGAGGACTACGAGGAGATAGAGCCTGAGGAAACGGACGGCTTCCGCGTTGTCTTCCCCGGCAAGTTCCGCGACGACATGCGGTGGTTCTTCGAGCCTTTCGCGCGGTTCGTCGGGGAGAGGGACGACGTAATCTTCACCCACTTCGGCAGGAGGGATCAAAACAAGATGATAGAGGCGCGCTCCATCGTTGAGGAACTCGGTCTTGAGGAGTACGTCACCTTCGAAGGGTACGCAGAAAAGAGCAGAGTGCTCTCGTTCCTGATGGGAGCGAACCTCGGTCTAGTCGTCAGCAAACCCGGCTCGAAGACCTACGCCGGTGCCAAGACGTACGACTATATCGGGTGCGATTTGCCAACTCTCGGCGTCGACGAAGGTGTGAGCGCGATGCGCGACATACTGGGCGACTTCCCGAACGCTTACGTCGTGGAGCGTTCCGACGCCGACGCCGTCCACGACGCGCTCGTCTCCGTCTACGAAGACCGTCCTTCGACCCTCGGGAACCCGGAGGCGGCTGAGATGTATACGCGCCGTAGCCTGACGCGCGAACTGTACGACCTGATGCTGTCTCAGGTAGAGAAGGAGGCACCGGCGCGGTAGGGCTCACATGTACCCGAGGTCTTCGAGACGCGCGGCGGTTTCCTCCGTAACGTCACGTCTCTTCAATTGCGAAAGCTCCTTGAGGCTTGACTCCGCGAACTCGACGATTTCGTCGGGCGTGTCGTCGATGTCGGTCTCTTCGCCCGCGTGTTCAGCCAGCCTGACGCCTTCGGAGTCCGCCACAACGCGCCAGTCGCGCGTGTGTGCTGACACGGCGTCCTGCGAGACGCGCTGCGCGACAGCTTCGTCCGGCACGTCGGGGTGCTTCTCATACATCTTCTCGTCTCCGAGCGCGGGGTACTCGCACAGCACAACGTCGGACGTGAGGCTGTCTACGTCGACGCTTCCGTCGCGCGCCGCGCCGAGAAACAGGTCGAAGAGGTCCTTCAGAGACACGGGTTCTTCGACGTTGCTGGGCTTTACGTCGGGGTGCGACACGACGAGCGGAACCCTTGCGAGAACCTCGCTCATAGAGGCTTCGTGCCCCAGCCTTCTCCTCCCCAGCGAGTCGGTTTCGCCGAGGTTCTCGCCGTGGTCGGAGGTCACGACTATCAGGGTGTCCTCCAAGATATCCCGCGCCCCGAGTTCGTCGACGAGTTCTCCGAGGTACCTGTCGGCGGCTTCTACCTCCCCGGCGTAGAGCGAACGCACCTTCCGCACGTCCTCTTCGTCGACGCTCTCGTCTTCCATCTCTGCCAGTTTGGTGAACTCCCACGGGGCGGCGACCTCCTCGTTCAGCCTGACGAGTTCGTCGCGCGGGAGCACCTCGCCGAGGTGTTCGCGCTGTAGGTCGGCGTCGGGTAGGTACGGTCTGTGTGTCTCCATGTAGTTCGTGAAGACGAAGAAAGGCTCTTCCGTGTCCGACTCGTTCCGGATAATCTGCCTTATGCGGTCGGTGTTCTTCCTGCCCGAGTAGCTGTACTGCGGTTCGTCCTTGAAGACCGGATGCGGTATCCTCCGCAGCGGTGTGACGACGTGGCGTGAGACGTGGTTGGTTGCGACGGCGGCAAGGTTTGCGAGGCTCTTCAGCGTTTTTTCGTGCGAGAGGCTCTCGGAGACGCCGTGCGCCAACAGCCTCGGCTTGCTGCCTTCCTTCGTTATCAACGATGCGAACATCTCCTCGCCGTCGCCGTACGGCTCTGAGCCACGCGTGTACCTGAACCGGTCGAAAGGCTCGTCGAAACCCCACTTGTGGCTGGCGAAGCCGTTTCCGGAGACGCCGTAGCACGTGTAACCTTCGAGCTTCAACGCCTCCACGAGTGTAGCGGGCATCCTCGACTGGCTCGGCTGTGTCACGCCGTGCTCGTGGGGGTACTCGCCCGTAACGATGGAGGTGTGAGAGGGCAGGGACCAAGTTGCCGGAGCGAAGGCGTTCTCGAACCACGCTCCTTCTTCTCCTAATCTCTTGAGGTTGGGGGCGTGTTTCTCCGCGTAGTCGAGTCTGCAGGCGTCCCAGACGACGAAGAGAATGTTGGGATTCCTTCTCGTACCCGACTCCATACGTTCCCTTCCTCATATCTCCGAATAACTGTTGTGGTAACGTCGTAAGCTATATTCGTCCGACGACACCAGTCTAAACGGATGAGTGAACGAGTCGAGAGAGTCGGGTTCACCGACATCTACATGGACGACGAGATGGTGGGGGCTGTCGAGGAAGTTCTGGAGAGCGGCAGGTACGTGAAAGGACCCGTGGTAGAGGAGTTTGAGGGAAAGTTCGCCGAGAAATGCGGCGTCGAGCACGCCGTCGGCGTAAACAGCGGCACGTCTGCCATCCTTCTGGGTCTCAAGTCGCTCGGCGTCGGAGAGGGCGACGATGTCTTCGTCCCTGCTCATACATACTTCGCCTCTGCGAGTCCTGTCCTCTCGTTTGGCGCGAACCCCGTCTTCGTCGACGTGCGTCGCGACACGTACACTATGGATGTGGACGAGTTGGAGGAGAAGGTGGAGGAGTCGGACAGCGCGGAAGCCGTGATACCCGTCCACATCTACGGACAGATGGCTGAGATGGAGCGCGTGGTGGAAGTGGCAGAGGAGCACGACATGAGCGTCGTCTCCGACTCGTGTCAGGCGCACTTCGCCGAGCGCGACGGCGAGAAGGCGGGAAGCGTCGCCGATGTGGGCGCGTTCTCGTTCTACCCGTCGAAGAACATGACCGTCGCGGGCGACGGCGGCATGCTCGTGACCGACGATGACGAGATTGCGCAGAAAGCGCGCGCATTCCGAAACCACGGACGCGACGAAGAGGGGACGCACCGCCACTTAGGTCTCAACCACCGTATGAGCGAAGTTCTCGGTGCGGTGGGCAGGGAACAGTTGAAACATATCGACGACTGGAACGACGGAAGGAGACGCGCGGCGCGTATCTACGACGAAAGACTCGCCGACGTAGACGAGGTGACCGTTCCGGAGGTCGACGACGCGAACGAGCACGTCTACCATCTCTACGTCGTACATGTCCCCGACCGCGACGAACTCCGCGAACACCTCGACGAGAACGGCGTCGATACAGGGATACACTACCCGACGCCCGCGCACGAGCACCCTGCGGTCGTCGAGCGTTGCGGCGAGACGAACGTCAAGTTCGCGGAGGAGCTTTGCGACAGAATCGTCTCGCTCCCGATGCATCCGCGCATCACGGAGGGGGAAATCGACTACGTCTGCGACCTGATAGAGAGGTACTACTCATGAAGTACGGCGTCATTGGCACAGGCTACTGGGGTTCGAACCACGCGCGCGTCGCCGCGGAACTCGCCGACGAAGGAGATGTGGACGGCGTCGTCCTCTGCGACATAGACGAGGACCGTGTCGAGGAACTCGCCTCGTCGTACGGCGTCGAGTACACGACGGACTACACAGAACTCGCGTCGATGGGCGTCGGTGCCGTGACCGTCGCTACTCCCTCGCCGACGCACCACGAGATTGCGACGTACCTCCTCAAAGACGACGTCGACTGTCTCGTCGAGAAGCCGCTCGCTCTCAACAGCGACGACGCGTGGGACATGGTCGAGACGGCGGAGGACGAAGGACGAACGCTCGGCGTCGGACACATCTTTAGGTACCACCCCGCGCTGAGCGACCTGAAGGAGCGTATCGAGCGCGGTGAGTTGGGCGAGATAAAGTACATGAACACGGCGCGTTTCTCCTTCCGCGTACCGCGTGCGACGGCGGGCGTTCTCTACTCGCTCGCAGTCCACGACATCGACATATCGAACTACCTCCTCGAAAGCCGACCCGAGTCGCTCTACTGCAACCTCGACCGCTTCATCCGCGACGACATCGACGAGACGGCGACCGTCGTCCTCGACTACGGCGAAGCGACGAGTGTGATAAACGAGTCGTGGCAGGTCCCTGTCTACGGAAAGAGGCGCGACCTGACGGTCGTAGGTTCGGAGAAGGCGGCTTACGTCGACTACCTCGAAGACAACGTCGTCGAACTCTATGACAGCAGAGTGAGGCGTGACGACGGCGAACTGCGCGCGGTGAGCGAGGGCAAGCAGGTCTACGAGACGGAGAACAAGGAGCCTCTCAAGGTCGAGGTTTCGGAGTTCGTCAAGGCGTGTCGGACGGGCGGGAAACCCAGAGCACCCGGCAAGGTGGGCGCGGAGACGGTCGAACTACTCGAACTGTGCGAAGAGTCGTCCGCCGGAGAGCGTGTCGTGCGGGTAGACTGACTACTCGTCGTCTACGTAACCCACGACCTCGGCGGGGTTGCCCGCGACGATGGCGTTCTCCGGTACGTCTTCGATGACTACGGCACCCGCGCCGACGAGCGCGTTCTCGCCTATCTCGACGGGGAGCACGGTAGCGTTCGTGCCTATCGACGCTCCCTCGCGCACTAAAGTCTCCTCCCACTCGTCGCTGTCTCCGCTCGGCGGGTGGAGGTCGTTCACGAACTTCGCACCGTGACTTACGAAGACGTCGTCTTCGAGTGTCACGAGCGAACACACGAAGGCGTGCGACTGTATCCTGCATCCGTCGCCTATCTCCACATCCTCCTGTATCTCGACGAGCGAACCCACCATGCAGTCGTCACCTATCTCCGCGCCGTAGAGGTTCGTGAACCTCCAGATGTGGCAGTTGTCGCCTATCTTACAGTCGTGGAGGACTGCGAATGCTTCTACTGTGGTGTTATCTCTGATGTCGCAGTTATCTATGATTCGGACATCCTCTTCCCGTGTCATTGCTTGATCTCCGTACGCCGTCTTCGTATCTTTTTGCCGAGTACGCTTTCGTAGACTTTCATGAGTTTCACCCCTTCCTTCTCGAAGTTGTACTCGCGCTCCGCGGCTTCCTTACCGTTCTCACCGAGTTCGTCGGCGAGTTCGGGGTTCCGGTACAGTTCGAGTAGCTTCTCGCTTATCTCTTCTGGTTCGGTCGACTCGGCTACGACGCCACAGTCCTCCTTCTCCACTATTCTCCGCATCGCCTCCGTGTCGGTGATGAGGATGGGTGTTCCGAAAGCCATCGCCTGAAACAGCTTGTTCGTTATGGCACACTGCGAGTCTTTGTTATCCGTCTGGAGGAGGCAAAGAGACACGTCGCTTGCCGCCGTGTACGACGGCAGGTCCTCGAACTCCACCCATCCCGTGAAGACGACCGAGTCTTCCAGCCCCAGTTCGTCGCGCTGTTGCTTGAGCTTGCTGATGTAAGCCTCCTGCCCGTCTCCTATCAGGTAGAGCTTCGCACCCGGGACCTCGTCGACGACGTGTCTCATGGCGTCTATCGCAGCGTCGAGTTCGCGCTGAGGTGTGAAGTTACCGATGTACATGACGACGAACTCGCCTTCGATACCTACATCCCTGACACCGTATGACCGGAGCCTTTCTAGGTCGGGGACGTTGCGTATCGGTGTTATCTTGCTCTCCGGAATCCCGTACTCCTCTACGAAGTGACGTTTCGCCTCGTCTGATTCTGACATGATGGCGTCTACATGGCGCAACAGCCTCTTCTCCAGACGCCTGTACCTCCATGTGGACCGGAGGAACCTGTGAGGACGAACCAAGTGCCACTTAGGCTCTCCCCTGCGCCATGCCGCGAGCGACTCGGGGTACAGTTCACGCATGTCCGCGACTATCGGAACGTCGTAACGACGCGCGACGATGTATCCCGTCCTCAACTCCGCCAGGTTGTGGACGTGGAGCACGTCGGGGTCCTTTTTGCGCACGGTTTCCGAAAGCTTCGGGTATCTTGACAGGTCGACGAGCGTGAGGCTCTTCGTAATGTTCTTTAACGACGTAAGCGGTTCTCTTGTGCTCCATTCAGGAACTTCGACCACCTTGACACCGTCCATCTCCGGTTCGTCGGACGGCGGTTTACAGACAACGGTGACCTCGTGTCCTTTCTTGGCTAGATATGTCACCTCCCTCCACGGAGTGTTACCCCCTATTTGGAGGTTGCTACGGAAGTACATACAGACGTGCAATGTGAATGGTAGTAGTTGCCTGTAGCGTATAAATAGGCACCGAAGAGCGGAGACGTTGCGCACAGAGGCGGTCCCTCGGGTTAGATATGCAAGGCTTTATTATCCGATCATCTTCCTATCACGTATACCATGCGAGTCTTAGTAATCGGTGCCACGGGTCTCGTGGGAACGAACACGGCGAGATACGTCGAAAAAAGAGGTCACGATGTTTTCGAGACGTTCCACACCGAACCCGACGACACCGACGCAAACGTCGACGGTCAGCTCGACAAGGAGGACGAAGAAGCCGTCGTCGAACTCGTTAGCGACGTGGAACCGGACGCCGTCATCGACACGGCGGCTTTCCACGACGTGGACGCGTGCGAGGAGGAGCGTGACAGAGCGTGGAGGGTGAACGCGCAGGGCACGCGTAACGTCGCACTCGCCGCCGACGAAGTCGGTGCGCAGTACGTATTCATCTCCACCGACTACGTCTTCGCGGGTCGTCCGGAAGAGACGCCTTACGTCGAGGAAGATGCTGTCTCGCCCGTCGACTACTACGCACAGACGAAGTACGCGGGCGAACAGGCGGCGAAGATAGCCGACGACTGGACGGTGTTGCGTCCAAGCGTCATCTACGGTCTTGCGAAGCCCAACTTCGTGACGTGGGCACTCTCGGAACTCCGCGACGGCGAAAGCGTCGGTATCGTAGACGACCAGATATCGACGCCGACGTACGCGCCCGACCTTGCGCGCGCCTGCGTCGAGGTAGTCGAGGACGGCGTGACAGGCGTCTACCACTCAGCGGGTCCCGAGTCGCTGTCGCGGTACGACTTCACCGTCGAACTCGCCGAGGTATACGGCTATGATACTGACCTTGTTGATCCGATTACTACCGAAGAACTTGGTCAGGACGCGCCGCGTCCGACGGATGGCTCTCTCGACTCTTCGAGGCTGTACGACGAACTCGGCTGGGAGTTCAGCGCGCCGAAGGAAGCGTTCGCCGAGATGAAGGAAAGCGAGAACTGAGACAGGGCGTGCTATACGAGGGCGCGGAACTTGTCGGCGAGTTCCTCAACACCCTGGTCGAGCGTGTACACCGACTCGAAGCCCTCTTTCCGTATCTTCTCGTCGCTGACGATGTACGAAAGCTGGTTTAGCTGTTCCGCCTCCGTGTATCCGATATCGACGCCGGGGAAGTGGCGTTCTATGGCGTCCACAACGTCCTGAAGCATCGCGTTCTGTCCGACGACGTTGTACGCCTCTCCGTCGCCTAAGTTCTCGGCGGCAAACATCATCGACCGCACGGAGTCCTGTACATGCAGGTAAGGACGTTTCTGCTCCTCCGCGCCCTCGTAGACGGTAAGAGGCTGTCCTGTCGCGGCTAAGAACGCGAACTTGTCGACAACGGTGTCGAAACGCATGCCAGTAGACCAGCCGTAGACCGTACCGAGACGCAGACCCGTGAGACCCATCTCGCCGTCGTACCGTTCGAACATCTCCTGTTCCGCTTCCAACTTCGCTTCGCCGTAAGGCGACTCGGGGTCACAGTCGAAGTCCTCCTCTATCTTCTCCTCCGTCGTTCCGTAGACGGAGCACGTCACAGCGTTGACGAACTCCTCGACGCCCGCGTCGCGCGCCGCCTCAAAGACGTTGAGCGCGCCGTCCTTGTTGACCTCCCACGTCTTTTCGGGGATGTCGAACGTCTCGGGCGCGTTCGTGATAGCGGCGAGATGGAAGACTGTGTCGACGCCCTCCATCGCGTCGCGCACCGCTTCTTCGTCGCGCACGTCGCCCTCCACGAAGTCGTAGTCGGAGTAGACAGGAAGGTCCCAGAGCGCGTGGAAACGCGGCTGGCGGAGGTTGTCGAATATACGTATCTCCTCGCCTGCGAAAGCAGGGTGGTCGGGTAGTTCGCGTATCAGTCGTGAGCCGAGGTAGCCTAAGCCACCTGTTACGAGTACTGTCATGGATATATGTCTATGTTGTATGCCTATTTTTCTGTTTATTCGTGCGGCGGTGCTTCCCAGTCGAGAGGTATCTTATCGGTGTCGTACGGGATGCGCTCCTCGTCGGGGTCTTCGTAGTCGTAGAGGTTTGTCGGGAAGTTGATTAACGTCGCCTTCTCGTCGCCGACAACCTTGAAGCCGTGCCAGCAGTCGCCCGGCACGCGCACAGCCTTCATGTTGCCTTCACCGATGATGTATGTGTCGAGTTCGCCCTGTGTCGGGGAGTCCTCGCGGTCATCGTAGATTCCGACCTTGACGCGTCCGTGAGGCACGACGAAGTGGTCTATCTGCCCCCTGTGATGACGGTGCCAAGCGCGTATAATTCCCGGATACGAGACAGAGAAGTAGGACATGACTGGTTCGTCCTCACCGTCGAAGAAGTCCCAGTCGTCACGCCATATCTCCGTCAGCGACCCGCGCTCGTCGGCGTTTATCTGAAGGTCCTTCAGTTCTACGTCGTGTATCATTCCAACTGGGTGTTCGGAACCATCTTATGTTATAGTTACGGTAGGGATTACGGTTCGTAAGAAGGTACTACATCTCGTACTTCTCTTTGTTTTCGAGGAAGTGCTCCTGTTCCTCGTCCGACAGGTCTTCGAAACGCAGAACCTCGTCGCAGTCCAGCCCCGGACACTTGAAGATACGTCTCTCTTCGAGTTCGTTCGCCGCTACGACTGTGCCACAGTTCGGGCATGTGAGTGTTATTACACGCATTCTACAACCTCAGCTTGGAGTTCTCGCCGATTACGAGTCTGCGTCCCTCGGGAAGCATGCCTTCCGCGCTCTCTATCTCCGCGCCTCTACCGACGAGACTGTCGGTTATCTTGCCGCTCGTGGTTATCTTCGACTCGCCGACGATAACGCTGTTCTCTATCTGTACGTTCTCGACGACGGTGTCGTTGCCTATCGAAGTATACGGTCCGACGTAGGTGTCCGACTTGACGACCGCGCCTTTTGCTATCGAGACGGGACCGCGCACCACCGCGCCGTCCTCTATCGTCGCGTCCTCGTGCAGGTCGATGTAGCCGACGACATCCGCGCCTTCCTCGACCGTACCCTCGATACCGCCCTCTTGCTCGTCCAAGACGAGCCTGTTCGCCTCTATGATATCCTCGGGCTTTCCGGTGTCCTTCCACCAGCCTTCGATTACCTGCGAGTCTACCGCTCCGCCACCGTCAAGAATCCTCTGTATCGCGTCCGTGATTTCGAGTTCGCCGCGCCACGAAGGCTCTATCTCCTCTATCGCGTCGAAGATTGCTGGCGAGAAGATATAGATGCCTATGAGCGCGAGGTTACTCGGTGGGTCGTCGGGCTTCTCGACGAGAGCGACTACGTTTCCGTCCTCGTCAACGTCGGCGACACCGAACTGTTTCGGGTTGTCCACCTCCTGAAGAGCGATACCCGCGTCGTAGTCGCCGTTCTCGTAGCTCTCGACCAGTTCGACGATGCCCTGTTTGAGCATGTTGTCGCCGAGGAACATCACGAAGTCGTCGTCGCCAACGAAGTCGCGTGCGCACCCAGCGGCGTGCGCAAGACCGAGCGGGTTTCCCTGCACGATGTACGTGATATCGACGCCGTAGTCGGAGCCGTCGCCCAAGAGTTCCTGTATCTCCTCGCGCCCCAAGTTGCCGAGAACGACGCCTATCTCGTCTATGCCGACCTCCTTCAGGTCCTCAACTGCGTATTCGAGGACGGTCTTGTTGGCGACAGGAATGAGCTGTTTCGGTCCCGTGTGCGTGATGGGACGCAACCTTGTTCCTCTGCCTCCTGCTAGAATGAGTCCTTTCATCTATCTCTCGTTCGTTGGGTTCATGGTCACGGAGTAAAAGTATTTCCGTAGGTGTCGTGGCAGTGCTTAGGTAAGCGAGTATAAGTTACAATCGACAAAGAGCCTTTTGAGCTACTGACGTGGTAGTTGTAGACGTAGATTCGTCACTGTCCGATATGGGTAGCGGAGACGTCTATGATTTTCTTTGCGGCGGTACCGTCCCCGAACGGGTTCTCCCAATTCCCTTCTTTGCCTCCCATTTCCCTTATAGCATCCAGAACTGTCTCTGTCTCTAAGCCGGCTACTATGTTCGCACCGACCTCCACCGTCTCGGGGCGTTCCGTGTTGTCTCTTAACGTAACGCACGGAGTCCCTAGTATACACGACTCTTCTTGTATGCCGCCGCTATCGGTGACAGTCACATAAGAATTCGACTGTAGTTTGAGGAAGTCAAGATACCCGACCGGCTCAACTATATCCAATCCTTCTATCCCGTTGATTCTTTCCATCATCTCAAATTCCTCTAGCATCTTGACTGTTCTAGGATGTATAGAGAATATTATGTCTTTGTCGTACTGGTCATCCAGCCTTTCCAGAACCAGGATTATTTTCCGAAGGTTCTCTTCGTCATCTACATTCTCCTCACGGTGAGCGGTAAACAGGAAGTATTGGTCAGGTCTTACCCCCAGCTCATCGAGTATATTACTGTCCTTTTCGGCGATTTCTATGTGTTCGTGAACAGCGTCAACGATGGTATTGCCGGTAACTATTATCTCCCCCTTGACGTTATCCTCCTCCGCGTTTTCTCTCGTCTCTTCCGTTGGCGCGAAGAGATATTCGGATATATGGTCTATCATAACGCGATTGTGTTCTTCAGGCATTCTCCAGTCGTCGCTTCGAAGTCCAGCCTCGACATGCCCAACTACCATGTTGAGCTTCCGCGCCGCGAGAGCACCAGCCAAGTTGTAGTTGGCATCTCCACACACAAGAACCACCGTCGGCTTTTCTTCAATTAGAATCTCTTCGATTCCGGCTAACATCTCCGCCGTCTGTTCGCCATGGTATTCGCATTCTTTTACTTGCTCAAGCTTGTAATCGGGGGCGGGTATACGAAGGTCTTCAAAAAACTTCTCGTCTAAATTGTAGGAATAATGCTGACCTGCGTGGATTACTATGTTGTCTATGTCCTTTCTATTAGCCTCTTTTATCAAAGGACTCATCTTTATTATCCCTGGACGAGTTCCAACTACGATAGCAATCTGGTCCGTAAAATCGCCTTCCTGCAAAACTTTCGCGTCCATTTGACCGCTGTACTCCCTCCGTGTATAAAATATTACTGAAAAACGGGGGCTCTCCGTCCTGTAGACTTGCTAGGATTGCGGTCGAAATATGGGGGTCCTAAGAAAAAACCATCGGAATCACCTCCCGTTTCCGGGTATTTGAATAGTCAAACTCCGCTAGAACACCCCTATCGGGTCCTGCGAAAACTGCTTATCTGAACACTACCAGTTTACTAAACGAAGAAAGTAAATACCTGCGTTGGCAGAAGATACTGCATGGATATATTAATGATTATACATCGACCCTATCCACCTAGCCCACGGCTTAGAAGGGAAGCTAAGACACTGACTGAAGCCGGTCACGATGTACGTGTTCTTCATCCCGCGTCCGAGTCTGGAACTGAGGTCGCTGATGGTATTAAAGTGCGAAGATATACAGAAACCAGCAACATAACAAAAAAACTCAGTTCGAATTTGTTAAAGATTGATTTGGATTTGAAAAGAGAGATAGAAAAAGAGGCGGATATAGGTTTCGACGTTGTTCATGTGCACGATTTCCCACCTGCTCCGACCGTTTTACACGCTGTGGACTGTCCTGTAATTCTGGATATGCACGATAATTACCCAGAACTTGTTCGTGAGTGGGAATTAGAGCCCACGTGGAGTATCTGGGGTCGGGTATGGGGGCGAGTAATCCGTAAATTTCCACGCGACCCAAAAAGAGCAATCTACAATACTTTCAGACTACCCTATAGATACAAACGTGATGTGAGGAATTTGAGGAAAGCGGCGGAGAGGTCGGATACTGTGCTTGCCGTTGTTCCCGAAGCCAAAGAGGCTTATATGGAAATGGGTGTTGAGGAAGAAAAAATAACTGTCATTTCGAACACAGTTGACCTGGACTGGTTTGAAAAGTATTCAGTTGAGGATCCGAGCTTGGAGACCGACGAGATTCTCATCACTTTTACAGGGAAAAGTGGGTTCTGAACTCCGTGGTCTTGATACGATTATAGAAGCTCTACCGATGATTAGAGCGGAGGTACCCGAGGTAAAGGTCCGGTTCGCGGGAAAGAGTTATTTCGGCACGAAAAACAACTTAGAAGACCTTGCTGAATCTCTTGGGGTCGAAGAACACGTTGAGTTTACGGGATGGATAGACCCGGAAGAGTTTCCGAAATACATGAAAGCGGCGGATATTGGACTCGTTCCATATAGGTCGATTCCGGTTACGAACACAACCGTTCCGAACAAGCTGTTTCAGTACATGGCTGCGGAACTGCCCGTCCTTGTAACCGACACGGATGCGGTAGGCAGGATTGTCAGAGAGACTAACTCTGGCGTCGTCGTTCCTGCCGAGGACCCCGATGCGTTCGCTGAAGGGGCGATAGAACTGGCTGACCCCGACCGACGCGCCGAACTCGGCAGAAACGGACGTAAGGCGGTGGAGGAGGAGTACAACTGGGAGCGCGACGCCGAGCGTCTCCTGAAGGTATACGAAAGTCTGTAGACAGGAGCTATCTGGTCGCTTTTAACAGCGTCTGATGCTCCCGTTCTTCCTCTATCTTTTCCGTCGTAAAACCGAGGCTTTCGACAGTTTCTATCAGTTCGTCGGGGGTCGGACCGCCTTCAGATGTACCTGTCCTTGTCGTTCCTCAGATGACTCTATTTTAAAACCTAATTTCTGCAGTTCGTGTTTAATATCAGTTACTGCATCGACTTCGTCACCGTCATCCAATGCGATATGCTTCCCCGGATGCACCTCACAATACACGACACGGCAATCTTCATTAGTTAGGGAGTTTCTCATCCCATCAATAACTAAACTCTCGGCACCTTCAGTATCAATTTTTACAACTGTGGGTTGCGGTAATCCTTTCCGTTCAATAATACTATCACCCACAACCATATCGACGGTTAAGCTTCCTTCTTTCTTAGTCTGTATCGAACCTGCGCTATGGAAGGATTCTGTACTCTCTTTATCTGGCTGAGAGAACGCCACCTCTCCTTCTTGATTAGACACGGCTTTATTGATTATAGTTGCCCTCTCTGGTTTATTGAGTGATATATTCTTTTCGAGTTGTCTCACATTCGGAGCATGTGGCTCAAAAGCCACTACAGTACCGGCGGAACACACCTGTGACGCAAAGCAAGTGTAGAGTCCTATATGTGCTCCTATATCATAGAAAACATCAGAAGGCTTTAATTCTTCGACGGCATCAGCCAACATCTCCTTTTCCACAGAGACTCTCCATTTTTCTGTACGTACCGTCTCCGCATCGGGAGCGTCAAATGTTGCGGTTACTCCGCTTGTACTTAGTCTATATCTGTTCCTTATTTTCAGGTAACCTTCTCTAAATGAGCGTTTGAAATATTCTCCGCTTTTATGCAGAAGAGTTCGTGTCCCATCTTCTCTCAATATTTCCGTAGCACTCCGGAGCTTTGAGAGCATACTTGCTCACTTAGTCATCGGTATACTTAATCCTATGGTTTCAATAAATGACAGTATTCAGATAAGACTGCAGTCAAGACAGAGTATTACTAAGAGAAACTCCATCGAAACCCCACTCCCTGGGCGGATATTCGAGTGGTTAGATTCTGTCGGAACAGTCTCCCTCGTATCCCACGAAAAACACTTATCTGAAGTATCGAAACACCGACGTACCTTCTCGGAGGTCCACTACAGGACGAGAACGACCTGTTAGTCCACGTACCCGAGAGCGCGGAGGTTTTCTTTGACGACTTCTTCGTCCACATCCTGTGAACCCACCGGCTCCTCCGCGACGATGTCGCGTCTCTCTCCCGTGTCTATCTCCAGCCACGGAACTTCTCGGAGTTTCTTTGAGTAGATCCAACCAAGGTGACCCGTTCGTTTCACCGGATGCGCCCACGTGAACTCACCTAGAAGCTCGCCGTGGTCGGAGGTTACGACAGTTTTTCCATCGATATCGTCAAGCAACTTTTCGACGTATTCGAGAACAATCTCCAAGTTCTCGACATAGAGGTCGTGCAGTTGCTCCCTCGATATATATCCAGCTTCATATGCGCCGAAGAGGTCCCAGAATTCAACATCCTCTTTTTTGGATTCAAAGCGTCCTTCTTTTACTTTGTGTACCATCATAAATTCTACACCGTCTTTTTCGAGTTCTTTTCTTATTTTTTCAGCTTTTTCCCCGAGGAAAGGCGCATGCGGTTGCATGAAATGGACTAATAACCGTTTGTCCGGGTGTTGGTCATAGCTTTCTTTCGCTTTCTCGTAAACGATGTCCGGCATCCAGCCCTGTCTTTCGTGTTCGTTGTTCGTGTACGTTTTTACTATCTTATAAAATTCATCTCCAGCTAGTTCTTTTTCTACATGTCCGTTTCCATCTACGTAGACTGTGTCATGGAATTCACCGCTGGTAAGATTTTTTTGGATAAATTCTCTAGTCGCCCCGCTCCTAGATAGTTTTTTTTCGAGTTCACCTTCAAGACAATTGTGTTGTTTGAATATATCATATCTACATGCGTCAAGGATGATTAGGTTGTCCCAGTCCTGCTTCATGACGTTAATGCCTTCTCCGTGTACAGCAGTAAATGGGTATTTGAGAAAGTATTTGTTAATTTTTTGGAATAGTCTGTCTTTTTTAGTGTACATTATTGTGTTTTCTCATTACGGCGTGTTTTTTGTATGAGTAAGGGGATATTTCATTTATTTGTGGTGGTTTCTTTTAAGAAACCCGTCAACACGCGTATATCATTCTCAAGACAGTTCTCTTTCTGATCGATGTCGGCTATTTCTTCCGACACCACGTTGTACGAAAGGTCTTCGAGAATCCCTCTGACCTCGTCGGTCGGCGCGTCGAAGGTTCCGTGGGTCTCGACGATTATCACCCTCGGGCGTATCTCCATGTTCTCCAGAATCTCTATTTCAGCACCCTCGCAGTCGAGTTCAAGAACGTCGCACTCCGGCAGTTCGTCGGGTGTGTAGTGCGTGGCTCCTCCCTCCTCTCCCCAGACCCATATCGAAGGACCGACGATACCATGTCTTACTTCTATTCTGTCGGAAACTCCATTTAGCTCTGCTGTCTGCTTGGTTTTATCTACTTTGTCGGCACTACCCTCGTAGACCACCACGTAACCATCCTCTCCAATGTGCTCAGCCGCCCTGACCGCTGTTACACCGTGTCCTCCACCTACCACAACGACCTCGTCTCCCTCCTTCAGGTTTTCTTCCATACTGTTGAGTATTCCGGATTCGTAGTTGGGTCTTCTTGCGTCCCTCCACGGGAGCACAGGGTCGAAGAGGGGACCATTTTTTACAAGAACGTTATTGTATTTGACAGTACTCTCCGGCAGTTTTTTGTGAACGAAACGTAAGCTTCTCTTTGTTAGCTCTACGGGACCGTCTTCACGGAGTATCTCCACAGCCCTCTTTATGAGATAGCTCATTTTGTCTCAGTTGTACGTCGGTTGGTCGGCGTGGTTGATATATCTATGGTTGCGGGATGATTTCTTTCGACGTGCGAACGTTCTACTTGGCGTCGGACAGAACCTCTCTGAGCACCTTCCGGAGAGCCTCCGGATTGACCTGAAACGACATGTACTTTCTGCCCTTACTCCTGTCGCCGTCGTGGAACGAGCCGAACACCGAGGTGTGTTCGTGCCCGAGCGCGGTGTCGAGGAGGTACTGGGCGTGCTGTCTCACGTCGGGCGCGAATATCTCGACAGTCTTCGCGTTTTTTGCGAAGAGGGTGTTGTGCAGCCCCGAACCGCTGGGACCGATGAACAGACCGCCGCGGGAGAACTTACGAACCTGTTCCTCTACGCTCATCGTCTCTGGACGCACAGCCTCTATGCCGAACTCTTCGAGTACAGGCTCTATCTCGTCGAAGTTGGTAATCTGCCGTCTATCTACACCCTGTCGGGAAAGATAGAAACGCTCGTTCGCGGACGTGTCTGTGCCGTCCACGGATTCTAAGAACCACTCGCGTAGCCACCTGTACTCGACGGGAGACATACGTATCATCTTGGGCGAGTACGCGAACACGCTTGAAAAAGGAAGGACGAGTCGGTCAACGAGGGCGAACTCGTCGTCGAACCTGACGAAACGTTCGTCGTCGTAGCCAAGGATACGCAGGGTTTCGAGCATCCAGTCGGGTGCGTCTTTGTCAACGATGATGTCCGGCTCTCTACCCGTATTCTCCTCGTAGACTGAGAGATGCAGGAGCATAGGCAGGTACTCAAGGAGCCAGTGTCCGTAGTGACCGTCGGTGTGTGTACCTACCATACTCATCGCGTTCTCTAACCGCGTCGGTTCGCCGAATGGGAGCAGACCTTTCCTTCTCTTCGCCGCACGGAAACGCATCTCCGGTCTCTCGAAGACGTACTTCTCCGCCGACTCCCACGGCTCGCGGCTCTTTATCGATTCATCCACGAAGTTGCCCTCGGAGTCCGCCACTAATCCGTCTTCACCCATGACGACGGCGTCGCGCAGTTCACAGACGCGTCTCGGAGACCAGTCGTAGCCTTCCTCGCGTATCCGGAAGAGGTAGTCGGAGTCGTCGTGACGCGAAAAGAGTTCGTCCCTGATTTCGTCGGAGTCGAACTCGCCGTCGTACTCCCATAAGTTTCCTTCCTCGGCGCACCGCCGCTGTACCTCCTCGGTTGTGAGAAAACTACCGTCCCAGAGCCGGTTGGTGACGGGTCTGATGAGCTTGGCACGCACAGCGACACGGAGGAGAGCCAAAAAACCGTCCCTGCCCCAGATTCTCATAGCACGACGGAACGCGGAGTCGGAGTCAGGCATAGACCAAGTACCGTTTCCTCTTATTTAACTGGCGTCGTTTGTCGTTTTTTCGTCTGACAGGACGTCTTCGAGTTTTGAGCGCAGAACGTCAGGATTCACACGGAACGGCATGTTTCTGTCCTCCTCTGAATCCGTGCTTTTGTCGTACTCCGAACCGATGATGTACGTCCATTCATGCCCGAGAGCGTAGTCGAAGAGGTGCTGTATGTGGTGTCTTGTGTTGGGAGTATATATTTCGACAGTTTTCGAGTTTTTAGCGAAGAGAGTGTTATGAAGACCGGAGCCACGAGGACCGACGAAGAGACCGCCGCGGGAGAACTTGCGCACCTGTTCTTCGATGGTCATCGTTTCGGGACGTACGACTTCTATGTCGAAGTCGCTGAGAACTTCTCGAACCTCGTCGAAGTTGGTGACGTATCTCTCGGCAGACATACCGGACGGATTTCTCATGCCCTGCCGGGAGATGTAGAACCGTTCGTTCTTGGACGTGTCGGTGCCTTCGACCGCATCGAGGAACTGCTCGCGTAGCCACCTGTACTCTACAGGCGACATCCGACATCGACGAGGGGTATGAGCCACTCTACTTGCGTTTGGGAGTACAAGTCTGTCGACGACAGCGAAGTCGTTGTTCCACTCGACGACACGCTCTTCCGGGTAGCCGAGTATACGGAGGGTTTCTAACATCCAGTCCGGAGGATTCTTGTCGACTATGATATCCGGCTCTCTACCCGTCTTCTCCTCGTAGACTGAGAGGTGCAGGAGCATCGGCAGGTACTCCTGTAGCCAGTGACCGTATATATCGATAAACGTAACCATGCTCATCGCGTTCTCTATACGTGTCGGCTCACGGACACTCGACAGAACATCTTTTTTATATCTTAATGCCCGAAAGCGTAAGCCGGTTTCCCGGGAGTACAGACCCCAATCCTCCTGAGGGTTGACTGGACTGACGGATCGGCACACTAGGTCACCGTCGGAATTCAGTACGAAGGCGTCCTCACCCAAGACAGAGGCATCACGCAGTTCACAGACGAGTCTCGGAGACCAGTCGTATCCGGCTTCGCGTACACGGAAGAGGTAGTCAGAGTCTTCGTGTTGTGATTGAATTTCTTTTTTGATTTCGTCGGAGTCGAACTCACCGTCGTACTCCCAGAGCCTTCCTTCTTCGGCGCACCGCCGCTGAACCTCGTCGGTTGGAATCATATCCTCCGCAGACCACCGTTCGACGACCGGACGCATACACTTGATACGCACACCTGCACGAAGGAGAGAGATGAATCCGTCCCTGCCCCAGATTCTCAAAGCCCTGTGGAACGTAGAGTCGGACATAAAATCAGTATCGTGTCCACCTATTTAATTAGCGTTGTTTATTCATCTGGGAGAACGTCTTCGAGTTTTGAGCGCAGAACGTCAGGATTCACACGGAACGGCATGTTTCTGTCCTCCTCTGAATCCGTGCTTTTGTCGTACTCCGAACCGATGATGTACGTCCATTCATGCCCGAGAGCGTAGTCGAAGAGGTGCTGTATGTGGTGTCTTGTGTTGGGAGTATATATTTCGACAGTTTTCGAGTTTTTAGCGAAGAGAGTGTTATGAAGACCGGAGCCACGAGGACCGACGAAGAGACCGCCGCGGGAGAACTTGCGCACCTGTTCTTCGATGGTCATCGTTTCGGGACGTACGACTTCTATGTCGAAGTCGCTGAGAACTTCTCGAACCTCGTCGAAGTTGGTGACGTATCTTTCGCCAGAGAGGCCTGAAGGATTTCTCATGCCCTGCCGAGAGATGTAGAAACGTTCGTTCTTAGACGTGTCGGTGCCTTCGACGGACTGTAAGAATCTTTCGCGTAGCCACCTGTACTCTACCGGCGACATACGGGTTCTACTCGGGGTGTGAGCCACTCTACTTGCGTTTGGGAGTACGAGTCTATCGACGACAGCGAAGCCGTTGTCCCATTCGATGATACGGTCTTCGTCGTAACCGAGAACGCGTAGCGTTTCTAGCATCCAGTCTGCGGGGTTCTTATCGACGATTATGTCGGGTTTTCTTCCTGTCTTTTCTTCGTAGACTGAGAGGTGCAGGAGCATCGGCAGGTAATCCTGTAGCCAGTGACCGTATATATCGATAAACGTAACCATGCTCATGGCGTTTTCGATGCGGCGTGGCTCGCCGAAGATGGTTGAGTCTCTCTGTCGCTTCAGCTCCTGAAAACGTAGCCGTGTACTCGTACGTGAGTATACTGATTTAGTGTAGTGTGGGTACGCAGGGTCCGGTAGCTTACATATTGGACTGTGGTCTGAATTGATTACCAAGCCCCTGTCTCCCATAAGCGCGGCGTTCTGGAGTTCGCAGACCTTCCTGGGAGACCAGTCGTAACCTTCCTGACGTGTTTTGAAGAGGGAGTCGTCTGAGCCGGAGAGTACCTCCTCTTTTATTCTATCTCCGTCGAATTCGTCCCCGTACGTCCACATATTTCCTTGCTCATCACACCGTTTTTGGACTTGCTCGACTGTGGGAATTGGTTCCGGGTCTACCGATATCCGGTCGATTATGTAGTTCACAATCCCTTTCGGAACTGCCTTAGGATGGGAAATAAAATATGACGGAGATGAAAGAACGAGAGATACCAATCCGTCCTCGCGGTATTTTTCTACCGCTAGCTTGCGTAGATTTGTCATACTTTTTCCTCAGTATCTTTAGGTCTTCTTGTCACTCTTGACGCAGTACGCGCATTTAGCTTTCGGTAACGGATGCTATTCGACAGGATAGTCCCCGACGAGACTGCTACGCGTGCGTGAGCGACAACGACGGTAATGAGCACCCTCTACGACCTCGCGGACGACCCGACCGAGGAGAACAACCTGTACAGGGACAGGCAGGAGCACGTTTCGGAGCTACGTGAGAAGGCGGAAGAAGCGGCGGAGGCGTATGAGGGGAGACGTGTCGATGACGGCGGCGAGGCTGTCGAATACGAAGACGAAGAGGTCGTGAAGAAACTTCTGGAAGACCTCGGTTACCGGTGAAATCTACCCCTTCGACTGTATCGCGTATAACTCCGCGTACTCGCCTTCGTCTTCGAGCAACTCCTTGTGCGAACCCTCCTCTATGATTTCGCCGTCGTCGAGCGTGTAGATTGTGTCGGCGTTCTTGACCGTCGAAAGCCGGTGCGCAATCGCAATGATACCGTAGTCGCGGTCCATCGCCTCTATCGACGCCTGAACCTCCTTCTCCAGACTCGAATCGAGGTCGCTCGTCGCCTCGTCCAAGATGAGGAAGTCGGCGTCCTTCAGAAGCGCACGCGCCAGAGCGACGCGCTGTCTCTGCCCTCCCGATAGGCGCACGCCGTCGTCGCCCAAGTCGGACTCGTAGCCTTTCGGCAGGTCGTCTAGGAACTCGTTGACCTTCGCTATCTCACAGACGCGCTCCACCTCCTCGCGTGACGCGTCTCTGTTCCCGATTGTGACATTCCTTTCGAGGGTGTCGTTGAATATGAAAGGGTTCTGACGAACGACTGCGAGGCGCGAACGCCACTCCTCTAAGTCGTACTCCTCTATCGGCACACCGTCGGCGCGTATCTCGCCTTCGTCGGGGTCGTACATCCGCGCTAAGAGCGAAACGACGGTCGACTTGCCCGCGCCCGACTGTCCGACGAAGGCGATGAAGTCCTCGCGCTCCATGTCGAACGAGATGCCGCGGAGAACCTGCTCGTCCTCGTTGTAAGAGAAACGCACGTCGTCGAACTCGATTCGGTTCACGTCCGAGACGCTACGCGAGCCGCTCGTCTCCTTACGCTCTTCGAGTTCGTCGAAGAAGTCCTGCGTCCGCACGAGGTGCGATATGTTGCCTTCGAGACTGTACACCTTACTGTTGAGACGGCTCACGAGGGGAGAGAGGCGGAACATAGCGAGCAGGAAGATGCCGAGCGCGCCTATCGACAGACCTGTGAATACAAAACCTACGTAGACCAGACCGAAAAGGACGAGCGCGGCTGCGAGGTCGTAGAAGTTGGATATGGCTGCGTTGTTGCGCCCGAGTCTTATGTTCCACGTGGTATGTGTCTGCTGGGCGTCCCAGAAGTCGTCGTAGACCTCGTCGGAGAGACCGAACGTCTTCACCTCGCGTATTCCCTGCGTGCCTGCTTGGACGGCGCGCTGTACGTTCTGGTTAGCCATAGCCACCCTGATACCGTAGGTGTACGCAGGTTCCACGACGTACCTCAGAACGAACGTTATCGTTCCGAGAAGAGCGAGAGCGCCGATAGCCATCACAGGTGCGATGTAGAGCATCACGGACAGGTAGACGAGTAACAAGAAGAGGGTCTTCATGACCTGTACACCTCCCGTTATGACCGCCGCTGAGTAGTTCGTCTCCGTGATTATCGCGTTGAGTATGTCGTCCGAGCCTTCTTGGTCGAAGTAGCCTATCTCGGCGTCTAGTGCCTTGTCGAAGGCGTTCGAGCGCATGTCCCTCTTGTACCGATTGTTCAGGATGGTCTGTAACCATGACACAAAGAAGGACATCGTGAAACGCACCACCATGACTCCGGAGATACCGGCTATCAGGAACTCCAGCGTGAACGGTATCCCGAGAAACTGATACACCTGCAGGAAGATACCGAGGAAGCCATCGGCTTGGGCGATTGGGTCCTCTGCACGTGCGACCTCTATTATGGGCCAGAGGAAGCTGAGACCGACGCCTTCGAGGAACGCGACCATACCGCCGAGCACGATGATGAAGGCTGCGAACTTCGGTTTGTAGCGCGCTACGCGTACCAACGCCTCAAACTTCTCGCGCCAAGAGATATCTTCTGACTCTATGTTTGTCATTCGGAGTAATTGACGTTTTCTCCTTTCCGGCTAATAAGGATACTGTTTCGGGGAGCGGTGACTACCTCACCATCTCTCTCACCGCATCCTCCACGGTGTACTCCGCTTCGAACCCTATAGCGTCGCGTGCCTCGTCGGTATCGACGACGAAGTCCTCCGACACGGTTTCGGTTCCGCGAGGGTTCTCCACCATCTCTATTTCGACCGTGTAGCCTCTCTCTTCCTCCACGATGTCACGCACCGTCTCCGCGAGTTCGAGGACGCTCATACACTCGCCGCTCGCTATGGGAACTGTACGCGCACCGTCCTCGGCGTCAACGAGGTCTTCAAGCGAGTACATGTACGCACGCGCCACGTCCTTCACGTGAACGAAGTCACGTGCCTGTGTGCCGGGTTCGTGGACAGTCAACGGCTCTTCGTTCAGAGCCTTCTCCACGAAGATGTTTATGACAGTCCGCTTTCCGACACTAACGTCGCCTATCCTGTGGTGCCCGTACAGGTTCGACTTGACGAAGACATGCGCCGGAAAAGCCTCCTCGGCGAGCCAGCCTATGTCCTCCTCGCTCATCGCCTTTGTGCGTCCGTAGTGGTTGAGCGGACTCCGCGGGTGGTCCGACGTAATCGGGAGTTCGACAGGGTTGCCCATCACCGTCATACTACACGGGAAGATGAGCGGCGTCTCTTGCTCGCGGCACACCCACGCAACGTTCTCGGTGCCGCGGACGTTGATGTCGAACGCCTCCTCTTGGTTTTCTTCGCATTCCCCCACGTCGCTCATAGCCGCGAGATGCGTGACGATGTCCGAACCCTCGACAGCCTCGCGCACATGTTCACGGTCGCACACGTCGCCTTCTTCGACACGCATGCCGTCTATCTCCTTGACCTGCGCGCTACGGAAGTTATCGACCGGCGTCACGTCGTGTCCTTCGTCCAGAAGTAGCTTCGTGACGCGCGAGCCTATGTAACCACCCGCTCCCGTGACGCAAACGTCGAAAGTCTCAGTCATGGATAACCTCCGAGCAAACTCCGGCTGTTTCTTCCATCAATCCTGTAACACTCCGGGAAGGAACCTGTCCTCGTGCGTCTCGACGCGCTCGCGGACGCCGTCCTGTGTGAGCGTATCCAGAATCTGACGCACACCCTCTTCGAGCGTCCTGCGCTGACCGCCGATGAGTTCTAAGAACGCGTCGTTGTCCATCTCCATCTTGTGCTCCTCGTCCTCCTCGCGCGGGTTCTCGAAGTGCTCCACCTCTGCGTCCAACCCGAACTCGTCGCCAACGTCGCTTATCGTGTGCGCCAAGTCGACGATTGCGACGGGGCGCGTCACCTGATTGTAGACCTCGAACGTTTCGCCCACACCGCCGCCGTGCCCTTCCTCGACGACACGCACAAGCGACTCGACTGCGTCCTCTAAGCTCACCATCGGCTTGCGCTGTTCGCCCTTTCCGTAGACCGTCAGCGGGTAGCCCGCGACTGCCTGCGCGCAGAAGCGGTTGACGACAGTTCCGAAGTAGTAGTCGAAGTCGAAACGCGTCGGGAGGTCCGTCTCGCGCGTCTCGGGCGTCTCTGTTCCGTAGACGATGGCGGTGCGTATATCGGTCGTCTTCATGTCCCAGTCGTTGGAGGCAAGACGCATGTTGGCGGCGTCGAAAGACTTTGTGACGTGGTACCACGAACCTGCCATGTTGGGGAACGGAACCGCGTCGTGTCCGCCCTCGCGCTCTACCTCGAAACCGCCTTCCGGAATAGGAAACTCGGGCGCGCCGTAGACACCGGTCGTCGTCGTCTCGACGAAGTGTGTGTCGTCCAAGCCCGCCTCGTGAAGCCCCCAGAGCAGGTTGACGCTCATGGAGACGTTGTTCTGCTGTGTGTAAAGAGCGCGCTCGCCGTTGATACCCGAATAAGGCGCGCTCGGCTGTGCCGCTGTGTGGAGCACCGTGTCGGGTTCGTGTACATCGACGAGTTTCTTCACGAAGCCGCGGTCCGACACGTCGCCGCGCACGAAGCTCAGGTTCGGCTCGGCGTCGAAACGCTTCTCGGGCGTGTCGATGTTCGTCGCAGAAACGCTCCCGGAGTCGTCCACCCAACCACGTCGCTCGCCGTTGTCCACCGCGACGACACGTTCGTCCGTCCTGCGCGCGAGACGTAGACACGTGGGCCAACCCACGTATCCGTCCGCGCCTGTTACGAGTACGGTCATTCTTTCCTCCTCTCGCTCAGACGTTCCCATATCTCGGCGCAACCCGCGCCGTCCTCTATGTCGTCGAAAGCCTCGTCGGGGTCGGTTTCACACATGAGTTACTCACTACTTGAGTAACTACCGAACACCATATAACTCTTTCGCACAAAGAACCGACATGGACGATGAGAGACTCTTCGAAAGGCTCGGTCTTAAGGAGTACGAGGCGCGCGCTCTCAGCGAGCTCTTCTCGCTCGGACGCACCACAGCACCCAACCTAGCGGAGGCGACGGGCATACCGAAGGCACGTATCTACGGCGTTCTCGACTCGCTCGCCGACTTAGGCTTCGTCGAAGAGATACCCGACAGACCGAAGAAGTACCAGCCTAAGTCGCCCGAGGAGGTACTCGAAAGGGCGAAGGAGAACAGGCGTCAGGAGTACAAGGGATTCGTCGAGGATGTGGAGAGCGTGCGCGACGAGTTCGTGGGCACTTACGGGGAACTCTACGAGAGCGCGAGCGACGAGATAACGCCGACGGAGGAACTCTTCCATGTCGTCGATGTCGGAGAGCCGAGCGAGCGCGAGACGAGAAGACTCTACCACGAGGCGGACGAGGAGGTGAAAGTGCTGACGAAGAGCTTCGAATACCTTGAAAGCGTCGAGTCGGAGCTGTCAGACGCCGTCGGAAGGGGTGTGAATACGCGTGTTATCTTCCTCCATCCGAAACATCTCGGAAAAGAGAACGCGAGCGTGCAGGCGGGAAAGGTCGATAAGATACGAGACGATTATCCCGACGTAGGCGTCCGTTACTCCGACGAACTCCTGCCTTGGCGCGGAACGCTCGTGGACCCGAGCATGGAGTACGAGAGCGGCGAGGCAATCCTTCTCGTCGAGGAGAAGGACGTGCCCCTGCGCATGCGCCAAGCCGCCGTCACCGAAAACGCGTCCTTCGTGGCGGGGCTTAGCAGGTACTTCGACCTGATATGGGAGCACGAAAGTACCGCGACCGACGGCGTCGAGTATCCGGAGTACCAGAACTGATATGCGTCGTGCGAAACAAGACCGCACAATGAGAATACTCGTCACAGGCGGAGCGGGCTTCATAGGCGGACACTTAGCCGAGAGGTTCGTCCGCGAAGGACACGATGTCACGGTTCTTGACAACTTCGACCCCTACTACGATGTGGAAATAAAGAGACACAACGTAGAGACGGCCCGTGAAGCGACGGAGGAAGACGAAGGCGGAAGCTACGAACTCGTCGAGGGAGACCTTCGCGACGAAGAACTTGTCGATGGACTCGTCGAGGACGCCGAGTACGTCTATCACCAAGCGGCGCAGGCGGGTGTGCGTACGAGCGTCGAGGAGCCAAGGAAGGTCAACTCGATAAACGTCGGCGGGACGCTCAACGTCCTCGAATCCGCGCGCAAAAAAGGCGTCGAACGCGTCGTACTTGCCTCCTCGTCGTCGGTCTACGGAAAGCCCGAGTACCTGCCATACGACGAGGAGCATCCGACGACGCCTGTCAGCCCCTACGGCGTTTCGAAGGTCGCGGGAGAGGAGTACGCGCGTGTCTACAATGAACTCCACGACCTGCCCGTCGTCGCTCTGCGGTACTTCACCGTCTACGGACCGCGCATGCGTCCTAACATGGCTTTCACCAACTTCGTCTCGCGCTGTCTCCACGGCGAACCGCCCGTCGTCTACGGCGACGGGGAGCAGACGCGCGACTTCACGTACGCCGATGACGCCGTCGAGGCGAACTTAGCTCTCCTCGAAACCGACGCGGCGGACGGAGAGGTTATGAACGTCGGCAGCACCGACAACATCGAGATAATCGAGCTAGCGCGCACCATACGCGACATAATCGACCCGTCGCTCGGTATCGAGTTCGACGAACGCTACGAGGCGGACGCGGAGCACACGCACGCCGACACGTCGAAGGCGCGCGAACTCATCGGCTACGAACCAACGACGACCATAGTGGAGGGCGCGCGCAAGTTCGCCGACTGGTACCGCGAGAACAAGGACTGGTACGACCCTCTCGTGCGACGGTCTTGAGATGCGCGGAGTCGTCCTCGCCGCGGGCGAAGGAACGCGGATGCGTCCGTTGACGGACGACAAGCCCAAGCCGCTCGTCGAGGTGGACGGGAAGCCTATGCTAGAACGTTGTTTCGACAGCCTCGCCGAGGCGGGCGCGGAGGAGTTCGTCGTCGTCGTAGGCTACGAGAGCGAGAAGATAGTCGAGATATACGGCGACGAGTACGGCGGCAGGCGTGTCAGGTACGCGCACCAGACGGAGCGCGACGGACTCGCACATGCTCTCCTGCAGGCGGAGCCTTACGTCGAAGACGACTTTCTGCTGGCGCACGGCGACAACGTCTTCGCTCCGTCGGCGCACGACGACCTGCGCGCAGTCGCACGCTCCGACGCCGACGCGACTCTCTTGGTTGAGGAACTGACGGAAGAGGAAGCGCGAAACACCGCCGTCGTCGTGACGCGCGAAGGTAGCGTCGTCGATATCGTCGAACGCGCCGACGAACCGCCCTCAACGCTTTCTGTCGTCGGCTTCTACGCTCTGCCGCCTGCCGTCTTCGACGCGTGCCGCTCGACGAAGGAAAGCGAAAGGGGCGAACGCGAACTCGGCGACGCGCTCTCGTCCCTCGCGGAGACTCACGATGTGAGGGCTGTAAGGCTTGACGGCGAACGCGTCAACGTCAACAGTCCGGAGGACATCGAGACGGCGGAGGAGATTCTGAGGTAAGTTCCGGGGCTACCCTTCACACACCGACTCGAAGACCTCGGCGTGGAGCCTGTCGTGCACGGAGTCCAGGACGGCGCGAAGGTTCTCCGCGTCGTACCTGTTGTACTTAGCGAGCCTTTCGAGCGCGTCGGTGTCGCCGTCCTCGTAGGCGTGCCAGAGCCTGACAGCCTCGCGTCCGTCCACGTCATCGACGGCTTCTTCGCGTCCCACGCCGAGCGTATCCTCGACGGTTTTCAGACCGCCCGTTAGGTCGAGGCGTCGGCACGGATAGAGAAGGTCGATATGCGGCAGGTCGAAGGAGACGCCCAAGTTCTCCTCGACGAAAGGCGCGTCGAAACGTCTGCCGTTGTACGAGACGACGACAGCGGCTTCGTCGAGCATCTCGCGCACGTTACCGGGCGTCAGGTCGTCTCCGCGCACGAGCGTCGTCGTCTCGCCGTCTACGTGAAAGCTCGCAGTCGTGACGACGTTCCTCTCGGCACTGAGTCCCGTCGTCTCTATGTCGAAGAAGCAGGCTCGTTCCTCGAAGTTCCTGTACAGCCTCCATGTCTCGCAGTTCGGAAACGTCTCGCCGAAGAAGGACGCGTCTCCTGCGTCGAGTGCATCGCGCGCCTCGTCGATGTATCTCAGGACGCGGTCGCCCCTCTTTCCGTTCAGAACCTCCGCGCCGCGCTCCTCGAAACGCGCCCAGTCGGTTACGCCGTCGCGCCAGAGACGTTTCTCTGTCTTCTCGCCGACGCCGCGGACGGGCACGAAAGAGTTCTCGACGCGCATGGACAAATGTTGGCGGCGTACGACGTAAGTCTAACGCGCTACTCCAGACGTGCCCTGCCGCTCGTCGCGCTCAGGATTCTGTCTCTCAGTTCGTCCGCATGCTCGCGCGGCGGACGCACGACGAAGACGACGCTCCCGCCGTACTCGGCGTCGAAGTCGTAGCCCTCGCTCTCGATGATACCGCGCACAGTCCCTGAGTCGTCGTAACCGACCTCGACGCGTACCGTCTCCTTCGGAACCGTACGCGTCGTCCCCGCGTCTCCGAGAGCGCCCTTCGTCGCCTCCGAGTAGGAGCGCACAAGTCCGCCGTATCCCAACTTCGTGCCGCCGTAGTAACGCACGACGACAGCGACGACGTTCTCTACACCCTCGCCCTGTAGGACGTTGAGAACCGGCTTTCCCGCCGAACCCGAAGGCTCCCCGTCGTCGTCGTGTCTTTCGCGCAGAGGTGCGTCGTCCGCGCCGACGCGGTATGCGTAGACGTGGTGTGTCGCGTCCGGGTGCTCGTCACGCACCTCCTCGACGAACGTGTCCGCCTCATCGTCGCCCGTGGCACGTGCGACGTAGCCGACGAACTCCGAACCGCGCGTCTCGAAAGAGAAGACACCTTCACCTGCGACGGTCGTATAAGCGTCGCTGTCCCCGTCGTCGTCAGCCATCAGCCGTTGTGTCTCAGATAGTCGCGCCAGCTACCCGACTCTATCACATCGTGACCTTCCGTAGGTCCGTTGTAGATGTACACCCAAGCCTTGAGGTCACGGTCAATCATCTCTTCGAGCCTGCGGACGTAGGTGGACTCCCTGTTGCTCTCGGGATAGTAGCCCTCGTGTCTGTCCACTATGTCTATGGCACTTTTGTTCCGTACACGGTAGAGTTCGCCACGGACACGTCCGTTTCCTTCAAGCGTCATCCCCGGATGCCCCCCTAAGTCGTATAGCGTCCCCTTACATTTCGCCTCACCGAGAAAGTCGGTCCTGCTCGGCAGGTCGAGACCTTCGTGCATCTCGAACCCGCGCATTAGGCTTCCGTACAGGAAGATAAACTCCGCCATTCCTTTTTCCTTGTCGGTCACTTCGTCCCCCCGTATAAAAACCTCTTCGGGTGCGTTAGATTGATTCGGACGCGACACTACCACCCTGCATGGAAGAAACTGACGTACGTGACGAACTCGCCGAGACGTTTGCCGACCGTGAAGAGTACATCGCCGTCGCCGAGTCGGCGACGGGCGGCTTGGTAGGCTCTCTCATCACCGATATTCCCGGCGCGAGCGACTTCTTCGACCGCTCGGTCGTGACGTACACGTACGACGCGAAACTCGAAGAACTCTGTGTTAGCCGCGAGGCACTTGACGAGCACGGCGCGGTTAGCGCGTCCGTCGCGCGGGAGATGGCGCGCGGCGTCCGCGACAAGTCCGGCACGACTTGGGGTGTCTCGACGAGCGGAATCGCGGGACCGACGGGTGGCACGGACGAAAAACCCGTCGGGACGGTGTTTATCAGCGTCGCGTACGCCGGTGACTGGGGCACGCAGGACTCGTACGCAAAAGCCGAACGGCACGTCTTCGACGGCGACCGCCGTGAACTCAAAAGGAGGTTTGCCGAGACAGCGTTGCGCGAACTGATAGACGAGGCACGGTCGGTACCGCCGTAAGTTCGGCTCAGTCGTCCAAAAACCCACTACTGCCGAACAGGTCGGTTTCGAAGCTTCCTGTGTAACTCCTGTCTCCTATCTTCCTGCCGAAGCCGAGAACACGGACAGCACCACCGAAGATTATCTCCGTCTCCGTCTTTTCCCCTCTGCGCAGGTGTGTCGTCCACCAGTCGGCTATACGTTCGTTCGTGAGCACCGCATCCGACGATACCGTCTTCGTACTGCGCGCCGGTACTCTGAAATCGCCGACGCCTCCCTCACCGACACGCACACCGTTCATACCGACCGTGTAGCCGATGTCCTCGAAGCCGACGGCGAACGGATTCGGGTTAACGACCTCCGCGCGGAGTTCTACGTGTGTCTTTTTGTCGTCGGTATCACCCCAGCGCGCGTCAACCCAATCGACGGCGAAAACTGTTCTGCCGAAAGCCTTCGCTGACATCCTCTCGTCGGTCCGTATGCTGTCGAGTATACCCGTCTCGAACTCCGTCACGTAGTTCGGTGTCTCGATTGAAATAGAGCCGAAGGGCTGTCCGACGAAAGGATACGTGTCGATGCCTATACCGGCAAAGTCGAACGCGCTCAGGTCCAGCTTCGGCAGGTCCAAGGTGACGTGTGGTTTTATGACGAGGCGTGTGCGCTCGCCGTTGTTGACGTGTGTCCGCCACCATTCGAGTAGGCGCGACCTTTCGATGTACGCCGAGAGATGTATAGTCGTACTGCGTCTATTGAGCGAGACACCTTTCTTCTCGGACCGCGCGACACGCACGCCGTTCATGTAGGCGTCGTACCTCATACCGACGCTCGTGACGCGCGCCTCGACGAGGTTTCTTCCGTCTAAGACGACACGCGTCCGTATCTCCGTCTCGTCGTCGGTTATCTCGCCCCACTCGTTCTCGATTCTCCGGACGAGCGCGTTTCCGTCGAACGGCAGGTCAACGTCCACGGGACGGATTCAACACCGAAGCACTAATCGTTTCCGACGACGAAACGGTCTGTTCGGTACAATACACACGGGATTTATGTCGGTAAGTCTCCTTCTTAAACTGGAAGATGAAAGCCATAGAAGTCACAGAGTACGGAGACAGTAGCAACTTGGAACTCACGGAAAAGGACGTACCCGAACCCGGGGAGCAGGAGGTACGTATCGAGGTGGAGGCGGCGGGTATCAACTTCGCCGACATAATGCAGAGGCGCGGTCTCTACCCCGGCGGACCCGACACACCGTACGTTCCGGGGTTGGAGGTCGCAGGGACGATAGACGCGGCGGGCGAAGGCGTCGGTATGTCCGAAGGCGACCGTGTGGTCGCGATGCTGAACGGTGCCGGTGGATACGCCGAGTACGCCGTCGCGGACGCGCGCACCCTCCTACCGGTTCCCGAAGGAATGAGCTTCGAGGAGGCGGCAGGCTTCCCCGTTCAGTTCCTTACTGCGCACTCGTGCCTTTTCGAGTGGGGCGGTCTCGAAGACGGCGAGTCGGTGCTCATACAGGCATCGGCGGGTGGCGTCGGAACAGCGGCGGTACAACTAGCGTCCGACCTTGATGTCGAAATCTTCGGCACGGCGAGCACACAGGAGAAGTTGGACCTCGCAAGCGAACTCGGCTGTGACCACCCCATAAACTACACAGAGGTCGATTTCCGCGACGTAATCGACGAAGAAACCGACGGCGAGGGCGTGGACCTCGTACTCGAAAGCGTCGGCGGCGATGTCTTCGACCGTAGCATGGACGCGCTCGCGCATTTCGGAAGGCTCGTCACCTTCGGCGTCGCGAGCGGTGAGGTCGCGTCGGCGGAGAACCAGCGTCTCCTGTTCGAGAACAAGACCGTCACGGGATTCCACCTCGGTCAGGCGTCTTACCACGACCCCAACAAGGTCATGAAGGCGATACCCGAACTCACGCAGAAGCTAGGGAGCGGCGAGTTAGAAGTAATTCTTGGAAAGGAGTTCGCCCTCGAAGACGCTGGCGAGGCGCATCAGTACATCGAGGACAGGAAGAGTTCGGGCAAGGTCGTTCTGAAGCCTTAGGTCGTCTTCTTCAGAGGAAGAGTGCCGCGGGTGCCGCGAGAACCCGTATGACGAGACCGCTGACCAACGGTATCGTGAGGTTGTCGTCCAAGAAGAATCCGCGCACCTCGACGTTCGCACCGTCCGCCGCGGTCGCACCGAGCGCGCCGCCCGCGCTCACCAAGACGACGCCGCCGGTCGAGAGCGAGGTTGCCGTGTAGAGGTAAGGTAACGCGATTACGAGAAAACAGAAGAAGAACATGGCGACGAGCACCCACGCTTCTTTCGTTTCGCCCGACGACGCTTCTGTAAGAATACCGCTGAAAGGGTCGCCGAACGCAAGCATCAGCATCCCGGGAACCCCAGCGAAAGGCGGGAAGACGAGCCAAGCTACCGTCATGCTGAAGACGTAGTAGAAGTATCCTGCTGGCGAGTCGTTCTCGTATGGACGCGTCAGTCTTCCGTAGACCGCACCGAGGACGGGGACCTTGTCTGCCACTTCGGTGAATATACGGAGGAACTCCAGAACCCCCGAAACGACGGTAGCGAGGACGAGTAGCGCGCCAAGACCTTTCCACGGCAGGAAACCGAAGACGTAGACGAGCACGAAAAGACCGCCCGAGGCGTGGAAGAGCCTTCTGCCGAGTTCGAGGTCGTCTGTCTTCATCCGGTTGAACGTGTTTGATACCCGCTTTACTTAATACCGAAGAATCCTATTTGGTTATGTTAGTATTGTGCTATTTACCCAAAACTATTAATTCCCGCGCTGTCTATATCCGGTGATGTCTGAGAAAGTCACCCAAACAGAACCGATAGAGACGAAAAACCCGCGCGAGTTCCAGCGTCTTGTCGAGGGGAACGACAGGGTTCTCGTTGACTTCTACGCCGACTGGTGCGCACCGTGCCGTGCCATGGAGCCTGCCGTCGAAGCCGTCGCCGAGGAAGGAGACGTAACCGTCGCCAAGGTCAACATAGACGAAAACCAGAAGGTTGCCTCGGCGTACGGAGTAAGGAGCGTTCCGACGCTTGTGCTGTTTGTCGGCGGCGAACCAGCGAAGAAGACTGTCGGTGCGAAGTCGGAGGCTGAACTGCGTGGGTTCGTTGGGAACTGAACGTCCGGACGCACCCTGCTTGTGGCTTCGGACAACACGAACGGACAGCTATTAATCCCCCCGACACATATATGCTGGCTATGCCTCGTAACAACGAAGAAGTCGAGACGACAACCGTAGGTAGTCCGCGTCATTTCAGGGCGGTAGTCGAGCGTCACGACGAGGTGCTGGTGTACTTCTACTCCGAGGGGTCGGAAGCTTGTAAGGAGATAGCACCCGCGGTAGCCACTCTCGTAGACGACGCGCTAATCAACCTCGCCGAGGTAAACGTCGATGAAAACGAAAGGATAGCGTCGGTCTACAGCGTCAACAGCGTACCGACGCTTGTCATCTTCCGCGACGGCGACCCCGTGAGCAGGTCGGTGGGTGTGAAGTCGGAAGACCAACTCCGTGAGTTCGTGAGACGGGCATGACAAAGGTTGTCGTGATAGGCGGCGACGCCGCGGGAATGAGCACAGCGAGCAAGGCGAAACGCGACGACCCCAGCCTCGACGTGACAGTCTTCGAGCGCGGTGACTGGGTTTCTTACGGCGCGTGCGGTCTGCCCTACTACGTCAAGGGCGAAATCGATGAACTCGACGAACTCGTTGCTGTCACGCCCGAGGAGTTCGTCGATGAGCGCGGCATCGACCTGAGGACGCGCCACGAGGTAACTGCGATAGACGCCGACAGGAAGGTCGTCGAGGTCGAGTCCGAAGACGGCGTCTTCGAGGAGCCTTACGACAGTCTCGTCGTAGCGACGGGTGCGCGCGCTCTCGAACCGCCCATAGACGGACTCGAGCTCGACGGCGTCCACACGTTCCGGACGATGGGTTCGGGAGAGGATGTCAGGAACGAGGTTGAGGACGAGAACCCCGACTCAGTCGGCATCGTCGGCGGCGGATACATAGGCGTCGAGATGGCTGAGGCTTTCAGGGAGCGCGGCGCGGACGTGCGCGTCTTCGAGATGCTTCCACATATACTCGCGCCGTTCGGCGAGGATGTGGCGCGCGGCGTCGAGGACCACATGCGCGACGAGGGCGTTGATATACATCTCGAAACCGCCGTCGAAGGCATCGTCGGCGAAGACGGCGAGGTTTCGGCTGTGCGAACCGAGGAGGACGAGTACGACGTCGACCTCGTGATAGTCGGCGCGGGCGTAAAGCCAAACGTCGAAATAGCCGAGGAAGCGGGCGTCGAGACGGGACCGACGGGAGCGATAGCGACGGACGAACACGGACGCACGAACCTGCCCGACATCTACGCTGTCGGAGACTGTGCGGAGGCACGGAACGCCGTGACGGGAGAATCCGACCACGTGCCCCTTGCTCTCACGGCGAACCGCCAAGGACGCGCGGTCGGCGCGACGCTCGCGGGCGAACCCACCGAGACGGGACCTATCGTGGGCACCGCGGTTCTGAAGGCTTTCGAACTCGAAGTCGCAAGGACGGGCGTCATCGACCACGAGCGTGCCGACGAGGCGGGCTTCGAACCCGTCACGAAGACTATAGAGACGAACTCGCGCGCCCATTACTACCCCGGCGGGTCGAAGATAACAGTCTCGATGACAGCCGACCGGGGTTCGGGACGCCTCTTGGGCGCGAGCATGGTCGGCGAGGAAGGCGTCGCACACCGCATAAACACGGTTGCGACCGCGCTCCACAACGAGATGACGGTCGAGGAAGTCGAGAAGATGGACCTCGCGTACGCACCGCCGTTCAGTCCCGTCTGGGACCCCGTACTAACGGCATCGAAGGTTCTCTCGGGTTCGCTCGAAGACTGAGGCGCGACGCTACGCGGACGACGGACGGAACGCCGAATCTTTATGACGTTTCCGACGCTAACTTCGCGCATGGAAGACAGCATCGACTACGGAGAGTACGACGAAGGACGCCACGTCAACTACTGGGAGATGGACCGTAGGCTACAGCGCGAGATGCGCCGCGTTCTCTCCGACGACGAGTTCGACTGGGCGGAGGAACGTCTCGAAGGACTCGGCGAGGATATAGGTCATACGGTCGCCGACAACGCAGACTACATCGACAAACACGGACCCGAACTTGAGACGTACGACAAACACGGCGACGTTAAGAACTCCGTTCGGTACCCGAAGGAGCAGATAGAGGACGAGGAAATCGTCTACGAGGCTGGTACTGTCGCCGACTCGTTCCGCGCGCCGCCCGGACGCGACGAACCCCTGCCGTTGACGCATTACTTGGGCATGATATACCTTCTCGGTTACGCCGAAAGCGGCGGATTCGCGTGCCCCGTCGCCATGACTGCGGGTGCCGCGCTCGTCCTCGAAAAGTTCGACGACGGCGAACTGCAGGAGTACTACGACGCCCTGACGGCGCGCGACCACGACCAACTCATCGAGGGCGCGATGTTCCTTACCGAAGAACAGGGCGGAAGCGACGTCGGCGCGAACGAGACTGTTGCGGAACCGACGGACGAGGAAGGCGTCTACGAACTCACGGGCGAGAAGTGGTTCTGCTCGAACATCGACGGCGAGGGCACTCTCGCTCTCGCGCGCACCGAGGACGCGCCCGAAGGCACCGACGGTCTTTCGATGTTCTTAGTTCCGCACGGCGACCCCGACGACGGCGTGATGACGAAGGGACGCAGGAAGGAGTTCGACGCCGAACCGCCGGGGGACGCGCTAAACGACCAGCTGTATAGGCGGCTCAAGGACAAGTTGGGTACGACAGCAGTACCGACGGGCGAGGTAGAGTTCGAAGACACCAAGGCGTACTTGGTCGGCGAGGAGGAGAACGGCTTCAAACAGATGACCGAGATGCTCAACCTCGAAAGGCTGTCGAACGCGGTTATATCGTGCGCAATCATGGGTCGCGCTTTGCTCGAAAGCAAGGTGCACGCGGCGAACCGCGAGGCTTTCGGGAACACCATCGACCAGTACCCGCTGATGCGTGAGGACCTCGTGGACATGACCGTGGACCACGAAGCGGCGACGGCGTACACCTTCGAGGCGTCGCGTGTCTTCGCGGAGCGCGAGGAGGCGGAGCGCGCGGGCGAAGAAGCGGACGAGACGTACAGACTGATGCGCCTCCTGACGCCGATAGCGAAGCTACGCACCGCACGCATGGCTATCGACACGGCGTCGTACGCGACGGAGGTACAGGGCGGAAACGGATACGTCGAGGACTTCGTGACCGAACGCCTCCTCAGAGACGCACAGGTCATGCCCATCTGGGAGGGTACGGAGAACATACTTTCGCTCGACGTTCTCCGCGCGCTAGAACGCGAGAACGCACACGAACCGTTCATGCGTGTGATGGACGAACGTCTCGAAGCCGTCACGCACCCCGCGCTCGACGGGACGAAGAAAGTCGTCGAGTCGGAGTACGAAGACCTAAAGAAGGCTCTTGCGACGCTCGCTGGCGAGGACGGCGACTACGCACAGCTTTCATCGAAGAGGCTCGCGCACTACATCTTCGAGGTATTCACCGCTGGTCTGCTTCTGGAGCAGGCGCAGGAAGACTTAGAAGGCGAGGGCGCGACGGAAGAGCCGGACGGCAGGAGCGCGGTAGTGGCGCGCAGGTTCGTACAGAACTACTTAGAAGACAGAGAGGCGCGCGGAATAACGAGCGGCGACCGCCTACCGCTCGAACAGTTCGACGCTGTCGTGCGTTTCGAGTCTGTGGAGCCAGAAACGCTCGTTGAGGGTGAAGCTGTCGAGGCGGACTGACCCGGCTACCCCGACTCACTACAGTACCGAGATTGCGATGACGACTATTCCACCAGCACCAGCTAATAGACCGGTGACGTATGCCAGCCTGTCACCCCGCGGTACCATCCGCTCAAGCGACAGCACCACGGTGATGAGTGCCATCCACAGTATGTTCATCGAGCCAACGACTACCATGACTGCGAACAACGCCCAACAGCACCCGACGCAGAAGACGCTGAACCGGAAGCTCGTCTCTGCCGCCCCCCGAACTCCCGGCTTGTGGTACTCCATCAGGAATCCGAGTGGCGTCCGACAGTATTTCAGACATCGGTGTTTGTACGGTGAGAGTTGAAACGCTGACAGCAACATCAGCGTTCCGCCGAACAGAAGCACACTGTGCTGGTTTGCGACCGCGGCGATCGGCACCACGGTGTTGACGATGAGTGGGACGATTCCCGTGAGCGTCCACACGAGCGCATACGTCCCCATGAAGACTGTCACGCGCCCTGCCTTCTCGGCTTTCGTCGTCCCTTCGAGCGTGTTGGAATACATCCGGAACAGCGGCACCGACGACGGGTACATCATCGCAACCATCATCACCCCCCACATGACCAGATAGAGGACGACGCCGGTAACACCGTTCGAGAGTGCCATCGCTTCCGGTGCCCCCGGGTCGGACATGCGGAGTCCCGGTACCGACCCCGGCATCGGGAGCCAACGCCGGACTATCGCCACCCACGCGAACAGTGTGATGCCGTAGGTAACGAGCGCGACGATTGGAACCCGTCTGAGGTCGAAGCCGTCTAGGAAATTTTGATGCGACATAGGAGGAGTGAGGTGGAAGGGTCAGGCGTTGGTCAGTTCGAAATCCCCAAGGTACGAGTTGTTCCCGGAGACGTCCCACGCGAAGTCGTCGTCGTACGACACGGTCGCTGCCGTAGACTTCCCGGTCTGCATGGTGTGGCTTTTTGTGAGCGGGTGCGGTGAGATTGTTCCGGGTTCCTCGTTGACTCCAAGGGTTCCGACGACCTCCATGGTGGCAGTATCGCCTATTGAGACGGATATATCGGCGTCGTCTCGTGTGAAGGTGATGGGTGAGGTCGCAACCTCGGCACTTTCGACGTGGGTGTCGGCAACGGCTCCCCAGATTCCCCCAGCCCTGCCGAAGTAGATGTCCTCCAACGCATCTCGTTGCTCGTCGTTGGCGTTCTCATCGATGACGAGCACTACGTGCCATCCGGTTTCGGGAGCGAACATGACTCCTTCTTCGGTTGAAACCAGCATGCCCACCGAGAGACCGCTCAGGTCCACGTCACCGTAGTGACCTTCCTGGATGTGCCAAGCCAGTGATGCGGTACACACGTCACCGTCCGGCGGTTCCAACCAGATACACTGGCATGCCACGTTGCAGTTGCACGCTTCGACGTAGTCGCCCTTGATTGTCCATTCTAGTGCCATTATAGTACACCATGCTAAATGATGGTGTCCGCAATAATCATGATGATGGATGAAAGCATTTCAGACAGGTGTCCGCAATATGACGTATGAAAGTATTTCGGACCATGAAATCGAACGCCGAAGACTGGTGAATACCCTCGGTAAGGCGACTACATCATCAGGGATTATCCATTCCTTTAGTCGCTTGGCTCTAACCGCCGCTCTTAGAATCCGTATGTCCAATCAGTTTCACGCCGTACTTCCTACCCGCTGATTCACGAGGAAGGTGGGTCCGGGGTGAGACATCTTGACTTCCGACGGTACGATTCGAACGTTGATTCCGCCCACTCGCGTGCTTCAGTTGCGTCGGTGTCAACGTACACCTGTAAGACACCGCTGTCGGAATCGTAACCGCCAATTCCGACACGGTCATCGTAGATGAGGACTCTGTAAAGCGGCAGGTCATCGTTAAGCCAGAGTGTGAATGAGTCACTACTGATCACTCCGTCGGCTTCGTGCGGATATGTCGATGTGATGTTCTCCGAGACATCCGGTGGAAGGATAATCTCTGTGTCCATCCCGTCGATGATCTGACGGTACAGTTCCTCGAAATGGTGTGGCGCGGTCAAGGCAGCATCGAATCCGCGAAGCCACTTGGTTTCCCGGTACAGCGAGGCACAGCGGTTTGCGGGTCCATACGGATCGCCCGGCTCAACGACCGTTATGTTCGCCTCGGAAACCATCTCGAATGTAAAACCATTCAGTTCGCTGGGAATATATTCCCACACGTCACGTATCTCGCGTTCCGTTTCCATCGCTCTATGCAGGTCGTCGAACCGATCAGCCACGAACTCACCAAGCGGTGTCAACTCGTAGGCTGAACCGTCCCTGACTGTCCACTGCCGGTTCTCGAAGTCTGAGAGTATTCGCCCGATTGTCGGGGACGAGGCACCGGTCGACTCGCATAGCTCATGGCGATTACAGGAACCATCTGCCAGCACGCCGAGGACGCCCATTCTGTGCTCCGAACGCGCGAGAAATTCGATTTCTTCTATTGTGGATGCCATGTGGGTTGTACACACAACTAGTATAAGATCATTCGGGTGGGTATAAACGTTAAACGATGGTATTGTTGCCTTTCGTCTCAAAGACTGACCACGGAGCTAGGTCGTTGACGGAACTGGGTACAACTTCTAAAGAGGACAGAACTCAGGAACCTACTCTACCTTGTCTCTATAAGCGTCTTCTCGCCGCCACTCATCCCGTACACCTCTATACTCCCGTCGAACTCCGCGAACCTTTCAGGGTCGGGCGCGTTGTCGAGGCTCTCGCCCTGATACATACATTCGGCGTCAGAGGACTCCTTGAAACAGACGTCCCCTAACTGGCTCTGTCCGCCCTCCTGTACGTACACGCTCGGCACGTCGCTCTCCTCGTTTATCTGGAACCCGCCCTCAACGTTCCCGGGTTCCACCCACATCGCGTCGTAGCCGCCCATGTCGGAGACCTGCACGCCGACGCCGTTCGTCTCGTCCTGTGTGAAACTAACCTCCGCACCCGAACCGCCTCCGTCGTCTCCGCCGTCGATACCGCCGTCGCCGTTCCCGCCCAAGCATCCGCTCGACAGCACGAGCAGGGCGACGAGTACCACGATAAGCACTGCGGTGTGTTTAGATGTCACGTTCATCCGTCAACTCCGGGCAGTTTAAATTTTCCGGCTATCGACGAGTCGCTAAACACGAAAGCGCGCCGTTAAGCCGTGGAAAGCGTTGTCGCACGCAGACTCGGCGGACTAAGGCTCCCTCGTCTCCACGAGCGTCTTCTCGCCGTCGCTCAATCCGTACACCTCTACCCCTCCGTTGAACTCAGAGAACCTTTCAGCATCGGGCGGTCCTTCGATACACTCGGCGGTGTAAGACTCCTTGAAACAGGTATCGTAGACAAGTATAGGTCCTATACTTCTCAGGTACAGAGACGGCACATCCCTCGCCTCGTTTATCTGGAACCCGCCCTCGACATTTCCGGACTCGACCCATACCGCGTCGTAACTACCCATGTCAGAGACCTGCACACCGATGCCGTTCGTCTCGTCCTGCGTGAAGCTTATTTCGGCTCCTCCACTCTGACCACCGTCTCCTCCGCCGCCAATACAGCCACTGAGCAACACCAGCGCGACAACCGCCACTGCTACTATTTTTAACCTCATGGTGTTTCTTTCCGCCCCGATATATCAAAATTACGGTTACCTCTGCTAACACGTCCGCGTATCTCGAATTTATCACCGCCGACGTGCGCGCCGACTTCCACCCGCACTCTTTTGTCCCACGAGGTTATATCGGTACCATATGCAGGCAGTAGTCCTAGCCGCAGGGAAGGGAACACGTCTCGAACCCCTGACGGACGACAAGCCGAAGCCGCTCGTGGAGGTCAACGGACATCCTCTCATCGAAGATGTCTTCGACAATCTCATCGACATCGGAGTAGACGAGTTCGTGGTCGTGGTCGGCTACAAGAAGGAGAAGATAATCGAGAGATACGAGGACGAATACCGCGGTGTGCCGATAACGTACGCACATCAGCGCGAGCAGAAGGGGCTTGCGCATGCTCTTCTACAGGCGGAGTCGCACATCGAAGGCGACTTCGTGCTTATGCTCGGTGACAACATCTTCCGCGGCAACCTCGGCGACGTGGTCAACCGTCAGAACGAGGACCGCGCAGACGCCGCGTTTCTGGTCGAGGAGGTGCCTTACGAGGAGGCTTCGCGGTACGGCGTCTGCGACACGAACGAGTACGGCGAAATCGTGCGCGTCGTCGAGAAGCCCGACGACCCGCCCTCGAACCTCGTGATGACAGGATTCTACACCTTCACGCCCGCTATATTCCACGCATGCCATCTCGTACAGCCTTCCGACCGCGGCGAGTACGAGATAACCGACGCAATCAACCTCCTAATTCAGAGCGGGCGCACCATCGACGCGATACGTCTCGACGGATGGCGTATGGACATCGGATTCCCGGAGGACCGCGAAGAGGCGGAGGAGCGTCTGCGCGCCGAAGCGGAGGCATGAGCAAGTCGATGAGAATATCCGTAATAGGAAGCGGCTACGTCGGAACGACGGTCGCCGCATGTCTCGCGGACGCAGGACACGAGGTCGTCAACATAGACATAGACGAGGATATCGTCGCGTCCATCAACGAAGGCGTCGCGCCGATACACGAGGAAGGTCTCGACGAACTCGTCGCGGAGTACGGCGGTAACAGACTTCGAGCGACGAAGGAGTACGACGCTGTCACAGACACGGAAATCACGTTCCTGTGCCTCCCCACACCTTCGCGCGAAGACGGAAGCGTTGACCTGACGGCTTTCGAGGCGGGCGTTTCTTCTCTCGGCGACGCGCTCGCCGAAAAGGACGAACATATCGTCGTCGTCAAGAGCACCGTGCCGCCCGGAACGGCGGAGAGCGTCGTCGCGCCCGCTTTCGGTTCTCACGTCCATGTCGTCTCGAACCCCGAGTTCCTGCGTGAAGGTACCGCCGTGAGCGACCTGCGCAGTCCCGACAAGGTCGTCGTGGGTTCCGAGAGCGCGGAGGCGCGCGCGAAGGTGCTGAAGGCGTACGAAGGCGTGCATCAGAACGAACCCGCTGTCGTTGAGATGACGAACAGCGAGGCGGAACTCGTCAAGTACGCCAACAACGCGTTTCTCGCCGCCAAGGTTTCGCTCGTCAACGAACTCGGTAACATATCGAAAGAACTCGGCGTGGACGCGTACGAGGTCCTCGACGCAGTAGGGCTGGACGACCGTGTCTCGTCACGGTTCCTGCGGTCGGGGCTGGGTTGGGGCGGCTCGTGTTTTCCGAAAGACGTAGACGCAATCCGCGCCGTCGCGCGAGACGAAGGCTACGACTCGCCGTTGCTGAACGCCGCGATAGAGGTCAACGACCTACAGCCGAAACGCGCGGTCGAACTCTTAGAGCGACATATCAACCCGAAGGGTTCGCGTATCGCTGTCTTGGGACTCGCTTTCAAACCCGGCACCGACGATGTGCGCAACTCGCGCGCAATCGACCTCGCCGAACTCCTCGTCGAAAGGGGTGCGGAAGTCGTCGCCTACGACCCCGAGGCGAGCGAGAACGCGCGTACAGTGCTACCGGAGAGCGTCGAGATTGTTTCGTCCGCCGAAGATGCTCTAGAAGGCGCGGACGCCGTCGTCGTCGCAACTGCTTGGGAAGAGTTCGACGGAGTAAGCTTGGACGGCATGAACGAGAAGGTCGTAATAGACGGGCGACGCGTCGACCTTCAGGACGAAGCCGACGTGTACGAAGGTCTGTGCTGGTAAACTTCAGTCCTGAGATTCCTGTTCGGCTCTCTCCCGGTCTTTCTTCCTTCTTTCGCTGAGCCTCTCCCATATCTCGGCGCACCCGTCGCCGTCTTCGATGTCGTCGTAGAAGCCGTCGTCGGAGTCAGACATTTGACCTTTGTAGAGGACGGAACTGTATAACCTCTTCGTGCCCGCACGGCGTCCCTTTACCGTGAACATTTATGTCTTGGCACGCCTTTTGCGCCCATGGGACTGCTCGACAGGTTCACGGGTGACGAAGGACCTAAGGTTGCTTTCGTAGGAATAGACGGCGTGCCGCAGACGGTTCTGCGAGACGGTATCGAGCGCGGATTCATGCCGAACGTAGCGGAGATGGCTGAAGAAGGAACGCTTACAGGAATCGATTCGGTCGTACCGCCCGAGTCGAGCGCGTGCTGGCCCGCGATGACGACGGGCACCTACCCGACGCGCACCGGTGTCTTCGGCTTTCAGGAGCGCGAGGCGGACAGTTACGAGACGTACGTTCCGCTCTCGAACCACGTACGCGGGAAACGTGTCTGGGACGCCGTCGGGGACGCAGAGATGCGCTCTGTCGTCCTCAACGTTCCCGTTACCTTCCCGCCCGACGACATCGAAGGAACTCTCGTGTCGGGCTTTCTGACGCCGACGGTCGACGACGCCTCCGCTGACGAACGCGTCGTGGAGTACCTGAAGTCGAGCGACTACCGCATCGACACCGACGCGTCTCTGGGGCACGAGGACAAACGCGACTTCGTCGAAGATGCGCACGATACTCTCGACTCGCGCGAGGAGTCGTTCCACCACTTCATGGACGAGGACTGGTCGCTGTTCTGGGGCGTTATAATGGAGACGGACCGCGTCAACCACTTCCTCTTTGAAGACTACGAGAAAGACGGTGAACTCGCCGAGGAGTTCGTCGAGTTCTACAGGCGCGTCGACGAGGTCGTCGGCGGCATCCGTGAGAAACTCGACGACGACACGACGCTAATTGTCGCCGCCGACCACGGCTTCTGCACGCTTGACTACGAGGTAGACCTCAACGCTTGGTTGCGCGAAGAAGGCTGGCAGACGATACCCGAAGACGGCGACTCCCTCGACGACATCACCGACGACACACGCGCCTACTCGCTCATTCCCGGAAGGTTCTACGTCAACTTGGAAGGACGCGAACCCGACGGCGTCGTGCCCGAGGACGAGTACGACGAGACGGTCGAAGAGCTCAAGGACGCCCTCCTCGCGCTCGAAGACCCCGACGGCGAACCGGTCGTCGAACGTGTCGTGCGGCGCGACGAGATAGGCGAGGGCGCGGACGAACGCACACCCGACCTTGTCGCGATACCTACGCGCGGGCACGACCTGAAGGCGGGCTTCGACCCAGAAAAAGACGTATTCTCGAAAGGCGCGCGCAACGGGATGCACACCTTCGACGACGCGTCGCTTATCGTCGAAGGCGCGGACGTGGACACAGAGGGCGTCGATATCACGGATGTCGCACCGACGGTACTCGACCTTCTCGACGTGGACGCCGATGGTATGGACGGCGAGAGTATGGTTCGGTAGAGGTCGTCGAACGGTTTCTCTTAGTCAGGAACGACCGCCTCGCCGAGATGCGTAACGCCGTCTACGCCGTCGAAGTCGTCGTCGAAGGAGTACAGGTACTCGATTCCCTCACGTTTCATGTATGCGACGGTAACGCTGTCGACGAAGGTAAGACGGTCGTACTCGCGGAATAACTCCATGCCGTCGGAGAAGTCGCTTCTTGCGCAGTGGTCCACTTCGAATCCCGGGCTTCCTTCGAGCCTGTCGAGCGTATCGAGCGCGACATCCTGTCCCGCACGGTTGTGGAGGTAGTTGAGCACCTCGCCGAGGACGTAGTTCGTGACCCTACAGCGCGGTAGCTTTCCTTCGTCGGCGCGCCGAACTATCTCCGCGCCACGGTCGTGGTCTTGGTCGCGCGACAGTACGTAGGCTATCAGGACGTTCGAGTCGACGACTGCTACGCGCATCTACAGGGACCCGTGCACGTCGTGGTCTTCGGCAGCGTTCGTCTCCTCGCCTATGTCGACAGGCTCGAAGTCCTCGAAGGCACCGTAACGCTGTCTGACAATCTCGACGCTGAGTTCGCCGTCGACGACACGCCACCGAACCTTGTCGCCGGGCTTCACGTCGAGTTCGTCACAGACTTCCTTTGGTATGGTCACCGAGCGGCTGTCGTTTACGGTGGTCTCAGAGTAGGCGTCCGTCTCGACCTGTTTTTTTGTGTTCTCAGTGTCGCCTTCTTCCGAGATTTTTTCGGCGGTCATACACGCTGTACGTCATACTCACGGATAATAATTACGACAATAATTAGCCTGACGGCATACTGACGAGTAGAAATTCGTGCCGCCGAACCTACATATACCCTAAGTCGCGCAGACGCTCCATCAGGTCTTCCTTGTCCTGCGCCCTTCCGGCACGTTCGGTCGTACCCTCTAAGTCCTGCAACCAAGCGGGTTCGGGCGCGCTCTTTTCAGTCGAAACCTCGCTACCGAGCGAACGGAAACCCTCGAAGTACTTGGGCGAGACGGGGATGTCGTCGCGTTCGATTCCTTCGGGCAGGTCGTCGTACGCCTGCGGTACGTAGCCGTCGTCGGGGTATCCTTCGACCGTGTCGGGGACGACGAAGTTCCAGAAGGCGTCCCATACGGCACCCTCGTCGAACTGTAGGATTGGCTGAATGCGGTCGTGCGGCGGGTAGATGTCGGGGTCGTGACGCGGCGAGAAGAACGTCTCGTCTGCGCGCGCCTCCTGTTCGTCCCACCGCACGCCCGAGATGATACCGTCGATTTCGAGTTCCTCTATGACGTTGTTGAGCGGAACGGTCTTGAGGAGATGGTTGCCGACGTACGTGTCAAGGAGGAACGGGAATGTGTCCTCTTCGTACTCAAGGATGTCGCGGACGTGGTGCTGGTTCTGTTCGTTCAGGTCTTCGACACGTATCTCGTCGCCGGGTTCGTCTGCGAGCGAGCGCACGTCCTCGTTGCGCGCGTATACGAGTTCGACGCCCCATTCGTCCGCCCACTTCTCGACAAACTCGATGATGTCGTCGAAGTGCTGGAAGTGGTCTATGAAGACCGCGGGCGGCATCTCATATCCGTACTCGTCAGCGACCTCCTTGATGAAGTAGAGCGTGAGTGTCGAGTCCTTGCCGCCAGTCCACATCACGGCTGGGTTTCTGTACTCTTCGAGACCCTTCTTCGTCACCTCTATCGCCTTACGCATCTTGCTGTCGAGCGTCGTGTAGTCTTCTGGCGACTCTCCTTCTCCGTCTGTGTAGTCTACGTCTAAGTAGTCGGGGAACTCTTCCGTCATTATCTCCCTCTATCGGCTTACGACGCATATATTTGGCGGTAGAAGACGCGACACGGAAGCCATATCCGCGCTGACGTTCTACACGGTGACCGGATGTTGTTCGACGCCGAGACGGTCGTGGATGTACGCGACGCTCTACCCGACGTTGTCGTCGTCGCGCTGAGGTACGCGACGCACGCGGGCGACTCCGCGTTTCTTGCGGTTCTCGTCCTCCTCCTTTACTGGTTCACCGACGCTCTCGACACCGACCGCGAAACCGCCGCGTTCGTCGTCGCAGTCAGCGTCGGATGTCTCGCTCTCACGGTCGGTCTGAAAGGCGTCGTCGCGCGTCCGCGTCCTCCCTCCAATGTCGCTCTCGTCGCGGAGACGGGCTACTCGTTCCCGAGCGCGCACGCCCTCGGAGCGACGGTCGTCTACGGTCTCCTTGCCGTCGTTTCTGACACGGGGAAGCGGTGGCAACGGTACGTCGTCGCTGGCGCGCTTATCGTCGTCATCGCTGTGTCGCGCGTCGTTATCGGCGTCCACTACCCCGGTGACGTTATCGTTGGCGTCGCCGTCGGTGTCGTCTACCTCGCCGTCGTCCTGCGTTACTTCCGCGACGCAGAACGTGCCTTCCTCCTTGCCCTCGTCGTCGCGCTCGTCGGCGTCGCTCTCGGTTCGCGCGAGTATCCCGCTGTCGCGGTTGGTGCTTCGGCAGGCGGCTTCGTCGTCTGGCGTCTACTGAGGCGTCGCATCCCGCTCTCGCAGTCTCCGTCGCCTGTTTCGGTAGCTGTTGTCGGCGTCTCGTTCGGCGTCGTCGTAGCCGCGGGTGTCTTCGCGTATCTCGTCCTCGTCGAATCTGCCTTTGTCGAGTCTCCCGTTCTCGAAACCGCGACGGCGTTCCTCGGCACCACGACGGCGACAGGAGTGGTTCTATCTGTTCCTCACGTCGCTTCGTGGCTCGACGGACGTTCCGACATCCACGGAGGCGGAAACGGTTGAGGATAGTGCGGGAATTTATTGTGGAGGAGGACGACCGAAGGACATGAACCAGCCGAGAGCCTTCCTGCTGGTCGCGGTCGCCGTCTCGGCGGCGTTGAGCCTATTCGTCCTCTTGCCACTCGTACAGTACGTATTTGCGGCTGTTCTCCTCGCGTACGTCCTCCGTCCTATCAAGCTACGCCTCGAACCCCACTTCGGTACGAAGGTTGCCTGCTACGTGTCCATCTGGCTAACTATACTCGTCGTCGTCGTGCCCGTCGTCATCGTGAGTTTCGTGGTCGCACAGGACGTAATCGAACTCGCGCGTTCCGTTGAGGAGACACAGATAGACGTGACCGTCGTCGAGGAACTCGTATTCGAGTACACTGGTCAGGAGGTTGACGTGCCCTCGACGATAGCCACGGTGACCGAGTCGGTCGCACGCGGTGCCCTCGGGCAAGTCTCGCAGATATTCGGATTCGCCGTCAGGCTCACGCTGGGGGTTCTTCTCCTCGTCTTCCTCCTCTACTACCTCCTCAAGGACGGCGAAAAGTTCGTCGTCTGGTCGAAGGACGTAATCCCTCTTCCCGACGACATAACCGACGAACTCTACACACGCCTCGGAAACGTGACGCAGTCGGTCGTCTACGGGCACCTACTTGTCGCCGTCGCGCAGGCTCTCCTCGCAGGCGCGGGTCTCGCAGTCGCAGGCGTGCCGAACTACCTGTTCTGGACCCTCGTCATGGTCTTCTTCGGCGTCCTCCCAATCATAGGCGTCTTCGTCGTATGGGGTCCCGCCGCGCTCTACCTCGTCGCAACGGGTTCGACGACAGCGGGTATCGCGCTCGCAGTCTACGGCGCGACGGTCGTCAGCGTCACAGACAACTACCTGCGTTCGATACTCGTCGACCGTGACACAGGTCTCAACCCGGGCGTCGTCTTGGTCGGCGTACTCGGCGGCATATACGCGATGGGTGTAATCGGTCTCTTTGTGGGTCCCGTCATAATAGGCTCGCTGAAGGCGACGTTGAACGTCTACAGAGAGAGGTACGACGAACTCTGAGCATCCGTAGACGGTGCTCGACGGGACGGCGTACGAGAACCGGCACGGTTGTCGGTGAACCACGTACGTGGGTTCGGGGCGTAGTCCAACAATAAAAAACGTTTTAGTCCAATCCTCAATTAATCAAATCCATCCATTACATATATACGTGCTCCGGTAGATGGAGTGGTAGACATGGACTCAGGTAAGGGTAGCAAAACGGTGGGTGGGTCAAAAACAAACAGGATTTTTACGACGGTCTGTCTGACGGTCGCGCTTCTGCTCCTCGGGGTCGCGCTCGTCGCGGGCGGAGTCGCGGCGCAGGAGGAGATAACGAACGCGCAGGAACTGCAGGACATGCGCGACGACCTCGACGCAGACTACGTTCTCGTTGACGACATAGACGCGTCGGGAATCGCTAACTTCGAGCCTGTCGGTGACGCGACAGACCCATTCACGGGTAGCTTCGACGGTGACGGATTCGAGATTTCGAACCTGAACATCGACCGCGCGGCGGAGACGGACGTCGGACTGTTTGGCACGACTAACGGCGTCAGCATCACTGACGTTAGCATACAGAACGCCGACGTGACAGGTGACGGTAACGTGGGTGTTCTCGCCGGTAACACGACGAACACCGTCGTCTCGGACGTTTCGGTCGCGGGAGACGTGGAAGGAGACACCGGTAGAAACATCGGCGGGATTGTTGGTGAACTCGGCATCGGTAGCATCGTCAAACGTTCGAGCAGTTCGGGTACCGTAACTGAGGGAGACGGTAGCGTGGGCGGACTCGTCGGTGGCACGGACGAGGGTGTCACAGTAACACGGTCGAGTTCTTCGAGCGACGTTTCCGCGCCTACTTCGTTCGACGTGGGCGGACTCGTGGGACAGCTTGAGGACGGAAGCGTCGTAGCCGAGTCGCACGCGACGGGCAAAGTAGAAGGCGACGGCGACGTGGGCGGACTCGCCGGCGGCTCCGACGACGGTACAGCGATAATCGATTCGTACGCCGAGGGAGACATTACCGGAACGAGCAATGGTGTGGGCGGACTCGTGGGTGAGCTTGATGACGGAGGCTCTGTTGTAGGTTCGTACGCGACGGGCAAAGTAGAAGGCAATGGCAACGTTGGCGGACTCGTCGGCGATGGAGACCACGGAGTCACAGTAAAAGACTCGTACTCCGAAGGTGACGTCACCGGAACGAGCAATGGTGTGGGGGGACTCGTGGGGAATCTTGATGACGTAGGCTCTGTCGTAGGGTCGTACGCGACCGGGGATGTGACGGGAGAAGGCAACGACATAGGCGGTCTCGTCGGAGAATCCGAAAGCAACATCGTCGAGTCTTACGCGACGGGTAACGTCGAGGGCATCGGTGGTACGAGCAACACCGTGGGCGGTCTCGTCGGTGAGTTAGACGAAGACAGCATCGCTGTCGTTGACTCTTACGCGACGGGCGACGTCACGGGCGTGGACGAGGTCGGCGGTCTAATCGGCGAGGCGGAGAACGAAGCCAACGTCGTGGGGTCTTACGCGACCGGAAACGTCGAAGGTGAGAATGATGTCGGAGGCTTCGTCGGTTTCGTTGACGACCATAGCGCGTTCGCGGACTCGTCGGCGTCGGGCACCGTCAACGGTATCGACGACGTTGGTGGATTCGTTGGTGAGGTAAACAACGCCGGCTCTTTCACCAACACCAGCGCGTCGGGTTCCGTGACGGGGAGCGGCGACCAGACGGGCGGATTCGTCGGCTTTGTGGACGACGAGAGTTCCTTTATCGAGTCTTCGGCGTCGGGCGTGGTAGACGGTAACGCAAACGTCGGTGGCTTCGTCGGAGAGGTGGACTCTTTAGACGAGTCATCCTTCGTCGAGTCTTCGGCGTCAGGCGACGCCAGCGGCACGACGAACGTAGGCGGATTCGTCGGACTGGTAGACGAGACGGGTTCCTTCGTCGAGTCACACGCTACGGGCGACGCCACAGGCGACACAGCGGTGGGCGGATTCGTAGGTGACACGACAGACTCCGTCTCGATAACCGACTCGTACGCAACGGGCGACGCCACGGGCGGCGACGAGGTAGGTGGCTTCGCGGGTAACGTCGAGGGCGTCATAGCGCGTTCGTACGCAACGGGCGACGCGACGGGCGACGACAGAATCGGCGGCTTCGTCGGCGTCAACGACGCCGTTCTTTCGCAGGTGTACTCCGCCGGATTCGTCGACGGCAACACGAACGTCGGAGGCGTCGCCGGCGAGGTGGTCGCCGACGCGGGTGCCGCCGAGGGCGCGTACTGGGACACCGACACGACGTCGCAGGCTGACGCCGTCGGCACGGGAGACGTGCTCGGCACCGTCGGTCTGACGACGACGGAGATGACGGGCACGGGTGCCGAGAACGAGATGCTCGGATTCGACTTCGACGACACGTGGGAGACGACCAACAGCTACCCGGTGCTTCAGGAACAGCCCGACGAGTTCAACCTCAACTTCGACAGGAATGCTCTCGAATACGAGCCTATCGCGGTAACCGTCGAGGACGCACCGCCGACGAGCGGACCGACGCTCGACAACATGGCTGGCGACGGGACGCTCTCCGACCCGTACGTCATCACGAACGCGACGGAGCTACAGGCGATGGAGGAGAGCCTCGAATCGCACTACGTCCTCGGTGACGACATAGACGCGAGCACGGTACCGAACTTCGACCCCGTCGGAAGCCAGACACAGCCGTTCACCGGTTCGCTCGACGGTGACGGCTTCGAGATTTTGAACCTGACCATCAACCGCGGAACACAGACAGGCGTGGGTCTGTTCAACACGACCGAGGACACCCTCATCGAACTCGTCGGCTTCGAAGACGCCGACGTGACCGGAGGAAACGACGTGGGTGTTCTCGCCGGCGAAGCGAGAGACACGGTCGTGCGCGGTGTCTACGCGACCGACGCGACGGTCGCCGGAACCGATAGGACAGGCGGTCTCGTGGGCAACAGTCAGGGAACAGTCGTGCGCGAGTCGAGCGTCTCGGGTTCAAGCGGCGTGGACGGCGGAAACGACATCGGCGGGGTCATCGGAAACGCAGACGAGAGCGACCTGAGCCGTTCGTACGCCGACGCGTCCGTAACGGGAACCGCGTCGGATGTAGGCGGATTCGTCGGAGACAAAGAATCGGGTGTCGTTTCGAGGTCGTACGCGACCGGAAACGTGGACGGCTCGGGTAACGTGGGCGGCTTCGCCGGAAGAGGAGAGAACGGTGTCGCTCTCACCCTGTCTTACGCGACGGGTGACGTGACGAGCGACGACACGGACACAGGAGGATTCGTCGGATTCCTCGAAGACGGAAGCGTGGCGACGAGGTCGTACGCGACGGGTACCGTGACACAGAGCGGAAGCAGCGCGGACAACGGCGGCTTCGCCGGTGAAGCCGACTTGGGAGCCACGGTAAAGAACTCGTACGCGACGGGCGACATCACAAGCGACGGCGGTGACGTGGGCGGCTTCATCGGCTCCCTCGACGAAGGGAGCACCGTGATGGATTCGGACGCCGAGGGTAGCGTGACACAGAACGGCGGTAACGCGGACACGGGCGGGTTTGTCGGCGACACCGACGACGGAGGCTCTGTCCGCGAATCGCAGGCGACGGGTGATGTTACGAGCGATGGCGGTGGTGTAGGTGGATTCGTCGGCGAGAACCAAGGACCGATGGTGTTCGCCTCCATCGCCACGGGCAACGTGGACGGAGGAACGTCGAGCAGCGAAGTAGCTGGCTTCGTCGGCGACCACGACGGCGGTCTGACCCACACGTCGAACGCGGAGGGCACCGTCACGAGCGGCGGCGACGAGGTAGGTGGCTTCGTCGGTGAGGTGGACGGCAACTCCCTGTTCTACGACTCACACGCCTCGGGTGACGTAACGGGCGGAGCGGACGAGGTAGGTGGCTTCGCCGGGTATGTCAGTGACGAGTCCTCGTTCGTGAAGTCCTCGGCTTCGGGTGACGTTACGGGTGAAAACGACGAGGTAGGAGGATTCGTGGGTGAAATGAGCCAAGAAGGTTCGTTCGTCGACTCACACGCGACGGGTAACGTCGAGGGAGGCGAAGACGAGGTGGGCGGTTTCGCCGGATACATCAACGGCGAGAGTTCCTTCGTCGATGTCTCGGCGTCGGGCGACGTGACGGGCGGAGACACCGAGGTAGGAGGATTCGCCGGAGAGGTTGGCTCCGCCGACGAGACTTCGTTAGTGCGTGTGCGGGCGACCGGCGACGTGACGGGCGCGGGCGACAACGTCGGCGGTCTTATCGGACAGGCTGACGAAAACGTCGGTATGTACAGGTCCCAAGCGACGGGTACGGTGTCTGCGTCGGGCGACAACGCAGGAGGTATAGTCGGCAACGTGGACGACAACAGTGCCTTCGTCGAGTCGTTCTCTACGAGCGACGTGACAGGGACGAACAACATCGGTGGTATCGTTGGGTACGTCGACTCAGGCGACGAAAGTACCGTTGTCTCGTCGTACGCGCTCGGTTCCGTCACGGGTGACTCGGCGGTCGGTGGCGCGGTAGGTACGTTCGAAGGCGGCGCGACCGAACTCTACGCCGCGGGTTCGGTGGACGGTAACGGCGACACAGGCGGTCTTATCGGCGTCAACAACGGGGAAGTCACCGACTCGTTCTGGGACATTGACGTCACGGGTCTGACGGCGAGCGACGCAGGTACAGGCAAGACGACGGATGAGATGAAGGACATCGGTACGTTCACCGTGTCGTCTTGGGAGATAGAGACCACCGCGGGGTTCGACCCCACTGACGGCTATCCGTTCCTGTCGTGGCAGGCACCCGGGAACTCGCCCGTCTGGCTGATAGCCGATGGATGCGTGAACCGCCGTGACCTCAGCCGCGGGAATCAGGACGACGAGTGTCCGACGGACCGCGAACTGAGCAGAGATGATGACAGAAGGAACCTTGACCGTGAGACAGGACGCGACAGTCCCACGTCGAGGCGCGACCGCGGACGCGGTGACACACGAAGGAACCGCGGGCGAGGACGGTAACGTAATAATCGGTCTCCCAGTCGGTCCTACTCGTACAACAGAAGCGTGAGTCAGAAGAACCGGGCTACTTTTTCCCTTACCTGTTCCTGCCCATCGCCTCGTGGCTCGTCACCCAGTCGGACGCGGATATCGCCGAAGCGAGCGAGAGTTCTCCCGCGAGGCAGACACCCGCGACGACTTCGGCGAACTTCTTGACGTTGCCCTGTCCGTGGCAGTTGAGCATCTTGAGACATTCGCGCTGTGTCGGCAGGTTGGTGCCGCCGCCGTACGTCGCAACGATGAGCGACGGTATGGTTATTGAGACGTAGAGGTCGTCGCTCTCCGTTACCTCCGTATGCACGAAGCTCGCGGACGACTCGGCGACGTTCGCTTCGTCCTGTCCGCACGCGACGAACATCGCGGCGATACCGTTCGCGGCGTGCGCGCCGTTGCTGTTCGCGCCAGCCATGTACGCGCCCATCGTGCCCACGTCGCCGTGGTGCGCCAGACTCTCAGGCTCCGCGCCCAGATGGCGCACGACGACCTTGCGGTCGATGACAGCCTCAGCGGTGACTGTCTTTCCACGCGTCCTGAGCGAGTTTATATGCGACGCCTTCTTGTCCGTCGCCATGTTGCCTTCGAGGTAGAAGTTCTCGACGTAGCCGGGGAAGTTTTCGAGTAGCCAGTTACAGCCCGCGAAAGTCGCCTTGCCGACCATGTTCTGCCCCGCGGCGTCGCCCGTACGGAAGTTGAAACGCAGGTAGAGGAAACGGCTCAGCATGTATGGCTCGATGCTCTCCAACTCGGCGACGCTCGATGTTTCCTCACACTTCTCCTTCACCGTGTCGTAGTTCTCGAATACCCAGTCACGGAACTCGCGCGCCTCCCGCACGCTGTCGAAGACGAATGCGGGTGCGCGGTTCATCCTGTCTTCGGTGACCGTGCACTCCGCGCCGCCGCTCATGTTTATCGCCTTCATGCCGCGGTTGTACGACGCGACGAGTGTGCCTTCTGTCGTTGCGAGAGGTATGGGGAACTCGCCCTGCGCGTGTTCGCCGTTCACCTTGAGCGGTCCCGCGATTCCGAGCGGTATCTGCGCCGCGCCGACGAAGTTCTCTATGTTTCCTTCTGTCTCCGCCGGGTTGATGGAGTACTGCGGTACGTGTTCGAGTTCGGTGTTGGAAATCTCTTCGAGAAACTCCTGCCTCTCTTTTATAGCCTCATCCGAGAAGTTGTCGTCGCCCTCCATCCGCGGTATGCCTGTAAGCTCCTCCTCTTCTTCGGACAGCGAGTCGGTTACCTGCAGGTCGAGGTTTCCGAACGGCTTCGTCTTGAACTTTACCCTTATGTCGTGGTCGCCGTATTCGAGATGGTCACGTTCCACGAACGCCGTCACCGTCCGTCCGACGGGGAACTCTACAGGGTCGTCCTCGGTAATCTTGTCGGAGTAGCGCGAGTCCTCTCCGAGCGAAATACGTACCCTGTCGTGCCTGTCGCCGTCTATTTCGACGTACTCGACACCCGTGAGCTGTGCGTCCCTAAGTCTGTTCTTGACCTCGAACTTGACACCCTCATCGACGTTCTCCAAGCTCCCGTACGTGTAGAGCCTCCTGAGTATTCTGTCGGGGAAGTCTATGCCTACGAAGTCCTTCGCACTGACGAGATTCGAGTAGACCCTTTTCAGTATTCCGTTGTCCGGTCTCGGTATTACCATTATCTCTTACCGCTCGTAAAGTTCCGTTCCAAGTAGATAAAGCTTAACCTGACGGACGAACCCGTGTCTTGGTTTTTCGACTAACAGTTCGCCGGTTATGTAGGCGTACCTACCGATATACAGACTTATATCTCTTGGCACGCTTTCCATATCCACCATGTCCGAACTCGGTGTAGCTGTCGTGGACGCGCTTCCAGAACCCGGCGAAGCCGAAAACGTCGTCTACAACCCTTCGGAAGAACGTATGCGCGAACTCTCGGAGCACCTCGAAACCACGACCGAGTTCGGCTCGGCGTCGTACGTCAGCGAGTACAGGTCGCGGTGTGCCGACAGGACGAAGAACGGTGTCGACGACGACTTCGACGCCACCGACCGCGCTGTCTTCGAGAAGGCGTTCCGGCACGCGCGCGAAGAGAAGTTCGTCTGTGTGGACAGAGTCGTAGGCGCGCACCCTGACCACTCCTATGTCTGCCGTTTCTACGTCACGGAGGAGTACGCGCGCGTCGCTCTCACGCTCTCGAAACTCCTCGAACCCGCCGACGAAGGCGTCGAACCCGACTTCGTGACCGTGCAGGCACCCGACCTCGAACCCGAGGACGACGAAGTTGCGATACGTGTCCTGCCCGAAGAAGGCGTCACGGCGGTTCTCGGCTCCGACTACACCGGCGAGGCGAAGAAGTCTTTCCTGCGCCTGTTCATGTACCGTGTCAAACAGGCGGGCGGTCTGGGGCTTCACGCCGGAAGTAAGCGCGTACGTGTCAGGCGCGACGGCGACGACGAACCCACCGACATAGGACAGCTCTTTTTAGGACTTTCGGCGACGGGCAAATCGACTCTCACTGCGCATGGTCTCGGTCTGGAAGGCGACGAAGGGGCGACGATGCTACAGGACGACGTGTGTGGACTCTTACCCGACGGAACCGTCGTGGGTAGCGAAGGACGAGGTCTCTACGTCAAGACCGCCGGACTCGATGCCGACGAACAGCCGACGATGCACGCCGCCGTGACGCACGAGTCGGCTGTGCTCGAAAACGTCGATGTGGGCGACGACGGAACGGTCGATTTCGACAGCGACAGGTACACGACGAACGGACGTGCCTGCATCCTGCGCGAACATCTGTCTTCTGCTGACGACGAAGAGATAGACCTTGGACGTGTTGACCAAGTCTTCTTCATCACACGAAACCCCGCTATGCCACCCGTCGCACGCCTCCCGCCCGAGAGTGCCGCCGTCGCTTTCATGCTCGGCGAGTCGATAGAGACGAGCGCGGGTGATCCTTCACGCGCGGGTGAGTCGGTGCGCGTCGTCGGTACCAACCCGTTCATCATGGGTTCCGAAGGCGAAGAAGGCAACCGTTTCCGTGACCTCGTCTCCGAACTCAAAGTGGACTGTTTCGTGCTCAACACGGGATGTGTCGGCGACGAGACGAACGACATATGTGTCGAAGACTCCGTCGCCGTCCTCCGCGCAGTCGCGCGCGGCACCGTCGAATGGAAGGAGGACGAAACCGGAATGACCGTCCCTGTCCCCGAGTCGGTGCCGGGCGTCGACCTGTCGTCGCTCTGTGTACCCGACGCACTCGAAGACGCCGAGACGCGCCTCGAAGAACTCCGCGACGAGAGACGCAGATATCTTGAAGGCTTCGACGACCTCGCCGACGAGATAAGAAACGCCGTCTACTGAGTCGCGCTGGAAAGAACTTATGTCGCTGTCTCCCGAAGCCCGAGCATGCGGCTCAAGGACAAGACCGTGCTAATTACAGGCTCAGCGTCGGGTATAGGAAAGAAGACGGCGGAGCGTTGCGCCGAAGAAGGCGCGTACGTCGTCGTGACCGACGTGGATTCGGGTTCGGGTGAGGAGGTCGCTGACGAACTCGGCGACTTCGACGCATGTGCGGGCGCGGAGTTCCACAGGTTGGACGTGACCGAGCGCGAGAGGTTCGGCGAGGTCGTCGATAAGGTCGCCGACGAGCGCGGTATCGACGTTCTGGTCAACAACGCCGGTGTGGGACATCCCTCGACGTACCTCGAAGACATCAGCGACTCCGTACGCGACTACGTCATCGGCGTCAATCTGATGGGCGTATGGAACGGCTGTCAAGCCGCCCTGCCGCACATGAAGGAGCAAGGCTCGGGTGCCATCGTCAACGTCGGTTCGCTCGCGAGCATACTTGGCTTCCCGAAGCAGGCGACCTACTCCGTCACCAAGGGCGCGGTTCTCAACCTGACGCGTACGGTCGCCGCCGAAGCAGGACCATTCGGCGTGCGCGCCAACTTAGTCTGTCCCGGCTTCACCGACACGCAGTTGCTCGAACAGTTCTTAGCGAGCTTCGACGACCCCGAGGAGGCACGCGAAAGCATGGCGGAGGAGTACCCGCTCAAACGTCTCGGCGAACCCGAGGAGGTCGCAGAACCCATACTGTTCCTCGCAAGCGACGAGGCTTCTTTCGTCACGGGGCACGCGCTCGTCATCGACGGCGGATTCTCGATAAGCTGAGATACCGGGACGGAAGCACAAACAACGTTCCTTTGGGCGAATGTGTTATTGGTAGTGTACTCACCACAAACTTATTGTGTTTTCACCGTCTATTTTAGACAAGATGGCATCGAACCGCGACATGGCGTCCTGTGGTCGAGAGGAAACCATCGTGGAAGCCATACGGTCGGCGGGTTCGCTTTCTGAGCTAGCCGACACACTCGGCGCCGAGACGGAGTACGATGCTTACTTTGAGGCTAAACGCGTCTGGCGCGAGAACACGGACGGCTGGTTCGATTCGTCGTACGACGGCGACGGTGTCCTTCCCGGTGACCGCGTCGTCGTCAACGGACACGACTTCCACGTACACGGTGTGACGCACGCCGGCACCGAAGAGGAGCGCGCGTTCCTACGTGAACACGCCTCGCGTTTTCTCGACAGGAACGCGACCATCTACTGCGAGCAGGGGATACGCCGTATGTACTTCGACGACTTCGGCGCGGTCTGTGAGATGGACGACTACAGATGGTCGCTTGAGAAGGCGAGGGAACTCGACGGAAGCGGCTCCCCGTCCTACGACGCCGACGAACCCGACCGTCTCCGTTCGAGGCTACGCGAGTCGGTCTTCGCTCTCGTCGAGGCTGGTGCTGGCGTCTACGGCGACAGGTTCGCGGACGCTCTCGGAGATGTCGCTTCGGACTTCCTGACAGACGACACAGATGCGTCGAAACGCGGCGACTTCGAGTCTTTCAGACTGACGCGGAAAGTGGCAAAGAACCCCGAAAAACTCGGCGAGCTTCAGACGTACTACAGACGCCATCTTCTTCCTCACCCGCTCGAACGCGAATGGTTGCGAAGATACGACCCTGAGATAGAGATATTCACGCACGCGAGAAACGAACGTATGGCGGAGTACGCAGTCTACCACAACGAGAACGCCGAGGAGGTGCATCTAATCGTCGGCGCGGCGCACCAGCCCGGCGTCGTCTACTGCCTTGAAGGGCACAGGGACGGAAAGAGGACGACAGAAGGCTTCGAGCTTTTCGGATAGCTATTCTTTCAGCTTCCGCGCGCTGTACACCGCCATCTCGGCGGCGTAACAGAAGACACAGCCCTTGAATCTAGGTCTTTCGTCTTCTTCTGATGTTTCCTCGGACATGGCTCTTGTAAGCACCCTGCGGTGATAAACCTCACGCGACCGTGTCACGGTTTCTGTCAGAATGCCGTGCCCTGTTCCGGAGCGTAAAGACCGTCCAACTCCGTCGAAGCCAGAACCTGCGCGTTCATCGCTATCACGCTCCCGAGACGGTCCACGCGCGTGAACTCCGGCACGCCGAGCGCGCCGTCCAACGCGAGAAGCTTGAACCTGTAACGGTGCTCCCCCGTGCCTTCGGGCGGCGACGGTCCGCCGTAACCCTGCTCCAAGAAGTCGTTGTATCCAACCGTCGCGTCTTCTCCGTCCCAGCCATCGGGGAACTCCTCCACCGACGCGTCTATGTCCCAGACGAGCCAGTGAACCCATGTATGTCCCGCGACGGGTTGGGCGTCGGGGTCGTCCATCACGAGAACGAGAGTCACCGCACCGTCGGGCACGCCGTCGATTTCGAGACGCGGACTGCGGTTGTCGTTCGCGTAGCCCGCCGAGTCGGGCATGCGCTCACCGTTGTCGAACTCCGGACTGGTCAACGACAGGTCGCCTTTCTGTTCCAAGTCACCGGATAGTACTGTTCCCATCTTCGTTCCTCCGTCCTGCAGTTGTTCGACCTACCACTTCTTTCTTACGCGGGCAGTGACACGTCGGAGGCTTCTGTGGCACCCAACCGCTTATGTCGTCTTAGCGTCCGTATCCGGGGAGACGATGACAGACATAGAGGACACGATAGAGCGTGTGCGTGAGGCGAAACGGAGCGTCGAGGACGAAGCGCGTCAGGACGCGGTCGAGAGACAGCACGACGAAGGAAAGATGACGGCGCGCGAGCGTGTCGAGTACCTCTGCGACGAAGGCAGTTTCGACGAAATCGGACAGTTAGCCGCGCCAGCACCCACGACTCCCGAGACGTTCGACTGGGACCGCGACGACGCGCCCGCCGACGGCATCGTGACGGGAATAGGCGAGGTAGACGGAAGACCTGTCGCCCTCGCGGCGACCGACTTCACCGTAAAGGGCGGTTCCATCGGACATGCGGGCGGACGGAAGGTTGACCGTGTCTCCGACCTCGCGCTCGAAAACGGCTATCCTCTCGTGATGCTCCACGACGGCGGTGGACACAGGATTCAGGAGGGCTTGGACGCGCGTCCTTTCGCGCGCGGCGACGCCGGATTCGCGAACAAGCAGGAGACGATGTCCGGATGGATACCGCAGGTCTCGGCGATGATGGGTCCCGGATTCGCCGCCGCCACAAACTTCGGCGCGCTCTCCGACTTCGTGCCGATGGTCGAAGGCACCGGCACGATGGGCGTCGCGGGTCCGTCGCTCGTCGAGGCGGCGTTGGGAATCGACCTCACGAAGCAGGAACTGGGCGGCGCGGAGATGCAGACCTCCGAGACAGGAATGGCTGACCTCGCGTGCGAGGACGACGAGGACTGCCTCGACGCTGTAAAGGAGTTCCTGTCTTACCTGCCGAGAAACGCGAAACACGAACCGCCGGAGCGCGACGACTTCGAGCCTCCTGCTGAAGAAGACGTGGACGCCCTTACCGACGTTATGCCCGCGAACAAGATGAAGGGCTACGACATATACGCAATCGTGGAAGGCATAATCGACCAAGACTCCTTCTTCGAACTAAAGCCCGACTACGCACGCAACATTGTCACGGTCTTCGCACGCATAAGAGGGCGTCCTGTAGGCATCGTTGCGAACAACCCGCGTTTCAAGGCGGGAACGATAGACACAGGAGCGTCAGACAAAGCTTCGCACTTCGTCTCTGTCTGCGACGCCTTCGGTCTGCCCGTTGTGACGCTCGTTGACGTGCCGGGCATCCTTCCCGGACCCGACTCCGAGAAGGAGGGTATCGCAAGGCATTCGGCGAAACTGCCCTTCGAACTCAACCGCGCGACTGTCCCCAAATGCAACGTCATCCTGCGCAGGGGCTACGGATTCGGGTACGTCGCCATGGGCGGCGGACGCTCGACCGAGAACGACGTGACGGTCGTCTGGACAACAGCCGAAATCGCGGCAATGGGTATCGAGGGTGCTGTCGATGTCGCCTACCGCGACGAGATACAGGCGGCGGACGACCCCGAGAAGAAGCGCGAGGAACTAATCGAGGAGTTCTCGGAACGCACAAACGCGGAGCGCGCTGTCGAGAACGTCGGCGTGGACGCCGTCATCGAACCCGAGGAGACGCGCGGCGTCGTAGCGCGCGCTATCGAAAGGGCGCAGACGAACGAGAAGAACTGGCCCCCCAAGAAGCACAGCATAAACCCGATATAGCGAGCGTCTCTACCTGTACTCGGCATCCACGTTACCGAGCATGACGTGTTCGACGTTCTCGTCGTCCTCCAGTCTGTCTTTTAGGGTGTTGATGTACTCCTTGTGTTCCTCTATCTGCTCGCGCAGGTGCTCGTTTTCGAGTTCGAGACGTTCCTGTTCGCGCAGAACCTGTTTGGGTACCTTGACCTTGGGCGGGAAGTCGTCGTCTTGGGGCGCGCGCCCTTCCGGAACGAGTTCTACGTCGCCGTCGTGCTTGACGAGCATATCGACATACTCGCGGAATATCGCGGAGAGCGAAGCGTCGCGCTTCTCGCCTATCTCCGAGAGAGTCTCGAACGTGTCCTCCGAGACGCGGAACGAGACTATCTTGTCCTTGTTTTCGGGCATTCTTTCGTCGGTAGTTGTGTCCGACAGAACTTAACTCTTTGCGGAGCATGTTTCGCGGCTCTCCCTCCTCCGGTGTCCACCCAACCTACCTGAACTGTTATATGACAGGAAGGTCTTAATCTGTCAAGGATTCGGTACAAATTCGGTGGTCTCGATGACTAAAGACGACTACAAACTCATAAACGAACGCATAGGTGTCTTCAGTGCGGTCGCCCTGCTCGTAGGGACGGCACTCGGGATGAGCATCTTCGTCGTCCCGACACAGATGACAGCCGAGGCGGGACCGAGCATCACGCTTGCGATTCTAGTATCTATCGTTCCTATGGTTCTCGGAGTCCTTCTACTCCTGCAGTTGGGCGGTGCGATACCGGTCGCAGGCGGCATCTACGTCTACGGTTCGCGTCTCGTCGGTCCCCTTTGGGGTCTCGTCGCTGTCATACTCCCCGTGCTCGCTGTCTGGGCGTACCTTCTCTTCGCGTCGCTCGGTTTCGCGCAGTACCTGCCCGTCCTTTTCGAAGTCCTCTCGCTCAACGTCGAGATACCGACTTTCGTCGGTGCGTGGATTCTGCTTCTCCTCTTCCTCTTACTCAACTACGTCGGTATCCAGATAGTTGCAAGGGCGCAGATAGCCCTTGTCGGTGTGCTTCTCCTTGGAATGTTGACCTTCGTCGCCGCGGGCTTCGTAAACTTCAACCCTGACAACCTCACGCCTCTCTTCCCGAGCGGCGAAGGCGAGCCTTTCGCCGAAGGTATCACGCCTTTCGTGCTTGCTGTCGTCCTTCTTTACATACCCTTCCAAGGCTTCGGTATGATAATCGAGATAGGCGAGGAACTCGAAAACCCGGTCAAGAACATACCGAGGGTTCTCGCAATCGGTATGGGGTTGGTGACCGTCCTCTCGGTAGCCATCGTGGTCGCGCTCGTCGGTGCCGTACCGTGGGAGGAGACGATAAACCCAGAGACGGGCGAGGCAGTCGAAGGCGGCTTGGCGACCGTCATGATAGGACGTGTCCCGCCTTGGACTGTCGCTGTCATCGCCGTCGGCGCGCTCGTCGCCGCCGCGACTACCGTCAACACGCTCTTTACTTCGTACTCGCGGACCGTGATGCGTGCGGCACGCGACGAGGTCGTACCCGACTACTTCGCCGCTATACACGAACGTTTCCACACGCCGCACCGCTCGATACTCCTTCTCGGCGTACCGCCTATCGTCGCGGCACCGTTCACGGGATACTTCGACGGACTCGTCGAGGTCGATTTCCTCGACTGGCTCATCGTCGTCGTAGTCACGGGTATCTTCGTGGCTTTCATGATAGGCGGCGTCGCGCTCTGGAACCTGCCGAAGATATTCCCTCAGCGTTACGAGTACTCCATCTACAAGCTACCGATGCCCGTGCTGAAGGTCGTCGCCGTCGGTAACGTCGTTGTCTCTTTCGTCTTCATGCTACTCGTCGCAACGAGCGCGCCGACCGCGCTTGCGGTCGTACTCGGATGGATAGCACTCGGTGTCATCGCATACTTCGCACGGATACGTTACTACGAGAACAGGGGCGTTGACCTGCGCGAGAGGATGGCACTCCTCCACAAACACGAACGGGTAGGTGGGGGTTCGGACGAGAAGAGCGACTGAGAGGAGGTTATCAGTTGCCGTCCTCGGTACTTTGTTCGGCGGAGCCGGTTTCAGCGTCGGAGTTGCCTTCATCCGGTCCCAGTTCCTCGACCTGTTCCTGCAGACCTGCTTCGTCATCTCCGAGCAGGCTGTCCTGAACCTTCTGCACGTTGTCGAGGAGGCTCGTCTTCTCGTCCGTGTCGGGCTTCGACGGTTCGGTGCCGTCGGTGTCGGCGTTGGTGAAAGTTGTCGAGTGGGGTGTTATCACCCACTTAAGGTCTTTCGCGCGTTTGTAGCTTATCTTGCTTATCGTCAGGTCACAGTCGGGGCACTTCCACCGCATACCCGCGTACTTCTCGACGAAGTTACGCGGGTCGTGTAACTCGCCGTCGGAACGGCAGTACCCGAGGATGTCGGCTATCCGTTCCTCTATCTCGTCCGGGTCGCGCGTGCCTTTTCCCATCCGATGTACGTTAGGCGTGCTAATGTTTAACTTTAACTCAGATTCGGATGCAGAACTCAGAGGGAAGGAGGGATACGTGTCCACCACACACGACGACGCATGAGACTTGCGAGAGCACACGTGGACGGCGAAGTGGTCGAAGGAGAGTACGTCGGAGACGACGAGAGCGGCGAGATAGAAGGAAGAAGTATCGAGTACGACGACCTGCTCGCGCCGTGCGAACCCTCCGCGCTCTACTGTGTCGGGCGTAACTACGCAGAGAAGATAGAACAGATGGAGTACGAAGTGCCCGACGTGCCGGACTTCTTCATAAAGCCGCCGACGAGCGTCGTCGCGCCGGGCGACGACATCGCCTATCCAGACTGGACGGACGAACTCACGTACGCCGGAGAACTCGCCGCTGTGATAGGGAAGGAGTGCCACGAAGTTTCCGAGGATGAGGTTCCCGAGGTGCTGAGCGGATACACCATCATGAACGACATGGACGCGCTCGACCAAGAGAGAAGGACAGCGCGGAAGGCGTTCGACGGTTCGGCACCGCTCGGTCCTTGGATAGAGACGGACGTTGACGTGTCGAGCATCGACATGGAGACGTACGTCGGCGGAGAGAAGCGGCAGGAGGCGAACACGGAGATGATGCTCTTCGGCGCGCACGAACTCGTCTCTTTCATGTCGCGCCGTTTCACGTTACGCGAGGGTGACGTAATCGCCTTCGGAAGCCCTGCGAACCCCGGTCTCGTGGAACGCGGCGACATGGTCGAGATAACGTACGAGGGGGTGGGGACGTTGCGGAACAGGATAGTGTAACGCGAACACGGAAAAGCTACAAGTGCCGCGCCTTCCGACGTAGCTCGTGGGAGAGAACGCGGAGCGCGCCCAGACCTATTTCGCCGAGAGGCTCTCCGAGAGCGTGCCCGACGCCGACTGGGAGACGGAGGGACGTGTCGGAAGGACGCCCGTCGATGTCGTGGGCGAGACTGACGAAACCGTCGCCCTTGTCGAACTCGAATGGCGGCGCGCCGACCCCGCGGACAACACGGCGAAGATTTTCAGGCACGCCTCGGACGAGAGCGGCGACGAACGCGACACGCGCGTCTTTCAGGTCTTCACACGCTACTACCAACTCGCAGACGGCGGCGTTTCGTCGAAACGGAAGAACGCTGAGTTCGTCGGCGAGGTCGCGGCGGAGAGCCTCGAAGGCTTCGAGTACGTCGCGCTCACTCTCGGCTTCGAACCGCCGAAACGCGGCGGCGGGATGCCCGAGGGCTGGCGCGGCGAAACCGACGCTGTCGCCGACGAGATAGCCGAGATGCTACGTGACTAACCGTCCGCCGCCTTCTGCGAACTTCTCTCCTTCTTCGTCACGCTCGTACACAACCTCCCCGCGCCTCATCACTTTGTGCGGAAATACGCCGCCGAAGCCCTCGTAAGGCGTCCATTCGCACCGCGAGTGGAGGCGTTCGGCGCGCCCCTCCTCGAAAGTCTCATCGACGAGAACGAGGTCGGCGTCGTTTCCTTCCGCTATCGTGCCTTTGTCCTCAAACCCGAAGATTCGCGCCGGTGCTTCGGCGACGAGTTCGACGACGTGCGCGAGCGGAAGTTCGTCGTCGAAGGCGAGTGCGAGAAGGAGCGGATACAGCGTCTCGACGCCCGGAACGCCAGAAGGAGCATCGCGCACGGGCGCGTCCTTCTCCTCGGCGGTGTGCGGCGCGTGGTCGGTTGCGACGCAGTCGACCGCTCCACGTTTCACCTTCTCGAAGAGACGCTCGCGCGCCTCCTCGGTGCGTAAAGGCGGATTCATCTTGCCGTGCGTTCCGAGTTCGGGCAGGTCGTCGCGCGACAGAAGCAGGTGGTGCGGCGTTACCTCGCACGTATGCTCCGTCTCGTCTATGATATCTACCGAACGCGGATGCGAGATATGCGCGAAGTGCACGGCTTCGTCGGCGACATCGACTGCGCGTTCGACCGCCGCGATTTCGGCTTCGGGCGGGCGGTGACGCGACCAAATGTCCGCGTCGTCGGTGTCGAGGTTCACATCGACGAACTCGTCCGAGTCTTCCGCGTGCACCGTCACGAGTTCTCCGCGTCCGCCGAGTCGGCGCACGGCGAGCTCGAACAGCGAAGCGTCGATACCCATCTCGCCCGTCGAGTCCGCCATGAAGACCTCGCCGTACGCGCATACAGGACGTTCGGCGAGTTCGTCGGGCTTCCAGTCTTCAGTCACGCCAGCGTTTATTCCGTAATCGACGACTGCTTTCGACGCGAGCGCGCGTTTCTCGTCGAACGCCGCGCCGTCTATCGTCGGCGGCGACGTGTTCGGCTGGTCAACGACCGTCGTGACGCCGCCCGCCGCGGCACTTCTTGAACCCGAACGCCAGTTCTCCTTGTGCGTCGCTCCGGGTTCGCGGAAATGTACGTGTACGTCAACCGCGCCGGGCAAGACGTACGCGCCTTCGGCGTTGAGCGTCTCGTCAGCGTCATCCTCGCGCACGCTCTCGACTACACGCGTGACGACACCGCCTTCGACGAGGAGTTCGACATCCTCGACGCCCGTTCCGCCGCCGCGAACCACGCGCCCGTTGACGACTGCGAGACTCTCGCTCATTCGACGCGTTCGCCCTCCGTCCGACGCGTCTCGATTACACCCGACAGGTCGCGTTGCGGGAACGGTATCTCGATTCCTTCGTCGTCGAAACGGTTCTTGACGTTCTCAACGTACTCCGAACGCGTCCTGATGAAGTCGGAACGCGACGGATTCGCAATCCAGATACGCGACTGGAGACCTACGTACGAGTCGGCGAGTTCTGTGGTGCGTACAGAAGGCGCGGGGTCGTCCATGATGCCGTCGTGGTCCTCCGCCTCCTCTATGATTATGTCTGTCGCCTTGCCGATATCGTCGCCGTATCCGATACCGAAGACGAACTTGAGCCGTAGCCTTTCAGCGTCAACGGGGTTCTTCACGACGTTCTCTGTCAGGCTGGAGTTCGGCACGGTAAGAAGTTCGTTGTCGAAAGTCCTGACACGCGTGACGCGCAGAGATATGTCCTCGACGATGCCCGAGTACGTCCCGTCCTCCCACTCTATCCAGTCGCCTATCTTGAAAGGCTTCTCGACGTAGATGAAGACGCCGCTGACGAAGTTGCGTATCACGTTCTGGAGAGCGAGACCGATTGCGAGCGTCGCCGCCGCGGCGATGGTGGCTATCGACGTAAGAAGGTTGCCGAAGCCCGCAACTGCGAAGGCGACTGCGAGCGCGACGAAGACGATGACGAACGTGGTTATCTTCATCAAAGGCTTGCGTGCGTGTCTGTCGAGGTTACGTTTCTCCAAGACGCGCCGCACAAGCGGACTGACGACTATCTTGCCGACGAGAAACAGCACGACGAAAGCGACGACGAAAATCCCTGCTTGGAAGACTGAACTGCCCAGCTGTTCGCCCATTATTTCCGTGACGACATCGGGCGCGCCTACCAAGACAGCTCACCCGCCTCTTTCGTGTTCATATGTCCGTAAAATGAGCTTGTACGACATAGAAGTTGTGACTGTAACCGTGCAACTTTCTCGGTTTCGTTAGTAGCATAACAACGACAGTTTCTTTGACCGCGCCGACATAACTGGGTGTATGCCGACGGTAGAGTACCTCAGTTATGAGGTCGTGCAGGAGGAAGACTGGGATGTCTACGACGAGGAGAACTTCGAGAGGGCGGAGGAGATGGACCTTGAAGAAGACGAGTACGGCGAGTTCGAGATGAACCGCGACGAGGACATCTTGGAAGCCGCCGAGCGCGAAGGTCACGAATGGGCGTTCGAGTGCCGCGCGGGTACGTGCGCGACCTGTGCCGCGATAGTCATAGACGGCGAGGTTGAGATGGAGATTCCGCCGATACTCAGTCCCGACGAGGAGGACAAAGGCTTCACGCTCACCTGTATAGGCGTGCCGAAGACCGACCGCGTAAAGCTTCTTTTCGACGCCAAGTACTCCGACGACCTGACCATCCTGTGAGCCTTCCGTCGTAGGCGAGACGGTTCAGACGATTTCGAGAGTGAGCGGATACTTCCACGCTTCTCCGTCAGCGGCTTTTACGGCGGCGACGACGCAGAACACCAGATTGAGGAGTGCTACGACGAAGGCTGTCAGTATACCTACGAGAAACAGCATGAGGAAGACGGAGACGACCATGTAGATGGAGTAAGATATCTGCCAGTTGAGCGCGTTCGCGGCGTTCTCCTTAACGAACCCGTCTTCCGTGACTAAGAACACGACAAGCGGTGCGAATATCCAGAAGAAGAGTGCCAGAACATGGACGAGAGGTGCGAGCACGTCGTCGTTCTGCGGCTTGGCTGACGCAGTTCTTTTCTCTCTCGTATCGCCCGTCTCCCTGTCTTCCGTCGCGGCTTTCTGAGGGTCGAACTCGCGCCCACAGTGCCAGCAGTATTCGTCCCCCTCGGACATCTCGTAACCACAAGACGGGCAGTACATGTTTCGTATCTGTGTTCGGGGATTAAGTATCCCGTGGCGTCAGACGGTTTCCGCGCGTCCGAAACGCGGCGTGAGTTCGGTGACACGTACCTTGACCGTCTCGCCTTCGCTCGTGTCCTCCACAAACAGAACGTATCCGTCGATACGTATGATACCGTCTCCTTCGTCTCCTTCACCGACTACCTCCGCCTCGAAGGTGTCGCCGACGGAGACGGGCGCGTCTACGCGTCCGAGTCCGACGACGTACACTTCGGAACTCTCGTCGCGTGAGGCGTCGGGGGTGTACGTCGCAACGTCCTCGAAGGCGTCGCGCACCTCGTCGCGGAACTCGTTCGTCGTGTCTCCCTGAAACACCTTGACGACGAAGTAGCCGCCGGGAACGAGGACGCGCCGCGCGACGTCGAGAGCGTTTCGCGCTATATGTATGGAACGTGCGTGGTCGAGTGTCCACTCCCCGGAGATGTCCGGCGAGGCGTCACATACGACGGCGTTCGCGCCACCGTCGCCGACAGCCTCTTCGACACGTTCCTTCGTCTCGTCTTCGGTTATGTCGCCCTGAAGGAACTCCACCGTCGTCTCGGTGTCGGCACCGACCTCGCCGTCCTTGAACTCGGTTACGGGCGCGAGGTCAACGCCGACGACACGTCCTTCCGCGCCGACACGCTCCGAAACGACCTGCGTCCAACTCCCCGGCGCGGCACCGATATCGACGACTGTGTCGCCTTCGGACAGCACACCAAACTCGTCGTCTATCTGCCTAAGCTTGTACGCCGAGCGTGCGCGGTAGCCTTCCTCGTCGGCGCGTCTCTTGTAGTCCACGCCGTATCTTGCGGAAGGATTCGCAAAGCTTTTTCTTTTAGGCAACCCTAACATCATCCATGTCAGCAGAGGGCGAACGTGACGAGCGGGTTTTCGACGAAGAGGAACTGCCGAACGCGTGTCTCGGGACGCTCAACAGGGTAAAGAGTTACTCCACGAAGCCCGGACGCACCGTTTTTGTGGAGGACGGCAACTGCGACGGCTGGATATCGACCGACGAAACCGTCGAAGTAGTCAAGTAATCTCGGGTTCCACGGGATGGAGAACTCCGAGGACGGACCGAGGTCGAGACTCGTAAAACGACGTCGTCTCGTTTCCTTTTTCGTAGGTGTCGCCGTCTACTCCGCCGTTCTCGTCGTCGCGTCCGACGCCCCGGGAACGACTTACACGACACACACGGTCCGTTATCTCACGCTCGTCGCCGTCTTCTACGCTCTCCTTTCGGGCGTCAACACCGCCCACGGATACGTCGCCGAAGGCGCGCTCCACGCCGACGCGCCCGACTTCGTCGGTGGGGTCGTGGTCGTCGTCGGTCTCGGCGTCTTCTACGCCGAGGTTCTCGGTGCGGACGCGGGCGTCGGGGGCGCGAACGTCACCGTCCTCGGATTTGTGACGGTCGCTGTCGTCGCGGGCATGTTGCTCGTTCTGAAGGTATGATGGTTCTTCCGTAACCGGGTTAAGACTGTCGCGCATCCATCCTGTGATGAGTTCTCTCGCGTCGGAGAGGCGCGCGCTATGGGTCGTCGTAGCGTCGGCGACGCTGACCGTGATGGCGGGCGCGATACTCGGTCCTGTGGTGTCCGAGATACGTGACGGCGTCGGTGTGTCCGACACCCTCGCCGGTCTGATAATCACGACACACGGCGCGTTTATCGTCCTGACGAGTCCCCTCGCAGGCGCGGCGGTGGACCGTTTCGGTCCGCGCCGTCCGTACATCGCAGGTCTTGTCGTCTACGCAGTCGGCGGGAGCGCGGGTCTGTTCATCGACGACTTCGTTCCGCTCCTCGCCTCGCGTGCCGTACTGGGAGTCGGTGTCGCCTTCGTCTACACGGGCATCACGGTTCTCATATACGAGATGTACGAGGGCGCGCGGATGGACCGCGCACTCGGTCTCAGGAGCGGCGCGAACTCGGTCGGGGCGGCGACCTGGCCCCTCGTCGGCGGCGCGCTCGGTGTCCTTTCGTGGAACGCACCCTTTGGCGTTTATCTCGTCGCGCTTCCGCTCGGAGTCGTCGCCTTCTTAGTCGTACCCGAGACGGGTACGGGGACACGAAAGGACGGCGAGAAAGACGGCGAGTCGGTAGTCTCGGTGCTGAGACGACGCCCCGCGCTCGTTCTCGTCTACGTCCTCTACCTCTGGGCGAACGTCCTCCTCTACGCTGTTGTCGTCTTCTATCCCGCGTTTCTCGAAGAACTCGGCGTTGAGTCGTCCTTCGTCGTCGGTCTCTACCTCGCCGTGAACGGCGTCGCCGGCGGCGTCTCGGCGACAGCGTACGACCGTCTCAAGAGACGGTTCGGAAACAGCACGCTCGTCCTCGTCGCTTTCGTTCTGTGGACCGCCGCATTCGGTGTCGCGTCCCTCGCTTCTTCGCGCGTCGTCGCCGTCGTACCCGTCGTCCTTTTCGGTCTCGGTCTCGGCTTGGTGTTCCCCTCGGCATTCGTCTGGGTCGAGAAGTTCGCGCCCGAGGAGATGCGCGGAAGGCTGAGTTCCTACGTCGCGTCTTTCGGCTTTACAGGACAGTTCTTCTCGCCCGTCGTCTTCGGTCCGCTCGTCGCTCCTTTCGGCGTCACAGGCGTCTTCGTCGCCGCGTTCGCGTCGTCAGTCGTCGGTGTCGGTCTGCTCGTCTACGCTGTAAGAAGAGGTTAGCCGGTTCGTCGTCTCCGTCTACTGCTTCAGCGAGTCGTCTTCAAGGTAGTGCTCGAAGTGGTGAGCGTCCTCTTCCACCTCGACGAGGTTCTCGCGCAGAATCTCCGCCGTCGCGTGGTCGCCGAGGTCCTGCATGAGGCTGATGTGCTCACGGAGCGTCTCGATTATGTCGCCGTACATCACTAAGTCGTTCTCCAGCGACGTTCGTATGTCGTAGACGTTCTCGTCCTCGGGCTTCACGGGAGACTCGTCTTCGAGCGTAGACATGCTGGCGTGTGGCACGCCACCGAGTGCCTGTGCGCGCTCCGCGAGTTCGTCTGCGAACCCCTCGGCGTTCTCCGCGGCGTCGCCTAAGAAGAGGTGCAGGTCGCGGAACTCCGCGCCCTCAACGTTCCAGTGGTGCTTCCTTAGCTGGTGGTACAGGACGTACGTCGCCGCCAAGTCGGTGTTCAACGCGTCGATTACCTGTTCCGACTTCTCCTTTTCGAGGCGCAGACGGTTCTCTTCTACCTCTCCGGCTTCCTTCAGTACCTTGTTTTTTTGGGTGCTCATAGTCAGCCTAGTGTAGTAGCCGGAGACTCTTATAGCTTTCTACCCACGAAGAAAAGTTAGTGAAACCTAAAACTATTTTATGAAATTACCGGGGAGTTCATGCCGTACGAGCACCAAGGACGGACATGGAAGTCGTCGATATCGACCACGTCGCGTTACGTGTCACGGACCTCGAAAAGGCACTCGGATTCTACGCCGACACTCTCGGCATGGAGGTACGCGACAGCGAGAGGTACGAGAGCGGCGGGACGCCATTTGTCGCCGTAGTCGCGGGCGGTAGGCACGTGCATCTCGTTCCGACGGAAGAAGACGAAATCGACGTTGGCGGAGAGCACGTCTGTTTCTTGGTGCGTTCGTCGGAGAAGGACACACGCGACGAGGTCGAGACGCTCATCGAAAGAGTCGAAGACGCAGGGTACGATGTCGAGGACGGCGAACCTCACCTCCGTTACGGCGCGTACGGATACGACCACGCCGTCTACGTCCGCGACCCCGACGGGCGGCGTGTCGAACTCAAGCTACACTGATGGGTAAAACTAAGAACCGTCGGCTGTAATGCACTGCAGAATGTCCGGAACCGGCGGTGGTGGGTCACGGTCGTCGGAAAAAGACGGTTCGACGTACGGAAGCCTGCGCGGTGCCTTCCTCACGGGCGTCTCCATCGTCGTCCCTGTCCTCGTAACCCTCTACGTTCTGAGCATAGCTGTCGATTTCCTCTTCGGTGCTCTCAGCCCGCTTGTCGGCGTGATGGAGAGTCTGGGTGTCGGCGGCGAGGAGGGCGTCCTGCTCGCAAGGGCACTGTCCGTCTTTCTCCTCCTCGGTGCAATACTCGTCACAGGTCTCGTGACGCGTTTCCGTTTCGGCGAGCGCGCCGTAAGCTACTTCGACGGCGTCGTTGCGTCGGTACCCGGCGTCGGCGCGGTCTACACGAGCTTCAGACAGATGGGCGACGTCCTGCTCGAAAGCGACAACCAGAGCTTTCAGGAAGTCTACCTCGTCGAGTTCCCTTACGACGAAAGCTACTTCATCGGTTTCCAGACAGCCGACACGGTGGACGACTTAGAGGACGCCGTCGGGGAAGACCTGGTTTCACTTTTCCTGCCGCTCGCGCCCAACCCCATGATGGGAGGCTTTCTTGCTCACATACCCAAAGAACGCGTGATAGATGTCGATATGACAGTCGAGGAGGGTGTCCGGTCGGTTGCGACGCTCGGCATAGCGACGGCTGGAGACGAGGAAGCGGGCACGGACGAAGTCCCGGTCGATTTGCGTGAGGTCGTGGACGAGTACGTCGTGCCGCCCACGGAGGACGGGGAAGACGAGGAGTAGGAACAGACCGCGAACGAAAACTGTTTGCGCTTCCGCCCGCAATCCCGACCAACCAAGCATGAGCGACCTAATCGCCGTCGTAGACGACGAGAAGTGCAACCCCGACAAGTGTGAGCACGAGTGTGTCAACTTCGACCCTCTCAACCGTTCGCCGACCGGACCTGACGGCTTCCATATAGACGAGGAGATCGGGAAGGCGCGTATCTCCGAAGCGGTTGTGATGGAAGGGCACAGAATAAGTGCCAACAAGTGTCCTTTCGACGCCATAAAGCTCGTCAACCTTGAGAAGGAGACGGGCGAGAAGCTCCACCAGTACGGCGAGAACGCATTCAGGCTGTACGGTCTACCCGCGCCGAAGGAAGGAAAGGTCGTCGGCGTCCTCGGACGCAACGGCACGGGTAAATCGACCGCTCTGAACTTACTCGCGGGCGACCTGAAGCCCAACTTGGGAGAGTACGACGAGGGCGTCGGCTGGGACAAAATTGTGACGGCGCACCGTGGGACAGAGCTACAGACCTACTTCGAGAGACTCGCCGACGACGACGTGCGCGCTTCTTCGAAGGTTCAGCGTGTGGACGAGATACAGGAGGCATTCGGCGGAACCGTCGAGCAGCTTCTCAACCAACTCGGAGAACGCGGCAACCTCGAAAGGATAGTCGAGACGCTCGAAATGGAGGAGACGCTCTCGAAGGACGTGGGTTCGCTTTCGGGCGGCGAACTCCAGCGTGTCGCTGTGGCAGGCTGTCTTTCGCGTGACGCCGACGTGTATCTCCTCGACGAGCCTTCGTCTTTCCTCGACGTGAAGCAGAGACTGAACGTGGCGCGTGCGATAAGGCAGGAGACGGCGGAGGCGGAAGACGACAGGCGTGCCGTCGTGGTCGAACACGACCTCGCTACCCTCGATGTCGTGGCGGACCTCGTACACGTCGCACACGGCGAACCCGGCGCGTACGGCATGATTTCGAACGCTATGTCGTCGCGCGTCGGCGTCAACCAGTATCTTCAGGGCTATCTTAAGAGCCACAACCTGCGTATACGCGGGGACGAAATCAACTTCGAGCGCGGCACGGCGGGTGCGTCTACGGGCGAAACGGTAGTCGAGTACCCCACGCTCGAAAAGTCGTTCGACTCGTTCGACCTGCGCGTTGAGAGCGGCGACCTGCGCGAGGGCGACGTTGTGGGCGTCTTGGGAGAGAACGCAATCGGAAAATCGACGTTCGTCCGTATGCTCGCCGGCGAACTCGAACCCGACAACACAGAACTCGACGTTATGACGACGTTCGCTTACAAGCCTCAGCATCTCGAAGCACAGGAGGTCAAGGTCGAGTTCGTTCTTATGCAGGACGTGGACATGTCTTCCCAGCGGTACCGGACCTTCGTCGAAGAGCCTCTCGACCTCGATGAGCTGTACGACAAGAAGGCGAGCGACCTGTCGGGCGGCGAACTCCAGCGTGTCGGTATCGCTGCGTGTCTTGGACAGGAGGCGGACGCCTACCTCCTCGACGAACCCTCCGCCTACCTCGACGTAGAGACACGCGTCTCGTTCGCCAAGTCGCTCAGACGTTTCGCGCGCGATGCCGAGGTACCCGTCGTCGTCATAGACCACGACCTCGTCTTTCTCGACTACATCTCCGACCGTGCGATGGTCTTCGACGGTGAACCCGGTGTACGCGGACACGCGGGCGCGCCCGACGACGTTTCGGACGGCTTCGACGACTTCCTTTCGACGGTCGATATGACGTTCCGTAAGGACCCCGACACGGGAAGACCTCGCGCCAACAAACCGGGAAGTCAGAAAGACCGCGAGCAGCGCGAAACCGGCGAGTTCTACGAGTGAGCCTTTCCGAGTAAGCTTCAAGTTCCTGTGTGGCGTCTATCGTTTATGCCCAGAACGCTCGAACTCGTCTGTGAGGACGACGACTGCACGCTCGACATGTTCGAACTCCACTACACGTACGACATGCCGAAGGAGACGGACGCCGACGACTTCTCGTGCCCGTACTGTGGCGGTAGCGCGTTGCGCGAAGTCGAACTCTGACAGCGTTTAGCGTAGCCGAACCGCGCCGTCGCCTTCTTCCTCCGTCGATTCCAACGAAGCGAAGCCTTCGCGTAGTTCGTCGTACGAATCTTCGAGAGCCTGAACGATGACCTTCGTGTCGCTCGTGACGGGCATGAAGTTGGTGTCCTCCTTCCACCGCGGGACGACGTGCGTGTGGAGATGGTCGTCGATGGAACCGCCCGCGCCTTCGCCGAGGTTCAATCCGGTGTTGAAGCCGTCGGGGTCGAAGGAGGCGCGCAGGGCGTTGAAGGTCGCACGCTTCAGACGCGCATGGTCCAGAAGCGTATCGTCGTCGAGTTCCGTGTACTCGCCCGTGTGTTCGTGCGGAACTACCATGACGTGTCCGGGATTGTACGGGCTGTTGTTGAGGACGACGAAGGCGCGCTCGCTCCGCGCGACGACGCGCTCCTCACGGTCGTCGTCGGTGTCGCGCATCCTGCAGAAGACGCATTCGTCGTACTCCTTCTCACGCCTCACCCACTTGATTCTCCAAGGAGCGAAGACCTGTTCCATGGGCTGTCTTAGGGCGCGGAAGCAAAAACACCCTCGAAGTTTAAGTGGGGGCCGTTCTTAGCCGGAGTATGGACGTAGATGCTGATATGGAAGTCGAAATAACGAAACAGGATGAACCCAGCGAGGTCGCACGCGACGCCGAAGCATTAGAGCGCGGGCTGAAGGAGCTTTTCGGTAGCTCCGCCCTCACGACGGATATCGAGGAGAAGGACGACCGCGTCTCGGTGAACGGCGACGGATGGGGGTTTGTCGTCAGGGGCGACGGAAGCTTGGTCTTCAAGCCCGGAGGCTCGGCTTACAGGATAGTCCGGAGCACCGACGCTCTCGAAAAGGTCGAGAACGAAGGCGAAGGTGTCTCTTTCGTCTTCGGAAACGAAAAGATAAAACTCCGTCGGGGTGTGGAGCACCGCGCATAGATGACCGACGAAATAGACGTCGAGGAGACGAACCTCCCAGACGAAAGAGACGAAGACACGGAAGAAACCAACGACAGAGCACTGCTCGGCGTTCTCTTCGGACTCCTTGTCGAGTTACTCCGCGCGGTCGTTGCCGAGTCCGTCGGCTACGAAATATCGCGTGCCTACGCGTCGTACGAGACGGCGCGTAGACGCCTGCGCGCGCTCGGTGTTCTCGCCCTCACGGTTCTCGTCCTCCTCCTGCTCGCGGCTATTGTCTGGCTCTTAGTCGGCGTCGTCTTCTTAGCCGACCGTTTCCCCGCGACGGGCGACCCTCTCGTCTTCGCCGTCGGCGCGATTGTCGGATACGCGCTCGCCGTTATCGCAGGTCTTGTCTACAGTTAGCGGCGGAGGACGGTGAGTTTATGCGCCGCGGCGTTCTTTCGCAGGCATGGACGAACGCGTACAGGAACACGCACGTATTCTCGTAGACTGGTGTACCGACATCGACGAAGGCGACGACATAGTGATAAGCGCGAGTCCCGAGGCGGACGAACTCGTCGTCGCTCTGCACCGCGAGATAGGCGCGCGCGGAGGAAACGCGCTGACGCTCTACTCGACCGACGAGGCTTCGCGTGCCTACATGAAGGCGCACGACGGCGACTTCACGCTACCGGAGCACGCGCTCGCTATGTACGAGGAGGCGGACGCAGTCATCGGTATACGGTCGGACCCGAACACGTCTGCGATGTCGGATGTCGAGGGCGAGAAACTCGCCGAACGTTCGCGCGTCACGAAGCCGATACAGGAGGAACGTCTGTCAAAACGCTGGTGTCTCACCCAGCACCCGACGAACGCTCATGCGCAGAACGCAGGAATGTCGCTTGCGGAGTACCGCGACTTCGTCTACGATGCCACACTCCGCGACTGGGAAGAGGTCGAGGAGTACCAAGAAGAGTTACGCCAAAGGCTCGACGAAGCGAGCGAGGTGCGTGTCGTCGCGGGCGACGAAACCGACGTGAGCATGAGCGTCGATGGGATGCACGCCGTAAACTCGGCTGGCAGACACAACATGCCGAGCGGCGAGGTGTTTACCGCGCCCGTCCCCGACTCCGTCGAAGGCACCGTCCTCTTCGACAAGCCTCTCATATATCAGGGGCGCGAGATGGATGGTGTGCGCCTGAAGTTCGAGGAAGGCGTCGTCGTCGAGTCGTCGGCGGAAAGGAACGAGGAATCGCTCGACGACCTTCTGGAGACGGACGAAGGCGCGCGCCGTCTCGGCGAGTTAGGTATCGGCACAAACCGCGAGATAGACACGTTCACGAAGAACATGCTTTTCGACGAGAAGATGGGCGAGACTGTCCACATGGCTCTGGGGCGCGCGTACGACGAGAACGTCGGCGACGACCGCGAGAGGAACGACTCGGCGGTGCACGTCGACATGATTCTCGACACGTCGGAGGGACGCATCGAGTTCGATGGCGAGACGGTACAGGAAAACGGTAAGTTCGTCTGGGAGTAGGACGCGGACGAAGTCCCTACCCACTCCGAAAGCTGTCTATCTCCTCCGAAACGCCGTCGCGGAACTCCTTGACTCTTTCTCGCACTCGTTCGGCTTCCTCGTCGTCGAGAATCCCGACGAGGTTGTACAACGGATGCTCGTCGCTGTCTCCTTTCACGTCTTGCTACGCCACAGCGGGCTTCTTACGCTCCGATTCTTCGTTTTCCTCCTCCGCGTCTTCCTTCTCGTACTCCTCTACGATTTCGCGCATTGGCACGGCTATGTGACACATAACATACATCATTAATCGTTCAGTATTCAAAAGGTTTCCGCAGGTAACGTCTTCTCGGTCAGATGCCGAGGGAGTTCAGACTCGACTCTATTCTCTCTATCTCGTCGTCGGTAATCGCCTCCGGTCTCAGCCTCTCGATTTTTCTGCTAATGTTTTTTTTATTCTGACGTACATCAGACCGCTCGCTGTTGCTGATACTGTTATGAACCCTACGAGCACCAATGCCACGAGTATTGTTGGCGTCATACCTACACGTGCGTGAGCAACTCTCCTCGTTGTGTCCCACATACAGATAAAAACGAAATGAGCCGTATCTATTATCATACGACTGTACGGTTCGCGGACGAACTCCTGACTATCCTTCGTACTCGGGGTCGAACATCATCGCCGACATCGGTCCGGGGTTGCCGTCCTCGACGACCTTGTACTCCGAGAAGTCCTCGACGCCCGCTTCGCGCAGGAGGTCCTCGTCGTAGAAGGCGTTGCCCGAGCACTCCGCCGGGTCACGTTTGAGCACTTCGAGGAAGGCGTCCGACGTTATCTTCGGTGTACGCCAGTCCTTCTCCGTGCCGATACCGAAGTAACGTGTCGCTCGCGTGTCGATTGCGGTGACAGGCCAGATAGAGTTACAGCCTATGTCGTGTCCCGCGAGTTCGCCGTCGAGCGAAAGGGTGACAAACGTCATCCCCATCTTCGACCACGCGTACGGTGCCTGTCCGGGTGCGCGGTCTATCTTCACGGGAGGCGAGTTGGAGAGTATCCAGCCCTCGCCGAGTTCCTTGAGATGCGGGAGGAATGCGCGGCTAACGAGGTACGTTCCACGGACGTTGACATCGGCGAGCAGGTCGAAACGGTTCGGGGGGAGGTCCTCGACGTTCGCAATCTGTATCGCGCTCGCGTTGTTTATGACGATGTCTACCTCGCCGAACTCGTCTATCGCCTCCTCCGCCGCCGCCTGAACGTTCTCGGGGTCGCGGACGTTCAACTGTATCGCGTGTGCATCGACGCCCTTCTCCTCGCACTCCTCCGCCGTCTTGTGTATCGTGCCTTCGAGGTCCGAGTCCGAGTCGTCCACAGTCTTTCCGGTTGAGACGATGTTACATCCCTGTTCGGCGAGTGCGAGTGCGATTGCTTTGCCTATGCCGCGTGTGGTTCCTGTGATGAACGCTGTGCTTCCTGTCAGGTCCGGTTTCTCCAAGTCTGCCATGTCCTTACTGTGCGTCGCCGCGTTATATATCCCGTTATTGACGGGCGCGCACGGCGACTAAAGCCAGAACCGCGACGAGCGCGACGACAGCCGTGAATCCGGGCAGACCTTCGCTTCCGTCGCCTCCGTCGCTTCCGTCGCCATCTCCGTCTCCGGTTTCGGTTTCACCGTCAGTCCCTCCATCCTCCGTGTTCGTATCCTCTCCTTCCTCCGTCTCTCCGTCTCCGACCGAGAACGTTACCGTCGTCTCGTCGGTCAAGCCCGCGTCGTTCGTGACTGTCAGCGTAGCCTCTCCGTCCTCTTCTGCCTCGAAGCCGACGGTTTCGCCCTCGTACGTATCACCGTCTATCTCCCAGACGTACCGCGTTATCTCGCCGTACTCGTCGGTCGAGGCTGAGGCGTCGAGAGCCACGGTGCCGTCCTGAACCGAAACGTCGGCGACAGCGTCGGGTGACGAAGATGCCACGACGGAGAAGTCGGAGAACGTCGTCCGTGCTTCGAGAAGGACCTCGTCGCCTACCTCGGCGCGGTCGGTTTCGAGGACGTTCCAGCCGTCGCTCCCGTCCTTGGCTACGTGGAGGTCGCCGACAGAGACACCGGCGTCGGAGAGAACTGTGCTGTCTACGCTGAACGTCAGCCTTCCGTCGGCACCCGACGCCTCGTCGGGAACATCGACGGTCGCACCCGTCACGAACGTGCCGGGCGTCTCAGCCTCCGTGAACGGCTCGACAGAAACCTCGCCCGAGAACTCGCCGTCGAGCGTGACCGAGGCGACGGGACCGCCGACGAACTCGGCGACGGATTCGTTCCCGCTTACTTCGAGCGGCGAGGAGTCACCGACCGCGACCCTGCGCGACTCGTTCAGCACGGTTTCTCTGTCGGGTGAACCGCCACCGCCGCCGCGGATGGTTCTGTCTTCACGTCTCTCCGCGCTCTCACGCGCATCGGGGAAGAACGCCTCCGAGACGGTGTCCATCGCGTTCCGTACACGCGGCGCGTCCTGACTTATCTCGTTCGGGTCAAGACGTATCACCCTGTCTTCCTGAACAGCGTCGAGTTGCTGGAACGCCGGACGGTCGGGTATCTCCGTTTCCTCGGTCGTGACTATCCAGTCTATCTCACCGTTTACTTCGGGGTCCAAGAAGACCTCCTCCGAGACCTGTAACGACTGCGGGTTTTCGAGTCCGAAGTCGTTTATCCCGTCCCTGTCGATGTTCTCAGCCAGAACGTTCTCGCCGCCCGCCGTCTCGACAACGTCGTTTATGTGACTACCCGGTCCCGCGAAGAACGTGAAGTCGAAGGCGTAGACGAAGCCGGGACGCTCTTGACCCGCCGCCGTCCTCTCGGCTATCCCGACCGACTCGCGTATCTCCTCGACGGTTTCGTCCGCGCCTTCGCAGTTTCCGACGACGCGCCCGATGTTCTCGACCTTCCGTGTTATGTCGTCTACGTCGCCCGATGTCCGCGTGACGTAGACACCGTCGAGTTCGTCGAGGCTCCTGTACGTACCGACACCGCCGAATCCGTCGATTCCGTCTATGCTACCCGCTGTGATTCCGTTTATGACAACGAGGTCGGCGTCAAGGTCGAGCGTGTTCTCGACAGCAGTGTCTCCATACTGGCTGAAGTCGTCGGCTATCTCGCCCGTAACGACCTCGAAGTCGCCTCTCTCGTCCGTAAGGTAGAGCGACGGTCTGTCCGAACCCACCACCTTACCGTCGCTCCCCATCTCCCAGAGCGTCTGTGTCGCTGGCGCGCCGAGCGAGACTATCCTATCGGGTTCTTCGTCGAGCGTCACCTCCTCGCCAGTGCCGTCGGTCGTCGTGTACGGGAAGCCGCAGTCCTGAGCCGACGCCGTCTCGGCTACCGTTCCCGCGCTCGTCACGGACACAGCAAGTATCAGCGTCGCAACCAGCGCGGACCATACGAGAACTCTCTTCGTTTCCATGCCACAACCCAGAGACCTATACAATAAAACTTTAACTAAATCAAATCCATTTGTTCTCCGTGTACGCGAGAAGCAGACTGACGGGCTGGTGCCTCTCGTTATCAGCCGTGCTCGTCGCCGTCGTCGCTTTCGCGGCTACCGTCGGTCCCGTCGATATACGCGCGGGCGCGGTCGCCGTAATACTCCTTGACACGGCGTACGGCGCGGTTGCGGACCTTCTCCGTCTTCCTTCGAAGAGGCTCTTCGAAGGTCCCGACGAGTACAGAACCATCGTCGTCGGCGTGCGTATGCCGCGTATCGCCGTCGCCGCGACGGTCGGCTTCGCTCTCGGTGCGTCGGGTGCTGTCATGCAGGGCTTCTTCCGCAACCCGATGGCTGACCCTTCGATAATAGGCGTCTCTTCGGGTGCCGCCGTGGGTGCCGTCGCTGTGATTTCGCTACCTCTCTCCGTTCCGTTCGGGATACAGGGAGCGGCTTTCGTCGGCGCGCTCGTCGCCGCGTTCACCGTCTACGGGATAGCGACCGCGAACGGACGTACGGGCGTCGCGACCCTTCTCCTCGCAGGCGTAGCCGTGCAGACGTTCCTTGGTGCGGTCGTCTCACTGATGCTGTACGTGAGCGACGACGACAGCATGCGCGAGGCTGTCTACTGGCTCATGGGCTACCTTGTGCACCGCGACTGGAGCCACGTAGCCGTCTCGCTCCCCGTCGTCGTCGTCGGCACCGGTGCGATGTTCGCCTACGCACGCGACCTCAACCTACTTCTCCTCGGCGAGGAGGAGGCACACACACTCGGCGTCGAGCCACAGAGGACGAAACGTGTCCTCCTTGCTGTTTCGAGCGTCACGACAGCCGCCGCAGTTGCTGTCGCAGGGATAATCGGCTTCGTCGGTCTCGTCGTACCGCACGGCATGCGTCTCGTCGTCGGTCCCGACCACCGCGTGCTTATACCCACGAGCGCGCTCGCTGGTGCTGTCTTCCTAGTCCTCGCCGACAACTCTGCGCGTCACGCACTCGGAGGCACCGAACTCCCTGTCGGCATAGTGACCGCGTTCGTCGGCGTGCCTTTCTTCCTCTACCTCCTCCGCACGAGGGAGGTGCACGAGCTATGATTTCTGCCGAAGGCGTCGAGGTTTCGCTCGGCGGTGAGAAGCTACTGAAGGATGTAACGGCTAGCGCGTCGAACTCGTTCGTCGGCGTCGTGGGACCGAACGGCGCGGGCAAGACGACGCTGATACGTGCTGTGAACGGTGCTGTGGAGACGGACGACGGCGTCGTGCGTGTCGGTGGTGACGACGTTTCTTCGCTTTCGGCGCGCGAGACAGCGAGGCGCGTCGCCACTATGCCGCAGAACACCGACGTTTCCTTCGAGTTCTCCGTCGAGGAGGTGGTGCGGATGGGACGCCACCCGCAAGTTCCGCGTTTCGGTAGCGACACGACGAGCAAGGTGCGCGACGCGATGGAACGCGTCGATGTCGCGCGTTTCGCCGACCGTTCCGTTCACGAAGTAAGCGGCGGTGAGCGTCAACGTGTCCTTCTCGCTCGTTGTCTGGCGCAGGACGCAGACGTTCTCCTCCTAGACGAACCAACAGCAAGCCTAGATATTGGACGCGCCGTTGAGACGCTGTCGCTCGTCCGTTCGCTCGTGGACGAAGGACGTACGGCGGTCGCTGTGATACACGACCTCAACCTCGCTGGACGTTTCTGCGACGAACTCGTTCTCGTGGACGACGGACGTGTGGTTTCGAGCGGCGCGCCCTCTGACGTTCTGACGGAGAAGAACGTCGAGCGCGTATTCGGAACTTCCGTACACGTCGGACACGACGAGGCGACGGGAGCGGTGCGTGTCACGGCACTCGAAGAGAAGGCGGGAGCAGAGACGCGTGCGGCAGAAGGTCTGGCAGACGGCGGCGACACTGCGCGCGTCCACTACGTCGGCGACAGTGTCGCCGCGCTCCGGCGTCTTGAACGCGCCTACGACGTTTCGGTCGGTGTCGTTCCCGAAGGATGCTCTGTGGCGGAGAGATTCGACGGAGCGACCGAGGTCGTTACGGCGTCTCTGGGTACAGGAGCGGGAGAAGAGGAACGCGGACGCGTCGCCGCGCTCGTCGAAGAAGCCGACGCTGTCGTGTACGACGGTGTGGGATGGCTCCCCGAAGGCGCGGTTGGCACCACACCGACGGTCACGTCCGAAGACACGACCAATATCATCGCGGCTGTCGAGTCGGCACGCGACGGAAGACGTGACAGAGACAGCGACGACAACTGATATTAGGCGTGCTCGACAACCGGGGCATATGCTCGTAGACGTAGCGGTACGTACAGCACACCAGCTATTCGCCGCCGTCTGGGTGGGCGCGACGGTGTACGTCACTTTCGCCGTCCTGCCGACGCTACGCGACGGCGGAGGGGACACCGAAACGGTCGAACGTCTGTCGTCGCGTTTCACCGCGCTTTCGGTGCTCAGCGTAGTAGTCCTCTTCCTGACGGGCGGACATCTCGCAGGGACGCTCTACACCTTCGAATCCCTCGTCCGAACGACACGCGGAAACCTCGTTCTGACGATGCTCGCGCTCTGGTTCGTGTTAGCGGGTGTTCTTCACGTCGGCACGAAGAAGCTGGACGGAGGAATCGAAGAAGGACGCCTCCGCGAACCAGCGAAGGAGGCGTTTCCGTGGTACGTCGTCGGCTCTGTTCTGGGTGTCGCACTTCTGGTTAACGGTGTCCTCTTCGCTTACGTCTGAGCCTCCACCGTCCCGTACTCGACACCCTCTGTGCTGAGTTCGTCGGTCAGACTTCCAACACGTCCCTCGACAGCGACGACCGTAGAAGAGACGCCGTTGCGGGCGGCTTCGACGACGGCTTCTGCGACGGCGTACCTGCGGTACTCGACACCCGCCTTTTCGAGCGCGACGGCTGACTCTGTGCCGACGGCGTAGACGGGCTGTTCGACCGTATCCGCGAGTTCATCCGTATCGACGGCGCGGCTTCCGCCTTCCTCAACCGAGGGCACCGTAACGACCGTTACAGTCCCTGTCTCGAACTCTATGATGCCGTCGAACTCCGTCACCCCCACGTCGTCGCCTTCCGAGGCGTCTGTGACGGCGCGCGCGGTAGGCGGTTCGCCTTGTCCCGGCACGGCGCGCAGGAAGCCGTCGCGCATACGGAGAGAGACTAACTGACCTTCTTCCACGTCGCCTTCGGCGACCGCTGTGTCCACGAAGACGCGCCCGACGACCTCCTCCAAGACGTGTTCGACGTAGCCTTCGAGACTCTCGACATACGAAAGGATGAGGTCCGCGCCCTCGTTCGTTATCTCGTACTTCCCACGTCTCCGCTTGTCCACGAGTCCCTCCTCCACGAGACTCGACATGTGGTCGGAGACAGCCTGCGGCGTCACGCCTATGCTGTCGGCTATCTCCTTCTGGCTCACAGCGGGCTGGTTCTCGGCTATCTCGACGAGTATCTGGAGGCGCGTTATCTCGCTCTTGTTCTTGAGCACGTCGGTCATCCTGACGGCACACCACCTTCCGCGTCTGTTTCCGCGCCAAAGAGCATGCCTAGTACTGTCGCCTTCGCTGTAAAAGGATTCCGAGCCTCTACCTGTCGAGGTTGCCTCTCTGCTTTTCGGCTTCCAAGACCGATTCGATGGCGTGACGGTAAGACGCCACGCGCCACGTTCCGCCCTCCTCGTCGCGTCTCCGTCTTATCTTGTCGAACGCGACGCGCATCTTGTTCTCAAGCTTCTCCTTGACTCGCTCCGCCGTCCAGTAATCGTTCGAGGTGTTCTGAACCCACTCGAAGTAAGAGACGGTCACACCGCCAGCGTTTGCGAGTATGTCGGGGATGACATCGACACCCGCCTCCGAGAGATGTTCGTCGGCGACCGGTGTCGTGGGACCGTTCGCCATCTCGACGACGGCGTCTGCGCGTATCTTCTCCACGTTTTCTTCGGTTATCTGATCCTCTATCGCCGCGGGCACCAAGATACCAACGTCCATCGTGAGGAGTTCTTCGTTGGTTATACCGTCGCCGTAGTCGGACAGATTCAGGTCGCCGCCCCTGAGGTCGTCCAGAAGTTCAGGAACGTCGAGACCGTCGGGGTTGTGGACGCCGCCGGACGAGTTGCTGACCGCGACGACGTTGTACCCGCGTTCGTGTAGGAACTCGACGAGATAAGAGCCGACGTTACCGAGTCCCTGTACAGCAACGTCGAGGCTTTCGGCGTCCAGACCTTCGTTCTCGACGTACTCGTCGATTACCACCGCGCCGCCGAGCGAAGTAGCCGTCTCCCTTCCCTCGCTCCCACCGAGTTCGACGGGCTTGCCCGTGATAACGCCCGGTGCTCTCTCGCCTTCGAGGCTCTCGTACTCGTCCATCATCCAAGCCATTATCTTCGCGTTCGTGTTCACGTCGGGCGCGGGTATGTCCTTCCGTGGTCCTATGACATCGCGGTACTCCTTGACGTAGGCGCGTGACAGCCTTTCAAGCTCACCCTCCGAGAGTTCGTCGGGATTCACCTGAACGCCGCCCTTCGCGCCGCCGAAAGGCACGTCCACGACGGCGCACTTGAGCGTCATCAGGAACGCGAGTTCGTCTACCTCCTCCTCGTCCACGCCGTGATGGTACCTCAAGCCCCCTTTCGTCGGACCGCGCGCGCCGTTGTACTGTACCCTGAACGACGGAAACCTCTCGACGCTACCGTCGTCCATACGTACAGGGACGCTGATTTTGACGCGCCTCTTGGGCTGTCTCAGAAGGTCGATGTCGTCGTCGGTCAGGCTCTCCGCTTCACGTATACGGTCTATCTCGACCGAGCAGAGTTCGCACACCGTCTCCTTGCTGTGCTGTCCGAGTTCTCTGTCCATGCTCCGAAATCCCGCTTCCGCAACTTATAAACGACGCAGATATGTCGAGGTTGCGCAATACCGTCTCACTGTACGCAGGTTTACAGTTGCTGTCAATAGGTAGCATATAGCGAAAAATATAACAATAAAACCGGTCATACGGGTACTACAGATGTCGAAGGAAGAGAAAGAGTACGACGGAGAGGTGAACCCTCTTGAGAACATGATGTCACAGTTGCGGAACGCGAGAGAACACGTAGAAATAAGCGACGATGTCTTCGAGCGGATGCGGTACCCCGACCGTGTCGCCGAGTTCAACATCCCTGTACGTATGAAAGACGGAAGTGTCCAGTCTTTTACAGCCTACCGTTGCCAGCACGACGACGCACGCGGACCGTACAAGGGCGGAATAAGGTACCACCCCAACGTCTCGCGCGACGAAGTAACCGCGCTCGCCGGATGGATGACGTGGAAGACGGCGGTCGCTGGTCTGCCTTTCGGTGGTGCGAAGGGCGGTATCGTCTGCGACCCGAAGGAGATGAGCGACCAGGAGGTCGAAGGCATGACGCGCCGGTACACGAAGGCGATGAGGAGCCTAATCGGTCCGGAAAAGGACATACCCGCGCCCGATGTCAACACGGGTCCGCAGACGATGGCGTGGATAATGGACACGTACTCGATACACCACGACTACACGATACCCGGCGTCGTGACAGGCAAGCCCGTCGAACTTGGCGGGAGCGAAGGACGCTCGACGGCGACGGGCACGGGCGTCTTCATGCTCGCCGAGTGCGCCGCCGACTACTACGACACGCCGATAGAGGACGCGACGGTCGCCGTGCAGGGATTCGGTAACGCGGGGAGCGTCGCGGCGCGCCTCCTCGACGAAGACGGCGCGGATGTCGTCGCTGTCAGCGACTCGGCTGGCGGTATCTACGACCCCGACGGTCTCGACGTGTCGGGCGTCGAGACGCACAAGGCGGAGACGGGACAGGTGACGAACTACAAGGGCACGAACACGATAACCAACGAAGAACTCCTCACGCTCGACGTAGACATACTGATTCCCGCGGCACTCGAAAACGCCATAGACGAAAAAATCGCCGACGGTGTCGATGCCGACATGATACTCGAAGCCGCCAACGGTCCCACAACCGACGAGGCGAACAGCATCCTCGTCGAACGCGGCGTCCGTATCTTCCCCGACATACTCGCAAACGCAGGCGGCGTCATCGTCTCGTACCTCGAATGGGTACAGAACACACAGCGACACTCGTGGTCGAAGGAGAAGGTACACGAGAAGCTCGAAGACAGGATGTCGGACGCCTTCGATGACGTGATAGAGGCGCACGAGTCGATAGACACCGACTGCCTCCGTACCGCGGCGTACACCGTCGCTCTCGAACGCGTCGCCAAGTCGCACGAGATGCGTGGTCTTTACCCCTGAGCAGACCGAGATAACCCTAATGAGTCCGACCGAGCCACGCCTGAACCTGAGTCGTATCGAGGTTCCGACGCCTTTCGAGATAGGGAACGTAAAACGCGTACCTCGTCGATGAGACCGTCCTCGTGGACCCGGGTCCTGCGACCGAGAACGCGAAGGAAGCCCTCGTCGAAGGTCTCGCCGAAGAGGGCGTCGGTGTCGGAGACGTGGACGAGGTGGTTATCACACATCCGCATATCGACCACTTCGGTCTCACGTCTTACGTCGTCGAGGAAGGTGGAGCGACGGTCTTTGTGCACGAGGACGCTGTCGATGCCGTCGCCGACTATGAGACGCAGTACGAGAAGGAGCGCGCCTACTTCTCCGACCTACTCGTCGAACACGGAATGCCCGAAGACGTAGCCGACACGGTTCTCAGCCTCCCCGCCGCGTTCCTGGACCTCGCGCCTTCCGTTCCGCGGGAAAGTATCGCGTCGGTCGAGGACGGCGAGACGTTTACCGGTGCGTCCTTCGAAGCCGTCGAGACACCGGGGCATTCTTTCGGTAGCGTCTGCGCCCTGAGCGACGAAACCGTCTTCACGGGTGACCATATTCTCGGCGACACTACACCGAATCCGAGCCTGCAGATGCCTATCGACGGTGAGCGTAGCAGGAGCGTCGTCGAGTATCTCGGTTCGCTTGAGCGTTTAGCCGAAACCGACGCCGACCTCGCGTTTCCGGGACACGGTGAACGTATAGACGACGTGACCGGACGCGCCCAAGAGATATACGAACACCACGAGAGACGCGCCGACAAGTTCGAGTCATTCCTCGACAAACCCATGACGGCGTACGAACTCATGTTCGAGAAATGGAACGAACTTCCAGCGACCGAGCAGTTCTTCGGTCTCTCGGAGTCGCTCGGGCATCTCGAACTCCTCGAAGAACGCGGAAGGGTCGTGAGACTCGACGGTGAAACGGTGCGTTTCGAACGCGCCTGACGGAACTCGACACGAAACGGTCGGATATCTTATGAAGATTTAACCCGTCGGAATCCGAACGTCTCGGTATGTCAGAAGAGGACGAAAACGACGAAGAAGAGCTTTCTCCGCGCGAAAGAATGAAGAAGATGATGGAGGGCGGCGAAGAAGGCGAGGGGGAACGTGAAGGTCCGCCCGGAATGGGCGGTATGCCGCCGATGGGCGGCGGAATGGGCGGTATGATGGGTGGCGGTATGCCCGGAATGGGCGGCATGGGTGGAATGGGACCCGGCGGAGGCGGAAACGAGAAACTGGCGAAGGAGATGGAGGAACTGCGCACCGAGGTCGTCAAGGTTCGACAGGCACTCGAAAGAATCGCCGACGCGGTAGAGGAGTAGGGGGAAATGGTACACAGAATAGGAATAGTGGGCGCGGGGCACTGGTCGAGAAGGCTCCTCAAGGGTATCGAGAGCCGTCCGTTCGAGGTGCACAAGACGGTCGATATACTCTCGTACGACCAGAAACGCGAACTTCTCGAAGACCTCGGCATACAGCGCGACCGCCACTACCGAATCGACCCCGAAGACGCTCTGCCCGACGACTTCTTCGAAGGCATCGACGTCGTGCAGGTCGCGAGTCCCGTCGAGTACCATCTGAGCCAGACGCGCGAGGCACTCGACCGCGACAAGTTCGTCGTCACGGAGAAGTCGTACGCCGCCGACCGCGACGAGTTCGAGGACGCGCTTTCGATGCTCGAAGGACGGTGGGACTCGTCACTCCTGCACCTCCACTACCTCAACAAGGTACCCACGAAGGTGATGCCGCACGTTCTCGAACGCGCGGTAAGCCAGAACGGCGGTGTTGAACACGTCGAAGCAACCTTCATGGAGGAGAGGAGCGAGGAGGACGCCGCGCGTGCATGGCTTTTCGAACCCGAAAACGGCGGCGTTATGCTCGACTGGGTGCATCCTGTCGAGGTTCTCGGTGCGGCGTGCGGCGCGCGTCTCGAGCTTGACGACGCCTCCGCCTACCTCGTCGCGCCCGACTACACCGACTGTGCGACGGCGGCGCGTGCCGACTTCGGTATCTCGGGCGACTTCTTCGCCGACGGAGCGACGGCGACCATCAACGTCGGAAAGGGCTTCGACGACACCCACAAAAGGATGCGTTTCGAACTCTCCGACGACGAACACATAGACTTCGTCTACGCCGACTCCGAAACCGAGTTCGAGACGGACTACCGCGGCGAGTGGATGTGGCGGCGCGAAGGACGCGTCGTCGAGTCCGGAAAGCCGACGGGACCGATACCGTACGAGATACTCATAGACGAGATAGACGAAGCGCTGAACGGTGACGGAACTTGGGTGAACGAGGACGTTCTGCGCCGTATCTACGAACCCGTCTGGGACTACAACGAGACGGTCGATATCACAAACCCGGTCGAGGACAGCCGTGCTGTCGAGGAGTTCGAGCGCGACGCCATCGATGCGACAGGAGTGGTAGCATGACGGACGAGGTCGGTATCGTCGGACTCGGAAAGATGGGGGGCAACGTCGCCCAGAACCTCGTCGGTCAGGGCTATGATACCGTCGGATACGACGTGGACGCGGAGGCGAGACAAGAAGCTGAAGGCGAAACAGCAGAGAGCATAGACGCGCTCGCCGACGCGCTCGAACCGCCGCGCGTCGTCTGGATTTCTGTGCCGCACGGCGAACCCGTTGACGAAACACTCGACGCGCTCGCCGACGCGCTGGAAAACGGAGATATAGTCGTCGATGCAGGAAACTCCGACTACCGTAAGACACGCGAGAGAGCAGTGAAACTCGAACAGAAGGGTGTCGCTCTCCTCGACGCGGGATGTAGCGGCGGACCTTCCGGCGCGCTCGAAGGACTTTCGATAATGGTCGGCGGTGACCGCGAAGCCTACGAAAGCATCGAACCCCTGTTCGACGACCTGAGCGTCGAGGGAGGATACGAGCACTTCGGACCGGCGGGCGCGGGTCACTATGTCAAGATGGTCCACAACGGCGTCGAGTACGCCATGATGCAGGCGATAGGCGAGGGCTTCGAACTCTTAGCCGAGGGCGAGTACGACGAAATCGACTTAGAAGACGTCGCGCGTGTCTGGTCGAACGGAAGCGTCGTCGAGTCGCACCTCATACGTCTCACGCGTCGCGCTTTCGCGCGTAACCCCCGCTTAGAAGGCGTCAAGGGACACGTCCCCGACTCGGGCGAGGGACGGTGGACGGTCGAGACGGCGATAGAAAACGACGTACCTGCGACGGGTATCGCCCATTCGCTATTCGCGCGGTACCGTTCGCGCGTCGGCGACGAAGGCACTTTCGCCGACAAGGTTCTCGCAGTCCTGCGACACGAGTTCGGCGGACACGACGTGGAGAAGGACGAAGGATAGCGGCGGCGTTATATTTATATTGGTGCGGTCTGTAATCTCCCCAACTATGGGGAAAAGACTAGGGATACTACTGGCGGCATCGGGAGTGGCACTTGCCGCCTACAGTCTCAGGGAGGAGGCTGGCTCCAACCTCCAGATGGTCGGAGCCGCGGGTGGATTCATACTTTTCGCCGCAGGTCTGGGAACCCTCTTCGACATGCGCGGCTTGGAATCGGTGAGAGACCATCCGGAGGAGTCCGACACACCGGCACGTGTCCGTCTTTTGGGTGCGGCTGTCGTGCTCGGTTCGTTGCTTCTGCCGTACGCGTACACGCCGCTCGAAGCGGGTGCTCAGAGGACGGGCTACTCGTTCGTGGGACTCATACGCGCGCTCTACTCCGGCGTTCAGGTAGCTGATGGGTTCATGATACTAGCTCTCATGTCCGTCGTGGTAATCGGTGGCTTCATCGCCCTACTGCACCATTTCGGCGGGTACCTGATTCTGCTCGGAACCGCGGGCTTCGGATACTTCGTGATGGACACCATGGGAATCGAGGCGACGCAGGTTATCGTCTCCGAGTTCCAGATAGGTGTCTACGTCGCTATCGTAGGCTCGTTGATAATAATATCGTCGTCGCTGATGACCTACGATGTCGCCGAAACGGACAAGGGTGTCTACGGTAGCGGTCGGTAGTTGGTTCGGGGTTCCGCCGACAGATATATTCGTCGTAAGACGCTTCTTCGGTCATGGAGTTCTCTCGGCGCACACAACGGATACGTGTCAGCGGAATACGCCGCGTCTTCGAGGCGGCAGGCGAGGACGCGATAAATCTCGGTTTAGGACAGCCCGACTTCGACACGCCTGAGCATGTCAAGCAAGCCGCAGTTGACGCTCTGCGCGACGGACGCGCGTCGGGGTACACGAGCAACGTCGGCATCGACGCGCTACGCGAGGCGGTCGTTGATTACGTCGGATTCGACGCTTCGCCCGACGAGGTTCTCGTCACGTCCGGAGCGAGCGAAGGTCTACACGTCGCCGTGCAGGCTCTCGCCAATCCGGGCGACGAGGTTCTCGTCCCGAACCCCGGCTTCGTTTCTTACGACGCGCTTACGAAGGTCGCCGACGCCGAACCCGTCGGCGTCGAACTCGCCGACGATATGCGTCTTGAACCCGAGAGCGTCAAGGAAGCTATCACGGACGACACGTCGGTCTTCTTCGTCAACTCTCCCGCAAACCCGACCGGCGCGGTGCAGACGGAGGACGAGATGCGCGCCTTCGCCGAAATCGCAGACGACTACGGCGTGACTCTCGTGAGCGACGAGGTCTACGACCGTTTCGTCTACGAGGGCGAACACGTCTCCCCAGCACGGTTCGGCGAGAACGTTGTGACGGTCAACGGCGCGTCGAAGACGCTCGCCGCGACGGGATGGCGTCTCGGCTATATCGTCGCGCCTACAGAGGCGGTTGACGAGATGGTGAAGGTTCACCAGTACGCGCAGGCGTGCGCAAACGCATCGGCGCAGTACGGCGTGGCGGAGACGCTAAACGACGAGAAGACGGACGAAGCGGTGAGGCGTATGCGCGACGAGTTCGAGGCACGGCGCGACATCGTCCTTGAAGGTCTGGACGAGATGGGTCTGGAGTGCCCCAAACCGCGCGGCGCGTTCTACGCGATGCCGCGCGTGCCCGACGGCTTCGTTGACGCCTGCCTCGAAAGGGGCGTTGTGACCGTGCCGGGCGAGGCGTTCGGCGACGCGGGCGAAGGACACGCACGTATCTCTTACGCGAGTTCACGCGACAACATACGCGAGGCACTCGAAGTCATGGAAGAAGCTGTCGCCGAACTCGTCTGAACCGTCTCGTCTTTCGACGTATTTATAATTTGCAGACACGAACCCGTCCTACGGAAAAGACGAACATGAAGGTCAGCGTAATCGGATGTGGAAACCTCGGTGGCGCGGTCGTGAAAGGTCTCTTGGAGAGAAACTACGAAGTCGTGGCGTGTGACAAGGACGCGGACGCTCTCGACGCGCTCCCCGAGAACGACTCTATAGAGAAGACAGAAGACGCGCAGAAGGCGGCGCTGGACAGCGATGTCGTCGTTCTCGCCGTCAAGCCGAACGTTGCGGGCGCGGTCCTCGACTCGTTCGAACTCGAAGACGGACAGGTTCTCGCGTCTTTCGCCGCCGCGGTTTCGCTCGACTTCCTGCGCGGGAAGACGGGGGACGGCGCGAAGGTCGTCCGTGTGATGCCAAACCTCGCGGGCGAGTACAACGAGATGGCTTCCGCGGTCTCGCCGCCCGACGACGTACCCGAGGAAGTACAGCAGATTCTCGGCGCCCTCGGAAGCTTCGTTGAGATAGATGAGGAACTCATGGACATAGCGACGGCGGTAAACGGAAGCGGTCCTGCGTTCGTCTTCTACGCCATGAAAGCGATGAAGGAGGCTGGCGTCGAGGGCGGCTTGGAAGACGAAGCCGCACAGACGCTGGTGGCGCAGACGTTCCGCGGCGCGGCGGCAATCGTACAGAACGACGAAAGAACCCTCGACGAACTCATAGACGCCGTATGTTCGCCCGGCGGAACGACGATAGAGGGTATGGGGGTTCTGCGCGAAGCCGACGCGGGGAGACCTTTCGCCGACGCAGTTACCGCGGCTGAGAGACGTTCGGAGGAGATAACGGAGGAACTCGACCTATGAGCGCGGAGGCGGACGAGACGGAAGACGCCGACAAAACGGGGTTCTTGACGCGCGAAGACGCCGCGGAAGCGAAACGTATAGTCGTCAAGGCAGGAACGAACTCGCTGACCGACGAAGACTCGAACCTTGACAGGCTGAAGCTGGACAAGCTCGTCAACGACGTGATGGACCTCGTCGGCGACGGCAGGGAGGTAATCCTGGTGTCGTCGGGTGCGATAGGCGCGGGAACGGGACGCGTCGAACTCTCGAACGGCGGTTCGGTGGAGGACTTGCAGGCGGCTTCCACAGTCGGACAGAGCATACTGATGCGCAACTACGGCGAGAGCTTCGAGAGACACGGAAGGGACGTTGCGCAGATACTCGTGACACAGCACGACTTGGACGACGCGCGCAGGTTCAAGAACTTCCGGAACACGGTCGAGACGCTCTTCGACTGGGGTGTCATCCCCGTCGTAAACGAGAACGACGCGGTCGCAGTTGAGGAGATACAGGTCGGAGACAACGATATCATCTCGTCATCCATCGCCGTCGGTGTGGACGCCGACTTACTCGTTACGCTGACCGACGTTGGTGGTGTTTACACGGACAACCCGAAGGAGAACCCCGACGCCGAACTCATAGACGAGGTGCGGGGAGACGGGATAGACGAGGTTTGGAAGTACGTAGGCGACGAGACGGCGGACTTCGGGGGCATAACGACTAAGGTCGAAGGTGCGGAACGCGTCAACAAGAGCGGAATACCTGCTGTCATAGCGGCGTCGGCGGAGGAACATGTACTTCAGAAGGTACGCGACGGCGAGAAGGTCGGTACTTTCTTCGCTCCGAAAAAGAAGAACGTAGGTGAAACGGATGACTGAGAGCGAGAAGAAAGAGGCTGAGAGCGAGAAAGACGCAGAGACGAAGGCGAAAGAGGCGGAGAGCGCGGCACTAAATCTTTCGAACGTCTCCGACGAGGAGCGCAAGAAAGCACTTAGGCGTATCGCCGAACGTATCGAAGAGAGTGAGGACGAACTCTTGGAGGCGAACGCACGCGATGTCGAGGAAGCGGAGGAACTGCTCGAACGCGGCGAGTACACGAAGGCTCTCGTGGACAGGCTGAAACTCGACAGCGCGAAGGTCGCTGGAATCGCAGAGATGGTGCGCGGAGTCGCCGAACAGGACGACCCGATAGGGCGCACGCTCTCGGCGCGCGAACTCGACGAGGGCATGAACCTGTACAAGGTTTCCGTGCCCATCGGTGCCGTCGGTTCGGTCTTCGAGTCGCGCCCCGACGCGCTTCCACAGATTGCTTCGCTCTGCCTCCGTTCGGGCAACGCCGTCATCCTGAAGGGCGGTAGCGAGGCGGAGGAGTCGAACCGCGTCCTGTTCGACGCGATACGCGACGCGACGGCGGAGTTCGACTCCGTACCCGACGGCTGGGTGCAGTTGGTCGAGTCGCGCGAGGACGTTGAGACGATTCTCGGCATGGACGAACACGTCGACCTTCTGATGCCACGCGGAAGCACCGAGTTCGTGAGGCACGTTCAGGACAACACGAAGATTCCGGTTCTGGGGCACACGGAGGGCGTCTGTCATGTCTACGCCGACGAAGAGGCGGACATCGAGATGGCTGAGCGCGTCGCATTCGACGCGAAGGTCGATTATCCCGCCGCCTGTAACGCAGTCGAAACCGTGCTGGTTCACGAGGAGGTTGCAGACGCTTTCGTACCGCGTATTGTCGAGATGTACGACGAAGCGGGCGTCGAGGTACGCGGCGACGAAGCGACGCGCGGACTCGTCGAAGGAACCGGCGCGGAAGTCGAAGAGGCGACAGAAGAAGACTGGAGGACGGAGTACGGCGACCTTATCGTCTCTCTACGCGTCGTCGGTTCTCTCGAAGAAGCGACGGACCACGTCAACACGTACGGCTCCAAGCACACCGACAGCATCGTCACGGAGGACGACGCCGAGGCGCGCCGTTTCATGGAGAACATCGATTCGGCGAGCGTCTTCCACAACGCCTCGACGCGTTTCTCAGACGGCTTCCGTTACGGCTTGGGCGCGGAGGTCGGTATTAGCACAGGCAAGACGCACGCACGCGGACCCGTCGGCGTCGAAGGTCTGACGACGTACAAGTGGTACATCGAGGCGGACGGACACGTCGTCGGCGACTACCGTGGTGAAGGTGCGCGCGACTTTACGCACCGAGAGTTCGACGGCGAGTGGTGAGTACGCTTAGTCAGGATTTTCTCGCCGACTGTATGACCTACTCCCGTTGAACTATCGGAGATTTCGGGTTTGTCCGAGGGTTCGTCCCTTTGATGTGCGTGAGGCATACGAAGCATGCCTTCGCAAATCGGAGATTTCCGACGATTCGCGTGAATCTCCGATTCACGAGACAGCGAGCGAACGCTGGATGGGAAAGCCCGGATTTGACTGATGGTCTGCCTCCCGTGATGTTGGTGAGCCATGCGGAGCATGGCTCCACGGGTCCAGCGAGTCCGGTGGATGGGAAAGCCCGGATTTGAACCACAGTCAGTACGCTCGCATACGCTCGCTACTTTCCCTGCTTCAACTCCGAGCTTTCCGTTCGCTCACTCGCAAAACTCGTTCGCTCACTGGGAAAGCCCGGATTTGAACCGGGGTCCACACGTCCCAAACGTGCGAGGATACCAAGCTACCCTACTTTCCCGTACAGGCAGTATCCCGTTGCGGTTCTTGTTCTTTTCGGTAACATTGGGCTATGTTGACAAAAACATCCATGGGGGAAGCTATATAAGATTAGCTATCGATATATGAAGTGATGTTCGGTAACAAGCAAAAAATATTGTTGGTATTAGTATGTATCGTGCTCGTGTTCTCGGTTGGAACAGCCGCGGCTTCGTCGCATACCGGCGACAGAACGACGATAAGCACAGACGTAGAAATCTCGGACAGCGCGGAGGAGGCGACCTCGACGTACACAGCGGAGTTCACGTACGACTCCGTCGGAGATGAGACGGCGCAGTTTGTCTCGGTAGACTTCGGCTCCGACGCCGACTTCAGTAGCGCGCTCAACGACACGAACAACGTGGCTGTCAGCGCGCCCGACGGTAGTAGCCTCGATGTCGCCGGAACGCTGGACGCCGACGGCACCCTCGTAATCCAGCTCGGTGACGGCGAGGGTATATCCGACGCTGACGAGGGCGACACGTACACTGTCGAAGTACAGGAAGTTGTGAACCCGGACGCGGGCGACTACGACCTGACGCTGGGTCTCCATGACACCGGCGACGAGATTCTCGACGCGGCGAGCGCGGCGTTCGCGGCTGACACAGCGACGTACACCGTCGGTGACGGCGAGGAAGCCACGATGGTGACCTTCGAAGACCAGACGAGCGACGGTGACTCTGTCGTCGTCGCCGAGTCGTCGCACGCCGAAGACTACGTTGTCGTCGTACACGCGGACGACGAAGGCGCGCCCGGTGATATCCTCGGAAGTGAGGGCGACTTAGACGCGGGCGTCAACGAGAACGTTACAGTCTCTCTGGACGAGACACTCGACGCTGGAGAGCACACGCTCCATGCTATGCTACACGCGACGAGCGAGGACGGCGACTACGGCTCTCCGCTCACCGTAGACGGTGAGGTCGTCGTGGAGTCCGCACAAGTGACGGTCGAAGAAGACATGGACGACGATGACGGCATGGGAGACGGTACTGACGATGACGAAACCGATGACGACGGAGGAGAAGGACTACCCGGATTCACAGCAGTAGCGGCGGTTGTCGCGCTCGTGGGTGCGGCTTTCATGCTCGCACGCCGCGACGAGTAAGCAGTAAGCGAACCTACTTTTTCGTTTCTGAGGAGCCAAAGAGCAAAGTAGACAGCGTGCCATCCGTATGTATGCTCAGCAAAGGAGACACCGCGCCCGACTTCACCGCCGAAACCACACAGGGTAGGTTCACGCTCTCCGAAGCGTCGTCGCCCGTCGTCCTTTTCTTCTTCCCGAAGGCGGGAAGCCGTGTCTGCACCGAGGAAGCGTGCTCGTTCCGCGACTCGCTCGCCGAGTTCAGCGGAAGGAACGCGACCGTTGTGGGAATTTCGACGAACGACTCGTTGGAGCGTCTGCGCGACTTCGCCGAAGAACACGACCTTGACTACCCGCTCGCAAGCGACAAAGACACGGGCGGCGACCTCTCGGACAAGTACGGTCTCTCGGGCTTGCTCGGTCTTTCGCAGAAGGCGAAACGAGCGACTTTCGTGGTCGACGACGGTGAGGTCGTAGAGGTCGTCAAAGGTCTGTTCAGTTCCGACAAGCACGTCGAGAAGAGCCTCGAAGCCGTCAACGAACAACCGTGACCGACGAAGCCTACTTCGAGGAACTCGAAGAACGTCTTGACGACGCAATCGCGCTCGCCGGGAGGGCGCGCGAGCGGGGCGCGGACCCTACGCCCGAGGTCGAGATTCCCGTCGCAAAGGACCTCGCCGACCGCGTCGAGAACCTGATAGGCGTCGAAGGCGTCGCCGAGCGGATACGCGCTCTCGAAGAGACGGAGGACAGCCGTGAGGATGTCGCTCTGCGTCTCGCCGAGGAGTTCGCAGAAGGCGAGTTTCCGCCCGAGACGCGCGACGAGAAAGCGGAGGCGGCGATACGCACCGCCGTCGCGCTCCTGACGGAGGGTGTCGTCGCCGCGCCCATCGAAGGCATCGACGGCGTCGAACTTCTCGAAAACGACGACGGTACCGAGTACCTCAAAGTCGAGTACGCGGGACCGATACGCAGTGCGGGCGGAACGGCGCAGGCACTCAGCGTCCTCATCGCCGACTACGTGGGTTCGTCACTCGGTGTGGACGCGTACAAGCCACGCGACGACGAGGTTGAGCGGTACATAGAGGAGGTAAACCTCTACGCCGAGGAGACAGGTCTGCAGTACACGCCCAAGGACAAGGAGACACGTCTTATCGTGGAGAACTGCCCTATCTGTCTCGACGGCGAACCCACGACCGAGCGCGAGGTTTCGGGCTACCGCGACTTAGAGCGTATCGGCACCAACCGCGGACGCGGCGGCATGTGTCTCGTCGCCGCGGAGGGCATCGCGCTCAAGGCTCCCAAGATAAAGAAGTACGTAGACGCGCTCGAAATGGACGGCTGGGACTGGATAGAGAAGCTTATGCACGACACGTCGTCAGACGATGGAGAGAGTGACGACGAGGGAGGCGACGAGGAAGAAGACGGAGGTGTCAAGCCCAACCCCAAGTTCCTCCGTGACCTCACCGCCGGACGCCCTATATTCTCGCACCCTTCGCGCCCCGGCGGCTTCCGTCTCCGTTACGCGAGAGCGCGCAACACAGGACTCGCCGCCGCGGGCGTCTCGCCCGCCACGATGGTAATCTTCGACGACTTCCTCGCCGCCGGGACACAGATAAAGACCGAGCGACCGGGTAAGGCGGAGGGCGTCGCGCCCGTTGACGGTATCGAGGGACCGACAGTCGTGCTTTCGAACGGCGAGGTGCGCCGCATCGACACCGAGGAGGAGGCGCGCCGCGTCCGAAACGGCGTCGAACGTATCGTGGACATAGGCGAAATCGCTCTCAACCACGGCGAGTTCTTGGAGAACAACCATCCGCTTGTCCCCGGCGCGTACACGTACGGATGGTGGATACAGGAACTCGAAGACAGCGAGGCGGACGTGAACGGTCTGCGCCACGCTTTCGACTTAGAAGACCTGCCCGCGAAAGGCGCGTTCAGGCTGTCGCGTAAGTACGGCGTTCCTCTACCTCCGCGTTACACGTACCTATGGCACGATATCGAACGCGACGAGTACGACGCACTCTGCGATGCCGTCGTCCGGCGTGGTGAAGACGAACTCGTCTTCGATATCGGGGGTGGCGAAGACGACGAAGACTCTGACGTGACGCCTGTTCTGGAGAAGCTTCTTGTGCCGCATATACAGGAAGACGACGAGGCACGCGTCGAAGGCGACCACGCGTACGCCCTCGGCGACTGTCTCGACGCTTCCGCCGACGGCGAAGACGCGCTCTCGGCGGCGAGCGACACAGCGGGTGTCGAGATACGCGAACGTGCACCGACGCGTGTGGGTGCGAGGATGGGACGCCCCGAAAAGTCGAAGAAACGCGAGATGAGTCCCGCCGTGCACTGCCTCTTCCCCATCGGCGACGCAGGCGGTTCGCAGCGCGACATAGACGAAGCGGCGTCGCACGCGGAGACGATGCGCGACACAGTCGGCGAGATATCCGTGAGCGCGGGTGCGCGGCGGTGTCCTTCGTGCGGCGAGGAGACGTACGAGAACGTCTGCAACTGCGGGACACGCACCAAACCCGTCCTGCGGTGTCCGACTTGCGACATCGAGGTGGACGGCGACGAAGCCTGCCCACGTTGTGGAGGCGAAACTACGACTGTACAGCGTTTCGACGTACGTATAGACGAGAAGTACCGCGAGGCTCTTGACAACGTGGGCGAGCGTGCCTCGTACGACATTCTCAAATGCGTCAAAGGTCTGATGTCGGAGCGCGAGACGCCCGAACCCCTCGAAAAGGGCGTCCTGCGCGCGAAGCACGACGTTTCGACGTTCAAGGACGGCACGGTGCGGTACGACATGACCGACCTTCCGCTCACCTCTTTCCGACCCGACGAAATCGGTGTCTCGGTCGAACGTCTGCGTGAGATGGGTTACGAACACGACATCGACGGCGAGCCTTTACGCGAACCCGAACAGGTCGTCGAACTAATGCCGCAGGACGTCGTGCTCAGCAGAGACTCCGCCGAACATCTCGCGCGCGTCGCCGACTTCGTGGACGACCTTCTCGTTCAGTACTACGGTGTCGAACCCTACCACGAACTCGACGGAAAGGACGACATGGTTGGGGAACTCGTCATGGGTCTCGCGCCGCACACGAGCGCGGGCGTGCTAGGACGAGTCGTCGGCTTTACGGACGCGTCGGTGGGGTACGCCCATCCGTTCTTCCACGCTGCTAAACGTCGAAACTGCGACGGAGACGAGGACTGCGTCACCCTGATGTCGGACGCCCTCCTCAACTTCTCGCGTGAGTACTTGCCCGACCGTCGCGGGGGTAGGATGGACGCACCTCTCGTCATGACCTCGCGTATCGACCCGACGGAGATAGACGACGAGGCGCACAACGTCGATAAGGTTTCGCGGTACTCGGCTTCCTTCCACGAGTCAGCGCGTGAGTACGCCCACCCGAAGGACGTGGACGTACGTATCGCGGAGGACGACCTGGGTACGTCGGAGGCTTTCGACGGATTCGGGCATACCGTAGAGACGACGCGTATCGACGCCGGACCCGAGAACTCGGCGTACAAGATTTTACCGTCGATGAACGAAAAGACGATGGCGCAGTTGGAAATCGGTCGCAAGACACGCGCCGTCGATGAGTCCGATGTCGCGGAGCGTGTCGTCGAGTCGCATTTCCTTCCCGACCTCATCGGAAACCTGCGCGCGTTCACACAGCAGGAGTTCAGGTGCCTTGACTGTAACCAGAAGTTCCGCCGTCCTCCCCTTTCGGGCGACTGCGACTGCGGCGGTCAGGTGACGCTTACGGTCCACAAGGGAAGCGTCAAGAAGTACCTCGATGTCGCCCTCGAAACCGGCGAGAAGTACGGCGTCTCCGACTACACGATGCAGAGGCTCGAACAGCTACAGAGACAGATAGACTCCCTGTTCGAGGACGACAAATCGACGCAGTCGGGCATCGCCGACTTCATGTGAGTGCCCTGTCGGCGCAGGTACTAAGAAGACACCTCACGTTGGCGAAGTATGAAACACAAGAACGTTCTCATAACGGGTTGCTCGTCGGGTATCGGTCGCGCGACCGCCGAGCGTTTTTACGAAAGAGGCTGGGAGGTGTACGCGACGGCGCGGAACACCGACGACATAGACGACCTCGCGGAGCGCGGAATGTCTACGTTAGAACTTGATGTCACCGTTGACAAGGACGCTGAGAACGCTGTCGAGACGGTCGTCGAAACCGACGGAGGAATAGGCTGTGTCGTAAACAACGCGGGATACGGCGAAACCGCCGCCGTGGAGGACCTCACAGTAGAGGACATACATGCTCAGTTCGATGTCAACACGTACGGTCCGCACAGACTGACGCGTGCGTCGCTTCCACATATGCGTGAACAGGGAGAGGGTAAAATCATCAACATGTCGAGCGTCGGAGGGCGGCTTTCACAGCCCGGTATCGGTGCCTACTGTGCGTCGAAGTTCGCTCTCGAAGCACTCAGCGACGCACTCCGCGCGGAAGTACGCCGCTTCGGCGTCAACGTCGTCCTCGTCGAGCCGGGTCCCGTCAACACGCCGTTCGAGGAGAAAGCCGAGGAAAGGATAAAGAAACGTGCCGACGACGGACCGTACAGCGACCTGTACGACAGTGTCGCCGAGTTCAACCGTAGTATCAGAGATGAGGACGGTGGCGACTTAGCCACGAGTCTCATGGGAAGGATTACGGTACCGCCCGAAAGGGTCGCGGAGACCGTAGTGAAAGCCGCCGAGTCCTCGAACCCCAAGGCGCGGTACAAGGTTTCCGTTCCCCACAGAATGATGGCGATGGGACGTTACCTGCCGTCCGGACTCCGCGACCGCATCTACAACAGAGTTATGTAACTCGGAAGGAAACGACGAACAGTCTTTTGTTCGGTCCACAGATAGTTCGACCATGCAGAAGACAAACCGTGACGACCTCGATTGGAAAGAGTACGAACAGCGCGACGACCTTCTCCGACGGAAGGAACTCTCGAACGCCGTCGGAGCGTCCGAACTCGGCTGTAGTCTCTACGAACTCCTGCCTGACGGAGAGTCCTGGCCCTACCACTACCATACGGCGAACGAAGAGGCGGTCTACGTCCTAGAGGGCAAGGGAACGCTAAGACACGAAGACGGCGAGGCGCGTCTCGTCGCTGGAGACTTCGTTTCGCTCCCTGCCGACGAGAGCGGCGGTCATCAGGTCGTCAACGACGGCGACGAACCTCTACGATACCTCGCCTTCTCGACGATGAACGAACCCGACGTGACTGTCTATCCAGAGATGGAGAAGTTGGGCGTCTTCGTGGGTTCGCCGCCGGGAGGACGCGATGAACGCAGCCTACACGGATACTACCGTCTCGAAGACGAGACGGGGTACTGGGAGGAAGAATGAGGGTGTCGAGCAAACAAGACGACGCCGATTGCTGACGTTTATGTGGGACGCACCCGAAGACGAACCGTGTCCAATCCGCGCAGTCAGAAAGGCTCGTCACGCGAACGCGAACTCGTCGACATGTTCTGGGAGGCTGGCTTCGGCGTCGTACGTGCGCCCGCCTCCGGAAGCGCGACAGAACGCGCCCTCCCCGACTTAGTCGCGGGAAACGACGAGAGGTACGTCGCCGTCGAAGCGAAGGCGAGCGCGAGCGACACAGTCTACATCGACGGCGAGGAAGTCACGCAACTCATAGAGTTCGCAGACCGTTTCGGTGCGCGCGCACGTGTCGGCGTCCGTTTCGACCGTGAGGACTGGTACTTCTTCCATCCGGGCGACCTGCACGTCACCGGCGGCGGCAACTACCGTGTCAAGAAGGAGAAGGCTATGCGCGACGGCGAGGACTTCGAGGAACTCACAGGTGGTACGAAGCAGACACGTCTGGGTGAAGACGGAACGGAGTAACTACCAAGTTTTTGATTTTGTGGGTTAATCGGAATACTTAAATCTTCCGAGTATAAGTCAGCAATAGAACCAGCGACAGAAGGTGCGACAGGGATGACTACGACGGGAAAAGACCTGATAGAGCAGGGTGAAGAGATGATAGAAAGAGGCGAAGAGATGGTTCAACAGGGGCGCGAGATGAACTTGGGGGAGACGGTTGTTATAGACGAGGGACACGAGATGAAGAAGTTCGAGATGCTCAGCCGTGGGCGGGAGATGATAGAACGCGGAGAGGAGAAGGTCGAAAGGGGACATGACCTGAGGCGGCGTGACTTGGTCAGGAACGTCAGAAGGGAACTCAGACTTTTGATACAGAGGTTCACGAAGGTCCTCTCTTTCTCGAAGGTAGTCTGGAACCTTCCGGTCGTCGTAGCATTCATCGCGGTCGTGAGCGGCTGGTTCGCTCTCGAAGGTATCGGCTATAACCGGATTACGCCACCGACTCTGCTAAACCCGGTTTACTACGTCGAACTCCTTTTTGTCCATTCCAGCCGGGAGTACTTCTTGGTGAGCATGTACTTCTTCGTCCCTTCGGGGCTAGCTATGACCTACCTAACCAGTAACCGGAAGGTCTTCGTAACCGTGGCTGTTTCGCACGTCTCCGCTGTCGTATTCACAGAACTGTTGTCCGGTCAGATAGTTACCGGCACGTCAGCCGTGGCGTACGGTCTGCTGTCGGCTACGGCGGTTCACGCGGCGTACATAGGCTCGAAAAGATACTCCTTTTCGACACAGACAGCCGCACCCATATCCATCTTCATAATCTCCGGTATCGGAATTCTTCTGATTGGGACCGTCTCGGGCGGTTTTTTCCAGAACGTGCCTCTGATAATCGGCTTCGCCGCAGGTGGTTCGCTCGAATGTCTCACCGTCATCTCGGAGACGAGGGGTACGAGTGCCGCCGAGATGGAGGAGATGGGTTCTCCTGCGGAGTGATTTTAGTACGAACGGAGACGCGAGATACGTTCCTCGGTCGGCGGATGTGTCGAGAATATCTTCTGCGTGAGCGACCTCTCGCCGCCGCCGAAGATACAGAGCGCGTTGACACGGTCGTCCACCTTCGCACCCTGACCTGCGTTCGAAATCTTTTCGAGCGCGCGTGCGAGAGGTTCTCCGCGTCCGACGACTTCCGCGGCGTCTGCGTCGGCGACGTACTCGCGGTACCGCGATATGGCGAGCACGAATATCATCACTATCATCTGCGCGATGGACGAAAGTATCCAGCCGGTTATCATCGCGCCGATGTTGCGGTTGCCCATCACGGTCAGGAAGTAGACGGCGATGCCTATCATCGACGCTATGCTCTGACCGACGACCATCATGATTACATCGCGGTTGCGTATGTGGGCAAGTTCGTGCGCTATGACGCCTTCGAGTTCTTCCTGGTCTAGCAGACGCATCAGTTCCTCCGAGATGACGACGACGCCCGCGCCCTTGCGCCCCACAGCGAAGGCGTTCGGCACACCCATCTGAGCCTTCATGACGCGCGGCTTCTCGATACCCATGTCGCGCGACATCCTCTCGACGGCGGCGTGTATCTGGTAGTAGTCGTTCTCGTCGAGGTCCTCGGCACCGACGCTCCAGAGAGCCATCTTCTTGCCAAGGACGTACTGGAAGACGCCGAAAAGTGCCGTCAGCGCGATTGCTATGGGCCAGATTCCCGTTCCCCATATCGATATGGCGAGTCCTACGAGCGCGGCGTAGAACGCGAACAGTATGCTCCCCGCCGCGAGCATCCTGATTTTGAGTCCCTTATGCTGATTCATATGGCTCAATATACGTCTCGTGATTTAATAAGCCTGTCTTCTCCGCCCGTCTTCCGTTCCTGAGTCTCAGGTACACGTCTCGTCGAGCGTGTGATATGTCTGACGAGCGTCTCGTGAGCTTTTCTTCCGTTGGCGTTGGAATAACGGAAACCGTCTGAATGCGTCGGAAGGATTCACCCGAACCCACCTTATTGGCTTTGGTCATTGCGTTTCACCTGTGTTCAAAACAGGAAAAATCGCCATACGGTGGTGGGTTATGATGCGCCAGCCGGGGATTGAACCACGGTCACTCCTACGTCGCTCACTGCTTCAATTCCTGCTCTGCTCCTTCGCTCACGATGTTCGCTCAGTGCGCCGACCGGGAATTGAACCCGGGCTATGAGCGTGGGAAGCTCATGTGCTACCACTACACCACCGGCGCTTCGTTCGCTATGCTCACTCGCGCCTTGCTCTGCGCTCGCGCGCAGAACACCGGTGCTCACTCGTTACACTCGTTCGCGCCGTACCTCGCTTTGCCGTGCTCAGCGACCGGCGTCAGTTGTGATGTTTCTTCCGCACCAACTAAACCTTTCTCTCCGTTGCGGGAGTCTTATGTCCGAGAGCGTCTTCTGTGGCTCTATGATAGGCGTCGATGAAGCGGGCAAAGGTGCTGTCGTCGGTAGCATGTTCGTCTCGGCAGTCTATTTCGACGCCGATTTCTCCGTCCCCGACTCGAAACGTCTCTCCTCCGAAGAACGCGAAAAACTCGCTGAACGCGTCCGTGAAGCCTGCAACGTCGCCGTCGTCGAAATAACCCCGGAAGAGATAGACGCCTACGTCGCCGACGGCGGCATGAACGACCTGATGGTCGAGGCGCACGGACGTGCACTCGACGCGCTCGATGCCTCCGGAACCGTCATTGCCGACGCGAGCGACGTTTCGGCGGAGCGTTTCGCGCGCCGTCTGAGCGAACGTGCCGACGATGCCTACGACGTTTCCGCGGAACACGGTGCTGACGACGCCTACGACGCAGTCGGTGCCGGAAGCGTCATCGCGAAGGTCGAACGAGACGCACACGTCGCGTGCTACGAAGCAGGAAGCGGCTACCCGGGCGACCCTGCGACCGTCGAGTTCCTACGTGACCGAGCACCCGACTTCCCCGACTGCGTACGCGAGTCTTGGAGCACGACGGAACGCCTCGAACGTGAGGAGAGACAGAGCCGATTCGAAGACTTCGACGGAACCGGTGACTCCTGACGTCTAGTCCTTCTCCGTGATGAGTTCGCGGAGCACCGAACCGTACGCCGGACGCGTCACAGCGACGCCGATGATGACGCCGACGATTGTGACGACGGCGAAACCAGAGATGCGTCCTAGACCTAGGTAAGCGAGAGGTAGCATCGCGCCGATGGTCGTCGTCGCAGCCATTCCGATGATGATGAAGGCGCGTTTGAGCCTCTTGCGGTAGACCTCCGCGCTCGTCACGCTCCCGCGTTCCTGCACCTCGTCCGCGATTATGATGAGGTCGTCCACGCCCGTACCGATGACGGCGATGAGTCCCGCGACGTACGCGAGGTCTACGTTGAAGCCGAAGACCGCGGAGAATCCGAGGAGTGCGACGACCTCCGCGAGTCCCACTAAGACTGTCGGAACGGCGATACGCAGGTCACGGTACCGCGAGTATATCGCTGTACCGACGCCGAGTATAGCGAGGAACGCTATGAGTAGCGAGAACGTCTTGAAACGTTCACCCTGACGCGGGCTTATCGTCGTCGAGGACGCTATCTCGATGGGCGTCGGTAGCGCGCCCGAACGGAGCGAGACGCTCACTATCTGCGCCTGCTCCTCGTCGAGACCTGTGACACTCAGACCTCCGCCGCCCCATGTCCCGTCGCTTATGCTCTGCGCCAAGTCCGGGTTGAGCGCGCCACGGAAGACCTCCTCGCCGTTGAAGTACATCACGGGCGGGTGGTCGGCGCGTGTCGCCGGGTCGGTCGCGCCCACGTCTATCATGGTCTGTCTGAACGTCTCCGAAGCCTCGGGCGATAGCTGGAAGTTGACTTGGAACGCGTCAGGTCTGTTCCGGTCTTCGAGAGGCGGCGAGACGCTGTCGCGCTCGACACCGTCGCCCCGTGTTATGAGTGTCTGGTTGTCTGTCTCGGGGTCTGTGACGGCGCGTATCTCGAACTCACCCTGCGTCCGTATTATGTCGATTACGCGTCCGTCCTCCTCGCGCTCGCCCGGAACCTCGACCACGATGAAGTCCTCTCCAGTGAAGATGTTCGACTGTATCGATACTTCTGCACCCGCGCCCTCACCCAGACGCTCGTTGAGCCTTAGCTGTATCGAGTCACGGAGGTCTTCGAGAGTTTCACGCACGACGCCGTTGCTGACATCCTCGACGTTATATCCCGCCTCCTCTACTGCTGAGCTTGCGTTGTCCTGCGATATAGCACCGCGGAACTCTATGTTACCGCCGTCGGGTTCTTCGCCCTGTCCGACTGCTCCCTCCAAGCCCTGTGGAGGATGCACTCGGACGGGTACGTCAACCAATGCCTCTATCTCGTCGCTCACGTTGTCGCCGTTTTGCGGGTCGAAACCGGTCGATTGGACGGTGGTTCCGACGGGACTTAGCTGTACGAGCGTACCGCCTTCGAGTTCGAGACCGAAGGAGAGGTTGGTCGCTCCGTCCGCGCCTCCTCCGAGAGGTACCAGACCTACGACGGAAAAGACGAGGACGACCACCAAGAGCCAGATACGCCAGTCTCTCAGGAGTCTACCGTAGTTGACGCTCATCGTAGACCCCTCCTGTCTAAGACGTGCCAACGCAGGACTGCGATGTTCATCATGTACGTGTTGACGAGGTCCATGGCGAGACCGAAGAAGAGTATGACTCCTATGTCACGGAGTATAAATATGGAGAACAGTTGCGCGCTCACAGCCATCACAGCCATCGCCACCATCGAAGTCGTCGTCATCGTGACACCTGTCTTCATCGCCGAGCGTACGTTCTCGTAGAACTTCTTACGTCTTCCAGTCAACGTGTTACGCGTCAGAAGTATGTCGGAGTCGATGCTGTAACCGATGAGCAGGAGTATCGCTGGTATGGTGCTGAGAGACACGTCTATCCCTAACAGCGTCATGATACCGATTGGTACTATCATGTCGCTCGTCGCACTCGCAACGATAGCCATCGACGGAACGAACGTCCTGAAGAAGACGAAGATGACCAACGCCATGAGAACGAACGCGAAAAGAACCGCACCGATGCTCTGGTACAACAGCGATGTACCCTGTGCAGGACTCACCATCTCTACCGAAGCGTCCGGGTACTCGTCGTCCCGGAAGTCGCGCAGGTTCGACATCTGGTCGTCGTCGAGCGGCTGGTAACGGACGAGCGCGCCTGCGGATATCGACTGAACTGCGGCTGGTTCGGGCACGCCCTCTATCGTCGAGAAGTCCTGCTCGACCTGACTAACGGGCGTGTCTGTCTGCATCTGGAGAGAGACGCCGCCCGTGAACTCGAAGCCGAGACCGACAGGAAGACCCGTGAGCGCGAAGTGGACGACTAGGACGAGCAGAGCGAGCGCGAGTATAGCAAAAGGTATAGCCAATAGCTTCTTCGACGAGTGCTCGGAGTAGTCCACCTCGTCAACGATATCCGAGGGGTGCTTCAGCTTTCCCGAAAGTGCCATTACAGGGGAAAGCCCGACGGTTCAATTAAGAGTTCTTGTTTGTTTCCGCCTCCGGAACCGGATAGACGCCCTCGGAACTGGACAGAACCTTGACCTCCTCTCCCTGTGACACGACGACGAAAGACGGACGCGGGACGGTCACCGTCTCGTACGTCTCGGGGTCGAGAACCTGTATCTCTTTTCCGTCGTCCGATACGCTCACGACGGTCGTCGGCTCCGCGTCGTCGGCGCGTCCGATGCGTTCGGGCGAAACGTCCGAGAAAGACCGCTTGTCGCCCGTCCGGAGGTCGATGCCTTTCAGCACGCCGTCGTTGTGCGTGACGAGAAGCGGCGTGTCCTCAGCCACGACGACATCACCCGGAACGAACTCGGGAAGCGAGACGGCGTAGGTGACGCGGTAGAGTTCCTCGCCCTCCTTCTCGCCCACGAGCGTCGCTGAGTCGTCGTAACTGCCGCCGTACTCGTCCGTCATACGGCGCGCGACCTGCATACCGGCGTCGTTGGTACTCATGTAGATGTCCAAGCCGCCGCGCACCTCCTGTGTCTTGGTCACGAAAGTGTCACGGTCGCCGTAGTCGCGTCCCGCGATTCCGTAGGCGTGTTCGAGAGCGCGCTCCGTCTCGTCCTCGGTCGGTTCGCGTCCCTCGGCGCGTATCTGGACGACGCTCTCGTAGTAGCCGCCCGACCTCTTGGCGCACGTAGGACACGTCTCGTGCTTCAGACGGACGCGGACGGCGCGTTCGTCCTCGACACGGTAGCCGCGCACATATGCGACGGCTTCGACGCTGACTTCGAGCGTGTTGGTGTCACGGCTTTCGACACCGAGCGAGAGACGTGGCTCGCGCGCCTCGACGTGCATACGAAGCTCGTCCTTAACAGCAGCGACGGCGAGTTCCTCGTCCGGCAGAGGCTCGTCGTGCGATGTCCATCCGCCGTCGCGGACGTAAGAGCCGCACTTAGCGCAGACGCGTACCTCTATCTCGTCGGGGACTGCGAGAGGCTCGACGCCGTCGGCGTAACATTCGTCGCAGAGCTCGCCAGCCGACGTTGGCGCGCCGCACTCGGGGCACGGCACGGATGCCGATGCTGATTCCATCACCCAATATACGACATCTACCGGCATAAGTGTCATGAAGCGTATGTCCGGTTCGGGACATGTCCCGAAGCTTAGGCGCGGGCGTCTCTGTAAAGCTTTAAACACGCTCACGGGCTATACCGCCCGATGAGTTCAAGCGAAGACTTAGAACAGCTACGCGGCGTAGGCTCGGCGACAGCCGACAAGCTACACGACGCGGGCTACAACACGGTCAAGTCGATAGCAGTAGCTAGCCCGGGGGAGCTTTCGGAGAACGCGGGAGTGGGAGACAACACAGCGGCGAAGATAATACGTGCGGCACGTCAGGAAGCCGATGTCGGCGGCTTCGAGACCGGGGCACAGCTTCTGGAACAGCGGCAGAAGATAGGCAAGCTAAAGACGCTCGTACCTGAGGTGGATAAGATGCTCGGTGGGGGTATGGAGACGCAGTCGATAACGGAAACCTACGGCGAGTTCGGAAGCGGAAAGAGCCAGTTCACACACCAGCTCGCCGTCAACGTCCAGCTTCCGGAGGAGCACGGCGGTCTTGGACAGAGCGCGGTCTTCATTGACACCGAAGACACATTCCGTCCCGAACGTATCGCACAGATGGTCAAAGGTCTCGACGGCGAGATACTCGGAGACGTCGTGAGGCGCGACCTCGAAGGATACGACAAGGACGATGTCGAGGAACTCGGACTCGACGCAGGTCTCGACGACCTCTCCGAGGAAGCCGACGAGGTTCTCGACGACCTCGTCGACGAGTTCTTGGACAGGATACACGTCGCAAAGGCGTTCAACTCTAACCATCAGATACTTCTCGCGGAGAAGGCGCGCGACATAGCCGACGACCTTGAAGACTCAGACTTTCCTGTCGGTCTTGTTGCCATAGATTCGCTGACAGCGCACTTCCGTGCCGAGTACGTCGGACGCGGAAACCTCGCCAACAGACAGCAGAAGTTGAACAAGCACATGCACGACATACTGCGTGTCGCGTCGCTCCATAACGCTGTGGCTGTCGTGACGAATCAGGTTCAGTCGAACCCTGACTCGATGTTCGGCGACCCGACGAAGCCCGTCGGCGGCAACATACTCGGACACACATCGACGTTCCGTATCTACATACGGAAGAGCAAGAAGGACAAACGTATCATAAAGTTAGTGGACGCGCCAAACCTGCCCGACGGAGAGGCTGTGTTGCGGATAAAGGAAGAGGGTTTGAAACCCGAGTGAGGACGCCCACGTGCGCCTCGCCGTAGACATAGACGGGACGCTGACACGCGGCGACGGTAGCGGCGCGCTCGACCCGTGCGTCTTCGAACCTCTGCGTCAAGCAGAGACTGTCGTCGTCTGCACCGGAAAGGTTCTGCCGAACGCAACCGCGCTCTGTACTTACGTCGGCGTGGAGGCGAACGCCGTCGCGGAGACGGGGGGTATAGTCTACGCCGACAACGAGATGCGTGTGCTAGGCGACGCCGAAGGTCTGACCGAGTTCGTCGAGGAGTACGCGCCCGACGGCGACTTAGGATGGCAGGGCACCGACCTCGTCAACCGTTGGCGCGAAACCGAAGTCGCGGTGCCTCTAGAACGCGACCGCGACGAGATAGACGAGGTGGCGGAGAGGCACGGCTTGGAGGTTCTCGACACGGGGTACGCCTACCACGTCAAGTCGCCCGACGTGGACAAAGGACAAGGTCTCGTCGCTGTCGCGGAGACTCTCGGTCTCGAACCGTCGGAGTTCGTCGCTGTCGGCGACTCGGAGAACGACGTGCACACGTTCGAGGTCGCGGGTACGTCTTACGCTGTCGGGAACGCCGACGACGCGGCGCGCGAAGCCGCCGACCATGTGACGGAAACGTCGTACGCGCGCGGCTTCGTCGAGGCTGTCGAGCGCGAGAAGAAAAACGAGAACGGATAGCGACGGCAGGCTTTTGTTCTTCCGAGTCGGTAGACAGGACAGAATGCTCAACAAAGTGCTCGCCGTCGCGGGTGTCGTCGTCCTCCTGCTGGTCGTTATAGTCGTCGGTGCTGTAGCGACAGGATACATCGTCATCGGCGAACCCAGCACAGCGGCTTCGCAGATTCTCACGGGCGACCTGCGCGAGCCCGAAGTAGGCGCGGAGGAGATGACTATAGGTCCTCTTGGCGCGCCCGAAGGGAGCATAAGCAACGTGGGCACCGACGGTGCGACCTTCCGCAACGAGTTCTACGTCCGCAACCCGAACCATATCGGCGGTACGGTCGATTTAGTGGAGTACGATGTCTACCTCTCGGGCGATAGAGACGGTCCTTACGAGTACCTCGGAAGCGGAACTGTCGAAGGTCTCGAAGTACCGCCCAACGGAACGGTTACGGAGACGAACGAGTTCGACGTCGGGTACGACGACTTTCTGACAGCGACGGGCACCTCAGCACCCGGCGCGGTCGTCGGCGGCACGCTGTACGCAAAAGTCGAGGGAGAGGCGACGATAGACTTAGGCGTAACGTCCTTCACGGTGGAGTTCGAAACCGTCGAAGAAATCGATTAATCGCGCAGGTATAGCTTCGCGTCGCGCGGCGCGTTGCCGTCCACAAGAGCGTAAGGACGTTCGACCGGACCGAAGAACTCGAACGTATCTCCGACGCGGTCGAGCGACGAGTCGTATACGGGCGCGTTGAAGGTCGGTTCGACGCCCTCCTCGCAGTGCACGACGAGCGCGCCTCCCGTGTGTGCGACGGCGCGTCCGAAACGCCTCATAGGATTTCGTCCAAGAATTCGCGCGGGTTTTCGTCGACGACTTCGACGGCGCGTTCCTCCGAAAGACCTGCGAGACGTGCTATCTCGACAGCGCGGTCGCGCGTGATGAAGTCGCGCGGATGGTGCGAGTCGGTGTTGACGACGAGTTCCGCGCCTTTTTCTTCGGCGACCTTTGCGACGTGTCCGTTTGCGAGCGAATGTCCTCCGCGCGCCGTGATTTCGAGACGCACGCCGCGTTCGGCGGCGAGTTCGGCGTCTTCCGGCGTGATAAGACCCGGATGTCCGAGAACATCGACGCCCGCTTCTATCGCTGAGCGGTTCGTCCCTTCGACGACGGGTTCGACGGGCGTCTCGCCGTGCGCGACGACGATGTCGGCACCAGCGTCGCGTGCCATCTCCACGACACGCTCTATCTTCCCGGGCGGGACATGCGTAACTTCGACGCCCGAAAGGACACGTATCGGCGTCGTCTCCTTGGCGCGTTCGACGCGCTCGACACAGTCCTGAACGTTGCTCGCGTCCGCGTGGTCGGTGATTCCGAGAACCTCGACACCCTGAACCTCCGCCCTGCGCGCGTGCTCCGCCGGAACGAGTTCGCCGTCGCTGACGAACGTGTGCGAATGTAGGTCTATCATGCCGGGCTTACCGTCGGACATCTACGCCTCCTCCCTCAGAACCTCGACGTACGCCGCGACGGCGCGGAGAACGTCGTCCTTCGAGTCGTCTGTCTCGACCGTCACGCGCCCGCTTTTCTCCCACCAAGAACGCGGGTACTGCTTCTCTGGTTCGTACTCGGGTTCGTAGCCGACCTGCTTGGCGGCGTTCGCAACCTCAGCCGCGCTCGGCGATTCGACGGCTACTTCGGTCGGCAGACGCCGCCCCTCTCCGCGTGACTTCGACGAGTCGATGTAGGCAGGCCAGATAATTATCTCGGGCATGGTATGTATAGAACAGGGTGCCTTAACGGAGTTTCGGATGCGTCAGTCGAACTTCTCGTCGTATATCTCCACCGAACGCTCTATCGCCTCGTATGCGGCTTCCTTGTCCTCGAAACCGAGTGCTTCCGTCTCCTTTCCGGGTTCGAGAGCCTTGTACGTCTCGAAGAAGTGCTCTATCTCCTCCTTGAGATGGTCCTGAACGTCGTCGATGTCCTGCACGTCGTCGTAACGCGGGTCCTCGACGGGTACGGCGATAACCTTGTCGTCCTGCTCTCCGTCGTCGTCCATCTTCATCAGACCGACGGGGCGTGCTTCGATGACGCAACCGGGGAACGTCTGGTCCTCGACGAGCACGAGAACGTCGAGAGGGTCGTCGTCGTCGTAGTACGACTGAGGTATGAAGCCGTAGTCGGACGGGTAGTGTACGTTCGAGTGAAGGACGCGGTCGAGGACACAGCCCTCTACGTCCTTGTCGTACTCGTACTTGTTTCGCTCGCCCTTGAGGCACTCTACGACTGCGTGTATCTCCTCGGGCGGGTTCGGTCCGACGCTTATGTCTGTCCAGAGGTTTGCCATGTTTCGGAAGGAGCGCGGGCGGACAAAGAAGATTACGTTTCCCGGTCGCACTCCACCGCGTCAGAGTTAAGCGTCGAAGGCGACATCTTCGGACATGACCGACGAACCCGAGTTCTCGCATATCGAGGACGACACGGCGCAGATGGTGGACGTGACGGAGAAGGACGACGTGAGACGCGAGGCGACGGCGTCCGGAAAGATACGTCTGCGCGCCGACACCGTCGAGGCTGTACGCGACGGCGACGTCGAGAAGGGAAACGTCCTCTCGACCGCACGTATTGCAGGGATACAGGCTGTAAAACGCACGTGGGACGACATACCGATGTGCCACCAGATTCCGGTCACGGGCGTCGACACGGGGTTCGAGTTCGACGACGACGGTATCGTCGCGCGTGTCACCGTAACCTCCACGGGAAAGACGGGCGTCGAGATGGAAGCACTAAACGGCGTGACGCGCGCCCTCCTGACGGTCTGGGACATGGTGAAGAGCGCGGAGAAGGATGACGAAGGTCAGTACCCCGAGACGCGTGTCGAGGACGTGCGTGTAGAGGAGAAAATAAAACGTCAGTCCCGATAGAACTCGACCTTTCCGTCTTCCGTGATTCCGATGCCGACTTCAGCGGCGAAGTGCTCACCTTCGAAGATATCGGAAAGGCTCGTGTAGATGTGCGAGTAGAGTTCGGGGCGCGAGTACTCTATCTTGACACCCTGAACGTCGCCCATGTCGTAGACTGTCTCGACCACGTCGTCTATGTGGTCGCCCGCCTCGACCTCGACACGGTTCGGCGTCCGTATGTGCTTTGCGAGTTCGACGGTGCGACGCGCTTTCTCGATGTTCTTCTCCGCTGTGCTCTGTATCATGCTGACGTTCGACGCGCTCGTCCCGAACTCATCCGCGATTTCGCGTTGCGTCATACCGTCCTCGCGCAGGACGAGGACATGCCTCTGCCTCTCGGTCAGGAAGGTGTCGTCGGCGTCGGGTAGCTTCACGTAGGTTAAATATGTTTGCTTAACATAAAGCTTTACCTTAATCAGATATACTTTACCTACATGAGGAGACGCGAGTTCCTGACAGCCGTCGGGGGTGTCGCGGGCGCGACCGCTTCGGGGTGTCTCGGTAACAGCGGGTACGTCAGCGTCCTGTCAGCGGGGAGTCTCGCCGTCGTTCTCGACGACGAACTCGGACCGTCTTTCGAGCGCGAAACCGGGACGGCTTACAGAGGCGAGTACCACGGCTCGAACACAGTCATGCGTATGGTTGAGGACGGACAGAAGAACCCGGAAGTCGTCGTGAGCGCGGACGCGGGTCTTCTGCGCGACCGACTCTACGACGAGCACACCGACTGGGACGCCGTCTTTGCCTCCAACTCCGTCGGTATAGCGTACGACGAAGGAACGCGCGTGGGCGAGAGGCTCGAATCGGGCGACGCTTGGTACGAGGTTCTGCGCGACGCCGACGAAGGCGAAGTTGCGATAAGCGACCCCGAACTCGACCCTCTTGGGTACAGGGCTGTACAGATGTTCGAACTCACCGAGGAGAAACACGGACTCGACGGCTTCAGGGACGAGATGCTCGCCAAGGTCTACGAGGAACCCGAGGAGCCTCAGCTTCTCGCCGGCGTCCGTTCGGGGACGAGGGCGGCGGCTGTCGCTTACGAGAACATGGCTGTCGACCACGGTATTCCTTTCCACGAACTACCCGACGACTTGAACTTCTCCGACCCCGAACGCGCCGACGACTACGCCGAGGCGACGTACACGACCGAGGACGGAACGACGTTCGAGGGAACGCCCGTGCTGTACAACGTCACGGTTCTGAGCGACGCACGGAGGAGCGACGCTGGCTACGAGTTCGTGAGGTACCTCCTCGAAAACCGCGAGACCCTCGCCGAAGCCGGTCTTTCGCTACCCGACGTTAGCTACAACGGAGAACCGCCCGAGGAGGTGGTCGTGTGAACACGAAGGAAACGCTCGTCTTCGGTGCCGTCGGCACAGCACTGCTCGCGTATATCGTCTACCCTTTCGCGTCTTTCTTCGCGGGAACGCGCCGGTCGGGTGTCTCGGAAGGTCTGCGCTCGCCCGAACTTCGGGACGCTCTCGGCAACTCGCTCGTGACCGCGCCCGTGGCGACTGTGACGGCGACTCTCTTCGGCGTGCCACTTGCTTACTTCTTGGCACGCGCGGAGTTCCGCGGCAAGAGCGTCGTCGACGCGCTCGTCGTGCTTCCTCTCGTCCTTCCTCCCGTCGTGGGCGGCGCGATGCTCCTCACGGGATTCGGCAGGTTCACGACGGTAGGTGCGCTCGCGGAAGCCCTCGGCGTGCCCCTTACGGACAGTCTCTTGGGCGTCGCGCTCGCGCAGACTTTCGTCGCCTCGCCTTTCGTCGTCGTGACGTCGCGCGCAGGCTTCTCAGATGTCGACGAGAGCCTCGAACAGGCTTCGCGGACGATGGGTCACGGTCCCGTCGCGACGTTCTGGAACGTCTCTCTGCCGTCGGCGAGGACCGCGGTACTCGCGGGCGTCGTTCTCACTTTCGCACGCGCTGTCGGCGAGTTCGGCGCGACGATGATGGTCGCGTACAACCCCCGCACGATGCCGACTCTGATATGGGTGGAGTTCGTTTCGCGCGGAATCGACGGCGTCGTCGCGCCTTCGCTGGTACTGATAGTCATAAGCATAGGCGTCATAACAGCCGTACAGATGCTCGACAGGGCACCGGGGCTGAGGGAATGATGCTAGAAGTAAGAGACCTCACGAAGGAGTTCGGTGACGAAACTGCCGTCGAGAGCCTGTCCTTCGAGGTCAAGAAGGGCGAGTTCGTGACGCTCTTGGGTCCGAGCGGATGCGGAAAGACGACGGCTCTGAAGGCGGTCGCGGGTCTCGTGGAACCGGACGGTGGGCGCGTCTTCCTGCGCGGAGAGGACGTAACCGACACGAAGCCCGAGGAACGACGCGTCGGAATGGTGTTCCAGACGACGTCGCTCTTCCCGCGGATGACCGTGCGCGAGAACGTCGAGTACGCTCTGAAGCCGCACGTGGAAGACGGGACGGAGAGAGGGGAGCGCGCCGACGACTACCTCGGACTCGTGAGGATGACCGACAAGGAGGACGCCCTCCCCGAGACGCTGAGCGGCGGCGAGGCGAGACGCGCCGAACTCGCGCGCGCTCTCTCGTACGAACCCGACGTGATGCTCTTAGACGAACCTCTGACGGGACTCGACCGCGCGCTCAGGAACGAACTCAAGGACGAAATCAAACGCGTACACGACGAGACGGGCGTGACAACGGTGCTCGTGACACACGACCAAGAGGAGGCGATATCAGTTTCCGACCGCGTCGTCGTACTCAACGACGGCGAGAAGGAGCAGGAAGGGACGCCGCGTGACGTATACAGGCATCCGCGGACGCGTTTCGTCGCGGAGTTCGTCGGCGAGTCGTCGCGTTTCGACGGGGTCGTCGGGGTGGACGGGGACGTGCGTGTAGCCGACGACACGAAGATACGCGTCAACGGACGCGGCGAGGGCGAAGAAGGCGACGAGGCTTCCGTCTACGTCCGCCCCGAGAACGTCGAGATAACCGAAGACGCGGTACACGACAACGCCTTCGCGGGCGACGTAGTCGAGGTGACCGAGATGGGGAGCCACGCGGAGGCACGTGTCAGGACGCGGGCGGGTGAGGTTCTGACGAAGGTCGACGGCTTCTCCGACGTGACCGAGGGGGACGAGGTCGTCGTGGGCTTCGACGACTCGGACGCCGTCGTCGTGTCGGACGACTCGTGAGCCACCGTCGTATTTATCCGCGGCGTTCGCGTAGAACGGGCATGCGACAGGGCTTCCGTAAGAACGTTCGGCTCGGCGACGCGCTCGACGAGTTTCTTCCTCTTTTCGGGGCGGTGGACAGCGAAACCCTCCGACTCGACGACGCGAAAGGACGTGTCGTCGGTTCGTCAGTCGTCGCGGAACGTCCCGTGCCGCACTACGACCGTGCGGCGATGGACGGTTACGCTGTAAGAGCGGAGGACACACACGGCGCGAGCGAGGCTTCGCCTGTAAGTCTCGAAGCCGTGGACAGAGACGGCAACGTGGACAACGGCGAAGCGGCGTACGTCCACACGGGGAGCGCGGTTCCCGAAGGCGCGGACGCCGTCGTGCGTGTGGAGGAGACCGAGGAGGTCGGCGAATCTATCGAGGTCTCGGTCGCCGTGTCGGAGGGCAACAACGTGGCTTACACGGGCGAGGATGTCGAGGAAGGCGAAACTGTCGTCGAAGAGGGAGTGCGTCTGCTCCCCAGTCGTCTCGGTGTTCTGCGCTCCGTCGGTGTCGAGGAAGTCGAAGTACGACGGAAGCCAAACGTGAGCGTAGTACCGACGGGAGACGAGGTCGTCGAGTGCGACCCCGCGCCGGGCGAGGTAGTCGGAACGAACGGTCCTATGGTTGCCGAGTACGTCGAACGTTGGGGCGGCGAACCGTCCGTGAGCGACGTAATACCCGACGACGAAGACGCCCTGAGGGAAGCGGTCAGCGAAGCCGCAACAGATGCCGACCTCGTCGCCACGACGGGCGGTTCGAGCGTCGGCGAACGCGACCTCCTGCCCGAGGTAATCGACGAGATGGGCGAGATGCTCGTACACGGCGTCGCGGTAAAGCCCGGACACCCCGTCGGCTTCGGTGTCGTGGACGAGACGCCCGTCGTAATGCTACCCGGATATCCGGTCTCCTGTGTTGTCAACTCCTTCGAGTTCGTTCGCCGTGGCGTGCGCACGCTCCTCAACGTCGAGGAGACTCCCGAACCCGCGGTACGGTGCGCTCTCGAAGAGAAGATACCGTCGGAGGTCGGAGCGCGGACGTACACGCGCGTCGTCGTGGAAAAGAACGGCGACGGAAGAACGGCGCGTCCTGTAAGGACGAAGGGCGCGGGCGTGCTTTCGAGCGTCGCCGACGCCGACGGCTTCGTCGTCGCGCCGGAAAGCCGTGAAGGGTACGCGGAAGGAGAAAAAGTAGACGTTCTACTCTGGGAGGCGTGAAGATGCGCAAGGAGTTCCGTGACTTAGCGTCGCTCGAAGAAGCGGCAAGCGTCGCAGAGCAACTCACGCCCGAGAGACGTGTCGAGAACGTGCCGCTCGTCGATGCGCGCGGACGTGTTCTCGCCGAGAGCGTCGAGTCACCCATCGACGTGCCGGGCTTCTACAGGTCGCTCATGGACGGCTATGCTGTCAGGGCGCGCGACACGTACGGCGCGGACGAGACGGAGCCTGCGAACCTCGAAATCGTCGGAACCGTCTCGGCGGGAACTTCGCCCGACGTAACGGTCGGCGACGGCGAAGCGGCGGAGATAGCGACGGGCGCGCCGATACCTGACGGTGCGGACGCAGTCGTTCCCGTCGAGAGGACGGCGACGAGCGAGGACAGCGACACGGTCCACGTGCGCACGTCTCTCGCACCATCCGACAGCGTCATGTTCGCAGGCTCTGACGTTGCTGAAGGCGAACGCGCTCTTTCGGCAGGAACGACGCTTTCGCAACGCGAAATCGGACTCGCCGCCGCTCTCGGTGCCGAAACCCTGCCCGTCTACGCGCCGCCGCGCGTCGGTATCGTCAGCACTGGCGACGAACTCGTACGTCCCGGCGGAACGCTCGACGAGGGGCAGATTCACGATGTCAACACGTTCTCCGTCGCTGTGGCGGTTGAGGACGCGGGCGGCGAAGCGGTCGTCTACGACCATGTCGGCGACGACTACGAAGAGATGTTACGCGTCATGCGCGAAGCCGCCGCGGACTGCGACCTTGTTCTTTCGAGCGGTTCGACGAGCGCGAGCGACGAGGACGTCGTCTACCGCGTCGTTGAAGAGGAGGGCGAACTCCTGCTACACGGCGTCGCGCTCAAGCCTGGAAGACCGACCGTCTTCGGAAGGCTCGACGGGACGGCGTTCGTCGGTCTTCCGGGCAATCCGATAAGCGCGTTATCCGTCTTCCGTGTCTTCGTCGCCGGGATGGTGCGAGACGCGACGGGAAAGGAACGCGAAGCCGAAAGAAGGACGACGCGCGCAAGAGTCGCCGACGAAGTCCGTACCGAAGGCGGACGCACACGTATCCTGCCCGTCGGTCTCGTCGAGGACGGCGGCGGTTCGGTACTCGCCTACTCCGTCGACAAGGGTAGCGGCGCGACAACCTCGCTCACGCTCGCCGACGGCTACGTGACCGTCGAACCCTCGACCAACTACCTTGACGCTGGCGACGAAGTAGAGGTTTCGCTGTTCGGCGGTGCGTCGCCGCCCGCGCTACTCGGTGGAGGGGAGTCCGACGGTCTCCTCGGTAGCGCGCTCGAAGGACGCGACGCGCGTTGGCTCTCCGTCGGTTCTGTCGAAGGCACACGTCGTCTCCGGAACGGTATCTTGGACGTAGCGGCGGTCGGTCTACCGCCCGACGAAATCGACGAACTCGGCGTTTCGGACGCGTCTCTCGTACGCGGCTACGACAGACGTGTCGGATACGCGTACGCATCCGACGCAAGCCCCGGTAACGCGGAGGTATTCGGCGTTCTACCCGAAGGCTACGCTCTCCGCGCTCGTTTCGACGAAGACCGTGACGACGCCGATATGCGTGTCTTCCGTTCGGAGGAGGGCGCGGTGAACGCCGTCACAGCAGGTAGGGTAGACGCCGCGCTCGTGGGTAAGGATACCGCCGTACGCACCGACCTTAGCTTCAAGCCGACGGGATGGTCGCCCGTCGACCTCCTCGTCGCCGACGACCGCCGAGAGAAGGAAGGCGTCGTCTCGTTCTTAGACGCCGTCGATGAACTGTCGGAAAGACGGGGGTACCGCGTCCCCGACGACGCTGGCGGAGTACTCGAACGCTGGGACTAAGCATAAGTCGCTACGGGACCGTTCTTCCTGCATGGAAGTTTCAGACGTAACGACGGTGCGCGCCTTCGACGACGACGGGTTCGAGAAGGTCAACCTGTTCGAGACCGAACGGTTCTTCGCCGACGTGTACTGTTTCGAGGCGGGTCAGGCGCAGGAGTTACACGAACACGCGGGCTCCGACAAGGTCTACCACGTCTTGGAAGGCGAGGCGGAGGTGACCGTCGGCGACGAGAGCATGACGGTCGGCGCGGGCGATGCGGTTCTCGCTGAGGCGGGAAAGAAACACGGCGTCGAAGCGCGCGAACGGACACGTATGCTCGTCTTCATGGCACCGCATCCCGCGCACGTCGACGAGAACCACGGGCACGAGCACGGACATGGGCACCAACACGGACACGCCGAACACGAGCACGACGAGTCTTCTTTCGACTTCGGCTTTGTGACCGTCTCGTCGTCGCGTGACGAGGAGGAGGACAGAAGCGGCGAGAAGGCGCGCGAACTCGTCGAAGACGACGGGCACAGTTTCGCCGAGTACCGCGTCGTAACGGACGACGCTGACAAGATACGCGACGCAGTAGAGACGCTCGTCCCCGACTGCGACGCCGTCGTAACTTCGGGCGGCACTGGTCTCACCGACGACGACGTTACCGTAGAGACGGTGCGCCCGCTGTTCGATAAGGAAATCGAAGGCTTCGGCGAGGAGTTCCGGCGCAGGAGCGTCGAGGAGATAGGGACCGCAGCGATTCTTTCGCGGGCGACCGCGGGTGTCGTCGGCGACTGCGTCGTATTCGTTCTGCCGGGAAGCGTCGGCGCGGTCGAGACAGGCATGAGGCTCGCACTCGGCGAAGTAAGACACGTACTCGGTCTGGTGAGGAGGTAGCATGTCGGAAGAAAACGACGACGAGAAAGTTCACGAAGGACAGGTCGCTATCATACACTACGTCGGGCGTATCGCCGAAGGACCCGAAGAGGGCGAGGTATTCGACACCACGAACGTCGATGTAGCGCTCGAAGAAGGAATCTACCACGACCACCGTGACTACAAGCCCCTCGAGTTCCGCATCGGCGAGGACAAGGTTCTCGAAGGTCTCGACGAGGCGGTCGTCGGCATGCGGAGAGGCGAGGAGAAGACGGTTGTCGTCGAACCCGAACGCGCGTTCGGCGAGCGCGACACCGACGAAGTCGTCGAGTTTCCGCGCGAGATGTTCGAAGAAGCCGACGCCGAGGTTGAGGAAGGAAAGCTGGCGAAGACGCAGGACGGCAGAAGCGGATGGGTGACGGAGATAGACGACGAGACGGTCACGATAGACTTCAACCACGAACTCGCTGGGACGCGGGTCGAGTTCGAGATAAAGCTACTCGACGTACACGGCGCGCCGGGCGACGAGAGCGCGAGGACGTGGGAAAAGAAGAAAGGAAAGACAGCGAAGGTCAGGAAGAAAGAGGAGAACGGAAACGAAGAAGGGTAACCTTACTTACCTTACATCTCCTCGACCGTCACTTCGACGGCGTGAGGCAGGTACGCGTTGAGACCGTATCCACTGCTGTTCCACGGGTACACGTCCATCTCCATGTCTATCTCACGGAGTCCATCCTCCGCGTCCGAGATTTCGCGGGGTTGGGTGCGTCCCTGTTCGTCGGTGGCGCGCGAGACGAGCGTGTAGTCGCCGGGTTCGGTTTCCCACATGTACCTGAACATCGTCCACGAGTACGGACCGCCGCGTCCTTGGTCGTCGGCGACGAGTTCGGCTTCGACCCAGTTCTCTCCGCCGTCGGGCGAGACTTCGACGGTATCGACCGAGTCGTCGCCAGCCCAAGCGACGCCGAAGACCTCTATCATGCCGTCGTCGTCGGGTGATACCGTCGCGTCCTCTCCGGGCGCGCCGATGACCGACTTGACCGACTGGTCGTACATGTAGGCGTTCCGTATCTCGTCGTTATCCATCTGGTCACGAAAGTCGAACGTATCGATGGACTCGTAGTGTATGGCGCGGTCGTCCTGTTGAGCCACGATACGGTACGAGTACTGCTGCCAGTGGGTGTGTGTGCGCTGTCCGCTTCCGTCGTACTCCATCTCGGGGTCGGTGTACGCCGCGGGGCGGTCCTCCCAGTCGGGACCGAAGACCATCGTGTCCATGACCTCGATTTCGTCGAGCCACTTGACGTTGTTACAGCCGTACCATCCGGGCACGAGCATACGGAGTGGGAAGCCGTGCTCGATGTTCATAGGCTCGCCGTTCATCTCGTAGGCGAGGAGGCAGTCCTCGGTCACCTTCTCCATCGGAAGCGACCGCGTGAAGAAGTCCTCTCCCTCGGGCGCGTCGCCACCGCTGGCGCGGAGCCACATGCCTTCGCTCGTGTCGGCTCCTGCGTCCTCCAGAACCTCACTCACGGGTGTGCCCGTCCACTCTGCGTTTCCGACAGCACCGTAGTGCCACTGATTACCCGAAACGCCGGGTTCGTAGAACGCCCTCCCGTTACCCGAGCACTGCATCGTGTGCGTCACGGTCTCGGTCGAGTAGTCGTTCCTTATCTCGTCCATCGTCAACTCCATCTCCTCGTCGCCCATCACGAGAGTGAGCGTCCAGTCCTCGGCGGCTACGTCGGGCGAGAAGTAGTGGTTGCGTACGAAGTGGTCCTCGCGCGGAGTGATGAACTGATTGTTGTAGACCTCTCTCGCACCCGCCTGTGCGTTCTCGGGGTCGGGCGAGAGGATTTCGAGGCCGGGGTACTTGTTCTGCATGTACTCGACGGTACCGCGTTCGGGTTCGTCCTCTCCGTCACCGTCACCGTTTTCCATCCCGTCCCCGTCCTCGGTCTCGTTGCCGTCCGGTTCCTCCTCGCCGCCGTTGAGACACCCTGTCAGAACACCTGTTCCGGCTACCGCACCTGTTGCCGCAAGAAACCTCCGTCTGTCGAGATACTTTTCTCTCTTTTTAGACGAAGACTCCTTAGGCTTACCTTTCTGAGACATACTATTGCTTAATTTGCTCACAACTACATAAAACTTCCCCCAGAATACGTAATGATACGTCGATATACGTGACACTACTGTCTATATACGTGATACTACTCGGTTTCGACGACCGTAATATATCCGACCATCTGCGTCGCGTGCGGCGTACAGACGTAGGTGTACTCGCCCGGCGTCTCGAACGTGTGGCTGAAAGTCGAGTCGACATCTTTTACCGCGAAGTGGTCGTCTCCCTCGTACGACGTGAACGGCTCCGCGCCCTCGGGGTTCTCGCACTTGTTGTGGGCGTCGGGATGCGAGGTGACGTTTGCCCACCGGTCGCAAAATACCACTCGACAGTCCCGCCGACGGCTATCTCGACCTCCTCAGGTTCGAACTCCCATGCCCCATTCGGTCCCGCTGTAACCTCGACGTAGTCGGGTGGACCTTCTTGTTCGCCGTCGGCTGTTTCGTCTCCATCGCCGGTTTCCCCGTCATCCTCGTTGACGGTTACGTCGTTGTCGACGAGACATCCTGACATACCTGCGATTCCTGCCGCGCCAGTTGCTCCTACAAGTCGTAGTAATCGTCTTCGTTCCATTCCCTTCCTATTACGTGCTTCAGCCTAAAAAAGATACACGCTCATGGGCGGTCGTGTACCCAGAACTCGCCGTCCTCCGTGACCTCCTTCTTGAATATCGGAACCTCGTTCTTGAGCCTGTTTATTCCGTCCTCGACGGCGCGAAACGCCTCCTGTCTGTGTCCTGCCAAGACGACGACGTGCACGGCGTCCTCCTCCGCTTCAACTATGCCGGTCTCGTGGTGCATCGCCACTTCGTAGACGCCTTCGCGGGATTCGAGGTCTTGGCGTATCGCCTCCATGCGCTCGTCCGCCACTTGCTCGTACTTCTCGTATTCGAGGCGTGTCGTTCGTGCTTCGTCGAGGTTCTCCTCGCGGACGCGTCCCGTGAACGTCGATACAGCACCTGCTTTCGGAGAGTTGTCGGTCGTTTTCACGCGTCGGATGAGCGAACCGAGCGTCTCGCGTTCCTCGAAGCCTTCGACAGTCTCAACGAGAGTCTCGTCGTCCGCCTCGTCGGCGTCGCGCAGGACGACGTTCGACGCTTCCGTCTCGCCGACCGCGAACTTCGGAAGCGACGACTCGGAGAAGCCCTCGACGACGGCGTAGTCGTAGCCCGCGTCGGCGAGGCGGTTGAGCGTCGCGCGTATCTCTTCGCCCTTGTCTTCTACGTCGGCTAACTCGAAACGCGTCTCGGGCGTGACGCCGACGACCCGCTCCGCTCCTGCCTCACGGTGTCTGTAGGTGTCCTTCCCCTCTTCGTCCACGTCCACGTCGTGGTGTATCGACTTTACCGTCGCGACCCTGCCGCTTTCGTCTAAGAGGGGTACGAGACGTTCGACGAAGGTCGTCTTGCCCGAGTCGCTCGGTCCGACGACACAGAAGGCTTTCATGGTCTCCGTAACGCGTCGGGCGTATTCAATCTTGGCGACGACCGCGACATTGACGGCAGGATACAAGTAGAACGCGGGTGTAGGACGACCATGACGAAGGTACGTGTGCGCCTGTTCGCCGACATACGCGAACGCGCAGGAGAGTCGGAAGTAGAAGCCGAGGGAGACACGGTCGGCGACGTTATAGAGAGCCTCGTTGCGCGCCATCCGTCTCTCGAAGAACGCCTCCTCAGCGACGGCGAACTCCGGTCACATCTCAACCTGACCGCCGACGGCGAACCTGTCGAACCCGAATCTTCGACGGAAGGCGTCGAGGAAATCGCTGTCTTCCCGCCCGTCAGCGGCGGCGCGTCTTCTTAGTCGGAGTTCGACCGCACGGGGCTTTCGAGCATCGGAAGTTCGTGCTCGTCGTCTACCTCGACCGTCTCGGCGTACTCTGGGTTCTGAACCCATTCACCTTTCTCGTTCTTCACCATGTACTCGCCGTAGTACGGTACACGGTTCTCGACGACGCGCCGGAAGGCGTCGCGTAACTCGTCGTCGGACGCGCCTTCTGTCGGCACCAAGTCGTCGTTCCTGTTGAGACAGCCCTTGAGTTTACCTTCGTGCGTCACACGTATACGGTGGCAGTTCGCGCAGAATCCTGCGTTCTCGACAGGGTCTACGATTTCGACGACGGTTCCGTCGATGACGTAACGGTTACGGCTGTGCATCTCGCGCGTCCGAACTTCGTCTGCGCGTTCGTCTAAGTAGTTGTGTATCTCGTCTATATCGACGCGGTAATCGACGTCGCCGACGAGTTCGGGCATGTACTCGATTATCTGGAGCCTAATCCCGTCTTTGCTCACAGCATGCTCGACCATGTCGTCGAGATGCGGACGCATCGGCTGAGCCATCACCATGTTTAGCTTTACGGGCGTCAGACCAGCCTCGACCGCCGCACCGACGCCTTCAAGGACGTGTTCGACGCCGCCGCGTGTAATCTCGCGGAAGTCGTCCGAGTCGAGAGCGTCGAGCGAGACGTTGACACGTTCGAGTCCCGCGTCGGCGAGTTCGGTCGCACGCCCCGGAAGGAAGGTGCCGTTCGTCGTCATGCTGACCTCCGTGCCTTCGAGTGCGGCGATGCCTTCGATGATATCCGGCAGGTCGGCGCGCAACATCGGTTCGCCGCCTGTAAGTTTGAAGTTGCGTATGCCGAAGTCGTGTGCGGTGCGTGCGACACGCAGAACCTTCTCCGTAGACATCTCGTTCTCGTCCGCCTCAGCGGGTCCACGTGTGTCTCCGAGTCCCTCGTTGTGGCAGTAGAAGCAGTCGAAGTTACACCGGTCGGTGAGCGAGATACGTATGTCTGTGGTCTCGCGTCCGTGAGAATCCACGAGGCGTTCCATGCGGGACAAGTAAACACCCTGTCACATTAAACCTTGCCCAGACTGAGACCCGAATTAAGACCAACCGGACCGGACATATGACTCGTCTTCGTAAGATTGGGAAGCTTTATGACTGAAGCAGGCGAAACGCCCAACATGCTCCGGAGTGGTCGTTTTTTGGCTCCGCCCGTCCGGCGTTCGTAGAGCCACCGCTCCGGTAGAGGTGTTTCTATGACGGAGAGCGACAGCTACGACCACGAGGAGGTAGAGAAGCGGTGGCAGGAAGTATGGCGCGACGAGGGTGTTTTCGCGGCGGACGACGGCGCGCAGAGCAAACGTTACGTCCTAGGCATGTTCCCGTACCCTTCGGGGAAACTGCATATGGGACACGTCCGAAACTACACCATCACGGACGCATACGCACGGTACAAACGCCTGCAGGGCGACGAGGTGCTACACCCGATGGGCTGGGACTCGTTCGGGCTTCCCGCCGAGAACGCCGCTCTGGAGCGCGACACAAATCCGCGCGACTGGACGTTCGAGTGTATCGAGACGATGCGCGAACAGATGGAGGCGATGGGATTCGGCTACGACTGGGACCGCGAGGTCACGACGTGCGAACCGTCTTACTACCGGTGGAACCAGTGGCTTTTCAAACGTTTCGCCGACGAAGGTCTGGTCGATTACAAGGAGGGCGAAGTAAACTGGTGCCCCGACTGCGAGACGGTTCTTGCGAACGAACAGGTCGAGGACGACGCCTGCTGGCGTTGCGACACTCCTGTCGAACAACGCGCGCTCGACCAGTGGTACCTCTCCATCACGGAGTACGCCGGCGAACTCCTCGAAGGTCTCGAAGAACTCGACGGATGGTCGGAGAGCGTCAAGGAGATGCAGAGGAACTGGATAGGTAGGCAGGAAGGCGCGACGGTGCCTTTCGACGTACACGGACACGGCGACGTCGACTGCTTCACGACACGTATAGACACGCTGTTCGGCGCGACGTTCGTGGCTCTCGCACCCGAACATCCTGTCGCACGCGAAATCGCCGAGGAGAACGACGAAGTTGCGGAGTTTATCGACAGCGTACCCGAGGACCGAGAACCCGGCGGCGAAAAGAGAGGCGTCTATACCGGAACCGACGCCACGAACCCCGCGAACGGCGACGACGTTCCCGTCTACGTCGCAGACTTCGTTCTGACGGAGGTGGGAACGGGCGCGATAATGGCTGTTCCGGCGCACGACGAACGCGACCACGAGTTCGCGCAAGAACACGGCATACCGATAAGGCGAGTCATACAACCGGAGGACGACGAAGAGGCAGAGGAGGTAGACATTCAGGAGGAAGCGTTCACAGAAGACGGCGTCCTGACGAACTCGGGCGACTACACGGGCATGACGAGCGACGAGGCACGCACGGCACTCGCCGAGGACATCGAAGGCGCGGAAGAAACCGTCGATTACCGCCTGCGCGACTGGCTCATCTCGCGCCAGCGTTACTGGGGAACGCCGATACCCGTCGTGCACTGCGACGACTGTGGACCGGTCTTCGTTCCGGACGACGAACTCCCTGTCGAACTACCCGAGTTCGTGCAGACGAGCGGAAACCCGCTCGAAGAGGCGGAGGGCTTCATGGAGACGACCTGCCCCGAATGCGGAGCGGACGCGCGGCGCGAGACCGACACTATGGACACCTTCTTCGACTCGTCGTGGTACTTCCTGCGTTACACGTCGTCCGACTACGAAGACGCGCCTTTCGACGAAGAGACGGCGAACGACTGGACGCCCGTCGACCACTACGTCGGCGGCATCGAGCACGCAATCATGCATCTCCTGTACGCGCGCTTCTTCACCCGCGTCCTGAACGACATGGAGATGGTCGAAGAACCCGAGCCTTTCGACGAACTCGTTACGCAGGGCATGGTGCTCCTCGACGGCGAAAGATGTTCGAAGAGCAAGGCCAACATGTCGTCTCCGACGCCTGGCTAAGACCGGTGACCCGGCCGCCGTTGTTCAATACCACCACTACCAAAGGAACCAACTGATCGAAGCGGCCATCAAGGTCAACGGCGGCGCCGGCAACGCTCCGAGGTCATCAACAACAAGCGATGACGACGACGGTGGGCGAACGTCCATCGACATCTACATCAAGATCACGACGAACACAACATTAAAAACGCCGCGGAATTTCGACGACTTCGTCAACTTTCGCAACTAAGGGCAACCACGAAGACCTTGACCTCGAAGCCTACACCGACGCCGCCGACGCCAACGGGGACGTTCTCAACTGGTACTCGGCCATGGTGACCTTTCGCTATCACCGTCGCACCCGCATGCGCAAAGGATTCTGGGGGAAGAAGTTCATGACCAGGACCGTAAAGAAGCAAATCAATAGACGAAGACCACCACCCGGACAAACCCGAAAAAAGCCGCTCATCAAGAACCACGGGAGGACATCCAAGATACGCGTTGACCGTGACGAAATTGAACATCGATAAAGTCCTAACGTAACCCACCGAGTTGAACGCCGCACTGGATGAGCTCGAAGCCGACGGCGACGTAATGGGCGCGAATGATGTCGACGAGTTCGCCAGTACCAGCAACAACGGCCCTTCTTACGGACAGTTCCTCCAAAAGAACGGCTGGCTGACGAGGAATTCAAGAAGCCGCAGGAGCGTGGAGGAAGCTGAACGCGCGAGTGGCTGTTGAGGGGCTCCAACGCTTCAAGATCAGGTCGTCGACTAGCGCGAAGAAGCGACAGCGACGTCAACGGAGCCGCTGCCGGAAGCCGGCGATGATGATGACTGGCGCGCTGCGCGCGTAATACGCAGCGTGTTCAACGAATATCGGCACCGCTGACTGACCTTGATCCACATTCCCATCAGATCATCGCGTGGTAGCCGTGCCTTCGTGCGGCTATGAACCTCACACGGTTCTGATCCTTCGAGTTTGATATCCAGCATCATGGACATCCGGGTAGCTCGTCGCGCAACGGTGGAAATCAAAAACGTAAACCGCTGGAAGTGTTCCGCTATGACGATCGGCGTTCTCCTCAACGTACGGCAGTCGACAAGCTGGCCATTGAACATCGTCAACCGTTACCGTTCGCCAACCTCGACAAACCTGCAACATCTTCACGTTCTCGACAAGCGAACAAACGCGCCCGCTACCACAGCAAACCTGCTGGACATGCCGATCTGAAAGACCGTCTGGTGCCTGGACGGTCTTCGCCATGCTGGTGACGCGCTCTTCTTCTCTACCGCGTTTCCAAACCGAACATGACGCGCGCAAAAACATGAAAACGATCTGGAAGCCGTTCTCCGGCAGAGCGCGCGCGTCTTCCTGCTGCCGCGCCTTCTGCCGGCGATCTGGCGCTATTCAGCAGCTCTCCTCAACACCGAAATTGCTATCAGACGAAGCGGACGCCGCTGGTGTCGCTTGCGGCATCGGCCAACTCCTGCCCTCGCTATTCATACGCATTATCGTCGCTTTCTGCCGGAAGTAGCCCAGCGCGACATAGCGAACAAATGCTGTACCGAGGCGATCCGACATCCATCGCCGACCGGTAATCTGGCAAGGGGTTGGTGCGTATTGAACTGCGTTCTGCGGTAAGAGGAAATGAACGCATAGCGGGAACCTGATTAATCGCCTGCGCGCCGTACGCTATCCTCTACCGCCTGATTATCGAACTCACCACGTAGCGCGCTTCTTCCATGGCGCTTCTGCGGGACTCACCGGCGCAACCAACGCGACATCGCCCAATAAGATCATCGTCATTCGAGCATGTACAGCGTTATAGCGGCAATGTTGACACCATCATCACCGACACTTTGCAACGGCATCCTGAAGGAAGCGGAGTCTCTGCAAACACACCTAATTCCATTCTAACTTCACAACGTGAACTACCACTTCTGCAATTCACACACGTAGTTCACTGAGCTCCTCAACAGTAACCATGGAGATTGACTGTCATTCACATCATTCTGTGTGAGCAAAGTTAAATCCTCTCAACTCTTCAATTTTCACATCACACGTCCTCACCGTCTTGAAGGCAAACAGCCAACCTGCTGCACACTCCACTGTGTTGAAATCCTGCGTCTGCCCGCTGCACATCAATGCTGCATCATGGCAAAGAACTCATGAGGTGAGCTGTCCACTGCACACTGATGATAGAACGTTTCAAAACACGCACGTGAACAGTCTCCAGCGAACAGATTATCTTCACAAAACAAATTCAGTCCAGCAATCCTTCTGAATGTGATCGTTGAGTTGACCTCACATCACTGAATAACCTCCCACACAATTCTTCATTCCTTTCTTTCAAGAGGGCTTCAGAACCATGTGAGAACATTCAACTCAGTGGCTCATGCTTCAACAGACAGTGCGCACAGTGCTCAACCTTTATTCAATCATCTCTGTGACAGTGGTCTGTCCGCTTCCATTTTACAAAACAGTGTTTATACAACATACTTGTGACATCCCCATTCGCATGCATGATATACTTTTCTGAGGTATACTCAGTTGAATGCAATATCATCAAACCGTTGAGTCAAAAGAACACATATGCATCTCATCTCAGCAAGATCCCTCCTTCATATCTGCATCTTCCTCTGTTTCATGAGTTACACATCCAAACACAAACAGAACACACATTTCAATGAAAACCACACCAACCTGCCGTCCTGAAAGCAAGTCTAAGATTCTTCTATAGCCATATCCACAAAACGTATAGCTGCCCTTTGTCAAACGTTTACCCAAAGCGACATGGAAGGCGTTGAATGGGAACTGGCAGACACTGAACGAATCTGAAGACATACGTATCTCAGCCACACACCAAACCAACATGTTTCCTGAGGCCTTCCTGTCTCACAGTGCAGCGCACCATTGAGTTCCTCTACAGTAGACATCATGGAACCCAACACTGCACACAGCTGTCCATAGGGCGTCTGCTGCAACCTGGTCCACAATGCTGTGCATACTGGACATAACTCATTCTCACTGTGTGCTGCTGCTCGAACCTGAAGTGAATGCAAACTCTACTGCACTGCTGAGGGTGAGCCAACTGTCCGTCCTGCACGACCCCTCCTCAGCACCCAACAGTCCACACAAACACTGAACCACCTCTACCAAAAACAGGTTCGTCACCGCCTCCCACGAAGGCTCAGTCCACGTGTGCACCTCCCATTCATCACACTGCCCCCTCCACCACATCACCCATGGGTCTTTGCATCCACATCATCTCTGCAAAGCACAAAGCAAAAGTGTATCCCAAAGCAGCACAGACGACAAACTCACTTCGCCTCCTGCGGCATTACTTCTTCAAACATCAATCAACAATCACAAAACACGGAGCTATGTCACCTTTCTGCCCGTCTAAACCAAACTTCCAGAAATCCAGCTTGCAGCCATCGCAAAAGAAGCTGCTTGCGTTACCCAGAGACCTCCTCACCGTGAAGGATGACCTCCTTCTAGTCCATAGATTCCCAACATCAAGGCGCAGTCAATGCACACATCATCGTCACAGAATTCATACATCATCTATGAAGCATCCGCATCTGCCTCAAACTCCTCAGTGTTTATCCAACTCAGCGTCATCATCCGTCAACTGTAACAGACTCACCTTTGTCCTCACTGGTCCACGTCCTCACAAGGATCACCCAAATATCATCACCAATGATGATACTGGGTGATATCCCGTATTTGCCATGGATCGCTTCAATGGCGTCAACTGCACAAACCACAAAGCGCTTCCAAAACATCAAAAGGAATTCAATCACTCGAGTGACTCCTCCAAAACTCGGACTCATCTTCTCATCATCCTCTCAAAACGGAAGCTATCCTACAACCTACACGAAATCGAATAGAATGGAACACGGAGTCTCCAACACTCCACCTATTCATAACCCGCCCTCCTCAAACGGACTCATCGTCATCACTCACCTGCTCCACACACAGCATCACAAAAAACATCAAAAGAAATCCACTGATTTATCCTCCAACAATCACCTGTTTCACCTGGAATTGACTCACCTTCAGGGGCTCTGGCCCAGCTTTTCAACATGAACATATGGCCAAGCAGAAGTCACCTTCCATGGCATGTCCAACATACACATTTATTGACAGACAGCTCAGCAAATTTTAAGTGGATCTGTGTCAAATACCATCTCCTCTGCTGTGACATGGAGGCCATGAATATCAGCATGAGCTCATTGCATTCTGCTAATAAATAAACGTATGTGGGCTTTGAACTCCATTTGCTGCTCCTTGTCATTCAGAATCGTACGGCATTATGTCTAGTCACCGTCTGTGCGCTCCCGTGAAACACCACCTCTGTCGTCACTCTGACTCCATTGGTTCTTCCAATTGAAAGTGTCTGTGGAGTGTTTCTCAGGGAACACCGTCACACGAAGTATGCATGCCCTGCCTGCCGCCCCTGCTCAACGATTGTGAATCACTGTCTTTCCCATAGTGTGAAGATTCCCTTCTTCCTTCAACTCGAATCGAAAAGCCATTGATCTTCTCATCGCAGTGAACAGCAGTACAATGCATTTCAACGCAGATAGACAAATCGAACATCGAGTGCAGTTACCAAATCTCCAATTTCCATTGACGCTTCAGCAGTCAACGTGAGTGTTTCCATTCTGAAATCCTCATAAAACAGTCCGCTGGACACACGTGAATGGAAGTGAGATGAATGAATTCATAGGCCTAACCAAACTGCCATTCTGTTCTCCCTAAGGCCATTGTGAGCTATCATCATCTGATGTTTCCGCCTGTGAGGAGGTGGACAGTCATCCTCAGTCCACAAACCATTCCTCACAGATAGATAATCCAAAGGAATCATCTGTGAATCTGTCCACTGCAATTCATGTCCAAGCTCCTCCTCGGATCCCATGGACAGAACTCGCACGAAAGCACACAAACGCAGTTTCTCAGGATTTCCCGACATTGCTTCCTCTCACTGCTTCCTTCCTGCATATTCAA
>JAXHLL010000001.1:0-460257 GCA_034522195.1 Halobacteriales archaeon | reverse complement strand
ACCGGAAGAAACGACAGTTGACGGTTAGGACCCGGACAGGGCGTCAGGAAACCGGTTTTTGAGAGCTGCAGAATACCAACTCAAAGGTTCATCAGCTCCTTGCGTGTACGCATCTTTTCGCGCTTGGTTCGCTTGTCGAGGTCATGTCTATCACGTCGATTGAGGCGTCTACTCGGTCGGAGACAACTTCGGGAGGTAGACCTTCTTTCAAGTGGTAGCTGATAGAGGAGCGTCGGAAGTCGTGCGGAGATCGTGACGAAGGGCATTTGCTCAGGTGTTCCTTTACTGTCCAGTCGCAGGTAGAGCGTTCTTTTCCGTGAGGGCAGGTAGATGTCCAGCAGGGAAGAGAGACTTTGTAGGCGAAGATTCTGTACGAGCCTTTACAGAGACGTCCGTTCGCGCTCGTGATAAGCGGGTTTCGTCCGTGTTCGTCCTGTACGTCGTGACGGTTTTCGTCTATGTAGTCCTGTATCACTTGGGCGTAGAAATCTCCGAGTGCGAGGTCGCGTTCAGCTCCTTCGGCGTTCTTCAACGGAGTGCCGGTTTCGGGACGGTGGCGGAGCCGGAGGCAAGGTTCTTCGGGTTCGAAGTCTTCCACGTCGAGGGCGTACATGGAGCCGAGACGAAGCGCGCCGTGCTACATCAGGGAGATTATGACGTGCTTCTTCGAGGCGTACTCGTAGGTTTCGAGCTTGTCGAGTATGTCGCGCACGCGGGACTCAGGTATCTTCGAGTCTCTTGAACCGTCTTCGACTTCGGGAATCATGACGCGTTCGCGTAGTCCGGGTTCTACGGCGTCGATGTTCGCGCAGTATTCGAGGAAGACGCGGAGAGTCATGAGGTTCGAGCGTATGGTTACGTTCTTCACTTCTCCGTAGCCTTCGCCTTCGCCCTTCTTTCGCCATTGGCGGTAACGGTGGAGGTCTCTTCCGCTCAGGTTGTTGAGGTTGTCGAGGTTCTGTTCGTCGCACCACGCGAGGAAGGCGTTTAGACGGTTTTTTTGTTTCCTGCGTGTCTCATCGGTCAGTTCGTCTTTGCGTGCGTTGAGATACATCTCTACGCCTTCTTCGGGGGCGAGGGGTTCGAGGTCGGTTGTCATATTTGGTGTTCACCTCGTGCGCGGTCTGTGCGCGCAGGGCGCGACACGTCCGTTTTCCGTCGGTTTCGGCAGCTGTAGTACGGCGTCGTCGGCAGTCATGTACCTGTTGGACGCGTCCAATTGGTAAAAATCTTATCCCGTTGGACGCGTCACACACGAATATAATGAGCAACAGAATAATACGGGAGGACTTTATTATAGTGCCGCCGAACCACATAATAGTAACATAGCATAATGACGGAAGACTCAAAGAGAGAAAATAGACCAAGGGATGAAGAGTCACAACGCTTTGTCCCTGAAACTTCTATCCGCGAAGTCCTTACTGTACTAGAGAAACACGGAGGAGAAAACGTAACAACAGGAAAAGTAGCAGAAGAACTTGACTACTCCCTTCATGGAACCACAAAACGCCTAAGAAGGCTTGACGAGTACGTCGAGGAAGAGAACTTAGGAGAAGGGCACTCTATACTGTGGAATCTCAAATACGACCGACGGGACTTTCTCAAAGCGTTTGACGCGCTCGGAGACCTCACGCCGCCGGAGGAGATTGCCGAACACGTCGGTTGTAGCGAGGAGGTCGCACGAGAATGGCTCTACAAGTTGAAGGACGAGGGTGAGCTGGCGACGCACACACGAGGCGAGGACATCAGCCCGTTGTGGTCGAGGATGCCGGACTAAGTTCACGCAACGACTTTCTCGCGTAGAACGTCATCGAAGGGCGTGCCGCCGTCTTCGTGGATCACGACGCGACAGCCAGCGATGTACTGGTTCAGACGTACCTCTTCGTGCCACGTCTCTTCGAGCGTCTTGTAGCCGTCTGTCTTCTCGGTAGTTACGAGAACGTCTCCGTCGATCTCTGCGAGGTAGACGGTTGGTTCTCGGTCACGTACGAGTTCGAGAACAACACCATCGCGGTGGTGAAGGAAGTTCATCCATTCATGGCTTTCGTCGAGCTGCTGTTGGAAGGCGCGTCGGCACAGGTCACAGCGACATTTCCATGACATGGGTTCGAGACCGACGGACGTTTTCGAGAGCGTCGGTAGCACCGTTCTACGGGCGGACGTGTAATGTATGTTATGGGAGTCACCATCGTTAAGAATATCAGAGAGTGTTCCGTCCGTTCAGCAGGTACAGATGCTAAACGAAAGTCAGGAAGGGGACGACAATCTAACAGAATAAACATTCAAATTGACGTAAAGACTTTAGAGGATAGGTCACTCTATCCGTTAATAATGGTAACTCCCGGAAACGAAGAAGAAATAACAAGACCCTCGCATAGAACTCTATTCAAAAAATTGGAATGGGAAGATGAACCTGGTGTAGCTACGGTTATTGGCGAAGAGGAAGCAGTAAGTGAAACTTATTTCCTAGATTCCTTTTGGCTAAGTATAGACGCTACTGACGAAAACGAAGGTGTACATGTAGCCGATTCAATTCGAAGTGGAGAGCTAGGGATAATGAGAGAAGTGGAAAAATTAGAGTCTGTCAGAAGCGCAGGAGCCAAGCCATTTTTTAAAACATTATACTACTGCACATCAAGCGAGGAAGATTTGAAGGACGAAAATGTGATGAGAGTAGATTTTCCTCTACTCGGCGGATATATAAGCTTCAATACTGAAATGACAGAGGATGAAGTATATTCAGAATACGAGAAAGCACGTGAATCACTCGAAAAAAACTTGGAGGAAAAAACTGAAACAAATATCGATGTAATATGGGGACATGCCCAAGATACAACCCAACATCCAAACATATTTTATATGGCAAGAGAGGATGATATAATAGTCGCTGAAGACAAATATCCTAGTAGAATATATCCACATTCAATTTATTTTGACTACTCCGATATAGTAACTAAACCAATCGAAGAAAGAAGAAAACCTCAGAAAGAATTGTCTTTCGGGATGACTACAGGTGATTTGGAGGTCTCAACCAAAATCAAGGATGTTTCTCTCGTATTTGATAAAGTGGTCTCCAAAGAAAGTAAGCTAGAGATGGAAAGAGTCACCGAAATACCATTATCTGAATTTCGCATGAAACCCAGAATCTCCTATGCATTACAAATAAAGAAAGAGGTGGGTGAGACATGAGTGGAATAGGACCGGGGGAAATATTAGCTTACTATGAGATGTTAAAAAAGACTATTGAGGGACTTAAAAGAGTTGAGTCTATCGTCGTGGATCACAGTATAAATACAGAAGAGTTAATCTCATCAATCGAATCTTCGGAGATCAGATACGGTGAAGAGGTTGAGGTTAGAGGAGTATACTCAGACTTCGTGCCTCTAGCTCGAGACCTCGTGTTTGATGTCCAAGGATATCAGCGTGGCTTGATTTTAGATCCATTAGCATCTAAGCCATTTCCTATTGACAACCATATTTGCTCGACTATTCAAACGGAAACGTCGAAATACGCTGGAAACTCCGAATCGATTCCCATATTCTATGAACCTAGTACGGACAGACCTATAAATAAGTATATGTCGGGAAAGAAAGTCATCATTGAAGGAGAGTTGGTCAGCATACCTCAAAAATGGGACATACTTCTTGATATAGACACAGTTGCAGGAATAAACGTAACATCGATAGATATTATAGAAGAAAGCGACAAATCGATTGGCGTCTTACCTTGGAAAATAGTAGAAACTGAAAAAGATATAGAATTCGAAGAGGGTAGCGGCATGATATACGATGCAGGAGGACTGTGGGACGGAACTTTTAGAATTGACCAGAATCGTGTACTCTGTGTTAGTGGTCATGGTACTAAGTCCAGACACGGTAAGTTAGATGAAACTGCGGAAAACATTAAGGAATTTCACCTCATGGATGCAGGCAACGAAGAGAAAGTTGAGAAAATGATAGAATTCCACTCTAAGAAATTTGAGAAAGGAACGGTAGAAGCTAGCTGGGATATGTCAAGGAATGGGGAAAGGATTCAGGAAATAATAGAACGAAATAAATAAAGTGCTTGAAGAAACGTGCCCGACGGTTAGTTAAGCGGAGCTGAATATCTAAGAAAACCAGTATAGCCTACTCGTCTCTCAAATCTAAACCGTCCTACCTGTCTCCAGTAAAAGCAACCGAGACTATGGAGACAGTGCCACAGAAGTCACACAGGTCTTTGATTGTACCGTCTTCTTCTACCCATCTAGGCTTGCTTTGACTAGCATTTTCACCAGTTTCGTCGGTCATATCATTCCAAACGTAGCCATTACTGATAATTGTTCTGGGTCCTGTAAAAGGGCGTTCCCAATACTCGTATAGAAAAAGAAAACGATTCTTTGAAACATGATTAGAACGAAAGCCTCCTACAGAGGAAAAAACATGAAAATAAAGCTCAGTAAGATAAACACGGATTTGTATGACGTTCGAGATGAAGTGGAAGAAGAGCACGTGGACGACATAGCCGAAAGCCTAGAAGAGGATGGTCAATGGAATCCTATTATAGTTAGACCTTCTAACCACGAAGATGGATACGATCTCATAGCAGGGCACACAAGATACAGAGCTGCTAAGAAGCTGGGATGGGATGAATTAGAAGCTACTGTAAAAGACGTGGACGACGAAGAAGCTAATGAACTTGCTCTGAAAACGAACCTCAAACGAAAGGGAATGTCTAAGATAGAGGAGGGCAAGGTCATCAATGATCTTCTACAGAAACACGATCTCACTCGCCAGGAACTCGCTGACAAGTTGGGCAAATCTCAAAGGTGGGTTAGTGAACGAATAAAAGTCGCCTTGGAACTTGATCCGAAAGTAAAGGGACTTGTGCAGGAAGGAGAATTATCGTACAACATAGCTCGTATAGTAACACAAGTAGAGGAGAAGAAACAGCTGGAGTTCGCGGAATTGCTTGTCGATCAAGATATAACCGATGCTGCCGAAGCGACGAAGTTGAAAAGCAGGTTCCAAAACGACACCATATATACAATAGGTTATGAAGGAAGGAATTTCGAGGGACTAGTAGATACACTCCAAGAAAACGAGATAGAGATTCTGATAGATATACGAGAGTCTGGCGAGTCAACGTATAAGCCAGAATTCAACAGCGATGTACTAAGCGACCGACTGCCGGAAAACGACATAGAATATCTCCATGAGCCGGAGTTAGGAGTTAATTGGGCAATAAGAAGACCCTACAAAGACGGTGCTATAGGACACAACTGCTTTGAAGGATGGTACAATTGGTGGATATCTGAAGAAGCAGATATTGACATAGAGGAGTTCGCTGACGAGATTGAACAGAAAGGAAGTGCAGCACTAATGTGCATCGAAAAATACGCCGAAGCCAACGACAATCAGGACATAACTTGCCATCGTCACCATCTATCAAATATACTTCAAGATGTGGAGGAGAACGGGCGACAACTATTTCCGAATAGAAAAGACTTGTAAGTATATATGACGCCGTCGAGTTGACGGCGTCGGGGATAGTAACATGGTAGAGAAAAAAGAAATAAATGACCTCATAGTCCTAGGTCGGGCAGCTCCGGAACCGATGAATGAAGATGGTAGACACACAGTCTGTCTCGGTGGATATTCCGAAGATCATGGATTCATAAGACTGTATCCAACTAAAATGGAGATGAAGCAGTGTACACGGTGGAACGTAGTTTCAGTACCAGTAGAACACGATGACAGCCATGATCCACGAGATGAGAGTTATAAGATACAAGGATCAAAAAAAGACTGGGATAAACTACACAAGAAAGTGGAAAAGACTGGGAGAATAGAAGATAAAGAAGAACGAATCAAGTTGATAAATAAACTCGCTGACGACTGTCCTGCGAAATTGAACAAGCAAAAAAAGAGCTTAGGAATAGTTGATCCAGAAAAGATACTTGATGTCTACTTGGAATCTCAAGGTGACTCTCCAATTCAGATGGATTTAGTGGGGAAGGAACTGAAGGGAAAAAATGACTACCCATATAAATTATATATAAAATATCGTTGCGAAAACTGCGTTCAAAAGACTCCGCACGATCAGCACTGTATAGAGTGGGGTATGTATAGATACTGGGATAAAAATGACGACTACGAGGGTGTGATTGACGCCCTGCGCGTGAATGATGAGGAGTACAAGAAATATTTCTTCGTAGGCAATCTTAGACACCATCCAACTTCGTTCATTGTAATTAGCGTGCTTAGATTTAAGAAAGAAGAATGGATGCGGAAGTATGGGATAGAAGTCGGAGACCAATCAAGCGTCGATGAATGGGTATAGTTGTTGCCACGTAGTAGGATAAAACACAAGACAACAGCAGTCCGCACGGTTAGTCAAGGGGAGCCAAGGAGGTAGCCAGTTTTGGAAGTCGTTTCTACCTTCCTTCGCGCGCTATAAGGGGGCAAGCCCCCGTCCGCGCGCTCAGTCATGCCGTCGAAACGTGAAGACGGGTGGCTCACTTCGTTCGCTGACGGTCTGGGTAGACCGTCGGGGAGGAGTCCACGAAGCTCGTTGCCGAGGTCGCGCCTCGACGTGGACGCCGTCGGGTGCGCGTCGATCTACGCGGGAGCCGCGCCGGAAGGAGAAGGAGAAGAGGAGGCGCGGGGTGCGCGACGGCTCGGCGGTCAAGCCGCACGAGCCTATCCCGCGCACGCTTACAAACGCGCTGTTTCGGCTCTTCTCGGTAGTCGTCGGTCACTCCAAGGCGCGCCGAGCTGTCCTACTCGGCACTCCGACGCTCAGGCAACGGCTTTTCTCGCGGGCGGTTCCGGGTGGATCGTCTCACTTCTCGGCAGGCTTCCGTTTCCGCGAGCTTCTTGCTTCCGCACGCGCGGGTTCTCGACGAGTCGCGTCACGTCGTCGCGTCGTCACATCGACACGTCGCGTTAAAATCACGTCGCGGCGTTGCGTCGTCACGTCGTCGCGTCACGTAAGACGATAACGTCACGCGCGGTCAGCGTCGTAGCGCGAGGGACGTTGCACTTTCTCGTCGTTCCACGTCAACCGGGCTTCCGCACGCGTCAGCCTCTTGTCTCGCGTCTTCCGGCACTCACACGGCAGTTCGTCGCGCACGTTCCCTAGAAAAGAGGAAGAACCTACGGGAGTTCGGTTGATTTGGGTAGGAACTCGTCTAAAGCGTCTTCGACGATGCACGAGTCGTCTACGTACTCGTGTTCTCCTTCATCGAGGTAAAGGTAGAGACGTTCGTAGATACCGAGGCGAACGTCTACGCTGAGGGTAGCAGTAGGAACCTGTTTCATACAGGTAACACCTCGCCGGGAGCGTCGTCGGGGCGGTCGTAGCGACTTCGGGACTCTTCTTCTTCCGAGGTGTCTTCGGGTTCGTCTTCGAACTCTTCGAGTTCGTCGCGCCAGTCTGTTACGTCGTGGTTCACTTCGCGCGGAGCCTCTTCGCACTCTTTGTGCAGGTGTTCACGGAAGTTCTGTTCTCCGCCGACGTGCACGCGGCAGAACGGACACTTGACCATGTGAAGGACAGGAGCCTCTTGCGGTGTCGGCGTTGTGGACACGTCACGGATGAACCGACGTGGACGGTAGCCGGAAGTGTGATGGTCAGCCATCGGAGACTAACACTCCTATGGGTGCGAACTCTTTCTTTTCAGGCACTCTACGTAACCCGACTTCGGAGCCGTCCGACATGATGTAATGGAAGGCGTAGCCGTTCTCTTCCGCGAAGTCGAGGACGGACGCAGGTAGCGCGCCGTTCTCGACAGCGACGACAGCGTTCTTCGGGTTGTCTTCGTCGGAGTCACGGACGGCTTCTTTGAAGCCGTCGAGGTCTACGTAGTACGTCGCATCTTCGAAGAAGCCACTACGGACTCCGAAATGTCTATCTCGTTTTCTGGCTCTGGTTTTTGTAACCATTTTCTTTCTCTCTGTGTTCCCTCGGCTACCGCTTCGGTAGCGTCATCGGGGAAGGTTCACGGAGGCGGATTACCTCGTGAGGAAGGCGCGCCTATCACGACCGTCGAGATAGTGCCGGGATCTTCGTTCAGTTCGAAGATTGCACCGTCAACTTCGAACATGATTCCGAGGAGTTCCCAATCCGAAGAGGAAACGAGTTCTTCGTCTAACTGCATGTACTGCTGTGCGCCGTTGGTCGGTCGGATACGCTGTTTGTTCAGCGACCACATGACGGTGTAGAAGAGCTGGGTAGTAGCGTCAGCGTCGAGGGGCGATTTACCGTAGTTTCCGAGGTATTCGGAGAGGTACGCGCTCAGGTTTTCGAGTTCCGGCGTTCGGTCGTTCGTTGTGCGTCCGCTATGGAAAACGGAGATGGGTCTTTCTGAAGGATCAAAGGAACTGTAATCGTGCGCCGCACGAGCCGCGCGAGGACAGTTACGCAGGTGCGCGTCTATGACCGGATGAAAGTTCTTCTCGGTAACTTTGCCGTCTACGAAGACGCCGAAGTGTATATGCGTGTAGCCGCTTTGGTGAGGTTCGAGTATAGCGACGGCTTCCCATCGGTAGCCGTCGAGGACGCGGGCGAGGGAACGCCTAACAGCGTCGTACGACTCTTCGAGGTCTAAAAGGTGATCGACGGGCGGAAGGAGGTTTCCGTCGTCGTCGGTGTTCGAGCAGGTGAAGGAGAGTAGCGCGGTATGGAGCCGCGCGCCGTACTCTTCCTTTAGTCCGCGTTCTAAGTCTGAAAAGCGTGCGTACTGACATTCTGTGTACTCTGGTTTATAAGCGTTCGTACAGGGTACTTTCTTCTTGTCACCGTTTTCTGGATTCTCAAACGTGAGGTACTTGTCTTCATAACCGATGTACCAACGTCGGAAAGCCTCGATACAGTCGGGAATCTTGAGCGAAACGTAGTCGCCGGAGTAACCTTCGACGGCACAGTCTTCTCGTATCTCTACGCCGTCACGTTCGGTGAGGCGTACGTCTTCGAGTTCGGAAGGGAGTTCGAAGTCCTTTGCGCGCTGGGTATCGTGTTCGCCTTTCTCTATCGCTTTAAGCGTAGCGTCGGAGAAGATTTCGGAGTCGGAGAACTCCGGTTCAGAGTTTCCGAGTTCCTCGCGGAGGTTTCGGAGGTTGAGATGTTGACGGTGGGTACTCAAGGAAAACCACCTCGGAGACGAAATACAGCAGAAAGCGTAGAGGTGTCACTAAGTGTTCCCGTAACTGACTGTGCGAGAGCGTTGAGGTGCGTTATTCTATGTGAAGAACTCTTTTCGAGAGTGACGCCTTTTTTCGAATAGAGCCGTCGCTGTCTGTCGTTTAGCTGTCTATCAAAATAACGGACTCGACGGTTAAGACCCGGACAGGAGCCGTTTTCCGGAGTCCTTGCGACCCTTCCGGCTTTCGCCGGTTTCACGAACGCCGTTTGGCACGGCGTCCGTTACTTGGTCTTCTCGGACACCTCCCCACGAGCGCGACGACGTGCGGCTGTTCGCCGAACACCGACGCCCTCGTGGGCGGGTGACGCCCCGCGGAACGGAGTTTCACCTTTCTCTGGGAATCTCACCCTTTACGGGACTGGACTCCTTCGCTTCTCCTTGGGACCTTATGTCCTCGTTGCCCTTTCACGGGCAGTTCGGTTTTCAGTCCCTATACCGTACCGGCGCGTCCGGGCAGAGCCGTGGACGCGACAGCAGAGGGCCGTCCGGTTTGCCCCCGTCGGACATCATATTACATAGCACAAGATAATAAACTTTTCGGCGCGAAGAGTCCGCGTTCGACGGCTGGTGCGACAAATATGCTTTAATTTTGGATATTTATAGTGAAAAAGCTTCTATCTGTCATTTTATGCCACCGAGTACTCTGACTTATCGACGGAGTTCGCCGTCGCGCGACGGGATTTGAACCAAGCTTCAGAAACCTTGACAATCCTGAGCCGTGCTTCGCATGGCTCCCGCGATTTCGGAAACGGAGTTTCCGACGAGTCGTCGCAAAGCTCTACTTTGCGAGATACTAAAGCGCGAACTTTAGGCGAGCGCGACGGGATTTGAACTTGATGTCACTTCGCTACGCTCGTTCCTGCGTTCAAATCCCTCTGCGCTCTCGCTCACTACGTTCTCTTCGAGCGCGACGGGATTTGAACCCGCGACCTCGGGGTCCGGAACCCCGCACTCTATCCAGACTGAGCTACGCGCCCTGCAGACTGTAGAACCGATGTCGGGAAAAGAATTGCTATGGGACGAGGTCAACCTTTTACGCCGAAGCCGCGAACTGAGGCTATGACAGACGACGGAAACGGTAAAGAGGGCGACGAAAACGACGCCGGAACGGAGGACGACGGAGACGGATACGTCACACGCAGAAGGCTCTTGGCGGCAGGAGGCGTCTTGGGCGCGGGCGTCGTCGGCGGTTCGCTCGCGGGTGTCTACGTTGTCTCGCCCGAAGTTTCGGTCGAAACTCTTGAGGAGGAGTACACGAACGAAGAGTCGGAGTTCACGAACATCGACGGTGCGCGCGTCCACTACCGCGACCAAGGACCTTCGGACGCACCTCCGGTCGTCCTCGTCCACGGCTTCGCCTCGTCGCTTCATACGTGGGAGGGATGGGTAGAACATCTCACCGACGACTACCGTGTCATAACGCTTGACCTGCCCGCTTTCGGACTTACAGGACCGAACGACATCGGACAGTACGGCGCGGATTACTACGCCGAAGTCGTCGGTGAACTCGCCGACGAACTCGGACTGGACAGCTTCGTCTTAGGCGGAAACTCGATGGGTGGCGAGGTATCTTGGCGTTACGCTCTCAACAACCCGGACCGTCTCGAAAAGCTCCTTCTCGTAGACGCCGCAGGGTACAGCACCCAAGGCGAAGGCGAATCTATCTTCATAACACTCGCCCGTTACCCGGTTCTCGACCGTATCCCGCGTCATATCACTCCGCGGTCAGCCATCACCGGTCTCGTCGAGTCTGCGTACGCCGACGACTCTCTTGTGACCGACGAACTCGTCGAACGTTACTACGACCTCCTGCGGCGCGAAGGCAACCGCGAAGCTATCGTCCAGCGGATGCAGTCGCTACCCGAAAGCCGTGAGGACGAAGTACCTGAAATCGAAATCCCGACGCTCGTGATGTGGGGAGAGCAAGACACGTGGATACCGTTAGAGCACGGGGAGCGGTTCGCCGACGAGATACCCGACGCCGAACTCGTGACGTATGAAGGCGTCGGTCACGTACCTATGGAGGAGGTTCCCGACATGACAGTACCCGACGTAGCCGAGTTCCTCGAAGGGTAGTTCAGTTGAGTTTCAGGTCCCATTCAGACGCCTCGAATGTCCTGAAACGTCCCAGACCGGCGACGATGACACCGACGGCGACGATGGCGACACCTGCCGGGATGCTGACGGTGGTCGCCGCGCCGCCGACGAAGACTATTCCGACGCCGACGTTGGTCACGAAATCGCCGGGCGCGTTTCCGCATTCGGGGCATTCTTCGGTGCCCGCGGCTATACGCGCCCCACACGCCTCGCACCGCGCGGTTTCTGTTTCGGTCTCGCTCACGGGACTACATGGACGAGGGAGAGATAAATACGGGACGGTTCCGTCTCATCCGCGCGGGCGTCTCGGCACCCACTCGTTCTCGATATCCTCCATCACGAATGCTGAGTCGAACTCGCCGCCCATCCTGCCGAAGTAGCTCGAACGTACATCGGCGACCTCGACAGGCTTTATTTCGTAGCCGTCTGCGTGGAACTCGACGCCGCCTTTTCGTCCTACAGACGGCGTGAACTCGACGCCGCCCTCGCAGAGGAACCTCGACGCGGATTCGAGCGAGTAGAAGACGGAGCCTTCGCGCACATCGTCGCGGTCGGTTTCGTACGCTTCGACGCCCGCGAAAACGTCGTCGCCGTTCACCGTTATCAGACGCGCGCCGTCTTTCTCCTCCGTCCGGAACTCGGCTTTTTCGAACTCAGCCGGGAGGAGCAAACTGCCAGCCAAGGCACAGAAACGCGAAGAAACGTCGCGCCTAGGCACGTAGACGCAGAATGTAACACCTCTGCCGTCGTCTATCTCGACATGGACGCGGTGTGTCACGGTCCGGAACGAGACGCCGACGGACTCGGGCAGGACCCGCGGTCGTGCTTCCTCGACCGACGTGAAACAGACAGTCCCGACCCCTACCCCCGTCTCTCCGACCTCTCTCGCTCTGAACGGCTCGGGAAGAAAAGATTCGAGAGTCTCCACATCGACCCTGTAGTTCACGAGCAGACGGCTTTCGACGAAGCCGCGAACGGCGGGAGACATAACCACGTCTACAGAGCCATGTTTTATGACGTTTCCGAAGCAGTCCTTCTCAGCCCATGCCACTTCCGTGCCGGGACGGGACGTCGCGCACAGCAGATGACATAAGGCGAACGACGAACTACGGATATTCGGTTTATTGGTTGCGCGGTACTGTTCGGTTTCCTAACTCGGGCGGAAGACTCAAACCATCTTCTTACCCGCGTCGAGAGTACGTATGTTCCTGCTACGTCGTACCATGTACACGCCGCCGACGATGTACGGCGTGAGCAGAACGTTTGTCAGGAGGTACATCCTTATGTCGGGTTCCCAATCGACACCTGATGCTTCCCTTATCTTCTTTCCGTCGAAGTAGTAGGCGGGAAACGTCAGGAGCGCGAAGACGACAGATGCCGCGAACAGAAGTATGCTCGCGTACAAGATGATATCGACACCCGGTATGCTCGTGAACTGTAAGGGTGACCACATCAGGAGGAGTCCGAACCCGACGACTAACGTGTAGTACATGAACTTCGGCACGTCGTGCCACTCGTACTCCGTCTTGTCCAGCACCATACGCTAATAGAAGCGCGGGCTGTTAAATAACTTGTTCGTCCGTCGTTTGCCGTTTATTCGACGCAGGGTTCATTTACGCACGTAGGTCGCTTTCTACTCGCCGTCTTTTATGCCCATCCTCTTGCGCACCACTTCGGCGGCACTCGCCGCACCGGCGTCGAGTTCGGACTTGTCCACGAACCAGACGAGAACACCCCCTATCTTCTTCCTGTTCACGGGTGCGTCCCCCCGACGGAGCCTTTCTAGTCTCCGGCGTGCCGTGTCCTGTGCCACGTCGAAATGTTCTGCGAACTCCGCGGTTCCTGCGGGTTCGATGTCTCTCAGCACCGCTACGTACTCGGCGTCTTTCTTCCCCTCCTCCATTTCTCCCCTCCTGTCGAACTTCTGTATGCTAACCATACCCACACCCACAGATGGTTCCGTAGGTATATGGTACTTACGGACAGCAAACAGTTTCTCGAACGGTCGAACAGGCTTGTTACGTACGGCGAGCGTATATCGCATGAGGACCACGAAGCCACCGTACCGTGGCGGTTCTCGTCTCATGTCACACCTCTGTGAAACGGCTCACCCAAAGCCTTATTTTCGGGCTACGTGATTGAACTGTGAGATGAAAACATCCACCATCGCTCTAACCGTGGCTCTTGTGTCCCTTCTTCTGGTTTCGACGGCGGTAGTTACAGCGCAGAACTCCACTCCGTCTTTCGTGGATGTCAGCACCGAGATAGAGTTCGAGGACGAGGTGCGTGCAGGCGAGGAGACGACCGTCAGACCTGTGACCGTCGTCGAGGACGTGCCTGCTCCCGCGGACGTTTCCGTCGAACTCACGATGATAGTTGACGGAGCGGAGGTCGGGAGTCAGAGCTTCGATACGCGTGTCTCGGACGGCACGGTGATACGGAGGGACTACACGCACACGTTCGTGTCACCGGGCGAAAAGACGGTCGAGTTCGAGGGTGTCTTCTCCGCGTTCGGTCAGGAGGTTACGGGTACCGTATCCGACGAACTCACGGTTCTTCCCGCGGCTGACTCGGACGACGGTTCGGACGGGGGTGGCAGTGGCGAAGAAAACATCGACGAAGACGACGACACCGAGGAAACCGAGGACAACGGAGACGGGGAGACGGACGACGGAACGGTGGACCGAGACGGCGGCTCCGACGAGGACACGGAAGATGGACAGTATGACGACTCCGGAGACGGAGAAGGCAGGTCCGATGAAGAAGACGAAGAAACGGCTGGCGAAGACGACGTTACCCGTGACGACGACACCGAACCCTCGGACGACGGCGAAGGTAACGGAGACGGCGAAAGTGACCGTGACGACGGAGGTAACGGTGATGGTGAAAGTGACGGTGACGAAGAGGACGGCGGTGACGACGGAGACGACGCGGATGAACGGAACGGTGACGACGTTCCGGAAACCGAGGCTCAGGGTACGCCGTCCGACACAGACGAGACGGAAGACGACGGTAGTTCAGGTGGAGAAACTGCGGACACAGACGAAACCGGAGCCAACGAAACCGACGGTGACGGAGAGGAGAACGGGATAAGCGAAGCACTTCCCGGATTCACGTTCGTCGGCGTCGTCCTCGCCCTCGCTGTCTCGGTTTTCGTCTACGCGAGAGCCGAAAGAAGGTAGACGGCGCGTCTACTCAGCCACGGACAACACGTATCCGGGCGCGTCCGTCACCTCTCACTTCGACGATATCTTCGTCTTCGGAGTCCGACTCGACCACGAGTTCGTCCATGTCGGTTATGTGTTTGCTCTCCATGCCTCCAAGACCCATGACAGAAACCGAGAAACCCGAGCCGTCTTCGACATCCACCTCGACGGTGACTCTCGCGTCTTCGCCGAGCCTCAAAGGTACACGTGTCCCACCGCGCACCGTCCGGTGTGCTATCACATCCGGCTTCGACTTCACGTCACGGGCGTCGCTGTCCGGCACACTGAGCCGTCCCGTCAAAGCCAAGCCACCGACTCCCGCGACAAACTCCCTTCTTTCCATGTCCGTTCTATGGACTCCGGTCGTATAACTGTCCGCGTCGTTACTTCCGGAGTAAAACCGAAGGAGGAAGGAGGAAGGAGGATGGGAGATGGGGGGAGTGGTGCGGAATGTGTCATGAGACACACAGCTGTCTCAACCCGACAGCAAGCCGAATATAGAACGGCTGTACATAAGTTTTCGTGGGACGCAGGAAAGACGTGTGTCGGACGCAAGACGGCGGGGCGTCTCGGACCTTCGGACGGCACAAACCGTCAGCCTGTCCTCGGGACGCGTGTGGACAGAAGTTCGAAGACAGCGTCGCGTTTCAGCAGACCGAACCCTGCCGCGACCAGACCGAATCCTACGAGCGCGGAGACTCCCACCGTCTCGTCGAGCACGAGAACACCCACGACGGTTGCGACGATGGGGACTGCGTACGCGACGAGCGAAGCCTCGAAAGCACCGTGTTCGGCGAGTATGGTGAAGTAGATGAAGAACGCGAGAGCCGTCGAGAACACACCGAGGTAGACGACGACACCGACTGCTGTTGGGGCGGTGACCTCGGCTGTCGGTGTTTCTCCGACAGCGACGCTGAAGACGTGGAGGAGGACGGCACCTATGAGCATCGACCATCCTGTCAGAGGCACGCGTCCTATCGTGGGACCGGCGCGCTGTATGATGACGCCGCCGAGAGCGACGCTGACGACCTGTCCGACGATTATGAGGCGTCCAAGGGTGTCGCCCTCGAAGAGGTTCGCAGGGTCGGGCTGGACGACGAGGACGATGCCTAAGAATCCGACGACGACGCCGACCGTGCCGACCGTCGAGAGCCTCTCGCCTAAGAGGAGGACAGCCCAGAGTGCTGTGACGATAGGGACGAGTGCCTGCAGAATCGCCGCGACACCGCTCGGTACGGTCTGCTGTCCGACGAAGAGGAGACCGTTTCCGGCGACCAAGAAGACACCGCCGCCGACGACGGCGACGAGGTTCTCGGGTTCGTTCGGGAGCCACGCGTCCTTCTCCATGAGAAGAACGGCGTACCCGAGTAGAAGGACGGCGGCGACATCGTAACGGAGCGCGGCGAAGAACAGCGGCGGGATGAGTTCGAGACCAACGGATATCGCCGGGAACGAAAGACCCCAGAAGAGCGCGAGCACGGCGAACATCAAAACATCGACGGTACGGGACACGTCCTCACTACGTCTTCGTCCCCCATGTCTCTGTCGAAGAACTTTCAGTCCGCCACGGCGGCGAGGTTCGCCGCGAGACCGCTGAAGACCAGAAGGATGGTTGTGACGAGGTTTGCTGTGTCGGTCGGCTCCCCCTCGAAGACGGGGAAAGACGGTATCGTGTCGGCAAAGCCGTTGAGCACTCCGGCGACGATGAGCATCACACCCACGAGACCGAGAACGACGCTCCCGATTGTGCCGAGACGGCTGTCGCCGCTCACAGAGCCTGAGACGGCGTCCTCGACGGCTTCGCGGACGTTGTCGCCCACGAACTCCCGGAGAGTCTCCTCCTTCTCGTTGAGGGCGTCCGCGCGTTCCGAGAGTTCGCGCTCGCGCTCCTCTATCGCTGTCTCCCTGTCGTTGAGTTCGACCTCTCTTTCTTCGGTCCGTGTATCCCTCTGGTCGAGCCTTTCCTCGCGCTCGTCGAGTTCGGCGCGTTTCTCGCGGAGTTCAGCTTCACGCTCATCGAGTTCGGCTTCTCTGTCGTCGAGTTCGTCGGCGAAGTCGTCGAGTCCGCGCTCGCGCTGTTCAATCTCCTTCCGTTTCTTTTCGGTTTTATCGTTCTCCGAAGAATCTGAGCCGCCGCCGTCGGAGAACGGGTCTTCTTCGCCGCTCATAACAGTCTATTTCTCGCGGTAAACATATAAAATTAGGGGTGAATATAAGCCGAGGCTGTACGGCAAAGAGGAAAGGCGGCGCACAAAGACGTGTCTCGCTTCTTTCACTCCGGTTTTAGATTGACCGTCGTCCTGCCGTCGTCCACGAACGTGTCGCTGGCTGTCACTTCGTCTATTACGTTGCCGCCGTCGTCCCTAAGCTCGAACGTGTCGATGTGCACGAGGTCGCCGTTGTTCCTGTTGAGTACCTCGTTTTCTATCTCGAAGGTATCGATAGGCGGGCTTATGTCGTCGAGCGACTCCTCCGTACAGCGTGAACCATCGAGGTCGCCATCAGCCACGTCGTCGTCGACGCAGTATGCCAAGCTGAACTCAGGAGCGTCCTTGACGACGACTCTAACTTTCCACACCTCCGGCTCCTCGGCTTCGAAGGGGAACCCGTCGGTGCCCTCCCCCTCGTTGACTAAGCTCGACGTGACGCCCGCTTCGCCCGCGTCCTCCACGACCTTGGAACGAAGGACAGTCTCTTTGCCGTCGATGACTCCTATGACGTTGACCGTTACCTTACCGGGGACGGCTATCGGAACAGCCTCGCCTGCATCGGTCATGCTACCGATTTCGAAGCCGTCAACCTCGACACGAACCTCGTCTACGTTTCCCGTCGCTATGAGCTTCACCTCTCCGTCTTCTACGGTGACGCCTGCAGACGCTGTCTGTGGGTTTTCTGAGACCAACGCCAGTCCGAACGTACCGACTACCGCCGCCAGTATAACGGTAATAGCCACCAACAGCACCACCGCTATCACCGGCGCGTCGCCCTTTTCGTGCCGGTGTCTTCTTTTCTCCGTGCTCAACGTGCCGTCCTGCCTCTCTGACCGCTGTATGTTTCCTGTTTCTTCGGCTTTCATTCTGCCCTCCATATGGACGTGTCTTAGACACGCCCACGTTCGCTACGAACCACGGACATACGTATACGGAAATATATAAATAACGACATGATACTTAACTCTTGTAACATCAGTTTAATGAAAGTTAGCGGACAGCGGACGCCGCGTACTGTTAGGGTAACGCGCTTTTAACCTCGTTTGAGCACCGGTTTTCAACGCGGAGACGCCGCTCGCTACACGGTCACTTTCCTGCGGAGTTCGAGACGGGTTACGGTGGATTGCGAGGGCTGGGATTTGAACCCAGGAACCCCTGCGGGAGCGGATCTTAAGTCCGCCGCTGTTGGCCTGGCTAAGCTACCCTCGCACAGCGGAAGAATGGAGGGGTAGACGTTTCAAGATTCTCATATGTTCAGGACGCCGGCTATGGGCCAGAGAACCATCATAAGGACGCCCAAGACGATGACAGCAACCTTCTTCCAGTTGACGTTCTCGATAATCTGCTTAAGCTTGCCACTCTCCTCTGTTTTGCTGGTTCTCTTTTTGGTGTTCGTCATACCTATGGATTGGCGTTGCTGACGTTTAATTGTTTCGTGCGAACAGCCTTATAAGAAGAGACATCTGTGCGTGCATCCGGTTCTCCGCCTGTGTCCAGACGACAGAGTGCGGACCGTCGATGACCTCGTCCGTCACCTCGTGTCCGCGGTGCGCCGGAAGACAGTGCATGAAGATGTGTTCGTCGTCCGCGCGCGAAAGCAGGTCTGTGTTCGCCTGAAACGGCTCGAATGCGGAGGCGTCCTTGCCTTCCTCGCCCATGCTTACCCACGTGTCGGTGTAGACGGCGTCCGCGCCCTCTACGGCTTCGCGCGCATCGTCGGTCAGCGTCACCGTCGCACCCGACTCGTCGGCGAAACCGCGCGCCGTCTCGACTACATCGGCGTCGGGGCGGTGGTCGTCGGGGGTTCCGACGGTCACGTCCGCGCCGAAACGCGGCAGGATGTGCAGGAGCGAATGGCAGACGTTGTTTCCGTCACCGAGCCATGTCACGTGCAGACCGTCGAGCGAGCCTTTCGCCTCTTCGAGCGTGAAAGCGTCTGCGAGTGCCTGACAAGGATGGTTGAAGTCGCTGAGACCGTCTATGACCGGCACGTCGGCGTGCTCCGCGAGAGCCTCGATTTCGTCGTGACCGTGTACACGCGCCATCAGACCGTCCACGTAACGCGAGAGCGCGCGTGCCGTGTCTCCGATGGTCTCGCCCCTGCCTAACTGTATGTCGTCCGCGCTAAGGAAGACGGCGTCGCCGCCGAGTCGGTTCATGCCTGCCTCGAAGGAGACGCGTGTCCGCGTCGAGCGTTTCTGGTAGACGGTGCCGAGCGTCGCGCGCCTCAACGGTTCGTCGGTCGGCGGGTCGTCCTTGATTTCGCGTGTCTCGTCGAGGAGTTCTCGGACCAGGCTCTTTGGTAGTTCGTCGAGCCTGACGAAGTTCTCCATGCTCCACACACGCGACGGCACGTAATTAATCGGTCGGCTCTCCTTTTGCTCGACTCCTGACGCAACCCTTTTGCTCGCCGCGCCCCAACAGAAATGTATGAGCGAAACCGAAAACGAGGAACTTCAGGACGAGATACTCGAAGAACTCGAAAGCGTACACGACCCCGAGATACCTGTCAACATCGTCGACCTCGGACTCATCTACGACATGGAGTTCGACGACGGCGACGTTGATATCGACATGACGCTCACGAGCATGGGATGTCCCACCGCGGACTCCATCATGCGCGAAGTGAAGCTTACCGCCGAGCAGGTTGAAGGCGTAGAGAACGCTCACGTCGAACTCGTCTGGCAACCGCCTTGGTCGCCCGAGAAGGTGTCGGAAGACGGCAGAGCACAGTTGAGCGCGATGGGGATAAACATCTGAGCCGTGTTCGACGAAATAGACCTCGACGATGAACTCACCGTCGCTGTCGCCTACGACGGTCTGGTGGAACTCGACGATGTGGGCACCGCGCTCGAAAGCCTGCGTCTGTTCGCCGACGAACTCGGTGTAATCGGCAACGTCAAGCAGTACGTCGTGAACGACATGGGACACAAACACGGCTTGCCGATAGACTTCTACGCTACCCCACCGGGTAAGAAGAACGGCTTGATGCGCGGCAGGAGCGACGACATGTCCGCCGACCCGCGTTATATCTTCCTAGGAACCGGCAGACGTGACGAGGTTCTCGCCGAGAAGATGGACTGGGAGTACTACGACTTCTACGAAGTCGCCGAGGAGCGCGGCTGGGAATGAGCAACGAGCCGAAGCACGTCCGTGGTCTCTGCGACATCGCTGACTGCGAAGGGGTGGCGAGTCGTGCCTACCGAGACGAGGAAGCAGGGCTTTACGTCGAGGTCTGTGCCGAACACGCCACGTCGCTTGGCGGCTTCGACTCCGACTACGAACGCGTAGAACACGACAGCCCGCACAGGGAACCCGAGAGCGTCGAGAAACACGCCTGCGGAGGCGACCTGCACGTCTACACGGTTGAGACGCAGGACGGCGACGGTGACGCAGACACGCACCGAGTCTGCGCGAAATGCGGCTACGCCGTCCTGATACACGACACGGGCGAGAAAAGCATGAGCGTCAAGGCAGAGTCGCCCGACGAAACCTGACTAACCCAGAAGTCCTCTGAGAAGCCCTCCGCTGTCTTCCTCATCGTCCATGTCTGTCCTGACGACCTCCCAGCCTTGTATGTCGAACTCGACGTCTATCTTATGCGAACTCGCGCCTAGTTCCGGGAAGACGTGTTCGAACTCGCAGTCTATCTCCGTCAGACCTTCCTCCGACTCCATCCTCGCAAGCAGAGGCTCTCCATCGTCCTTCATCTCCTCGCGTCCCGTCTCGTGTCCGTTACCGAAACGCAGTACAGCGTCGTTAGAGACAGCGTATCCGTCCGCGCTCTCGTCCTCGAAGTATCTCGAAACTTCCTCTTCCGACATGGCGTATCCGACCCGTGCCCCAGCCGGAACCTCGACCTTCGTAAGACCGTCGTCGCCGGTTACGAGGAAGGTACGCTCCGCGATTTTGACGGGTTTTTTCTCGTAGACGTGGATTATCTGTTCGTCCCTTCCGAGGTACTTCATGTAGGTCAGGAACATCCTCACGGACTCCGAGTCCGATGGATGCCTGTCCACTGTACCTCTTCTTCGTGAAAGTATCTCGACAGCCTCACCGTCCGACACGTCGCCCTTACTCAGTTCGTCGTACCGCGCGTAAGCGTAGACGGGTAGCCCGTTGAGGTAGGCTATGACCCCACTCCCGTCGTCGGAACGCAGAACGAGACTGCCCGTGAAACCCTTGTGGCGTGCCTCCGAGTGGGCGACCTCGAACTCCGACGGATACGAACGTACCTCTTCCGAGGATGGATACTGCATCTTCATTTTTGTCCCCTATCCCGCTAACTAAGAACCGATGTTACTTCAATATTCGCAATGTTTTCGTCTAACGTTCCGGCAGTAACTTGTGGTTACTCGAACGCGTGTCCACGAGTAGGCTGTTCCTATCTACTCGGGTCACACGTGTAAACTGTTAGAAACATAGGGCAAATTGTTATATGGAATGCCCACATTAACGAACAGTATGCAGGGCTTAACAAGGAGAGAACTGCTCGGAAACGCTGGTAAAGCAGGTGCCGTCGGAACCGCTGGTGCCGCGTCTCTGTTTTCAGGATGTGTCGAGGACGTGGTAGGTAGTGGTGACCTTAAGATAGGCGTCTTACAGCCGTACAGAGGTGCGGCGGCGGGTTGGGGTAAGATATCGACTTGGAGCTTCGTGACAGGACTTGCTAACTGGTACGACGAGGACACTATCTACATAGAAAATCCGTCGGGCGCGGGAAGCGTGACCTTTGAGGTCGAGGACAGGTCGTACGAACTCATAATACGGAACAGCATGTTCGATCCTTCCATGGCGGAAGGAGCCGCCGAGTCTCTCGTCCTTGACGACCAAGTGGACATTCTTTTCGGCGTAATAGACACGCCGAGCGTCATACGCGTGATAGAACAGGTCGTGAATCCGACCGACACGTTCTACATAACCGGAGGAACGGGTTCGATGCAGGTGACAAGCAACCCGGACCTGTGCGGACGCAACGTGTTCAGCTTGAACGAACACGTGGGTATGGAGGCGCGTGCCCTAGGAACGTACATAGGAGAGGAGACCGACACGGAGACTTTCTACCTCTTAGGTCCCGACACTGTCTACGGAAGGACGTTCGCACGTACGTACCGTCAGGCACTCGAAGAGAACGGTGTTGAGGTCGTTGGCGAGCGTTTCGTTCCGTCGGGGTTCTCGGAGTTCCGCGGCATACTCGAAGACATAGACAGTCAAGCCGACGGTTTCGGTGTCGGTTTCGGTGCGCGTACCCTCCTTGAGTTTCTGGACGTTTACGTCAAAGGCAGTGTCTCGGGTGCCTTCGACCTCGAAATATACGCACCTCTCCCCGGACAGCTCGGTATGAGTCTGGTGGGAGAGCTCCTCGAATCCACGTTGGACGACATAACTGAGGAAAGCATCGAGGAGGTCAACATAGGCGGTCTTGCTTCGAGGTACCACTGGAACCAGTACGACAACCCGGTAAACGACGAGTTCGTCTCGGCTATCGAGGAGAACTACGAAACCCTACCTGCTCTTCAAGCCGGCGGTACCTACACGGCGGGTTCTGCTCTGGCGCAGGCTGTCGAGGCGTCAGGTTCCCTGAACCCCGACGACATCGCGGAGCAGATGCACGGAATGACCGTCGAACAGACGCCGAAGGGAGAGGGCGGCTACGCATTTCAGGAACACAACAACCAAGCAAAGTCGGAGATGACGATAGCAAACGTCGTGCCAAACGAGGAGGAAAACTGGGACGCTTCCATAATGCCGAGCGAGCCTTTGGCGCGTATAAGCGCGGACGACGTGATGCCGTCCCAAGACGACCCCGAAATTGAGTGTAATCTGACACGAACACAGAACTGAGGCTCGTACAACACCGTGACTCCGCGGCTTCTGTATAGCTCGAATATAAACCTTCGGGCGAATGGTTATAAAGCATCGGCGTTTCAAAAAACCATATGAGCGAAATATCACGTAGGAAGATGTTGAGGAGTACCGGTGCCGCGGGTGTCGGTGCAGGCTCTCTTGCCCCTCTGTTGTCGGGATGTATCGACGCCGAAGGTCTGGGTGCGGAAGGCATGAGGATAGGCGTCTTACAGCCCCTGTCGGGTATCGTGGGATACTGGGGCAGGATGTCCACGTTCGGATTCGTCTCCGGTCTGGCTTACAGGTACGGCGAGGACCCCATCCCTGCGGAGGACTCCGGTGTCGAGAGCGACAACGTCGTCGTCCCTGAGGACGGTGAGACCGTCACGTTCGAGGTCGAGGACAGGACGTACAGCCTTTTGCTGAGGGACACGGAACAAGACGCGGGTGTGGCACAGGACGCCGCTACCGACCTCGTCACGAACGAGAACGTCGAGGTTCTTTTCGGCTGTATAAGCTCCGACGCGACCGAGCGTGTCATCGAGCAGGTTGCGAAGCAGACGGACACGACTTACATCGTCGGTGCTTCGAGCGGCATCGCAACCGTCGGCAACCCGGATTTATGCGGGAGAAAGATATTTCGTGCGAACGAGCACACGGGAATGGAGGCGCGTGCCGAGGGCAGGTACATAGGACAGGAGACCGACACCGAGACGGTCTACCTCCTCGGTCCCGACAACGTCTTCGGGCGGTCCTTCGGACGTATGTACAGAAGGGCGCTGGAGGAGAACGGTGTCGAGGTCGTTGGCGAGCGTTTCGTGCCGCCCGACTTCTCGGAGTTCCGCGGCATACTCGAAGACATAGACGATGTGGCACAAGGGCTGGGTATAAACTTCACAGCCCAGACTCTCCCCAACTTCCTGCCGACGTTCGTGGACGGCAACGTTTCGGGTGCGTTCGACCTGCGCGGATACGCCGCCTTCCCCGGAAGGACGGCGATGAACCTGATAGGTAACGTGCTCAAATCCGAACTCGGCGAGATAACAGAGGAGTCGATAGAGTCGTCGAACATCGGTGGGCTTGCTTCGAGGTACCACTGGAACCAGTACGACAACCCAATCAACGACGAGTTCGTTTCTTCCTACACCGAGGCGTACGACAGCGTCCCCGACTTCTTCACGAGCGGCTCTTTCGCCGCGGGCTACGCGATAGCACAGGCTGTCGAGGAGACGGGTTCGGAGGACGGCGACGATGTGGCGGAGGCGATGTACGGTATGACCGTCGAGGAGACGCCGAAAGGCGAGGGCGGCTACGTCTTTCAAGAGCACAACAACCAAGCAAAGTCGGAGATGACTGTTGCGCGTATCGTGCCGAACAATGAGCCGAACTGGAACTCACCCATAATGCCGAGCGAACCCGTTGCGCGGATAAGTGCCGACGACGCTGTGCTTCCCGAGGACGACCCGGACATGAACTGTGACCTTCGGTAGCCCCGGAGCGACGATGGCTGACACAGAGATGACATACGGCATACGTTTTACCGCGGTAGCAGGCGCACCATTTATGTGGATGGGTACTGAGAACAAGAATATGGATGTATATCTCGTGCCTGAGAGCTGAATAACATGGTGATAAAATGGTAGTAAGAACCCAAGGGCTGACACGGCTTTTCGGAGGACTTTCGGCTGTCGAGGATGTTGACTTCGAACTCGGTGACGACGAGCTTTGTGCTGTCATAGGTCCTAACGGCGCGGGCAAGACGACGTTCTTCGACCTTATCACGGGCGAACTCCGTCCGAGTTCGGGGACCGTCGAGTTGCGCGAGAACGGTAAATGGACGGATGTGACGAACATGTCGGTCGATGATGGCGTCACGCGGCGTTCACCGTTCGTACCAGATACGAACCTGTTTCCCCACGACGACGGTTCTGGAGAACGTCCGTGTCGCGGCACAGCGTAGGAACTCATACAACTTCTGGCGAACCGTGGCTAGCTTCAAGAGCCACCGTGACAAGGCGATGGAGATACTCGACTTCGTAGGTCTCGACGGAGACGCGGAGATGAAGGCTGAGAACCTCAGCCACGCCGAGAAGAGGCGTCTGGAGATGGGAATCGCTTCGTGGGTGAACGGCTAACCTCCTGCTTCTTGACGAACCGACTGCGGGCGTTTCGTCGGAGGAGGTCGGCGAGATAACCGGACTGATAGAGAAAGTTGCTGAGGACTACCACGTCATGTTCATAGAGCACAACATGGACATAGTGATGGACATAAGCGACCGTGTGGTGGTCTTCAACCGTGGGAGTATAATCGCCGACGGAACACCAGACGAGGTCGAGGACAACGAGGACGTGCAGGAAGCCTACCTCGGTAGCTACAACAGAGGTTCGAGTTCGACACGGGAAGAACGTGGAGGGAGGGGACGAAGTGGCGCTACTTGAGATAGACACCGTGGACACGTACTACGGCGAGAGCAAGATACTCTGAAGACGTTAGCATGGATGTCGGCGTAGACGAGTCGGTCGCTATCATCGGAAGGAACGGTGTGGGTAAGACGACGGTGATGCGTACGGCTCTACAGCTAACACCGCCGAGGGAAGGTGAGGTACGTTTCAAAGGTGTCAACGTCACGGGTATGGACACGAGCGACGTGGCTTCGATGGGCATGGGCTGGGTGCCTGAAGACAGGCGTCCCTTCACCCAACTCACCGTCGAGGAGAACCTGCGCATATCCGTCAAGGAAGACGACGTTGACGACAAGGTCGAGGAGGCGTTCGACATCTTCCCGCTCCTGACCGACTCGCGTAGCGACAAGGCGAACCAGCTAAGCGGCGGCGAGCAACAGATGCTCGCGATGGCGCGCGCTCTGATAGGAAGCAACGACCTGATACTCGTCGATGAGCCGAGCGAGGGACTGTCGCCCATCGTGGTCGAGGAGATAACCGGCGCGCTCGAAAAAGCCGCCGAGGACACAGCACTTCTGATAATCGAACAGAGCCTGCCGCTCGCGCTCGAACTTGCCGACAGGTACTACCTTCTCGACAACGGCAGGGTTGTCGCGCAGGGCGAAACCGAGGGGCTTGACGAGGACTCCGAGGAACTGACACAGCATCTGAGGGTGTAAACATGACAGGAATCACAGAGACGATGTTCGTGCTGAGCGCGGTCGAGATACTACAGCCAGAGGAGATTGTGGGCGTGCTGATAAACGGCCTTTCGAAGGCTGCACTCTACATAATGATAGCCGCAGGTCTGACCATCATATTCGGGCTTATCGGCGTCGTCAACTTCGCACACGGCTCCATGACGATGCTGGGCGCGTACCTCGGCGGCTTCGTCATAGCCACAATCGCACCCGGCGGCGTCCTGTCGCTCGTGGCGTTCGCAGTCGCCGCCGTCGTCGTCCTTCTCGTGCTGACAGTTGCGGGTGGTCTGATGGAAAAGGCACTCATAAAGCCGATATACGACAGGTCGCCCGTCTACCATATACTCTTGACGTTGGGCGTCGCCTTCGTTCTCGACGAACTCATCGCAATAGGTGCGACGCTCCTCGACGGCGCGACGCTCCTCGACATCGACGTTATCTCGCCTTGGCAGGACCCCATAGACGCGATGCCCGACTTCCTCGCTTCGACGTACACCGCCGTAGGTGCGTCTTTCCGCGGACTCGACATCTTCGAGATAGCCATCGGCGTTATCGCCGTCGCGCTAATCTGGCTGTTCCTCAACAGGACGAAGTACGGTCTGTACATACGCGCCTGTACGGAAGACGCCGAGATGGCTGAGGCACTCGGAATCGACGTTCCGCGTACCTTCACAGTCGTCTTCGGTGTCGGCGTCGGTTTAGCGGGCGTCGCGGGCTTACTCCTTGCTTGGGACATACAGGGTCTGATGGGACAGGGCGGCGGTGCGACGATATTCCTGAGCGCGGGTGTCCTCCTACCAGCCTTCGTCGTCGTCATAGTCGGCGGTCTCGGCTCTTTCGAGGGAACCGTCGTCGCGGGCGTGCTGATAGGATTCATCGACGCCGTGGCGACATGGCTATTTGTCAACGAGGTCGTGACGTTCAGCGCGCTACCTGAAATCGCAATATTTGTCATCCTGATAGTCGCGCTCGCCGTACGTCCGCGTGGTATATTCGGCTCCGAGGAGGTGACCATCAATTAGCCGAAAAGACGACACCGACGGTTCGGAGAACAACCCCGGTAACCCCGGAGAGATGAGCGGCGGAAGCGGTAAAGCACGGTCGGCTACGAAGGAGAAGAACCAAGGTCGTTTACGGTCCGCGCTCTCGACTCTCGGACGGTATATAACAAACCACACGGTGCACATAGCCGTCGTGGCACTCCTCGGTCTGTATCCCGGCATACATTTCATCGTCACCAACATCTTCCCGCCTGCCGAGTTCGTTCTGCCGCCCGTCGACATGATGGTCGCTGTCTTCTACTTCGGTCTTTTCGCTATGAGCTTCGACTTCATAAGCGGCTACACGGGATACCTGTCGCTCGGACACGCCGCTTTCTACGGCATCGGCGCGTACGCTGTCCTCATGGTTGCGAACGACTTGGTGCCGTTCATACCGTCCGACACGTGGTTCATGTTTACCATCATCATCGCGGGCTTGGTCTCGGTTTTCTTCGCTATCATAATCGGACTCGTCTCGTTCCGTCTCCGCGGCTTCTACTTCGCCATGATAACACTCGGCTTCACGCAGGCGATGTACGTCTTAATGACAAGGTGGCGGTACCCGGTCGGCGAGGGGCGTGACCCTTCTTTCGGAATCAGCGCGAACCCCGACGTGCCGCCCTTCGAACTCGGCATACCTTTCGTCGATGTTGTCAGTCTGGAGTTCTCGCACAACATGCTCGCAATCGGACGTATCCAAGGCGACACGGTTACATCGCTGTTCGGCACGGGAATCGGTCTCTCGGCGTCTTCGGTTTCGTACTACATGATAGGTATCGTGGTTCTTCTGTGCTACCTGATACGAACGCATCCGCACTCTGCCCTTCGGGATGTCGCTCATCGCCATACGTGAGAACGAGGAGAGGGCGCGTGCGGTCGGCTACAACGTCTTCGCGTACAAGATAGCCGCGTTCTCGATAAGCGCGTTCTTCGCCGCCGTCGCGGGCGGTCTGTTCGCCGGATACAGACGCGCTGTCTCACCCGAGGAGACGTTCTTCTTCATGAGAAGCGCGGACGCGATACTCGCAACCGTCATAGGAGGGTTCGGCACGCTCGCAGGTCCTCTGTACGGCAGAACGCTACAGGGAGTCTTTGAGAACTTCCTCGCCGAGGCACCTTTCGTGCCGGGCTTCCTGGAGGGACACGACATACTCTTCCTCGGTATCCTGTTCGTCCTGTTCGTTCTCTACCTGCCGACGGGCATCGTCGGTGCTGTCCGTTCGCGCGCGGGCGGAAAGCTGTCCGACGTGGTCGGTAAGAAGATAAGGAACTACTTCTCCAACTTCTGAGGCTCGTCTCTTCCCGTCCGCTCTTGCTTCGCTCTCACTTTGTTTCCTTCTTACTCGTCCTTCAGCCTCCAGCCGACGTTGCGCCGTACCTCGTCGAGGCTCATGTACTCCCAGCCGTTCTTCTCCGCTATAATCTCGTCGCGTTTCGAGTCTGCGACGTAGATATGTTTGTCCGCGTCAAGCCCCATCTCGTTCCGCGCGCGTTCGAGCGTCGTCATCTTGCCAGCGTCGGGACCGGGGAAGAAGTCTATATGTATTCCGCGCTTTGCGCAGAAACCGTTGATGACGTGCTGAGGCTTCTCCGAAGCGACGCCGACGTACTCCGCCCATTTCTGTAAGCTTTCGACGGCTTCGACGGGGTTTTCGAGACGTTCGAGAACGTCCTCGAAGGAGAGCGCGACCGCGACGACCGGCATGTCGCCTTCTCCGTCCCAGTCCCCATCCTCGTCCTCTACGACCTCACCGAGCGACACGGTCGTGTCGTCGCCCTCTTCGCTCTCTTCTCCGTCGGACATATGTAGGACGAGTACGTCACGGCGTCCGATTAGCGTTCCGGAAAACGTATGTCGCCCGAGTCCCCGGTATCCGAACAGACGAATGTCCAAGCAGGAAGAAGAGGGCGAAATAATCCTCGTCGGCACGTCCCATGTCTCCGAGAAGAGTGTCGAGGAGGTCGAACGCGTAATCGACGAGGAGGAACCCGACTTCGTCGCCGTCGAACTCGACGAGCAGAGGTACAAGTCGATAAAGGGAGACGGTCCCGACGACTTGGACGCTAAGGACTTGATAAAAGGGAACAAGCCTTTCGAATCTCCTATCAGATTGGGACCGGCTTCTGTCGTACCTCCAGACGAAGATGGGCGACCGTTTCGGTATCGAACCCGGTGCCGAGATGATGGCGGCTGTCAACTTGGCTGAAGAGCGCGAGATACCGCTTGCTCTCGTAGACCGCGACATAAACGTGACAGTCGCGCGCCTCTGGTCGAATATGTCTTTCTGGGAGAAGCTCAAGTTCGTCGGCGCGCTCATTGCGGGTGTGGCAGGCTTAGGAGGGTCGCGCGAGATGACCGAGGAGGAGATGGACGACCTCGTTGAGGGTGACGCCGATGTGGTCGAGACGTTAATTGAGGAGTTCCGTAACTTCTCGCCGCGCGGCGCGGAGGCTCTCATCGACGAGCGCGACGCGTACATCGCCGCCAACCTTGTCGAGTTACGGCGGCGGGGACACAAGGTCGTCGCGGTCGTCGGCGCGGGACACCGCGCGGGAATCGAACGTTACCTCGCTGAGCCTGAGACACTGCCAGACATAGAGACGCTCGAAGGAACCGACAGCGGAAGACGTTTCTCGCTTTTCAAGGTCGTCGGATACCTCGTCAGCATCTTCGTGATTCTTATGTTCGTACTCCTGTTCATGGCTGGTGCCGACGACGCCTTCTTGGCGCAACTCGCCTTCTACTGGTTCATCGTAAACGGCGTTCCCGCTTTCGTCGGCGCGCTCCTCGCGGGCGGACATCTTCCGTCGGCACTCGCCGGCGGTTCTCTCGCTTGGATGACCTCGCTAAACCCCGCTCTCGCGCCCGGATGGTTCGCGGGATACGTCGAACTCAAGTACCGCGACGTTTCCGTACAGGATATAGACGAGATAAACGAGATACTCGGCGACGCAACAGCTTCGACCCGCGAACTACTGAGCAGGATGTACGCTGTCGAGACGTTCAAGCTACTCTTAGTCGTCGCCCTCACGAACATCGGAAGCCTCATCGGAACCGCAGTCTTCCTGTTCGTCGTCCTGCCTATCGTAGGCGCGGACGTGAACATGACCGAACTCCTGCGTCAGGGAATGACGAACAGCTGGAACGAACTCGTCGGTTTAGCGCGTCGTTTTCTTCCCTTTTAACCTGTGACGCCTCGTGTACGGAGGCTGACAAGAGTCTGATGACAAAAACTAATACGCTCGCGGGCGACGGAAGCATATGTTCCGCTCCGAGATCAACGCCGGGCTGTTGAAATCATCCGTTGACACAGTGAGCGTCCTCGTTGACGAGTGCAAGGTACGTTTAGACGAAGACGGTCTGTCGATAAAAGCCGTAGACCCCGCAAACGTAGGCATGGTCGAACTCGACATACCCGCGGACTCGTTCGAGTCGTACGAGGCTGACGACGAACTCTTAGGTCTCAACCTCGTGCGTTTCCAGGACATCACTGGCATGGCGAACAAGGGCGACAGTATCGTCATGGAGCTAGACGAGGAGACACGTAAGCTTCTGATACGTATAGACGGTCTGCGTTACACGCTGTCGCTCATAGACCCCGACTCGATACATCAGGAGCCTAACGTGCCCGACCTCGATTTGCCGGGCAACGTCGTCCTTCCGGGACGCGAAATAAGACGCGGCGTAAAGGCGGCGGGGATGGTCAGCGACCACATGGCTTTCGGTGTGTCGGACGAAGAGGAGAGCTTCTACATGAGCGCGGAGGGAGACACCGACGACGTGCGCGTTGACCTGCGCGACGAAGACTTAATCGAGCTAGAGACGGGCGGCGAGACGGCGCAGTCGCTGTTCTCGCTCGACTACCTCGACTCTATGGCGAAGGCGATACCGAACGACGCGCAGGTCGAGGTCGAGGTCGGCGACGACTACCCCGTCAAGATGAACTTCGAAGTCTCGGGCGGCGAGGCGCGCGTCACCTACCTTCTCGCGCCGCGCATCGAGAACGAGTAGATGGTCTCGACACGCCTCGCGCGGTATCCTTTCCTAGACGAGGCACGGAAGGAGGTCGAGGAACGCGTAGACACTTTCGCGGACGTGGTATCCGACGCCGTCCTCGAACGCGCCGAGGAACGTATCGAACTCGCTGTGCGCGAGGGACGTGTCGGCGACATAACCCGCGACAGACGTGTCGAACTTTTCTCGTACCCTGTGGCGCGCGCCGTCGTCAGCGTCGTGGACGAATACCCTGTTACGCGCCGCTACGCGTGGGCGGAGTCTGTGACAGCGCGTCGAAGGCTGAAGGACGACCTGAACGAAGAGGAGAAGAGGAAACGTTCGAGAAAGGAAACGTCGCCGATAGGCGCGTCCGACGACGCGCGTCTGGTCTTCGACGATGTCGTTGAGGAGTTTAGCATGACGGTCGAAGAACACGACGAAGACTACGTCATGGAGGTCGGCGACTTCTTAGAACTCGCTTCGGGAATGTCGGACGAAGAATGGAAGCTCGTCAACAGGAGCGTCGAGGACGGCTGGGTGCGCGTGGCGCGCGACGACGTTCTCGAACTCGCTCGCGAAGCCGTGCGTCAGCGTGTCGCCGAAGACCTGCCGCTCGACGTTCCCGACGAGGTGCGCGAACTCGTCGCGCCCGCTGTCGAGAGCGTGCGCGAACTCGTCGCCGAGGCGGACATCACGACCGAAATCGACCGTGTCGAGGAGACTGAGTTTCCGCCGTGCATGAAGACGCTTCTCGCGGAGGTGCGCGAAGGGAAGCATCTAGAACACCACTCTCGTTTCGCCATAACCGCCTTTCTCACCAACATCGGCATGGAGACCGACGAAATCATAGAGACGTACGAGGTCAACCCGGGATTCGGCGAGGAGATGACACGTTACCAGACCGACCACATACGCGGCGATACCGGACCGACCGAGTACACATGCCCGTCGTGCGCGACGATGGTGACGTACGGCGACTGTCGCAACAAGGACGACCTCTGTGAGACGATAAGCCATCCTCTCGGCTACTACCGGAAGAGGCTCGACGAACTCGACGATGAAGAGGGTGACGGCGGAGATGAGGAGGACGACGATGGCGAGGACGACGTGTCAGCGACGGACGACGAAAGGGGTCAGGAGTAGGTATCCTGCGCGATGAGATAACCCGCGCCTGACGAGAGGAGTATGAAGACTATTATCGCGCCGACGGTACCGAGCTTCTCGTTGCCCGTCAGCCCGGCGACCACGAGGACGGCGATGAAGACGACGACGACTGCGAGCGTGGAGCCTATCTCGACGGCTTTCGACATACGGTTCCGTCGGTGGCGTCGTCGCATAAGGCTGACGAAAAATCCGGCAGTCTTCCACGACATTCCGCGTTTCGTGGTAAGTTATATACGCTTGGCACCGGTACTCTAAGACGCAAAGACATGAACTGCCCGGGCTGTGGCGAGAAGATACACGAGGAGGAGCTTATCGACGGCGCGTGCCCCCTCTGCGGACAGGTCGTCAACGACGGCGAGTACGACGACACGATAAGCGAAATAGTCGAGCTTTTCGAGGGTGCGGAGGCGGTAGCTATGAGCGTCGAACAGGACCCTGTACAGAGAAGCTTCGTACTCCGGGTTTCGCCCTCGCTGTTGGACAGAATCAAGCCCAAGAAGTGCGACGCGTGCGGAAGGTGGCATCTCAAGCTCGGGCGTAAGGAGTACCACGTCACGATGGAGGGCAGGGAAGGAAGACTCGACGTGAAGTATCTCTGTTGTCTCTGTTCGCCTTCCGAGTCTAGATAGGTTTTATTCTGTCGCCGTCTGTGGGATAACACATTCCTTCGAGTAGAAGGTCTTCAAGCGTAGCCTCCGCGACCTCCTCGTCTAAGCCGCTCTCCGTCGCCTTTGCGACTATCTTCGACCTCTCGACGCCGTCGTCGCCGTTTTCCTCCTCTATTATATCCATGACGACGGTCTCCGCGCTTTCGTCGGTTACTTCCGTCGGTTCTGCCTCATCGGCTTCTTCCGCCGGTTCCGCCTCGTCGTCCTCTTCTTCCGGTTCATCCTTCGTCTCGGCGACTTCTTCCTCTCCGTCTGTTTCCTCTTCCTCGGTGTCATCGGCGTCTATCTCTTCGGCTTCCTCCGTTTCCTCCGCTTCTTCCGACTCATCTTCTTCGTCGGCGAACTCAGCACCCGTCTCGAACTCCGCGCCGAACTCATCCTCGACCTCCTCGCGCTGTCCTTCGTCCCACTCCCAGTCGCCGACATCCTCTTCCTCTCCGACATCCTCTTGCTCGATGTCGGAGAAGTCGTCTGTTTCGTCGCCGTGTTCTGCTTCCGACTCTGCTTTCGTCTCGGCTTCCTCCTCTTCTTCCGACTCTGCTTCCGTCGGTTCGGATGTCGTCTCGGGCGTTTTCTCCGTGCTTGCTCCCGTATCCGTCTCTGTCTCGGTGTCTGACTCCACGGCTCCGCCTTCCGTCTCAACCGTCTCGGTAGTCGCGCCACCCACGCCCACCTCCGCTGGTTCGACGCCCGCTATTTCGGTGAGAACGTCGCGCGCCTCGCGTTCGAGTTCGTTGAGGTAGGCTTCGTCGGTGCCGTAGTGTTCGACGACATCGCCGAGTTCGTGAAGTCCGGGGCGTGTCTCGGGCGTGACGCCCGTGCGCAGGTACTCGCGCACAGCCTCGACACGTTTCAGAGCCTCGCGCGCCGTCTCTACGTTCCAGCGGTCGCGCGTCTCGGCGTCTACGACGTTCATCTCCTCGGGACGGACGCTCGTATACACGTCGTCGGAGTCGTCGGGTTCGTACGTGCGCGCCTTGCCGACCACAGCGACGAACTCGGGTGTCTCCGCGTCGGCTAAGAACGAGACTGCGTCCGGCTGGTACTGTCCCGCGTAGACGACGAACGCGCCTGTAGGGTCGGAGACGCGCGCGCGCAGAAGGTCTCCGTCGCCGACTCTCTCCACCTCCGTCAGGACACCGACAACGAAGAGACGGTTTATCTTCGCGCCCGTCGGCGTCGCGACGTAGTTGGGCGCGCGCTCGTCCTCGCCCTCCTTGAAGGCGAAGTCGGCGTCGTCGTACTCGCGTGCGAAGACGCGCCAAGCGACCTCGCGCGAGACCGCCTCGTCGTCAGAACTCATCGAGTACCTCCCTCGCCTCGTCGGCGGGGTTGTCGTCCGTCTCCTCCATCTCCGAGACGTTCATGTTCGCACCGTAGTCTCCGACGCTGACGTTTCCGCGGACCTGCCACCGCCTTCCGACCGTGTTGTCGGCGATCTTTCGGCGACGACTGAGCGGTCCATGGCGTCGCGCGCCTCCTCGCGTGCGTCTTCGAGCGTGCCGTCGTACAGTTCCTCGGTGAGTTCGCGCCCGACGACGAGCGTAACCGCGCCTGTTCCGTCGTCCAAGACGGCTTTCGTGCGCATGTCAGGTTCGGCATCGACCTCGCCGTGCGCCCTGCACTGCCCTTTCTGTACGACGCGTCCGCAGTCGGGACAACGTTCGATAAGTCCCGAGCCTTCCTTTACCGAGAGTACGTTGCCGCGCACGACAACGTCGAAGTCGCCGCCCTTTGCGACGGTCTCAGCTATTTCTGTGCGCGGCGGTGCCTGCGAGAAATCGACTTCTCCCGCGTCCATCTCCTCGACCGTCGTGAACTCGCCCATGTTGACCTGCGGTATACCGCGGTACTCGTTGACGTAGGCGTTTTCGAGCCTCAGAGACGCGCCCTCGTCGAAACGTCGGTTCTCCCAGTCGGTGAAAGGCAGACGACCCGACGCGTCGCCGACGACGCCCGACGTTATATTCGTCTCTCCGTCGCGCCCGTTTATCGTCTTCTCGTCCGACTCCACGACGGAGACTTCGAGCGTGACTGCGCGTTCTCCTTCTTCGAGTTCCGCGAGACGACGGACGCCGTGTGGCTCCTCGACGGGTTCGACGGTCGTTTCGGCGGAACGAACGTCCGCCCTGCTGTCGATGTTGACCTGCGGTTCGCCGTTCCATTCGCGTACCTCGCCCTCGACGCGGACGGTGTCGCCCGGCACGAATGACATCTCGTCCCAAGCCGTGTAGGAAATTACGCCCGTTTCGTCGGCGAGTTCGCCTTCTGTAATGACAGTCTCGTCGCCGCTGACACGTATCGAACGCCGTCCAGCCGAAAGGACGACAGCCTCGACGACGACGCGCGAGTCCGACGGCGAGAGGTCGGCGATGTCCTTCGTCTCGGCTGTCGCAGGCTCCGAACCCTCCGAGCCGTACCTGCGCCTTACCGTCCTTTCAGCCTCTTCGAGAGGGACGCTGTACTCTAAGAGGTTCCTGAGACGTTCCTCGACCTCGTCGGCGTCGGCGTCGAGTTCGTCTGCGAGTTCGACGGCGTGCTCCGAAACCTCTTGGGTGTCGCTCATTACCGTGATATGAAGGGGCGAGGTAATAAAAACAGCGACGGCGACACCGGTGTCGGAACCGTGGCGCATATATGGAGACACAGCCTACCGTTGGACGTGAAACTCGGCACACGCGGAAGCGACCTCGCCCTCGAACAGACACGGCGCGTGCAGGACGCTCTGCGGTTCGAAACGGAGCGCGTCGTGGTCGAAACCTCGGGCGACTCGTTCGAGGGCGACGTAGCCGAACTCGGGAAGCAGGGCGTCTTCGTGCGCGAACTCGACACGCGCGTCGTCGAAGGTGAACTCGACGCCGCTGTGCACTCGATGAAGGACATGCCGACCGAACGCCCAGAAGGTCTGGAGGTCGCCGCTGTGCTCAGACGCGCGCCGTCGCACGACGTTCTCGTGACGCCCGACGGAAGTACGCTCGAAGAACTCGACGAAGGTGCTACGGTCGGAACTTCGAGCAGACGCAGGAAGGCGCAGATACTGCGCGAGCGCGACGACCTGAACGTCGAAGGACTGCGCGGCAACGTAGACACGCGCGTCGAGAAGGTTCTCGACGACGAGACGGATTACGCCGCCGCCGTCCTTTCGGAAGCGGGACTCGTTGGTTTAGGACTCGTCGAGGAAGACGAGGATGAAGAAGATGACGAGGATGATGAAGAGAAGGCAAGGAATCGTGAGGCTGACGTAGAGGAGGGGAACGAACGCGAGGACGACGCCGACGGCTTGGAGATGGAGTACGAACGCCTGCCTCTCGACGAATTCGTCCCGAGCGCGAACCAAGGCATCGTCGCTGTCGTTGCGATGGACGACACGGACGCCTTCGAACGCCTGACACAGGCGGACCACAAGAGGACGCGCGTCGTCGCAACCGCAGAACGTATCGTTCTCTCGCGCGTCGGCGGCGGATGCATCGCGCCTATCGGCGTGCATGCGACAGTTCAGGGCGACAGAATCCTGATACGCGCCGACGTTCTCTCGTCAGACGGCGCCGAGTCGGTGAGCCTCGACCGGAGGTACGACGTGCGCTCCTACATAGAGGGTGCGGAGGAACTCGCCGACGAGATGGTTGAGCGCGGCGCGGACGAACTCCTGCGGGAGGCAGAGGATTGAGTGCCGAAAAGACAACACCGCGCGTCGCCTTCTTCCGTCCCGCAGATGAGCGCGCCGAGCGCGCTGTCGAATCGGTGCGCGAACACGGCTTCGAACCTCTAAGCGACCCTCTTCTGAAGACGGTTCCTACCGGAGCGACACCGCGGACCGACGCCGACTACGTCGTCCTGACGAGCGTCACGGGCGTCGAAATCGCCGCCGACACGGTGCGAGGCACCGACGCCGTCGTCTGCGCCGTCGGTCCAAAGACCGCCGACGCTCTCCGTGACGAGGGAGTCGAGGTTAGCGTCGTGCCGGACGAGTACACGAGCGCGGGTATCGTACGCGCGCTCGCGGAGCGCGTCGAAGGCGCGCGCGTCGAGGTTGCGCGTAGCGACCACGGAAGCGACGAACTCCTCGACGGTCTGAACCAAGCGGGTGCTTACGTACACGAGACCGTCCTGTACAAAATCGTCCTTCCTGAAGGAGGGGGCGAGGCGACGGCGCGCGCGCTCGACGACGGTACTCTCGACGCCGCCCTCTTCACGTCGTCTCTTACGGTCGAACACCTTGTCGAGGTGCTCGAAGAGACGGGCGTCGGTGTGGACGCGCTCGAAGACGTTCTCGTCGGCGTAATAGGCGAACCGACGCGTCGTACGGCTGAAAGCGCGGGTGTGGATGTCGATGTCGTTGCGGAGGAAGAGACGTTCGAGAGTCTCGTCGGTGCCGTCGCCGAGCGTCTGTAAGGTATTTCTGTCGAACGTGTGTTTTTATTAAGACTCGTCGGCAACCCGCGGACATGTCAGATGTAGAAGATGAAGGCAACAAGATAGGTCTCTTGGACGCCGTCGCCGTCGAGGTCGGTCTCATCGTCGGCGGCGCGCTTTTCGGTCTGGTTGGTGTCGGCGTCGCTCTCGCGGGTTCGGGTGTCGTCGTCTCTTTCGGCATCGCAATCACCATCGCCGTCTTAGGTCTCGTGCCGACGGCGATGCTAGGCGCGTCGTTCCCGACGACGTGCGGTCATTACAGATATCCGTCGAGGTTCGTCTCGCCGTCGCTCGGCTTCGTCGGTGCGTTCGGCTTGGGTGTCAGCATGTTCGCGGGCGGTCTTCCGCTCTACGCTCTGACGGCGGGCGAGTACCTCAACGGACTTGTCGCTGTCCCCGTTCCTGTGACCGGATTTGCCCTCCTTACCTTCTTCTTCGTCCTAAACCTGTTCGGCATACGCCCAGCGGCGCGCGCACAGACGCTGATGTTTGTCGCGCTCGTCGCCGCTCTAGTCTCTTTCGTCGTTCTGGGTGTCCCGGAGGTCGAACCTTCGAACCTGTCGTCGCCCTTCTCGAACGGCTTCGTCGGTATCGTTGCCGGCGCGGGCGTCCTCTACTTCACGTGTCTCGGTGCCAACTTCGTCATCGACATAGGCGGTGACCTACGCGACGCCGCCGTCACCATACCACGTTCGTTCGCCATCAGCATACCTCTCGTCCTCGTTCTTTACGTCTTAGTCGCCGCCGTCGCCGTCGGCACGGTCGGCGTGAGCGGCATGGAGGAGGAGACGTTGATGCTCCCTGCGGAAACTTTCCTTTCGCCCGGCTTCATGACGCTCTTCGTCGTCGGCGGCGCGGTCTTCGCGGTGGCGACGAGCCTGAACGCCGCGTACATACTCGTTCCGCGTTACGTCGAGGCACTCGCACACGACGGCGTCTTTCCGCGTGTCCTTGGCAGGAAGAACGAGCGTTTCGGGACGGCGCACTGGGCACTGTTCGGAACGTACGCGCTCAGCAGTCTCGTTATGCTCGCGCCCCTGCCTTTCGAAGACCTCGGTACCGTCCTCGCCTTCGGCGGCGCGCTCGTAGTTACCGTCGTGATGCTCGCTGTCGTCTCCGTCCTTCGCCAGCCGCCTGCGGGCTTCGACCCTGACGCCTTCCCTGTTCCCAACCGTCTCGTTCTCGGCATGGCTGTCACAGCGATACCGCTCAACATACTCCTCATTCTCCTCTTAGCCACACAGTCGCCGACGCTGTTCGCCGGCTGGCTCGCCGTGCTCGTCGTCGGCTTCGTCTACTACTTCGTCCGAACGAATTATAACAAGCCAGCACAAGGGTAAGAAGGAATATGCAAGTAGAAAAGACAGGCGTCGTCGGTGCGGGTTTGATGGGTAAGGACATATCGGGTATGCTTGCGAACGCGGGCTACTCCGTCGTTCTGGTGGACGTGGACCCCGACGCGCTCGAAGACGCGCGCGAGTTCCACGAAACGAAGTTAGAGGACGAACTCCGCGACGCGGGCATCCTGAAGGATGAGTCGCCCGCCGAACGTATAACGTACGACACGGATACGTCGGCACTCGAAGGAGCGGGGTTCGTCGTCGAGGCGGTGCCCGAGAGCCTCGAACTCAAACGTAACATCGTCGCGGACCTCGAAGAGATTCTCGAAGACGACGCGGTGATAGCCACCAACACGTCGTCTCTCACGGCGGGCGAGATAGCCGAGGGCGCGGAACATCCTGAACGCGTCGTTCTGTTCCATTTTGCAAATCCTGCGATACACCGTAACATCGTCGAGTACTCAGGCGACAACGCGTCGGATGAAGCTCTACAGACTGCGCGCGAGGTCGGAGAAGCCATAGAGAAGGAGCCTTTCCGTCTTCACAGCGAGCACAGGGCGAACTGTCTCTCGCGCCTCTCCGCGAGCATAAAATGCTCGGCGACGTGGGAACTCTTGGAAGCCGAACCCGCGGCTATCGACGTAGCGGCGAACAGGGTAGGCTTCGACCGCGGACCACTCGAACTCATAGACCTAATCGGCTTGGACGTTCATCTCGACACCGTAGACAACCTTGCTGTTGAGTACGGCGACACGTACGCGCCGCCCGACAAGGTGCGCGAGCGGATGGGGAAGATGGTCGCCGACGGTCGTCTCGGTAAGAAGTCGGGCGAAGGCTTCTTCGTCTGGGAGGGCGACGAGGCGGTCGTTCCCGAACCCGACGAACCGCACGATATAATGCCGATACTTGCCGCTCTCGTCAACGAGGCACACAGACTCGTCGCTGACGGAGTGGGCGACGAGGAGACCGTCAACGAGATACTCAAACGTGGCGGCGACTCCGAGATGGGTCCTTTCGATGTCGAGGAGATGTTCGGAACCGACTCTCTCCGTGAAACCCTCGAAGAACGCCACGAGGAGACGGGAGCGTCCATCTACGAGCCTGTTTTCTGAGAGAGCGCTCAGTCGTCCGACCTTTTCAGTCTCTCGAAGATATCTATACCGTCGTCCTGTTTGTCCGCATCTTCCGTCTCGCCGTTTTCGCCGTCCTCCTTTTCGGCTTCCGTCGTCTCGCCCTCCATGACTGTTATCGGTTCTTCGTCCGTCTTACCGTCCTCTCCGATACCTTCCTCCGTCGGCTTCCATATGTCCACCTCGTACTCGTAGACGTAGACCACGTCCTTGTTCATCACGGACAGGTAGGCCTCCTCGCGGTCCTCTATCACCCTTCTGCCGCAGTCAATTGCTACGTCCACTATGCCCTCTATCGAGTCAACACGTACGAGGGAGCGTCTGCCATCGTGGAGAACATCCTCGGAGAGTTCACCCGTGGATATCCATTCGTCGAACTCACGGCGTTCCATGGCGAGGAGTTGACGCTCTGTCGGCATTATCGCGTCTCTGCGTTTAGCCGCGATTAGTCCGGCTAACAGACCGAGCGAAACGAGCACGAAGAGAGGCGAGACCACCATTCTCGTCGTGTCTGGCTCCGACTCTACCTCCACCATCTCCGTCGTCTCGAACGAACTACCCTGAACGCCACCCTCGCCGGTGTTGACTGTGTACGTGTCGCTGTTGATTTCGACCTGAACCCTGTCCCTCTCGCGGTAGTTCACTTCCTCGCCGTTGACCTCGCCGCTCACGCTCGTCACGAGGACCAAGACGACCTCCTCGTCACCGATGTTCGCACCCAAACCCGTCCTGACCGACTCTATACGTTGCTCGACCTCAGGCACGTTTACCGTGAACCCGGTTCGGACGGTCTGTTGAGGCTTGACATCCGTCGTCTCTTTACGGACGAGGTTCTCCGTCTGTGACCAGTAGACTACGTTGTTGCCGTCGGTCTCGCGTAACATCATGCTGACCTCCGTAACGACATCTAAGCTACCGTCTTCCGTCGCCGTGTACTCGAAGCTGTGCGTTCCGTCCAGACTCGGTGTTACCGACGTGTAGTAGGCGGGTTTGTTTCTGACCTCTTCGCCAACTTCGTAGAGAGGGTTAGACCTCTCGACGGTCGCGCTGTGTCTGAATCCCGGGTTGGTACTCCATTCGGCGGTTACGACCTCCTCGACCTCGGGTTCTTCCTCGACAGCGTACGCCGTGTATGTCATCCATCCACCGATGAGTGCCACGACGACCAACAGCACAGCGACAGCGGGTGCCCAGCTGTCTAACCCCGAACGTATTCTTACCTTCCATTCCGACGGCGAGTCTATCTCTTTGTTTGCTTCTTTCATTCTTGCCTCAGTTTCCTTCTTTTTTCTTTTTTCCTGTCCAAGACGTTCCCTTACGCGCCCTCGTCCGAACGGGCTTCGTACCGACGAGTATCGCCGACAGGACGACGAAACTCCCTGCTATCAGACCGTTTATGACTACGAGCGGTACCCACGGATGTATCCTGTAAAGACCTCTTATCATCGAGGGCGGGAGAATCGCGAAGTACCTGTGCTCGACGACATACATCGGGTAGTAGCCGAGTTCCTGCGGTGCAGTAAACGTCACAGTGGCGTTCACCGACTCGTTCGCACGTATGTAGTGTTCGTGGCTCTCCTCGCCCACATCGACGCCCCGGCTACCCGGCTCTATGAACGACACTACCGGGATGTATCCGGGGTTCGTCGCTATGTATCTGCGGTCCACGGACTCTCCTGCGGCTACGACACGTGGGGTGTCGGGGTTCGACTCCGAGCTTATTATCTCGTACTTGGTCGTACCGCCCTGTGTCAACATCGTCGCTGTCAGCACCAGAACCACGAAGAACGCGGCTACGAGAACCACGGTAAACGTGCTGAACAGTTCGTCGCGTCCTCTGTCGCGTGATAGCTTACGTCCGTACCTCTTTCCTTCCCCGAAGATAACGCTGAGGACGAACAACGAAACCCCGACGCCGAAGAGCAGATAAGCGAGTCCTTGGGTTCCCAAGAAGGAATCCGTACCTAACGACGAGGAGAGAAACTCCTGAACCGACGTGACGACACCCCGTGTGCCTTCGACGAACGTTCCGAGCATCGGTACCGTGACAGGGCTGTCTCCCAACGTGGGAACCACACCGACTATCTGTGCGTCCGTCACCGCAGGTTCGCCGGTGTCTTGGTCGGTGAACGGGTTGTCGTCACCTTTCGTAATATATCCCGTGTCTGTCTCGGCTACGACCCTGTGCGTCGTCAGCTCTCCGCCGTTGACGTTTTCGGCTTGGAAAGTGACCACGTCACCCACACCGACCGAACTCAACTGACTCGGTACCAGAAAGAAGCCGTCGCCCTCGTCTATCGCAGGCTCCATGCTACCGCTCTCGGCGTAACTCAGAAGGACAGGATGTCCTAAGAAGTACCCAAGCGAGAGGCTCAGGACCAGAACGAGAAGCACTACTGTCAGGACGTAGCTGAGTGCCGTCTCTGCCTTCATCTTCTACCGGGAGGGTTCGACGGCGGTCCGCCGCCCCTTTCTCTGCCGTTGTCCCCCTCCTCCTCTTCCTCGTCTTCTTCCTCGGGTTCCTCGCAGTACACCCAACTCTCTTCATCAAGACTTATCTCGACGTTCCTGCCAGACATCTCCATCTCGATGTCGAGCGTACCACGTCCGACGTATCCGTCCTCGACACGTATCTCGACCTCCGCTGTCTCCCCGACACCTATAGGCTCGTGCGGAACCGAGGACGCCCACGCGTCGAAGCCGTTCCCCGCCACGTTGAACCCGTCTATTTTGACGGTCTTGTTGTGTGATGGGAGGTTGTTGGACACGTCGAACGTAATCCCGCAGGCTGTTGCGTCCCTGTCGTCAACTTCGAAGTCGATGAAGGTCCCCGGGTTGTCGTCCGAGTATATATCGACAACGCGCTGTGACTTTACGGACGTGAACGCACCCGCGCCCGCTGTCAACAGCAGTAGGCTCACCACGAGCACTACCAGAGACGCGGTTCTCGTCTTACTCATTCGTGCCCACCTCTCGACATCTCGCCGTTTTCTTTCTCCTTTCCGTCGGCGGTCGGCGGCGGTCCCGAGCTACCTATCTTGTTTCCCGAGTTTTGGTAGACGTGTACAAAAGCCGAAACACCGAAAGCGGTCAGTATAGTCGCTGTCACCGTCGTGCTCGACATCGTGAACGGATAGACGCCCATGTAGTGAACGAGCACGAGCGCGGAGCTTATGGCTGTCAGCGCGATGTAGTACTGAGGCCAGTTTATGTCGTTGCCCGGCACGAACTCCAGATACACGTCGAGTTCGGCACCTTCTTCGGTGAGGTTCACCGTACCGCGTCTCTGGTCGTACTCCAGAATACCCACGTCGTCCATCTTCGGCAGGTGCGACTGGTAGAGTGCGGTGTAGAGCCTCTTGCGCTGTTTCGAGGTCACGGCGTCAACGGAAACGTCGTTCTCCCACGCCGCTATCTGTTTAGCCATCTCCCCGACGTTTGCTTCGGAGCCGTTCTGTTTCAGGTAGTGGAGTATATCACGCCTACGTCTGTTCTTTAGAATCTCGAAGGCGTCCTCCTTCGGTATCTCGTGCGCACTCCCGTTCTCCGATGGCGGCTCTATACGCCCGTTCCCACCCGCGTCGGTACCGGGTTTCACCCTATCGTATCCGTTTTTGACCGCATCCGTTACAGACGATGGATTACCCTCTGTGTCCCCCCTTAACATATCAGTACAAGATTGACTCACACCCACTTATTCAATTGCCTGCTACCGCTGTCTAAACACCTCGTTACTTTGGGACAGGGTGAGCATAACGACAGACTGCGGTCGCACGTGCGCCGTATCCGGGTTTGTCTCTGTACGGTCGGGCATCCGTGTTTCAGGACCTTCCTGACATGGGTGCGGGTGTGTTACTACCGTGTCGGATGAACAACTACGTCTTTTTCAGACGTATCCACGACGTTTGTCAGGTCTCTCCGTCTCTTCTACAGGCGGCGTATAACAAAGGGGGTATGTAGTTATAGATTAGCCAAGCGCCGAGCGGGGAGGAAGACCGGTCGTAATACCGGTAGAACGGCGCCAAGAAAGGAGAAAAAACAATGGAAAGAAGAAAGTTCCTGATAGGAATCGGAAGCGCGACAGTCGGCGGGAGCGCGCTTCTTGGCAGCGGCGCGTTCACTCGCGTGGAATCGCAACGCAGAGTAAAGATAGAGGTCGCAGAGGACCCGGACGCGTATCTGGGACTCGACAAGTGTGAAGGCTCGCCGAACGGCAGTTACACGTACATAGATGAAGACGGACATCTCGCGGTTGAGATGTCGCCCGACAACCCGACGATAGGTGAAACGCCTCTCGGCGAAGGCATCAACTCGGACTCGTTCTCGTGGTTCGACGACGTCTTCCAGATATGTAACCAAGGCAAGCAGGCGGTCTGTATCTGGATAGAGGCGGAGCCGAACCCGGAGCTTGCCGACCCGCCTGAGGAGTACGCCGACGAGCCGCGTATCGCATTCTACGACGGCGACCGCGAAAGCCTGCTGACGGAGGATAACGCGTTCCTCCTCCCGGTAGGTGCGTGCAAGTGTGTCGGCATACGTACGATGACAAAAGGTCTTTCGGCTGGCGACCAGCTCGTCGAGAACGACGAGGTCGTCATACACGCCGACGCGGACGCTGACTGTGAGGGCGAGGAACTCTGCCCCGATGTCGAAGCAGAGTACACCTGCACCGTCCGTGACCCGCCCGAGGAAGGTGGCGAACCCATCGGCACACGCCACATGGTCACGAACAACGGTAACGAAGGAACACAGTACGGCTGGGCTATCATAGACAGCCCCAGCGACTTCAGAAGCATCGCAGACGGCAACTTCGTCGGTGCTTTCAACACCAGCACGTTCGTTGCCGACGCGAGCGCGCCGCAGGACGGCGTCGTCTTCTGGGAAGCCGACTGCTCGGAGGAGAAGGAAGACGAACTCGGTCTGACGACGTACGGAGAACTCGTCAGCAACGGCGACGTCAGCACCGACCTCGACGACTTCGTCGACGACAGGATAGACCCCGACGCCTACGCGGTGCTCATCGGCGGATACCCCGTGACGGAACAGAACCGTGTGTTCTGTGACGAACTCGTGGACAACGGCGACAACGGAAACGGCGGAAACAACACAACAAACAACGCCTGAGGTGAAGAGAAGGAAGACAGAACAACTCCGCGACTAGCGCGGTAACGCGCACGCGCTCGCGGAGCGTTCCCATACCAACTTTAAAAAAATGAAAAGACGAAAATTCATAATCGGAATCGGAAGTGCGTCGGTAGGCGGGAGCGCGCTCCTCGGAAGCGGCGCGTTCACCCGCGTGGAATCGCAACGTAGAGTAAAGATAGAGGTCGCAGAGGACCCGGACGCGTATCTCGGGTTAGACGGCTGTGAAGGCTCGCCCAACCAGAGCTACACCGACCTCGACGAGGACGGACATCTCGAAGTCGAGATGTCTCCCATGAACGAGAACGTCGGTGAGACGGAGCTAGGCGAAGGCATAAACTCCGACTCGCGTTCGTACTTCGACGACGTGTTCCAGATATGCAATCAGGGCAAACAGCCCGTCTGTGTCTGGATAGAGGAGTTCGAAGTACCGACGTACGACGGACCGTTCGGCGAGGAGAACCGCGTCGAGTTCTACCGTGGCGGAAGCCTGGGCGCGGAGAGCCTTGTAGACCTCGAAGACCAGACGGTCGTCGGCGAGCAGAACAGTATCCTGCTTGACGTGGGCGAATGCGTCTGTGTCGGGATAGCGACGGTTTCGAAGGGACTCTCGGAGGGCGACCAGCTTCTCTCCGAGTTCGACGACGAAATAGTCATCAACGCGGACGCCGACGGAGACTGCTTCGAGACAGACTGTCCGGAGCTTTCGGGTGAGTACGAATGTACCCTGTACGCGGACGAAGTACAGAGCTGGAGACGTATCGGAACCCGGTACCGTATAACCAACGACGGTCCGGCGACGACGTTCGACGTAGCCATTGCGAACTCGCCGGGTTCGTGGGATTCGGGCATTCCCATAGGCGCGGACACGGACAGGGTTTTCGTATCCGACGCGAGCGTTCCACGCAGAGGACTCGTCGCGTGGGATGTGCCCGACGACTGCATCGAGGCACATGACCTCGAAACGTGGGGCGAGTACAAGGACCGCATCGGTGTCGAGGACCTGATCGACTGGTACGAGTCGTTCGGGTCCGCTAGCGCGCCGGCAGGCGCGCCAAGCGACCTCGACGACGAAGCAGTCGTGGAGGTTCAGAACATACCCGAACAGGAGGTGGACATGGAGGACGTGGTCGGTCCCGACGAGAACATCCCGGACGAGGACTTCCCCGACATGAGTCAGGAAGCCGAGGACGAGGGCTGGATAACCTGCACGAAGTTCAACGAAGACTTGTAGGAAGTCCACGGTCCTCCTTTTCATTTTGCCGACGAAACAGAGAAGACGGTGTCTTTGGTAGAGCCTGTCACGGCTACAGGCGACGTATAACAAAGGGGGTATAGAAGCTACTTGCTCCAAGCACCGGTCGGAGGCCAACTACGAACAGACCGGAAGGTGCTACGAAGGAGAAAAAACAATGGAAAGAAGAAAGTTCCTGATAGGAATCGGAGGCGCGACAGTCGGCGGAAGCGCGCTTCTTGGCAGCGGCGCGTTCACTCGCGTGGAATCGCAACGCAGAGTAAAGATAGAGGTCGCGGAGGACCCGGACGCGTACCTCGGTCTCGACAAGTGTGAAGGCTCGCCGAACGGTAGCTACACGTACATAGACGAGGACGGTCACCTCGCCGTCGAGATGTCTCCCGACAACCCGACGATAGGTGAGACGCCTCTCGGTGAGGGTATCAACTCGGACTCGTTCTCGTGGTTCGACGACGTCTTCCAGATATGTAACCAAGGCAAGCAGGCGGTCGGTGTCTGGATAGAGGCGGAGCCGAACCCTGAACTGCCCGACCCGCCTGAGGAGTACTCCGACGAGCCGCGCATACAGTTCTACTACCTCGACGAGAACGGGAACCGTATCAGCATACTTGGCGAGGAAGAACTCGGTCGCGCTCGGCGTCGGCGAGTGTATCTGTGTCGGCATACGCACGATGACGAAGGGTCTTTCGGCGGGCGACCAGCTCGTCGAGAACGACGGAATCGTCATCAACGCAGACGCCGACGCCGATAGCGTGACTGCTCCCGACGCGGCTTTTTTCGAACTGGGGAACCTCGATGCTCCAGACGTCGTCGAACCGGAAGAAGAGTTTGATGTGTCAGTAGAAGTTACAAATTCCGGCGGGGAAGAAGGCACTCAGGATATCGTTCTGTGGTATGATCTCGTCGAGTTAGGCAGAATCGAGGTCACGCTACAGCCAGGTGAGTCGACGACAGTGACCTTCGAGGATGTCAGCATCCCCGATGAGGGTGACTACGCGCTCGTGGTCACGAGCGACGACGACTCGGTCAGCCAGCCTATCACCGTGACGGACGAAGCGGTTGTTGGTGACGGCGTCCCCATGGGAACGAGCTGTAACTATACGGTACTGGCGAAATCAGGGATCAGTACCGTCCCGGATTCAGACATAACTGGGGATATCGGCGTCAGCCCGATCGCTTCGACCGCTATCACCGGTTTTGGTTTGGACTTGGATGCTTCAGGTCAGTTCGCGACATCGAACCAGGTGGGCGGACAAGTGTTCGCAGCCGACTATAACGAACCGACGCCAGCAGTCATGAGTACGGCTGTAAGCGATATGGAAGCGGCGTACACCGACGCCGCCGGACGCACCCCTGACTTCACCAACGTCGCCTCCGGGCAGATAGGTGGCGAGACTCTCACGCCAGGAGTCTACAGGTGGAACTCGGATGTAACAATAGCCGGTGATGATCTTACTCTCCAGGGTGGCCCGGACGATGTCTGGATATTCCAGATAACTGGAGACCTCACCATGGAGGAGAACTTGAGTGTCGTACTCAGCGGTGGGGCCCAGGTGGAGAATATCTTCTGGCAAGTCGCTGGTGGTGCCGGTGTGGAGATCGGAGCGAACGCGAACTTCGCAGGGATAGTGATGACCCAGACCGGCATCAACGTGCTTACTGGTGCGACGGTCGACGGAAAACTGTTGGCACAGACTGACGTCAACCTCCAGATGGCTACCGTTAGCGGTCTAGGAACGTGACCGATGTCGTACCGCATATAAGTAGGGAACTGTCGTGGATGCGGCGGCAGGACTCGGAAAAGACCGAGTAGCAGAACTCGGACTAGAGACACGTAAGGGGGGACTACATGAACGGGACCATCAGCTTCGAACCTAAGACGCGCGCCGAGAGACTGTCCGCCGTGTTAGCCGCGTCTTTGACAGCACCCGCGACGGTCGGATACCTGAGTCTTCTCGTCGGCTGGAGCCAGCGCGTCGCTCTTGCTGTCATCGTCCTTATTTCTGCATGGCTCGTCTTCGCCTCCCTGATACGTCTGTTGTTGAGAGGTGACACCGACTTCTACATACTGACCGGCACCGTGTCGGGCGCGGCTCTCGGCTGGATGTACCATCTTCTGGGCTAAACCGCCCGACGTTGACCTCAACCTGTGAAAAGTAGCCGCCTTCTACTCTACAGTAACAGGTGACTGAATAAGTGGGTGGGAATGGGATGTTGTTCAGAGATGGGGGAGAACGGAAACGAGGGACGGCTAGGGAGGCTGTCCGGCGGACATATGTCGGATACCGGCGTCTTCGACGACATCGATGCTCTGAAGCCGTCGTACACACCGCGCGAGCTTCCGCACCGCAGACAGCAGGTAGACGAGACGGCGTCGGTTCTCGTCTCCGCGCTCCGTGGCGACACGCCTTCCAACGTCCTGATGTACGGACGGAAGGGAACGGGAAAGACAGCGACCGCGAGGTACGTCGGAGGGGAACTCGAATCAGCCGGACGAGGACTCGGTGCGTCTTGTGAGTTCGGGTACTTGGACTGCGACGAGTTCGACACGCAGTACAGGGTGCTCGCACAGCTTGCGCGTGGGTTCGGACGTGAAGATGTGCCAACGACCGGCTGGGCCTAAAGACCGTGTCTACGACGCGCTAACCGAGGCTATCGACACGCGCGAAACCGTGGTTGTCGTTACGCTCGACGGAATCGAGAGCCTCGTAAAAAAGGACGGCGACAAGGTGCTTTACAGCCTGTCACGTATAAACACCGACCTCGAAGACGCGCGCGTCTCGCTGATAGGAATCTCGGACGACGCGCAGTTGACACGCCAACTAGACCCGCGCGTCAGGTCCTCGTTAGGAGAGGTCAAGGTTTTCTTCCAGCCGTACACCAAAGAAGAGCTGTCCGACATACTCGCGCGACGCACCCAAACGGCGTTCGAGGACGGCGTCGTTACGGACGACGCTGTCGCGCTGTGCGCCGAGTTCGCTGTCGAAGACCGCGGTCACGGTGACGCACGGTACGCGCTCGACCTCCTGCGCTCGGCGGGCGAGAAGTCGGAGAGCCTGGGTGCGCGCACGGTTCTGAAGGAGGACGTTCGCAGAGCGCGCGACGAACTCCGTCCGATAAGCCACACCGATAAGCCGTTTTAACGACCTGCTATGCATCCGTAGGTCAGTCATAACAATAGTCATGGGGGACCAACGGGGAAGTCCCATGGTCGGCACCGAAAACGACCGTCGCCGGGGAGTGGCGGTAGCCGAACCGGTGACACGGAGAACCGGGGAGGCTTGGACACGTCATGGGGCTGTCCGGGAGTAGGTGCCGTTCATGGGTACTACGACTATTCGAACCCCGGGGGGAGTAGGTCGTCGGGTTCCACCCGCCCGAACGTCTCTACTTCTGTAGAGAGTAAGGCTTCGCTAAAAGACGTTTTCGCAGACGTGCCGCGCGTAAACTGAGGTTAAACGTCGAACAGGGCAATCATAACAATACCCCCTCGGTTCTAAGGTCGTACAGAATGGTCGCGTTCGGAAAGAAAAGGAAGAAAACATGAAACGAAGAAAGTTCCTGATAGGTGCTGGTGCCGTATCCTTAGGAGGTACGGTGATAGTCGGTTCGGGAAGCCTCTCACAGACGGATTCCCAGAGAAGAATAAAGGTGGAGATAGCCGCTGACTCCGACGCGTACCTCAGCGTAGAGCAACATCCCGAGTCGGACTGGTCGGACGACACCGTCTCACCGGCTGTGTTCGATGTCGGAGAGAACGGAGACGGACATATCGAAATCACGGTCGATGCCGTCAGGAACGGAACGACGACACGGTTCGACAACGTCTTCCGTGTCTGCAACGCAGGCAAGCAGTGTGTCTGTGTCTGGATAGACGGTAAGGTGGGGACGAGTCCCGGACGTGTGACCTTCTACGACACAGAGACGGGCGAGACCGTGGAGAACGGGGAAAACGCCTTAGAACTCGGTGTCGGCGAATGTCTCGACATCGGTATTGAGATAGACGCCGAGGGACTCGAAGGAAGGAACCATCTCCTCGAAGGTATCACGGTCAACGCCGAAGCAGGCTGTCCGTGCTCGGACGACGGCAACGGTAACCCGGACGGAGCCAGCGAGACGGCGTGGGGAGACGGCGAAGAGTTCCCGGGCGGGAACTGGTTCACCTACTTCGAGTACAACGGCGGCGACTACACGACCGACCTCGTCTCCGGCAGGGACAAGCTCAAGGTCGGGGAGGTCAGCGTAACCGAGGTCAACGGTAGCATCGAGGTAAAGTACACGACGGACACGGGCTGGAAGATAACCGAGACGCATCTCGCCGTCGCCGACGAGGAGCCGGTGGTGGCGAACGGGAACGAGTGGTACGACAACGGCTGGCTGAATCCGGGAGGCAACCCGCCGCCGGGACAGTTCCCCTACGGCGACGACTTCGGGGGTTCGGGCGTCGATGAGGCGACGTACACGGTTGACGTTAGCGGTCTGACGTACCCCGTCTACGTCGGTGCGCACGCGGTCGTTCAGGAAACGGGAGGTAACTGAGAATGACACAGAAAAGAAAGAGAAGGGTTCTGTTCACCGTCGTGGGTCTTCTGATACTCCTGCTTCTCATGACGGGGATACTGACCACGATAGAGTCGAGCGTCGATGTCGGCTTCGCAAGCACCTTCGGTGCCGTCGTCGGCTTGGACGACGTAAACGGAACGGGTGCTGACCAAGTCGATGAAAACCTGACAGCTGTTCCGTATCCGGGTTCGGGTGGCGGTGGACAGTACGCCGATGTCGAGAACGGCGAGCTTTCGCTAAACCTGACACGGATAAACCCGTCGTCCGAAACAGAGATACCGCGTATCTTCACTATCAGTTATGAGGGTGACGAGAAGGTCGAGGTATGGGTTGAGGCTGTGAACCAAGAGAGCTACCCGGGCGAGGTCTGGTTCTACTCCACCGAACCCGAGTACGTCAGGTTCGACGAGGACAAGATAACACTCGAAGACGGCGAGGAGGCTGACATAGGCGTCTACGTCTCGTCGTTCAACGCGACGGCGGACGACGTGCTACTCGAATACATGAGGATACACGCCGAGCCGGTCGGAGGAGAAGGCGGTGAGATAGATACCACGGTCGGAGAGTACGGAGACACGTACTGATACGAGGTCTATCTGTAGTTTCCTTCGAAGACAACATCGCCGCAGTCTTCGCATTCGAGTGTCACGTTAACGAGGTTCTTCCTGCAACACGAGTCCACGTCCTCCTCGACCGGCGAGACGGGACCGCCGCACGACGGACAGTTTTCTAAGAAGACACGGAGGCTGGCTATCATACGTGACCTGTCGCGCGCGCTGAGTTCCCCCACGACTCGCACCAGAGTTCGAGTTCCTTCTCGGCTGTGAGGTCGGCGAGGAACGCGGAGCGCGACTTCCACGAGGCTATCCTGTCGCCGTCGAGCTTCACGGCGAACTTTCCGTTCTCCTTCAGCCTGAGCGCGTCGGCGTCCACCTCTATCGACTCGGCTAGCAGGCGTTTCTCGCCTCCGTTCTCCTTCGTCGATTCCATCCTGCGCGACCACGACTCGCGGAAGCCGTCCGTGAGGCATAGGTCGTCTACGTCGTCGCACATCTCTACAACGTCGGAAGCGAGGAGTACCTCCTCGATGTTCGAGAAGTTATTTTCTCCGTTCATCTTGACCGTTCCACCGTCGGCGACACCCTCCGCCTTGTCGAAGAGCATCAGAACCCTTTCGGGGAAGTACCTGCTCGTTATCGGTCGGCGTCCCCGGTATGAGGTATCCGCGCAGGTAGATTACGCCCGCGGACAGTACGAGCGTCGCTATGCCAAGCGGGACCGACACGACAGCGACGACCACCGACACGACGGTAGCTATTACTACGTTCAAGGCTGTGCACGGCATACATCTGTTCTGACCTGTGTACTCGGGCTGGCGTAGCCCGTCGATTATTCTGAACGTCATGGACACAGTACTGGGTTCCACTCCTCGGTACAAAAGTAATTACCAGTTAACGAATCTCCAAAAACCCGAGAGCGTCGGTCCGTAAGGAACGGCTCGGTCGTAACCGAAAGTAACCGACGTTTAACCGACGGTAGGTCTACCCTGAAAGCAGACACGTCGGCGTATAACAAAGAACGTATGCTCTCTATCGGTCACAGGACACCTAATGACTCAGAAACAGAATCCGACAGAGACGACGCGAAAAGAGAGACAGAGCCGTCCGTGCGGTGTCCGTAGGACGCGTCGAAAACACAGGACGCCGAACAGGTGAGAAAGTTGGGGGGAACAGATACGGAAACAATGGGGGGGAAAGACGAGCCGGAAGAAAGCGTGAAGCTTGCGACGGAGAAGCTACAGCAGTTAGGTCTGAAGGAGTACGAGGCTAAGGTCTTCGTCGCGCTCTGCCGCGTTCCGATGAGCACGGCGAAGAGGGTTAGCGAGCTTTCGGGCGTGCCGCGTCCGCGTGTCTACGACGCGATACGTATTCTCGAAGCGCGCGGACTCGTCGAGGTTGAGCATTCGAGTCCGAAGAAGTTCCGTGCCATACCGCTCGACGAGGCAACCAGCATACTTCAGGACAGGTACGACAGCCGTATAAAGAAGCTTCAGGAGGCTCTGAACGAGATGGAAGTGGTCGAAGCCGAAGGGAATGAGACTTCCCGAGAGGTTTGGTCGATGTCCGACCGGGCTTCCATAGACAACAGGACGAAGGAGATGATAGAGGACGCGGATGAGGAACTCTTCTTCGTCGTCGGTGACCACAGGTTGCTGAACGAGAGTCTCGTCGAAAGTCTGGGTAACGTCGGTGCGGACGTCAGCCTGTACGTCGGTGTGCCGACGGAGAGTCTGCGCAACAGCCTACGCGACAAACTCCAAGGCGTGCGTATGATAGACATGGAACTCGGATGGCTGAACGACAGCACAGCCGAGGACGAACCCACTGTCGGAAGACTCGTTCTGACCGACAGCGACGAGGTGCTCGTAAGCTCTTTCGTGACCGACACGTCGGAGGAACACGCGATATACGGAACCGGATTCGGAAACGGTCTCGTGACGATAGCGCGGCATGTTATCTCTCCGAACTGAGAACCGTCCGAGCCTCAAGCCCTGCGCGGTCTCCTGTCTTCCCTGTGCGAGACTGCGTACAGGCAGACGGTTAGAATGACAGCGAAGAAGAGAAAAGCCAGCAGGTTTGCCACGGTACCCAGTACCGCAGGAACCCCGAAAGCCGCAACACCGACAGAAAGAATCCCGAGCAGACTCAAGCCGGCGCAGATTTCAGCCAATCTCGAACCGTCGTCCTCGTTCTCTATCACGTAATCTTTGACATCCTCTATACCTTCGCCTACCTCGACTTCGTTGGAGTCACATCTTACGATTCCCGCGTCTTCAAGCTTCGCTAAGTGGTTCTGATGGAGCGTGACATAGACGCTCTTCCTCGCCTCGCACGGCGGCGGTGACTCCCCGGTCTCCATCTCCGCTATCTCCTCCGAGAGCGCGCGCACGGTGACAGGACCGTCCGCCTCCAGCAGACACCTGATTGCGCGCCTGCGTCTCTCGTTACGGAGAATCTCGTGTACGTCTGTGGGGCTCACGCCCCTTGTACTCCCCCCCATCATGGAAGTTATACTGAGAGAGCGAAGTTTATAAAATTATACTGTTTTGATTATTCGAGTCTTTTTGATTAATCGAGTGAAATATGACTCTCGGTTATGGTTAAGAATAATGCGGGAGGGTAAACGCCCGCCCAGATGAAGTTGATAAAAAACTCAGCCGCGTGAACGGCTGAGTTAGTACGCGGCAGGAAAATCCGGGTTGGGACACACCTGCGCGCGCCGTTTTTAATAACGGCTTATATTTATATAATTGTTCTGGTAGAGTTTTGATTATTTGAGTGAATGTCCATTGCAAGTACCGAAATGAAAAAAAAAAACAGCTTGTTATGATAGATGGGTTTTTTTACGGATGGGGGCGTTAAACAGTCCGAATAAGGGTTGGGACATATGACAGACGATAATAAAACACAGACCGCTATCGAAGGTTTGCAACAACTGGGCTTGAAGAAGTACGAGGCTGAGGTCTTCGTAGGACTTTCTCAGCTGAGGTGTCGGAACCGCGAAAGACATAAGCGAACTCACCGATGTTCCACGGACACGTATCTACGACTCGGTTAGTGTCTTGGAGTCGGAGGGACTCGTCGAGGTTCAGCATTCGAACCCGAAGAAGTTCCGTGCCGTGTCGCTCGGTGAGGCGACTGAGACCCTCAGGTCGAGGTACGACGAGCAGATAGAGAAGGTGGAGGACGCTCTTGAGGGTCTGGAAAAGGTAAACTTGGAACGTGCGACCGCTCAGGAAGTGTGGTCACTTACCGGTTCGAGACTGATAGAGAAAAGAACCAATGAGCTTATCAAAACCGCCGAATCAGAAGTTGTGCTCGTAATCGGTCACGAATCCATACTGACCAAGGAGCTGTTGAACTCCTTGAATCGGGTTGGCGAGGACGTGGACATCCTCGTGGGAACTCTGAACGACGAAGCACGGGAAAGGATTAACGAGGAGGTACCACGTGTGCGGACGTTCGATTCAGGTCTCGAATGGCTGGAAGCCAAAGCCAAGGATGACTACAACGCCACTATCGGACGCATTCTGCTTATAGACAGATACACTCTCCTGCTGAGTTCCTTAGAACCCGACAGTATGGAAGAGTACGCCGTCTTCGGAGAGGGCTTCGGAAACGGTCTCTTAGTGATAGCACGCAAGATAATAGCACAGGGACTCGAGGACGAACTCGATTAGTTCTCATCGTCTGATAACATACGTGTGCGTTTAATAGGTAAGGAGTCCTTGGTAATGAGTGGTGTAAAGATGTCAAAGGGGAAACTGGGGAGTGCAGAACGTAAAGAGGTTGTGACTGTCAGAAAGACGGCTTCTGCGTCCGAAGTCTCCGCTGTTATGGAGGAAGCGGACGTGAGTAACGTGGTCGTAACCGACGAAAGAGGGGACGCGCCGATAGGTGTAGTGACCGACCACGACCTGAAGAGATGTGTCTACGGACCGGCACCGAGTCGGAAGACGGCGGAGGAAATCATGTCGAAGAGGGCTCTGGTGTAGTATGTCGGGGGCATTACTTCCGCTCTTCATCGGTGGTCTGGGACCGCTGGAGATAGGCGTGATTCTGCTTCTCCTTGTCCTGCTGTTCGGCGCGGACAAGATACCCAAACTCGCAAGGAGCGCTGGCGACGCGAAGAAGGAGTTCGACAAGGCGAATATGGAGGCGAAGAAGGAGGTCAAGGAGTACGAGAAGGAACTCGAAGCCGAGATGGCTGAGAACGAGAAAGAGGGAACCGTGGAGAAAGGGGGTTCGGCGTCCTCTGACGCGTCGGTTGAAGCCGACGGTAAGCAGACGACAGCCGACAGTCAGTAGTTTCGGACCTTACCTATCGACGATTATCGGCGGAAGTTCGAACGGATGAACCTGCACATCGATTAGCGTCGTCTCGTCGCTCTCGACTGCGGATTCGAGTTCTTGCGTGAAGGCGTCGGCTTCCTCGACCTTGACGCCCTCACAGCCGAAGCCGCGCGCGACGGCGGCGTAATCGACGCCCTCGTGGAAGTCTGTCGAGTACTGGAAGTTGTCGGAGCCTATCTGACTCGCCTTCGAAGAGCCGAGACCGTCGTTGTTCATGACGACAACAGTCAGGGGCAGTTCCTCGCGGACAGCGGTTTCTAAGTCGGCGATATGGTAGCCGATTCCGCCGTCGCCCGAGAGCGCGACGACGGCGTCGTCGGGACGAGCCTTCTGGACGCCTATCGCTTGGGGAAGACAGACGTTTATGCCGTCGCTTCCGCGCGCCTGAAGGTATCTGATACCCGACTCTTCTACGTCGAAGAACGCGCCCGTGAAGAAGCCCGAGTAACTCGTCGCGCTGACCAAGACGCCGTCCGAGGGGACGAGGTTGTTGAGGTCGTTGATTACGCGCTGTGGCAGGACGGGCGAGTCGTCGCTCGTGAACTTGTCTTCGTAGGAGTCGCGCCATTCTTCGCGCGCCTCGGCGAGTTCTTCGATACGGTCGGCGTCGCCGCCTGTATCGTCGTCCGCGCCCTCGACGAGCGATTCGACCGTCGCACGAAGGTCTGCCATGACGGCGACATCCGCGTCGTAGTTCTTGCTAAGCCATTCGGCGTCGAGGTCCACGTGTACGATATCCGCGTCGTCGTCGATGAGCGTCCATCCCGCTGTCGAGAGGTCGCCGAAACGGACGCCCAAGCCGATTACGAGGTCGGAGTTCTCGACCGCTTCGTTCGCGGTTTCGCAGAATCCCCAACGTCCGACGACGCCGAGCGCGTAAGGCTCGGTCTCCGAAACAGCACCCTTGCCGTTCATCGTCGTGACGACGGGCGTGTCCGTCTTCTCTGCGAACTCGGTTAATGCGTCGTAGGCGTCTGCACGCAGAACGCCCTCGCCAGCGAGGACGACGGGATTTTCGGCGTCACGCAGGAGTCCGAGGACTTCCTCGACATCCTCTTCTTCAGGCGCGGGACGGTGCGCAGGGTACGACGCGTCGATGCTCGACGGTTCGTATTCGACCTCTTCGTCGAGTACGTCGCCCGCTAAGTTGACGCCGACGGGCTTCGGTACGGTCGCTTTGGTTTCGCGTAGGGCGTCCTCGACAGCCTCGACAGCGCGCTCGCCCGTCTCAGGGTCGTAGACCTCCGTCGTGAAAGGCTCCAGAATCGCCTCGTTGTCGGCGTCCTGTATAACGTCCTTTCCGCGTATGTCGCGCTCGTTGTCTCCTACGAGAGCCACGACAGGGCTTGACGCGCCTTCCGCCTCGCACAGTCCCGCGCCGATGTACGCCGCGCCCGGACCGCCGACGCCGTCAACGATACCGACCTTACGGCTAGCACGTGCGAAACCGTCCGCCATGAGAGCGGCACTTGCTTCGCTTCTTGCGAGTACATGGTGCACCGAAGACTCCGACAGGCTCGAATAGTACGGGTCCATCTGCTCGCACGGGAATCCGAAGACGGTGTCGATGCCACCTTCCTCGAATATCTCTACTATTCTGTCCGTAGTATCTAGCGTATCTGACATGTCTGTGGCTCACGTGTGTCGGAACGCAACAAAAAACTATCCCTGTATCTGTTGGCAGTGACAGTGCTATCTGAACATCTGAGGTGACTGTCAGCCGTCACAGATACAGACGCCGCCTTCCCGAATCTGCTCCACGGAGAACGAGTGAACCTGAACAGCAAGGTCGTACATCGTATCCGCCTGCCTGTCTGTCGGACGGCTCCCTCCGTAGTAGCTCTCGGTTCGGTTTTCGCTGTACAGACCTCTCATCCTCTCCGCCGTCTCCTCTCCGAAAAGACCAATCTGGTGCGCCCGCTCGTAGCTGTACTTGTGGTCTCTGAAGTCCTCGACCTCGTCACCCGCCATCGCAACCGCGTACGCCTCTGTCGAGCGTTCGATGGCTCCGAAACAAAGCTCTATCACGGCTGTGTGGTAGCCGTTCTGTTCACGAAGGACATCCGCCACCTCAAGAAGCCTGCACGCCTTCGTCAGCTGTGTCTCCCAGCCCCCACCCGATTTGATGCCCTCCTCGTACTCCGGAATCCCGCCGCCGCGTTCCTCGAAAGCGTCCTCCGCCTCTTCAAGCGTTCGCCGGATATCGGCAGGGTCGGAGCTACTCATCTTCTTCCACCTCGTTCATGAGGAGTTTCTTAACCGTCTCGAAGTTCTCGGTCTCGTAGACAGGTATGCCCGAGAGCAGTATCTCGCGGACTTCTTCGGTGTACTTAGGCACAGACGAGACGGACTCAACGTCGATGTCGTAGCCGTACCTGTCTCCGTCGAACTTCCTGTTCTCAAGACTTTCTCTTACTTCGTTCGCTGTCCGCTGGTTCTCAGGTCTGTCCTCACTCACGAGAACCCACAGGTCTATGTCGCTGGCTCTGTCTGCCTCGCCACGCGCCACGCTTCCGTACAGAACCACCGCCTGAACGTCGTCGAGACGGCTCCTGATTCCCTCCACGGCGACCTTGACCGGCTCTTGGAACTCCGTCTGTGGTATCCCCAGATACGCGTCTTCGGGGACGGACAGACGCTCGCGGTTTATGCGTACAAGCCGCCGGTTCCCATCAGGTCTGTCTATGACAAGCCCGTTCTCGCTCAAGACTTCCACCGACCTTCCGACAGAGGGTGCCGTGTGTCCCGTGTACGAAGCCAGTTCGCTGACGGTGTACTCCTCGAACCTGTTTCTGGACAGGAACAGAAGCACGTCGTCCGTGGCTTTGTGCTTGTAGAGGTTCGAATCTTGCGCGGGTATCTGTAGAGAAACCGTGACTCCGGACGTGCTTCCCTGCGCATTCTTCGTCTTGCGTTTCACATAACGTTCAACGTTACTGATATTTAAATACTTTAGGTCAAATATACCCTCAGCTTATCAATAACGTGGTGGTTGGTTAGACGCGACTTCGACGCCGATACACTCTGTCGGTACCGTTAAGTGCCGAACGCGCCCAAGAGTTAGCATGTCGCAGACACCCGTAATTACACAAGCAGTAAGGACGGCACAGGGCAAGGAAGACGGCGTCTTCGCCGAAACGCGGAGCGAGGACCTCGTCATACCGCTCATAAACGAGATGCTCGACGAAACCGGTCTGGCGGGCGACGAAGTGGACGACTTCATGCTCGGATGTGCCCAACAGCGCGGCGAGCAGGCGAACAACGTCGCACGTGTCATTGCTCTTCTTTCGGACTTAGGCGAGAGCGTACCCGCGACGACGATAAACCGGTGGTGCGCTTCGAGCATGCAGGCTGTCATCTCGGCGGCGGACGCCATCGCGGCGGGACAGCGAGACTGCGTTATGGTCGCGGGCGTAGAGAGCATGTCGCGCGTCGAGATGGGCGAGGCACAGCAGTACCTCCATCCCGCGATGAACGACGAGTACAACGTCTTCGAACTCGGAATGGGCATGACCGCAGAGAAGGTCTCCGACAAGCACGACATACCGCGCGAGGACCAAGACGAGTACGCTCTCAGGTCGCATCAGCGCGCACACGACGCGACGGAGAGCGGTCGTTTCGGCGAGGAAATCGTGCCCATCGAGACCGAGGACGGCACGGTCGAAGAGGACGAAGGCATACGTCCCGACACGACGCTTGAACAGCTTTCGGGGCTTCCGACTGTCTTCAAGTCGGACGGCACGGTCACGCCGGGCAACGCGTCGCAGATTTCGGACGGCGCGTCCGCGCTCCTCCTGACGAGCGAGTCTTTCGCGGACGAACACGGCATCGACTTCTTCGCGCAGATAGACGACAACAACGTCGCGGGTGTGGACCCGACGGTCATGGGTATCGGTCCCGTGCCCGCCACACGCGGTCTGCTCGAAAAGACGGGCGAGAGCATAGACGACTTCGGTCTCGTTGAACTCAACGAGGCTTTTGCTTCGCAGACGCTCTACTGCCAGCGCGAACTCGGAATTGACGACGACATCTTCAACGTCAACGGCGGCGCGATTTCGATAGGGCATCCGCTCGGTGCTTCGGGCGCACGTCTTCCCGTCACCCTCACAAACGAGATGCGCCGACGTGACGTAGAACGCGGTCTTGCGACGCTCTGCGTCGGATTCGGTCAGGGCGCGGCTTCGACGTACACGCTCCGGTAAACCGACGCACGTGGACGGAACGGGACGAGGTTGATATACGACAGCGACGCGCCGCCCGAGGAGATATGGCGGACAGGACGTGTCGAGTTCGCCCTCCGTTACCCTTTCTCGAACGGCTGGAGGACGGTCGCTGGTTGCGGTGTCTTAGCCGCGCTCGGTTTCCTCGTCCTCTCGGCTGTTCCCGCCGTCGCAGTCTTCTTCTCCTACTTTTCCTTCTTCTTACCGCCGACGGTCGTCGCAGTCGTTACCGTCGCAGTCGTCGTTTCGTTCGCCGTCCCCGCTCTCGCGGTCGTCGGATACGGATACGCCGTCTGCAGGGAGACGGCTTACGGCGGTCTTCGCGTGCCTTCTTTCGGAAGCATCGGTTTTCGCGCGCTCAGGGGCGTGGGTGTCGTATTCGTCGCGGGCGTCGTTCTCGTACCCGTCGCTGTCGCAACCGCCGACACCGCGTTCTTCTACGAGGAAAACGCAGGAGGCGAGGCGGTCGCTGTCATTGTCACACTCGGTGCCGTCGTCGGATACTACCTCCTCACAGCCTTCGTGACCGTCTACGCCGTGACCGGGAGCATCCTACGGACGTTCCTTTCGGCGCGCGCACTCCGTTTCGCCGTCTCAGCCTTCTACGTCCGCGCTTGGATTCTCCAGTTCGTCTTCGGCGTCGCTCTCCTCATCGTCGGATTCATGTCGCTACCGACGGTCGTCGGCTTCTTCTTCTGGCTGGGGTACGCGCCCGTCGCTCTCGCCTCCTACTGGGGACGTGTCTACAAGGAAGCGATGGACGCGGGTGTGGTGAAGCCGGAGGACACGGCGGTGTGAGTCAAACCCCAAAGACGTTCCTGAACACACGTTTCGCAGTCGCACGGTTGAAAAGTGTAGTCGGTCTGTCCATATGGACGTTTATCTCGCCCTGAAACGCACGCATACCCGCGCGCTGTACGGGACGCGGAAGACCGTACATCGCTCTTATCTTGTGCCCCCATGCTATGTCGCGTCCGAGTTCGTCGCGCCACGCGCGTTCGTACACACCTAGCGTCCCCGGTGCGTCCGGATTTACGAACGTCGTCGCCACGTCGGCGGCGGTCATGCCGTAGACGATTCCGCCGCCGGTGAACGGCTTCGTCTGTCCCGCAGAGTCGCCGACGAGGAAGCCGCGGTCCGTAACCGTCTTCGACGGCGGACCGATGGGTATCTGTCCCGCACAGATGTTGTCGAAGCTTTCGAGGTCCACGTCTGCGACTTCTTCGAGTTCTTCGCGCGGCGAACCCGAAGAGCCAGCACCGTACTCGACGCAGTCGCCGCGCGGGATGCGCCAGCCGAAGAAGTCGGGCACGTCCAGATACACGTCCACGAGGTCGGCGGTGTTTTCTTCGCCTTCGTCTGCGAAACCTAAGACGCCCTGCAGGAGTTCGTCGGGTTCGTTCAGACCGACCTCTCCGCGTACGGTCGAGCGCGGACCGTCGCATCCCGCGACTATCTTCGTCTCGTGTGTCGCGTCCTCGGTTTCGACGGTAACGCTTTCGTCGCGTTCTTCGACTCCGACAACCGGCGTCTCGGTGCGGAGTTCCGCGCCCGCATCGACCGCGGCGTCAGCGAGGGTACGGTCCATCTCGACACGGTCGATTGCGTACGAAACCGTCTCGTCCTTGTAGAACTCGTAGGAGGAGTCGCCGACGTGGAAACGCGCGCCGCGTATCTCGTTTCCGACGAGTTCGTCGCGTGCGTCGTCGGGCAGGAACTCCCAGACGGCTTCTGAGACGTGTCCCGAGCACGCGAGCGGCACGCCGACCTCGCCGCGTTCGAGGACGAGAACATCGTGTCCGCGTTCCGCGAAGCCACGTGCTGTCCGAGAACCCGCGGGACCTGCACCGACGACGACGACATCGTGCATCGTTTATTCGGTGGCACGGAGACGACTTAACGGTTAAGTTGTCGAAAGGTAGTAGTGGCGCGCGTACAACGGACGAACGCAATGGTTCAAGAAGGAAACTCAGCACCCGACTTCACGGTACCGCTTGTAACAGCAGACGACTTAGACGAGTTCACGCTCTCCGACGCGCTCGGTGACGGACCTATCGTGCTCGCGTTCTTTCCCGGTGCGTTCACGACGGGTTGTAGAGCCGAGATGTGTGACTTCCGCGACTCGCTCGGCGACTTCGAGTCGCTCGACGCGTCGGTCTACGGTATCAGCGTCGATGGACCTTTCTCACAGCAGGCGTTCGCGGAGGAAAACGACCTCAACTTCCCTCTGCTGAGCGACTTCGACAAGGAGGTCATAGAGGCGTACGATGTCGTCCTCGAAAGCTTAGTCGGCATCTACGGTCCCGTAGCAGAGCGCGCAGTCTTCGTGATAGACGGTGACGGCGAGGTGACGTACCGCTGGGTCGGCGACGACCCGAGCGTAATGCCCGACGTAGACGAGGTACGTGAGGCTGTCGAAGCGGCATCGTAAACCAGACGACGCTATAGCAACTCGCCTTTCCGTTCCAGAACAGTGCTCGGATGCTTCCTCCGTGGTGTCAAGTGTTGACCGTGGAACAGATATCCTCCTGTCGGCGTAGAAGAACACAAGTTCGCATACAAAACGCGACCTCGCGGATAATCGGGCTGACGAACCCTTTATATTTCGGTAAACAGCTTTTCCTGCTCGGCTCGTGTTACACACATGGTCAGCATACTCACGGTTGTCGGTGTGGCTGTGTCGGTGTACATAGTTCTGATGACCCTAGCTATGCTTTATCTGGCGTACACCGGAGCGAAGCACGACTATCCGCTTAACAGAGAAGGGGCTACGTAGCCGTCAACCGACCTCGTGTTCCACGAGTGTTAGCCCTGCGTGTCGAGACGGACGTGTGTCTTCGACCGCCAGACTTGTTATAGCGGCATACAGTTTAACACCATGAACGAGGTCGAGGAACTGACACGCCAACTCGTCCGGATACCGAGTTACGAAGACGAGACGCAGGCGGGCGATTTCATCGAGGACTGGCTCCGCGAAGAAACCGGCGCGACGGTCGAACGCGACGACGCCGGAAACGTTCTGGCGTACCACGGCGAACCGCGAACCGCGCTCGTCGGGCACCACGACACCGTGCCACCCGCCGAAGGGCAGACGCGTGACGGGAAACCGACGGTCGAAGAGCGCGACGGACGCCTCTACGGACGCGGTACGGCGGACATGAAGGGCGCTGTCGCCTCAGCGATGCTGGCTTTCCGTGATGCGTCCTGTGAAGACACGGCTTTCGTTTCTTTTGTCGGAGAGGAACGCGGCGGAATCGGCGCGAAACACGCGATAGGTGAAGGTTTCGTCCCCGACCGCGCCGTCGTTATCGAAGGTTCGGCGGGGTACTCGTCGCCCGACTCTTTCGACGTCGCCGTAGCGCACCGTGGGCGGCGCGAACTGCGTGTCGTCGCAAGCGGAGAAGCGAGACACGCTGGCGAGACCGGCGACGGTTCGAACGCGGTCTACACCGCCGTGGACGCGGTAAACCGTGTTCGGCGACACGGAAGTCCGACCGTCGAGGTCGAAGGCGGAACGCTCGAAGGAAGCCTGACCGTGACACGTATCGAAGGCGCGGGCGAGGCGACCAACGTCGTTCCGTCGCGGTGTGAGTTCACCGTCGATGAGCGTACCGTTCCGGGCGTGTCGCCCTACGACTTCGAATCCGACGTTGAGTCCGAGGTCGTTGATGAGATGCCTCCGATGGAGTGCGACGACATCGGTTTCGCGCGCCTCGTGTGTGACGCCGCACGTGAAGACACCGCGTCCGAACTCGTCGTCAAGCCGCACGCAACGGACGCTGGATGGCTCGCCTCCGCAGGTTCGTCGTGCGTCGTCTGCGGTCCCGCCGAACGCGGCGAGGCACATACCGACGACGAGAGCGTCTCCCTCGAACTTCTCGAACTCACCGAACGCGTCTACCGTCGTCTTCTGGAACGCGCCTGAGTCCGACGAACGTCTGACAAAGCCTTTTGTTGTCCGGCTATAAACCTTATGTCGTTATATGGAAACCGAGAAGGTCGAGAACGAGAACGCCGAGTCAGACGGGACGGGGGACGAGACGAACTCGACGACGGAGGCTATGACGGCTGTGCAGAACGGTAGAGACGTGGGCGAGAGGACGAACGGCGAAGACGAGGCTGACGCCGACGAAACTCCGACGGAGACGAACGGCGAAACGCCCGACCGTGTACGCAAGTACGACCGTTTCAAGAAGGTGGACCGTGCGCGGTACGACCGTGTCAACGACTTCGTGCGTAAGCGGACGTACGTCACGGCACGCGAATGGGCGATTGCGCGCCTCTGTGCCGACTTCAGGACCGAGACGGGCGTCGAGATGACGCTCGTGGGCGAGAATCTACCCGACTTGGTGCCTTTCATGGAGGACACGTACACGCCGCAGGCTGTGAATCAGGCGCGCTCCTCCTTCGAGGACAAGGTGCGCAAGTCGGGCGCGACCTTCCTCTACGGCGCGATGTCGGGCTTCTTCACGACCGAGGAACTTGACGAGATGATGTACGAGGTCAGCGAGACGGCGCGTTTCCTCCTCGAAGTCGAAGGCGCGGAGGTCGGCGTAGACCACGAGTCCGAGGTACAGGACCGTATCAGCGACGCTATGCGTGAAATCCGTCGGTCGAGCGAGGAGCTACGGAACGAGGAGAAGAGCCACGAGTGCCCCGAGTGCGGGCACGAGTTCTGATTTAGTCGCGGACGCGGTCCTCCAGGTCGTCGACCTTGTCGCGCGCGTCCCTGATTATCTCCTTCGTCTTCTTCTTCCCTTTGTCGAGGTTCTTGTCTATCTCGTCTTCGAGTTCGTCGAGTTCTTCCCGCAACTTTTCAAGCCTCTCTCCGTCGGCATCGCTGTCGCCTATACCCTCTATCTTCTCGCGCATACCTGACGTGAGTTCCGTGAAGCGGTCCTTGCCTCCCTCGACACGCTCGTCTATCTCGTCGTCGAGTTCGTCGAGGCGTTTCGTGAGTCTGTTCTTGAGTTTTTCTTTGTCGGGCTTTTCTTGGGACATCGCGTGTCAAGAAGAACCCTAAGCTAATCAATCCTCGCCTTGGTGGTTCAAGCGACGGTCTCTCCGAACCGTGAGGACTGTCGCCGCTCCGTGCCCAACCTATCCGCCAACCGACTCCGGAAGCGGAACGAGTTCGCGTTCGAGAACGTCGTGCTCCACGGAGAGGCGTCCCGGTCCCGAGACGACGAGCGAAAGCGCGACGAAGAAGAGTGCTAGAGTCAGCTCGAAGCCACCCTCCGTCGTCGGATAGCCGTTCCCTATATGTATCAACACAGTCGCGGCGAGCATTATGACGCCCCCCAAGAGTGCTGAAACGCGCACCAGCGCGCCGACGAGGAGGAGCGCGCCCCCCACGACTTCGATTATGCCGACCAGCCAAGCGAAGACTGTCGGAAGAGGTACACCTGCACCCGCGAGCATCCCCGTGAATCCTTCTATTCCCGACGCCTTCGGTCCCACAGCGAATATCTTTCCTATCCCCGCTACGAGCAACGGTATCCCCAGCGCGAGACGTGCGAACGTCGGTCCCCATCGTGCCAGTTCGTTGTTACGTGTTTCCGGAGACATAACAGTGCAGAATATCACCCGACGCATAAAAATGTAGCGTGAGTGCCGAGCGCGTCTGTTCAGAGACGCCTCGCGAGTTCCTCGGCGAAGTACGTTATGACGGCGTCCGCACCCGCGCGTTTTATCGAGAGGACGCTTTCGTGTGCCGTCTCTTCAGCGTCCAACCAGCCTTTCTCGTCGCCAGCCTTGAGCATCGCGTACTCGCCCGAGACGTTGTACGCGAACAGGGGCAGGTCGTGCTCCTCCCGAATCTGTCGCACTACGTCGAGGTAAGGGAGGGCGGGCTTGACCATCAGGGCGTCCGCACCTTCGTCGGCGTCGAGACGCGCCTCTACCGACGCCTCGCGCGAGTTGGCGGGGTTCATCTGGTAGTCGCGCCTGTGACCGAAGGAGGGCGCGGAGTCGGCGGCGTCACGGAACGGTCCGTAGAACGCGCTGGCGTACTTGACGGCGTAAGACAGGATACCTACGTCGCTGTATCCGTTTCCGTCGAGCGACTCGCGTACCGCGCCCACCATGCCGTCCATCATGCCCGACGGCGCGATGAAGTCGGAACCCGCTTCCGCCTGCGAAACCGCGATGTTGCGTAGGTACGCGAGCGTCGCGTCGTTGTCCACGTGTCCTTCGTCGTCCAGAACTCCGCAGTGCCCGTGTTCTGTGTACTCGCACATACAGAGGTCGGTGAAGACGACGAGGTCCTGCGTCGAGTTCTTGATGCGTCTCGTCGCACGCTGAACCACACCGTCCTCCGCCCACGCGCGTGTGCCTTGCTCGTCCTTCGACTCGGGGACGCCGAAGAGGATGACGGCGGGCACGCCTAAGTCACGCAGTTCGCCCGCGCGTACACCGATATTCTCGACAGGATACCGGTACTGTCCGGGCATGCTCGGAATCTCGCGTTTCTCGTCGAGGTTTGCGTCCACGAAGAGCGGAGCGACGAGGTCGTTCGGCGTCACAGTTGTCTCCTCGACGAGGTCGCGGACGCCTTCGCTACGGAGGCGACGTATCCGGCGGGTTGGGAAGTTCGACATACCGGCTGTACGCGTCGGGGGGTTGAAAAGATTGATATAGCGTTCAGGGGTTGATGACTGTCCGGCTCACACAACCGTAAATCTGCGCGAAGACTCGGGGAAAACGGTGGCGGTTCCGACCAACACCGCGAGGTCGTGGCTCCAGCGCGCAGTCTTCAAGCCGACTCTTCGAGACGGGTAGCGACAGTAAGAGCTTACGAGGAGGACGACGGGTTCGTGCTGACTGTCTAGATACCGAGATTCGACGCCGAGGATATATCCTGTCGTGGGAGACGGCGTGCTTAACTCGCTTTCGAGCAGGTGGAACGAGCAAGCGGTCGGAGGAGACTGTACCACCGTCGGTTCCGGTTCCCCAATGTTGACGACGAAGGTACCGAGGCGCGTTACAAGACGGAGTTCCTGAGGTACGGTTGTCTGTCGAGGCTGGTGCGACGGTCAGCGGCAGGGAAGTAGAGGGAGGACGTAACTCTGTCGTGTCGGTCGTTCTCGTCGCAGTACGTGGACGAGACGAACGGGGCGATAAACCTTAATCAGCTATACAGAAGCCGTCGGGATTCAGTGCGTCGGTCGCCGCAACTCTATAGGTGCGTGGGAGGAACGGTTACATATGGAGTTCTCCGACGAAGTCGAGACGGCGAAGGAAGCCGCGTACGAGGCTGGCGACGTGATGAGACGGTACCGACGCGACGGTTTCGGAGTCGAACAGAAGGGTTCGCGCACCAATCTCGTGACCGAGGCGGACCGCGAGGCACAGGAAAGTGTCGTCGAGATACTCTGCGACGAGTTCCCCGAGGACGGCGTTCTCGCCGAGGAAGACGACCTACAGCCCGACGGAGAGGACCGTGTCTGGGTAATCGACCCTATCGACGGCACGACCAACTTCGTCCACGGATTTCCGTACTACTGCGTCTCAATCGCGCTCCGTGTCGAAGGAGAAACGAAGGTCGGCGTCGTCTCCGCGCCCCCTTTCGACGAGACGTACCACGCTGTGAGGGGTCAGGGTGCGTTTTCGGACGGCGACATGCTTTCTGTTTCGGAGACTTCGGACCCCAGAGACGCGTTGGTCTCCGCGGGCGTCTACTCGTGGGCTTCCGACGAGACGAACGAGGTTCAGACGAGACTCGTAAGCGAACTCGTCGGCACGCCCGTCTCCTTCCGGTTCGCGGGTGCGTCGGCACTCGAATACTGTCATCTCGCGCATGGATACTTCGACGGGATGCTACAGGTTCTCGCCAAGCCGTGGGACGTGGAGGCGGGGACGCTCGTCGTCGAGGAGGCGGGCGGGACGGTACGGGAACGCGACTCGGTCGTGGACGGGTACGTCGAGGTTGTGGCGTCGAACGGAAGACTGCAGGGTGATTTGGAGGAGATATTTGACCGGAACGTGCGAACTGGACGAAGATAGGCGTGGCACTGCCTGTCTGCCACGTCGTCGGACGCTGTTTTCCGGCTCTCGTTCGGGTGAGCCGTATTCTGTATAGCGGTGACGGGTTTACGACAGAAGCGCGAGTCTGTGTGAGTGCGGACGGAACGGACGGAAAAACTGACGCGTTTCGTCGAACTAACCGCTTTCCCCGCGTTTCCTCCCGAAGCGGTACTCGGATATAAGTTTGTCAACCGTATCCTGAGCGCGCTGTAGGCGTCTCTTCTCCGCCTTATCCTCCCATCCCTCTATCGCCTTCTCCACGTCGTCCTCACGCGTTATACCGAACTCGTCTATACGGCGCATCTCGATTCCTTCGGCGTCGGCGACGGGCACTTCTGCGTCGAAGAGTATCTCGTCCGCCTCGGTGGACATCGTGCCGTTCTTGAGAACGAGACGCGGGCGTGTCTCGGCGAGCATTTCGGCTGTCGCGCGCCCCGCACCGCTCGCGTCTTCGAGCAGTATAACGTCGCCTTCGCGCAGACCGAACGAACTCTCGGCGTCGTCGAGTGCCTTCTTCGTGAACTCCTCGACAGCCTTCACGACGGCGTAGTCGTCGCCGAGTTCGTCCGCGAAGTCGGGGTGTTCGACACGCCAGAGCTTCTTGAGCCTGTCGAGCTTTTCGCGCGTCTTCTTGCGCGCAACGCGCTCCTTCTTGAGTTTGCGACGCAGTTCGTCGTTCTTGCGTTCGAGCCTCTTTACCTCTCGTCTCTCGCGCACGTCGCGCGCCTTCTCGCTCTTCGCGCGCGCAACGTCGTCTTCGAGTTCGTCGATTTCGTCGTTCTTGCGCTCGACGCGTTCCTCCATCTCCTCGACGTGTTCTTTGAGACGCGCGACCTGCTTCTCCAGCCGTCGTATCTGCTTCTCCTCCTCCGTCGGTTCGTACTCCTCGTCTTCTTCCTCCTTCTCTTCGTCTTGGAGGCTCTCGACTGCTGTTTCGACGGAGAGTTCGTCCGAAAGAACACGCGCGAGAACCTCGTCCTCGTCGGCGTCGCGCGGTGTCTTCGCACGCACAGCGTCGAACTGGTCGGCGTGGTGTCTGCAAGCGAAGACCGCCGCCGCTGTTGCGTCGCGTTCGTGGTCGTTTTCGAGCCTGTACTCGTCCTCGCTGGTCGCGCGTTTCTTGTCCACGACACGCAGGTCGTCGTCGGGCGTCCAGCCGACAGCGTCGAACGAACGGCGTATCTTCTCTACGGTGCTCGGCATCGAACGTACGTCCGCCGCGACGATAACCGGACGACCACGCTCTATTATCCACTCTATGACCTCTGCTGTGTCCGACGAACGCGAACTCGTGACGTTGAGGAGTTCGCCGTCCAAACCGACCACAGCGACCGCCGTCGTCGTTCCGGGGTCGATACCGACGACGACCGCCTCTCGCCTCTGTGCGAGTTCCTCGAACTCTATCCCGTCGCGCCTCACAGCGTCCACCTCAACGCGCGTGTCTCCCGAACGCTCGTTCGAGAAAGGCACGGCGTCACGTGGCGCGTTCACGACGAACTCGGCGTTCGCGAGACCGCCGTACTTCTCCGTCACTTCCTTCTCGTACTCGAAGCCTTCCTCGTCGAGCGTGTCTTCGACCTCGCGTGCGCGTCTTCTCACCGCGCCGTGTATCTTACGTGTGTACCTGTCCTCGCTCCATCCTCCGCTTCCCGTCGAACGTCCGCGCGAGACACGTACCTTCGTCGTGTCGTCGAAGGCGCGTACGACACATCCGACGTTCTTGCCAGCGAGACGCGCCGACGCCTCAGCCTCACGTATCGGTTTCTTGGCGTACGGCACGTCGTGGCGCGACGCGACGCGTGAAAGAGGTTCGGGGCTTTCGTCGCCCGTAACCTGAACGAGACGTGTTCCGTCGGGGAGTTGGCGCAGAAGATGTACGAGACCGTCCTTGTCCTTGACGAGTTCGTAGACGTTGTCGGTTGCGACGATTTCAGGCTCCTCTTTCGCAACGAGACGTAGGAGCTTTCTGCGCGACACGACGTCGCGCTCCAGACCGTCTTCGGACAGACGGACGAGCGCGTACGAAGGAGAGTCGCCGCGCACGTCGCCGCTGTGTATATCGACGCCGTAAACTGTCGCGTCAAGCGCGTCCGTGCGGCTTTTCACGGTTTCCATACGTGCCCGACGAACATAAATCTCCGCTACAGTGCTAATGTGCTACAGCGCGACGAACAGACCCGTCGCGTACATTACCGTCGCGCCGACGCCGAAAGCGACGAGGTTCGAAGCCGTGCCTACCTTCGCACCGTCCGACCGCGCCATGCCAACGAGTTCTCCGACGACCTGCGCTATAGCACCGACTCCGACGCCCAAGAAGACCACACCGACGACGGGCGAGACGGAGAGAGCGCCTATCCATCCGCCGACTATGACGGGCGCGCCCGCCAGCGCTCCGAGAGCGACGAAGTGCCATAGAGACGGACGTTCGTCACCGACCGGCGCGACGACAGCGGGACCTTCGGTGACGTTGTGTAGCATGAAGCCGACGACTAGGAAGCCCGCGAAAGACATACGTCCGAGCGAGTACGCGCTTCCGATAGCGAGACCCTCTGCGAGGTTGTGCAGACCGATACCGAGCGCGACGAGGTACGCGACACGCAGACCGCTCGCATCTTTGTTCCCTGCCTTCGTCCTCGCGCTCACCGCCTCGACGACGACGTACGTAACGAGCGCGGAGAGGACGACGAGTGCCTCGCCCGAGTACGTGCCGGGAACGTTCTCGGCTATCTCGAAAGCCTCGAAGACGCCGTCGACGGCTAAGAAGGCGAGTACACCCGCCGCGAAAGCGAGTACGGCGAACAGGTTACGCCTGCTCATCGACGCGATGAGCGGGAACCAGAGCATGCCGACGGCGACAGGTATGACGCCGACGAACAGACCGATTAGGGCGAGGAGGAGGAAGGCGTTGCCTCCGAAGCCGGAGGTCGTCTGCACGCCGGCTATTTCATGTGTGAATGTTCCGCCGTCCTCTATCATGAGTGTGACCTCGACGGCATTACCCGGACTCATCGTCAGGTGGTACGGTACGACGACGCGCGCGCTCTCGCCGCTACCGAGCGTGTTTTCGCCCTCTGCCGAAGAGAAGGGCAGACCGCCGACCTTCTCCACGTCGAAGTTCCAGTAGGCGTCTCCGACCATGACCTGCGATATCGTTACCTCGCCCGCACCGTCGTTCGTGACGTGCAGGTTTATCGTCTCGTCGTTCGGTATCGTGTGGTGCGACACAGACACGTCGGGCTGTGGCGCGCCGCGCTCGAATCCCGGCGCGCCGACGAGCAGGACGGCGACTGCGACGACCAAGAGCACGACGGGCGCGGCGGCGTAACCGGCGCGTCTGAGCCGACCGGTGTTGTCTTTCTCCGACATGGTCACTCCACCTCGAAGAAGCTCATCCATCCTTGTTCGGCGAACTCCGACTGGTGGGCGTGGAACATGTACAGCCCCGGTTCGTGGTCGGAGTAGTCGAGTTCGATTATACCGCGTTGTGCCTGACACTGCATAATCGTATCGACGTTCTTGTGCGTCGGGAAGAGCGTCGTGCCGTGGTCGTAGTAGTCGAAGAACTGCGAGTGGGTGTGGAACGAGTTGATGAGGTCGAACTCGGTCGCGTTGACGAGGTAGACGCGGTGGGGCACGTCCTTCTCGATACTTATCGGACGTATCGTCTCGCCAGCCTCCCATTCGCCCTCCGTCGCGTCCGTCTCACCGACGCCGTACGCGAACGCGCGCGTGTTGACGGCGTACACCTCGTTGTCGCCGTCGAAGTTGAGGTCGAATCCGTTCATGACCATGACCGTCTCGTCGTAGGCGTCGTTCTCCGGGTACTCGTGGTTACGCGACCTCGCGCGTTCGACGAGTTCGCCGCGCAGGTCGTCCGTAACAGGACCGTGGTAGTTGGCGTACTCGCGCGGGTTCTCACGCACCCTCTCTGGGTCCGGGTCGACGACGATGACGCCGTACATTCCACGGTGGAAGTGCTCGCTGAGTGGCAGAGCGTGACAGTGGTACATGTGGACACCTGCGGGCTTCGCCTGCCACTCGTACGTGAACTCCTCGCCGGGTTCGAGAACACCCGGACCGTTCTGCGGCGTGCCGTCCATCTCGGGGTTCAGGTTCTTGAGGTGCGGATGGATGGTGTGCGAGTGCTTGCTCCCGTTGACGAAGGTTATCCGTATGGTGTCGCCCTCAACGGCGCGTAACGTCGGTCCCGGAACCTGTCCTTCGAACGTCCACGCCGGTACGGGAAACTCGACGCCCGGCACCACTTCGAGGTTCACGTCAAGCGCGGTGAACTCGTAGTGGCGCGTCTTGGTCCCGTCGTCGTTCTCGTGAACGTGTTGCTCCACACCGTCTTCGTACCCCGTGTTGAACTCACGCAGGAAGCCGTGAGGGTCGAAGCCGTCTCCGTACTCTCCCTTCGCGCCGAAGGCGTGCGGGTCGCGCCTGTCTCCGTGTTCGTGGTCGCCGTCCTGTCCTCCCGCACCGCCAACGGCGAGCGCGCCACCCGCGCCTGCGGCGATACCGCCGAGTACCGTCCGTCTGTCGACGGTGGTTTCGTCGAGACGTTCGGCGAGGCGTCTCCACGCCGAACGTGTTGCTACCGTCGCTGTGTTCTTCTCTACTGTCATTTTAGCTCTTGCTAAGAATAGAATTAGCCTTAGTTAATAATTCTGTCGGTAGCCCTCTTCCCGCCGAAAACGTACCTCTCCGTATTTTTACACGTCCACCTGTTTCGCCGTGGGACGCACCCGCACCCTGCGCGCCACTTCGTTGGGTAACGCGACCTCGTTTCCGTCTACGCGCACGGTCACCATGCCGAAAGGTGCGACCTCGACGACCGCGACGTTCGCGTCGGGCACGACGCCGTTTTCTTCTAAGTATTCGAGAACCTCGGCGTCGTCGTCCTCGACGCTCTCGACGACGACCTCGTCGCCCTCGCTGTGTGTGTCGAGCGTCTCGCCTCCTTCCTCAGGTGGTTCGAGGCTCTCGCTCGGTATCGGCGCGCCGTGAGGGTCGCGTTCGGGATTGTCGAGCGCGTCAGCGACACGTTCCTCGAACTCCTCGCTTATGTGGTGCTCCAGACGTTCGGCTTCGTCGTGTACCTCGCTCCAGTCGTAGTCGAGTGCTTCTGCGAGGTACGCCTCTATGAGACGGTGGTGACGCACGACCTCGACTGCGACGGTCTTCCCTTCCTCCGTGAGTTCGACGCCCTTGTACTTCTCACGCTCGACAAGACCACGCTCGTCCAGCTTTTCGAGTGTGTTGGTGACGGTAGGCTGCGACACGCCGAGGTACTCGGCGAGTTCGGAGGTTCGCACCTTGTCGTCGCCTAACTGGTAGATTGCTTTCAGATAGTCCTCCATCACGGGGCTGAGCATGTTCGAATTAGAGACGGCTAAAACTTAAGTTCAGCGACGCGAACCGACGCTGTCGTCATCCTCTCGTACCCACGACATCGTCACGGATACGTCGCGCCTCGTCGCGCGTCTCGTACTCGGCGAGCGTGTCCGCGACCTCCTCGACGGCTTCGAGCGAACGTACCGTCGTGTCTAAGAAGTCGAGAACGTCGCCCTCGTAGGCGTAAAGACCGTACTCCGCCTCCAGAGACTCGACGATACGTGACGGCGACATGCCCTGCCTGCGCAGTTCAATGACGTGACGGATAAACTTCCGCTCTGCGCATCCGCAGTAAGGCGCGTCGTCGCAGTCGCAGTCCAAGAAGTCGGTGATAAAGTCCACGAGTTGGTCGCGTGTCGCCGAGTCGAGGTTTTCGATTTCGTCGGTGTTGTAGAGTATGTCGAGCGCGGCACCGTGGAAGATGTTGCGCGGCATGTTGCGGTCCATCTGGCTCGAAAGACGCCGCGCGTTCTTGACGTAGACACGGTCGGTTATAGCCATCTAAACGCCGTACACACGCCGCGGTAATGAGTTCTGCGTTACAGAACGACGACGAGAAAGACGAAGAGAACGAGAACTACGAGGTTGAGAAGAAAACGGACGAAGGTCGAAGCGAGAACGCCGACCGTTGTGTATACCGCCGCCTTCCTGCTTTTCTCATAGTTACCGTGGCGCGCGAACTCGGCGACGAAGACGACGCCCGCGATACCGAGAACGAAGCCCACAGGTCCGAGGACGAAGGCGAAGACGATACCCGCGACGGTTGCGAGCGCAGTGGTTCGCCAAGACGCGCCGCCGGCACGCGCGGAGACGGCACCCGCGACGTAGTCGAGGACGATAGCGGTGAGAGCGAGAAGGACGAGGACGACGAGCGCGAAAGTCCCGGGTTCGCCTGTCTGCCACCAGTAGAAAAGGAGACCTATGAGCGTGAAGACCGCACCGGGTACCATCGGTACGAGACTTGCAACCACTCCAAGGACGAGGAGTGCGACCGTGACGGCAAGGATGACCTCGACCACGTGTGGCGTTCGATGCCCACGCTTATCATGTCGTCGGTGCCTTCTGTCGCACCACAGTCGCGTGTTTCTCCATCGATAGCCTTATGTCCGAATCCCGTCTATCTCTCGACGTGGCCGGGGTAGGGTAGTGGTTATCCTTTGGCCTTGTGGAGGCCAAGACCCGGGTTCGATTCTCGGTCCCGGCCCTTCGAAATCCGGTTTTCTCGGACGGTTTTCCTGTCAGATAATGAAGAACATCGGGAAGTACAGGAGCAGACAGACGACAGCAGCTCTGCGGTCGATGCCTCGACGCCAGTAGAATATTCCGAGAACAGCGATGGAGACGATTAGCATATACCACAGGGAAAGTCGAATCGTCGCAATGTTCGAAGTAGTAACATCGAAGAAAAGCGCGCCGATACCCAGCGAGAAGACGGGGTCGGTGATGTTACTGCCCAGGAGAGACCCCACCGATATTCCGCCCCGACCCTCGTGTGCGGCGATTCCAGCCACGACTATCTCGGGCAATGTCGTCCCGAAGCCCGTCAACAAGCCTACTAGATACTCCGGAACCCCAACCAGTCGTGCGAGTGTGATTCCGTTTATGACCATAAGCTGTCCGCCGACTACGACCAAAAGCAGACCTCCGAGTATCCACGGAAACGCCTCACGCGGACCCCTTGGTTCCTCTATGACTTCTTCGGTTATCTCCTCTCCTCCTTCGTTCGTGTAGAGCGTGTATACGAACTGTGTGTACGCTAACATCATCAGAAAGCCTTCGGAGCGACCGATTACACCGTCGTCAAGCGTCAGAACCATTATTATCATCGCAAGCACCATCGCGGTGCCGTATATAGAGATGTTACGTCGTTTTGCTACGATCGGGGAGATAAACGCTACGACGGCTACCGCGAGCGTTATCTGAGTTATCTCCGACCCGACTATGTTTCCGACGACGAGGTCACCCGCACCGTAGTAAGCCGCGTAGACGGACGTGATCATCTCGGGTATCGAGGTACCGACCGAGATAACCGTGACGCCTATGAAGAAAGGCGAGACGCCGTAGTAGAGTGCCAAGTCGCCGCCTGCGTTGACAGCACGGTCCGCGCCCGCTATAAGTGCTGTCAGACCGAGCAGAAACAAGACAGCCTCGACTATCATGGTTCCGAGATGGGCGTATATATTCACGCACTCACTTCTGTGTACCGGGTATAGTCTGACCCTGAATGGTTGAGCCTATCTGCGACCGTCTCGGGTCTCAAACCATCTTCTTCGACGCGCTCGTGGACTTGCCGAACAGTCACGCGTGTGCCTGCTATTTGAGGCTCGTCGTGAATTTCGGATTCGTCGGCGAGGACTATTCGTCTCTCCTCCTGCCCGGACATGAGTACGCGTACGGTTGCCTCGGTAATGAGTCTGTGGTCGCCGCTACTCCCTCGGACCGCTCGGATGGTACTCCGTGTCGTACTCGCCCGGTTCGTCGTCCAGACGGTCGGGGTTTATGCGTCCGCCCAAGAGCATGAAGTCCACAGTCGTCAGAGCTAAGACAGCCTCGACGACGGGAACGGCACGCGGCGGCAGAACGGGGTCGTGCCTACCGATGACCTGTGCGTCGTCTACGACCTCGTCAGTTTCCCAGTCTACGGTCGTCTGCTCCTTCGGTATGCTCGTCGGCGGGTGCCACGTCGCTTCGCCGTAAATAGGCTCGCCGGTCGTGATTCCGCCCTGAAGACCGCCGTGGTCGTTACCGACAGGCACAGGGTCGCCCTTCTCGCTCACCACGTCGTCGCGCGTACCGTCGTCGAACTCCCAGTCCTCGTTGCGCTCCGAACCCTTCATCGTCCTCGTGTCGCGCCCCGCGCCGAACTCGAAAGCCGTCGTCGCGGGTATGGCGAACATCGCCTTGCCGAGACGCGCGGGGAAAGAGTCGAACCGCGGCGCGCCTAATCCACGCGGAACGCCGCGCATCTCGAACTCGACCGTGCCGCCTATCGAGTCGCCTTCCTTCTGGTACTCGTCTATGCGTTCGAGCATCCTATCCGCCGTCTCGGGGTGCGCGCACCGTACCTCGTTCTCCTCCGCCCTGTCGAGGTCTTCGAAAGGCACCTCGGGCGCGCGTATATCGCCTATCTGCCTGACGTGCGCCTTTATCTTGATGTCGTAATGAGAGAGTATCTTCTTCGCTATCGCACCCCCAGCAACCCAGTTTACGGTCTCGCGTGCGGACGAACGCCCACCCCCTCCCCAGTTCCGCGTGCCGAACTTCGCGCTGTAGGTGTAATCGCCGTGCGAGGGGCGCGGCGCAGTAATAAACGGCTCGTACTTGCCGCTCTTTGCGTCCTTGTTCTGTATGACCATTCCGATTGGCGTCCCTGTCGTGTAGCCGTCCTGAAGACCGCTGTTTATCGTCACGGCGTCGGGTTCGTCGCGCGACGTGGTTATCATCGACTGTCCGGGCTTCCGTCTGTCAAGTTCCTTCTGTATCTCGTCCTCTTCGAGTTCGAGTCCGGCAGGACACCCTGAAACGGTACATCCCATCGCCTTGCCGTGCGACTCGCCGTACGTCGTTATCTGAAACAACCGTCCGAATCTGTTTCCGTTCATCGGTTACTGCGTAAACGTGTCGGGGACTATAAAGGGCGTCGGACCGTACCCGTAGTATGGAAGGCATCGAATCTGCTGGTCGGCGCGAGCCGACGTTATAGAATGGCGAGTCCACTACGTTTCCGCATCTCGGAACGCGGTTGGGGGCAAGGGGAGTTCAGACGGCGCGTCGTCGCGCCGCTTGACGACAAGTTCGGCGTGAGCGTCGAGCGCACCGAACGTCCCGAAGGTCACGAAGGACGCGTCCTGCGCATGAAGAACGGCGACTTCGCGCTGTTCGCATGGAACGGCGACCGCGGCTACTGGACGGGTAACACGGAGACACCGGAGGTCCTCTGGCAGACGAACAAGAGGGAGTTCCGGCAAGTCGGCGGTTCGGTCGCAGAATGGGCAGAGGACGAACTCCTCAGCGCGCTGAAGAACGAGGCACCTTGGCTCGGAAGGTATTCCGGCATCGCCGAGTTCTTCCTGCCCGTCCTGATGTCGAAGGACGGAAGTGAGACGGCGCGCGAGTTCCTGCGTACCGGCGCGGGATTCCCCGACACCGACGCCGATGTCGCGCTCTCGTTCTACGGCGAACTCGTCTCGTCGGAGGTCTTCGACGGAGAGCGGTACACGATGGCGTCGAAGTTAGGAACGAGCGAGGGACACGACCGTGTGCGAATGGAGGCGACGATGGGCGAGTTCAACGCCGCGAAGATTCTGCGCGACGCGGGCTACGGCGTGGAGCCTGAGATAGGGATGGATTCGGGGCACAGCCTCGACTTCCTCGCCAAAACCAACGGCACCGAAGCAGTCGTCGAGGTGACGCGTCCGACGCCGACAGGGCGACGCAAGGCTTCGACGCCTGAACAGGCGGTGCGCGAAACCGCTGGAAAGAAGTCAGAAAGCGGAGGGCAGTTACGCGAGAACGACGGTGTTCTTTTCGTTGACTGCTCTAGCTTCGACGACGAAGCGTGGCAGAGCGTCGTCAACAGGAAGCCGGAGACAGGACACGAACCCGCCGTCGTCTACAGGACTCGTCCGGGTGAGACGCCCGAGACGGAGGCGTATCTGAGAGGACACACGCGCCTACGCCTCTCGGACGCTGTCGTGTGGGTTTAGGTGCTTTTCCCCACAAAGAAGTTAACCGAGTAAGCCGTATTCTCGTCTAATGTCCGACGGAACCACATACGTCCTCGGCTGGGACGGTCTCGACTACTCGCTCTGCGACGAGTTCGGTCTCGCCGACGACTTCGTCCCTTACCACACTCGCGCCGAGACGCTCGACAACGAGATTCTCGGAAAGCCTGACACTTACGAACTCTGGCCCTCCATCATAACAGGTGAGACGCCCGAGACGCACGGCGTCCGTCTCGTCTCGGAGAACGGCGGCGCGGGTGCGGAGAACTTTCTCATCAACGCCGCGACGGGTTTCCTGCACAGACGCCTCTCTACCGAGCAACGCGTCAAAATCGCTGTCCGTCTCAGAAACCGCGGTCTGCGCTTAGACCAGAAGACTCCCTCGTGGTACCGCAAGCGCGGCGTCTCGACGGTCTTCGACGGACGGGGGTCGCGCGTCATCGGTCTGCCCAACTACAGGACGAAGAAGGACGAAGGCTTGGAGCTTTTCGACGGATGGGGCAAGAAGGCGTCCGAGTTCCTGAAGCTAGAGGCTGACGCCGAGGAGCGCAAGGTCGTCTACCGTCCGCGAACGTCACTCGAACGACTCGAAGACTGGCTCGTCTCGGAGGTCGGCGGAAAGGAGCGCGTCGTCCACACTGCGTCCGACCGCGGCTACGACCTCGTCTTCGTCTGGTTCGCCTACATCGACACCGTTGGACATACCGCGCCCGCTGTCGAGGACGAAGGATGGCAGAGACGCGCCTACGAGAACGCCGTCGAAGTGACGCGCTCCCTGCGCGAGAGCATGGACGACGAAGACACGCTCGTCGTCGCTTCCGACCACGGAAACCGCGACGCCGACCACACACACGACGCCTTCTTCGGTTCGACGGACGAGCGCGCCGTCGAGAGCGTCGGAAGCGTCCTCGACTACCGCGCAGGCATCGAGAGCGTGATGAACGGGAGCCGTTCGGCTGACGAAGACGGCGCGTACGAGATAGAGGTGAAGTACGACGGAAACGGAAGACGGTAGCGAAGTGCCTGCGCAGGGACGAAGATTTATGCGTCTGTCTCGGGAATAGGAAGGCATGGCAGAGGAACCAGAGATAGAGGCACGCCTTCCGGAGCAGGAAAGCTTCGAACCGCCCGCTGAGTTCGTCGAACAGGCGAACGTCACAGACGAATCGGTACGCGACGACTTCGACGAAAACTGGCCCTCGTGCTGGGAGAACGCCGCCGAACATCTCGACTGGTTCGACGGTTACGACGAGGTCTTAGACGACTCGGACGCGCCCTTCTACGAGTGGTTCGTCGGCGGAAAGCTAAACGCCTGTTACGAATGTGTTGACAGACACGTCGAGGACGGACGCGGCGACGAACTCGCGCTGAGCTGGGAGGGCGAGGAGGGCGAGACGCGTGAGTACACCTATGAGAAACTCTTGGACGAGGTACAGGCTTTCGCCGCGGGGCTACGCGACATAGGCGTCGAGGAAGACGACGTTGTCACGATGTACATGCCGATGGTGCCCGAACTCCCGATTGCTATGCTCGCCTGCGCACGTATCGGCGCGCCGCACAACGTCGTCTTCGCAGGGTTCAGCGCGGACGCTCTCAGAACGCGTATGGAGAACGCGTCGTCCGACGTGCTCGTGACGTGCGACTCGTACTACCGTCGGGGCGAAAAGCTTGACCACAAGGAGAAGGCGGACCGCGGAGCGCTCGACGAAGCGACGAAGGTTGTCGTCGGGAGGTTCGAGAGGTACGTCCCGACGGACGGCGAGTACGCCTACCAAGAACTCGTTTCGAGGCACGACGGAGCGTCCGTAGAACCTGTCGAGCGCGACGCAGAAGACATGCTGTTCCTGATGTATACGTCGGGAACAACCGGCACGCCGAAGGGCGTCAAGCACACCACGGGCGGATACCTCTCGTACGTGACGTGGACTTCGCACGCCGTCTTAGACCTGAAGTCCGAGGACACGTACTGGTGCGCCGCAGACATAGGATGGATTACGGGGCACTCTTACATCGTCTACGGCCCTCTCGCGCTCGGAACGACGAGCGTGATGTACGAGGGCGCGCCCGACTATCCGACGAAAGACCGCCTGTGGGAGATGGTCGAAGGCTACGGCGTCGATGTTTTCTACACAGCACCGACGGCGGTACGCGCCTTCATGAAGTGGGGCACCGAACACCCCGAGTCGCACGACCTCTCGTCTCTACGCCTTCTCGGCACCGTCGGCGAACCCATCAACCCGCGCGCCTGGAAGTGGTACTACCGTTACATCGGCAACGAGGACTGCCCCATCGTCGACACTTGGTGGCAGACCGAAACGGGAGGAATGATGGTGACGACGTTGCCTGCGATAAACGAGATGAAGCCAGGAAGCGCGGGACCGCCGCTACCCGGAATCGACGCGCGTGTCGTGGACGACGAAGGCGACGAGGTCGAAGCGGGCGACGCAGGATACCTCACCGTAAACAAACCTTGGCCTGGAATGCTCCGCACGGTCTATGGCGACGACGAACGTTACCTGAACGAGTACTGGACGGCGTACTCCGATGAGGACGCCGACGACTGGGTCTACTTCCCGGAGGACGGCGCGAAGATAGACGACGACGGATACATCACCGTCTTAGGACGCGTAGACGACGTAATCAACGTCTCGGGGCACCGTCTCGGCACGATGGAACTTGAATCCGCAATCGTGGGAGTCGAAGGCGTCGCGGAGGCGGCGGTCGTCGGCGGAGAGCACGAGATGAAGGGCGAGGCGGTCTACGCCTACGTCATCGTTGAGGAAGGACAGGAACAGACGGACGAGTTCCGCGAGCGCATCGTCGAGGCGGTCGAGGACGACATAGGACCTTTCGCGCGCCCCGAGGAGGTCGTTTTCACCGACTCGTTACCCAAGACGCGCTCGGGCAAGATAATGCGCCGCCTCCTCGAAGACATAGCGAGCGGCGACGAACTCGGCGACACCTCTACGTTACGTAATCCTGATGTCGTCAAGGATATAGAGCGGAAGATGGGATAGCTCGGTAACGGTCTAACCGTCCACACGCAAACAGCGGAATATTCCTTCTCCAACAGATATATGTCGGAAAAGCGTGTATCTGGGGTATGACCGACGCCGACACGGAGATGGAACCCCCGGAAGAGAGAAAGACGGAGGACGAACCGCCGACCTTCGACTGGGACAAGCCTTCGGAGGTCGTTTCGGGCGACAGGACGCGTGACGACTTCCTTGACGTGGCACTCCAGCTAAGGGAGCCGACGTCAGTTTCGGAGATAGCCGAGAGGGCGGGCAGGGGCGAGGACTCGGCGCGCGAGTACATGCGGTTCTTCGAAGGTATCGGTGTAGTCGAGCGTGTCACCGACAGCCCTGAACAGTACCGTGTCAACAGGGAGTATCTGCGCTGGCGGCAGGTTGGGAGGATACGAGACAGGCACAGTTCCGGCGAGATAGCGGAGATGCTGTCCGGCGTAACCGACAGGATAGACGGGTACCGCGACGAGTTCGACGCCGAAACGCCCTCTGAGGTCTCCGTCGTGGAGCACGCCGAGGAACACGACGAGGATGTCGAGTCCGTCTGGAGAAGGCTCTCGGACTGGAGAACCGACATAGAACGAAGCAGACTGCTCGACGAAGCTATCCGGAGAAAGGACGACGGGGCTGAAGACGTAGCCGTGCGATGACCGACGTAGACTCAGCACCTGTTGACTTCGCACTTCTGCGGACTATTTACTCGCGTCTACACAACACAGAGAGGTTTCAGGAGGCGGAGTTGAAACCTGATTACGCACCCAACTTTGTCGTCCTGTACTACGACCTCGGGTACTTTCCACAGGGGGTGGAGGAAGCGTTCCTGCAGGTAAGATGGTACACGAACGACGACTTCAACATACATTACGAGGAGCGTTACTCCGACGGGGATGTCTGGAAATGCCGATGGGACAGACACCCGAGCGAACACAACTCACGCGAACATTTCCATCAACCACCCGACGCATCGACCCCGGGTCGTGATGCCTCTTTCTCGGAAGACTGGCGTGACGTGCTCTCGTCCGTGCTCGAAGAAACTGACCGACACGTAGAAGGGTTCTGGAGAAACACCGGCTGAATCGTCCGCGCTTGAACTGTATTCAACTAAGAGTCAGCAGTATCTCACTCCGAAGATCTGCGGAGATACTCCAACGTCTTCCTCTCGCGTGTCGCGTCGGGCATATCTTCCTCGATTTCCAGCAGTACGTCCTCCGTCTCTCCGCGCGAAGTCTTGTCCATATCGTCGTAGCAGTCGGGGCATACGAGGTCGACGTTGTCGGGGTCGCTGTCGTCCTCGTTGCCGTTCCTGTGGTATACACGGAAGTCGTCCTCTTCCAGCTCCGCTCCACAGGCTGTGCAGACGTGTTCCTTGAGTTTCCAGACCTCGAATCTGTTCATGGTAGTTGGGTTGATGCGCGCTTTCCCGCGCTACACCTTGCTAATACTTAACACGCCTAAGTATATAGTCCTTTTGGCGGTTCCTTCGTGCGGTTTCGTTCCCAGAAGACTTAAAACGTGTTAAGCTCTCCGTTTATAATCCTTTGTGTTATCGAGGTCACGTCTTCGAGACCGTCGTCTATCACGGACTCGACACCGTACTCGACTTCTCCAGCCGAAACGCCGTCTGCCGTGTGGACGTTGACCGCCGCGACCTGCGGCTCGTCTATGGGGCTTCCTATCTGCGAGAGTAGCTTTACGGTTGCCTCCTCGACGCCGTCGACCTCTTCGTGAACCTGCTCTGCGAGTTCGCCCGCTAAGAGGTTGTAGAGCTTTCCGATATGGTTGAACGGGTTCTTTCCGCTCGCGGCTTCGAGGCTCATCTCGCGCGCCGGTGTGATGAGACCGTTCGCGCGGTTTCCGCGTCCCACGCTTCCGTCGTCGCCCATTTCCGCGCTCGTTCCCGTTTCGGTGAGGTAGACCGAACCCGCGTCTCGGTCGTCGGCGGTGTTGACGGCGACGTTTATCTCGCCGTCGAAGTGCTGGGAGGCGACGCCATGCACGTACTCCTCCACGTCGTCCATGGTGCTGACGTAGGCGTCGAGGTCTTCGACGTAGTTCGAGACGGTTGCGACAGCCACGGTCAGGTCAAGCGTATCGCCGTCGCGCTTGCCCATGACTTTTACGTCCTCGCCGACTGCGGGTAGGTCGTGCCGGAGGTCGTCGTAGATGGAGCGTTCTGTCTCGCGGACGACGCGTTCCGTCGGCGAGAAAGGCGCGTATCCGATGCCGAACGAGGTGTCGTTTGCGTCGGGAACTTCGCCGTCGCCCAAGTCGAATACGTCGCGGAGGTCTGTGGAGCCTTCGCCCATCCTGCAGTCGACGATGACCTCGGACTCCGTGTCGATATTTTCGAGTGAGTTGCGTATGTATTCACGTGCCGTCTTGACGGCGATGGAGTCGGCGGGTATCGATTCGCCGTCGAACTCCTTGGTTGCGCGTCCGACGATGAGTATGTAGATTGGCTGTACGACGTTTCCTCCGCCGAACTGTGGGTCGGAGCGTCCTGCGACTAGTTGCGACTCGTCCGTGTTGTGGTGCAGTATTCCTCCGAAACGTTCGATGTACTCCTCGGAGAGCGCGCGCATCACGGACTCGGCGATACCGTCGCAGAGCGTGTCGGGGTGTCCGATTCCCTTGCGCTCCACGAGTTCGATACGGCGTTCGGCGACCGGCGTACCCTTCGACTCCTCGACACGTATGTTACGGCTCATGGATAGGAGGTATCCGAGAACGTCCTAATAGGTTGCGGTTGCGGCAACCGATATTCAGGCGTCGCCTTCGAGCGTCCAGCCCTTCTCCACCTGCCCGTTCGGAAGAACGACCGTGTCATCCTCGACGCTTAGGCGCGTCTTTCGTAGCTCTATCGACTCGACGACTCCCGTGACGCCGCCTGCCTCAACGGTGTCGCCCTTGTTGAAGTCGGGGTCGCGGAGAAGGTAGACGCCTGCGACCGTGTCGGCTATCATGTCGGAGAGGGCGTACGAGATACCGAGTGCGATGAAGCCCGTCGCCGTTCCGAGACTCGCGGCTATCTGCCCTAGTCCAAGAACGTTGAGAACTACGAGCGCGACCGCGAACCACATGAAGACGCCTGTAACCGTCACCATCAGGTCCACGACCAACTTCTCCTCGTCGTCGTAGCCCTTGTCGAGCGCGGAACGCAGGACTGCGAGCGATATCTTGATGACGACATACGCGAGAGCCACGACTATCGCCGCCAATACGAGGCGCGGCAGAGCGTTCTTGACGCTGACGACGATGTCCTCCATACCGTTCGTGACCGCTTGTGTGACCATACGGTGTACGACACCCCGGACCGTAAACACGTTACGCCGTCAGATGAGCCTGTAGACGTACTTCTCGTACTTCTCGCGCACCCTGTCGCCCCAGTTGTGTGTGTACGTCTCCAAGATGTCGCCCCCCGTGTCGCCGCGGAGGTAGCGCACGAGAGCGTCGTCGCCCGAGGCGTCGCGCATGTACGTCGTGAAGAAATGCCTGCAGTAGTGCGGAGTGACGTTCTGACGCATGTCGTTCTCGGGCGACCACCAGCCGTGTTCGCGTGTGTACTTGCGCATGACCTCTGCGACCGCCTCGGAAGAAAGCCTGCCCGACGAAGCGGGCGAAAGTGAGACGAAGAGGGGTTCGTTTCCGTCGTCTTCGGCATCGGGGCGCACCCTGAGCCAACGGACGAGTTCGCGCTCGACCTCGTCGTCCATCGGAACGAGCGTGTCGCGGACGCGTTTGTTGCCTTCGAGCGCGCTGTCCACGTACACCGAACGTTCGTTTAGGAGAGGGTCGCCGCCCGTGCCGAAACGCTCGTCCTCCTCGGCGGAGAGCGAGACGTGTCGCAGGTTGAGGTTGGCAAGTTCTCCCGCACGCATACCCGTCTTGAAAAGCACGACAAGCATGCATCTGTCGCGCGGATGGTTGACCGTGCGCAGAAACTCCGAAACGTCCTCGACGGTGAGTTCACGCCTCCGCGGGTTCTTGTTGATACCTTCGTCCATCTCGTCGGTCACGAGAGCCATCGGGTTGGTTTCGTGCGGGTAGTCGTCAGCCTTGACGAGGTAGGCGTAGAACCTGTGGAGGTACGAGGCGTACGTCGCAACCGACGACGGCGAAAGGTCGGAGCGGCGCATGTACGCGACGTAACGCATGCAGTCGCGTCGGTCAGCGTCTGCGTGTCCTCGCGTGCTTCCGTTCACCTCTAGAAACCCGTCGAAGTCGCGCAGGACACGCTCGTACTCGTAGACGGTCGATGGCGACTTTCCGTACGCGCGCATGTCGGCGACGAACTCCGCGATGTAGTCCGTCTCGGCTTCCGTCTCACTCATGCTCGTCTATCCGTCTGTACGCGTTTCGCATCGTGTCGTACTCGACGAGTTCCTCTTCTAAGAGCGTCTGGAGTGCCTCGTACACCGCCGGTTCGTCGGCATCGACGCTCTCGGCGACCGCGCCGACCGTGACGTACTCGCCGTCGAGCGCGGCGAGAACCTCGACTGCGTCCACCTCGATATCCTCGCGCTCCCTGAGAGCCTCGACCTCCTGCCTCAAAGCCTCCTTGTCGCGTTTCACGCTCACCGTGTCGTCGTAGCCCTCTGGTGCCGTCTCGGCGTACTCGGCGCGCCCCGCGTTGACCATGCTCTCGACGAAACGGCTGAGCGACATACCGAGTTCTTCGGCGTGCGCCTTCCATACCTCCTTTGTCTCCGCTTTGACGTACGTCGTCACAGGTTCGCTTTCGAGACCGTTGTTCCAGTCGTCGGGCATCGGTCTAACATTAGCGGCTTGGCTTAAGAAACTTCGTCAGACACGCCGTACGCTACTTCGTCCGTGGGATATAAGAACGTACAAACTGAGATAGAAACCAGCGGTATAGCTCGATGAGAAGACACCAAGGACTCTATCTGGCTTCCGCGGCTGGCTGGCTCTCGTCGGCTCTAAGGAAGTTCAAGAACGCGTACTGGTCCGCCGTAAAATCCCTGAGTCACCTCGTACCGTACGGATACGGGAACAGCCTCCTGCATTTCCTGCCTTACTTTGTCGGCGGTGTGCTTTTCGCCGTGCTTCTGTACGCCTTCGGAGTCGTCGCACTCGCCTTCGTCCTGCTTATCTTCCCGCCCGAGATGCTCGGCGAAGTCCTGACAGGACTGGTAGAAGTTGTTTTCGTCGGTGTCGAACCGTTCGCCGTCGAGCCTTTCTACGTCGTCGTTGTCTTCCTCGCAGGATACCTCGTCTTCGTTCTCCGTAACCGAGGCTGGTGGAACGGACTGTACGAAAGCCCCGGAACCGAACGGTGGCGGCTGTTCGCCCTCTGTACCCTCATCGGCGGCGCAAGCGGTGTCTACCTCGTTCTCCTACGACGCGGTATCCTGGAAACCGGAGAGTTTGCGACGGCAGTCGGCTACGTCTTCTTCGGGGTCGGCGTCGTTGGCTTCACGCACTACTTCGGCGGGACGCTCTTGGACGACACAGCAAACCACGGCGCGGAGATGGACGACCTCTGGCGCGCCGTCGTCTACTTCGAGGGACAGAGTCTCGTGGTCGTCTCCGCGTACGCTGTTTTCTTCGGTCTGCCGTTCTCGTCGGGCGTCAGCGACGCGCTCGTACTCTCGCCCTTCGTCTTCGGTCTGCTCTACGTCGGATACAGGTACGTGACGCTCGGTGGCGGGAAGGAAACAGCAGAGGAGACTGTCGTAGACACGGAAGGAGAAAGAGCCGTAAGAAACGAAACGGCGGAGTCCGATACTTTCGATAAACAGGAAAGTTCGACAGGAGATACTGACGACATGAACGACCCTACCGAGAACCTCGACAGGATACAAGAACTCTTAGACAGCGGCGAGACAGCCGAGAAGAGGCGTGGTATGAAGGCACTGTACGCGGTTGCGAGACAGAACCCCGAGGACGCAAGCCGTTTCGTCCCCGTCCTCGTCGGTCTGTTGGACGACGACCACACACGGATACGCGGCGAGTCCGCCGAGATACTTTGGGAGATAGCCAAGGAGAAGCCTGAGAAGACAGCGAAGGCTGTCGAAGGTCTCGGCGAACTTATGAAGGACGACTACCCGCCGGCACAGCGTGTCGCTCTCGGTGCTCTCGGCGAGGTAGCGAAGGAGCGTCCACACGACGTTTCGCACCTCGTGGACGAAGTCGTCCTTCTGACCGAGAGTCCGAACAGGAGGATACAGGAAGAAGCCTTCCGTTTCCTCAAGAACGTCGGTATGGACGGCGATGGGATACGCGAGAAGAGGGAGGACCTGCGCGGCGGGGTTCCGGACGCCACGGAGAGCATAAACGAGGACGTGAAACGGCGCGAGAGACAAGCCGGTGCGGACGGCTCCGACACGAAGTTCTTAGAACCGCCGCCCGACCTGAACTTCGAAGACGTAGGTGGGATGCGCGACCTCTTGGACGAACTCAACCGGCGTGTCGTCCGTCCCCTCCGCGACCCCGAGGTGTACGAGGAACACGGCGCGTCGGTCGTCAACGGCGTGCTCTTCCACGGACCGCCGGGGACGGGAAAGACGTACATAGCAAAGGCACTCGCTGGGGAACTCGGCTACAGCTTCGTGCAGGTTCATTCGTCCGACGTTTTGAGCAAGTACATCGGCGAGTCGGCGAACCTCGTCGAGGAAATCTTCGACACCGCAATCGAAAACCAGCCGTGTGTCGTCTTCTTCGACGAGATAGACGCCATAGCTTCGGACAGAACTGGCGGGACGGACCAGCACCAGAGCCAGAGACAGATGGTGAGCGAACTCCTGCGCCAACTCACGCGTGTGCAGGGCGAGCGTGTCGTCGTGATGGGCGCGACAAACATACTCGAAGAGGTGGACGACGCTGTCAAGCGGCGAAACAGGTTCGACATGCTTTTCGAGGTACCTCTTCCCGACGCTAAGGCGCGCGAGGAAATCTTCAAGGTGCATCTGCGCGACTCGCCCCACGACGACGAAGCGATAGACTGGGACGCACTCGTAGAGGCGACCGAAGGATACGCCGCGGGCGACATAGAGACGATAGTCAACCACTCCGCGATGAAGGCGGCGGAGGAGGCACACCAAGACGGCGATGAGGTCGTCCCTATCAGCCAACGCCATCTCGAAGCGGGCGTCGAGGACGTAGAGCCGAGTTCGAAGGACCTCTCCGGTGCTGTTGACCATCTGCGCGAGCCGCCCGACCTGACCTTCGACGACGTGGGCGGGATGGAAGACCTGAAACAGGAGTTACGCGAACTCGTCATAGAGCCTCTCGAAAACCCGGAGATGTACGAACAGTACGGTCTGACGACCGCGAACGGCGTCTTAGCGCACGGTCCTCCCGGCACAGGAAAGACGTATACTGCGGAGGCACTCGCGGGTGAACTCGGCTACAGGTTCATCTCCGTCAAGCCCGACGACATCGTCTCGAAGTGGGCTGGCGAGGCACCCAACAAGATGAACGAGGTCTTCGACGTAGCGATACAGAACCAGCCGTGTCTCGTCCTCATGGACGAACTCGACGCCATCGCGTCGGAACGCGGTTCGGCGACCGAGACACGGACGGAACGACAGACCGTCAACCAGCTTCTGACCGAACTCGAACGTATCGACGGCGAGGACGTGATAGTCTTGGCGACGACGAACGCCTACGACGACCTTGACCCTGCTGTGGTGCGCACGGGACGCTTCGACCGCAAGATAGAGTTCCCGCCGCCCGACGCCGAGGCGCGTGTCGAGATTCTGAAGATACATCTGCGCGAACCGCCTCTTGCCGACGATATCGACTGGGACGAACTCGCGCGCGAAACCGACGGTCTCGTGGCGAGCGACCTCGCGGCTGTCGCCGAAGGGTCAGCGAGGAAGGCGATAGAGGATTCGAGGACCGAAGACAGCGAAGGAATCGTGCCTGTAGGACAGGAACACATAGAGGAGGCGGTCGAGGAGGTGGAGCCGACGCTTCTGAAGTGGCGCGGTAGCAACGTCGCTTAGACTTCAGTCCTTTCCGCGCCACCGCGCTATCTTGACAGCAACCATAGCCGTCGTGACAGCGACGACGGTTGCGGTCACGGTCAAAGCCGTCTCGAACCCGATGTCGGTGGGTGCGAAGCCTACGTCGTCTGCTTCTTCTCCGTCCGTGCCTTCGGTTTCTCCGGCTACGCTCTCCTCCTCCGTTCCTGACTCGGTTTCGGGTTCAGTCTCGTCCGCGACGACGGTCACAGTTCCTGCGTCGTCGGCGTTGACGCGCAGGTCGTACTCTCCCGGTTCGTCGAAGGAGACAATGAACGTCAGTTCGTGTCTCTCTCCCTGTCGGACGGTCGTCTCTTCCGAATCGACTGCTTCGGCGTCGATGTACAGCGTGACGATGAAACTGCCGTCGGCGTTTCCCGTGTTCTCCAGTTCGACGTAAACTTTCACAGGCTCGCCGACGCCCATGTCCGTCTTGTCCATGTCTATCCCGGCGATACGTATCTCGGGGGACCGCTCTTCCTCACGGAACGCACGTAAGCCGAAGTTTGTTCCCGTGTACACCGTGTCTTCTGTCACGGCGGGTGACGAAGCACCGGCTGTTTGGCGTCTCCACTCTGCCTCGCCATTCTCGGCGTTGAGCGCGTGGAGCGTTCCGTCGATACCGACGTAGACCGTGCCGCCGCCCAAAGACGGCGCGGTCGCACGACCTTCCTCGAACGTCCAGTCGGTCCATCCGCTCGACGCGCGGAGTGCGTGTACGCCGTCCTCGGTTCCGACGTAGAGTCGGTCGCCGTCGAACGCAGGAGGACCGGCGGGGCTTGTAAAAAGCTCAACCGTCCATCTTTCGTCCCCGTCCGACCTCTCGACTGAACGTACCCTTCCACGCGTACCGACGACGTAGACGGCGTTGTTCGACACGACGGGCGCGGACTCGACAGACGAGGCGACGCCTTTCCGCCACCGAAAGAAGCCTTCTTCGGCGTCAAGCGCGTGTAACTCCCCGTTTTCGTCGGCGACGTAGACGTTTCCGTCGAAGAGGGCGGGCGTCGCCGAAACGACGCCGCTCGCTTGGTAGTCCCAGAGAACCGTCCCTGTGTGCGCACCGAGAGCGTAGACTCTGCTCGACTTCGCAACGTAGACTCTACCATCAGCGACGACAGCCGAGTTCTTCGTCCCCGTCCCTCTGTGCGTCCACCGTACCGTTCCGTCGTCGGCGTCGAGCGCGTACGTGACGGCGTCCGCTGTGACGTAGACCGTACCGTCGTGGTACGAAGCCGACGAACGTACTCTGCCTTCTGTGTCGAAATCCCATACATGCTCTCCGTCTTCGGCGTCGAAACCGTGTATCTTCCCTTCGGATTCAGCGACGAAGACCGTTCCGTCGGCGACGACGGGCGTGCCTACGACATCCGCGTCGGTGAACCAAGTCTCGCGTGTCCTGACACCGGGACCTTCGGGCGCGTTTGCCGTGTTTGCTGTGTCGTAACGCGGCTTCTCCCAGTCACTTCGGGACGCCGAGACAGTGGGTACTGAAACCGACGTGCCTACGGCGAGCATGCCAGCCGTGAACTTCAGAGCGTCCCTTCTGGTAATCACGCTTTGCGTCTAGGGACCAAGATGTAATAATACCGTGCTTCGGCAACGTCACCCGACGCTCGACCTGTCGTCGAAGAAGTAGTCGTCGGGCATGACGCGTACCTCGTAGTCGTAATCCGCGTCGGGATGGCTGAGTTCCGTCGTTCCGACGATGATGTACTCTCTGCCTTCGACGACAACACGACGGTCTACTTCCGGCACCGAGCCGAAGCTGAACCCACCCAGACTTTCGCCCGTCGAATCGACGAAAATCTCTGCTGTGTACATGCCTGACCCGGTCCTTTGACGAACTCCCGTACCGCGCACGTATACCGTCTCGGTTTTGCCGTCCGTCTTCTCAAGAAGCCCACGGCGGAATCTGTGTAACGTCGATACCCCACGCGAAAGGTAGCCACGTAAGAGCGACTACGACTATGAGGATGATACCGAGTATGTTGAGGACGAAGCCAACGCGCACCATCTGGGATATCTTGATGTAGCCCGAACCGAAGACGACGGCGTTCGGAGGCGTGGCGACGGGGAGCATGAAGGCGAACGACGCGGCGGTCGCGCCCGCTATCATGAGACCGTAAGGATGTACAGCGATACCGACCGCGAGCGACGCTAGCACAGGCATCAGCATCGCTGTCGTTGCCGTGTTCGAGGTTATCTCCGACATGAAGATAGTGAGGATGACGACGGCGGCTATGACGGCGACGAAAGGAACACCTTCAAGACCTATTAGAAGACCTCCTATCCATTCGGCGAGACCTGTGGTGTTGAACCCTGACGCTATCGATAGACCGCCGCCGAAGAGGAGTATGATTCCCCAAGGTATCTTAAGCGCGGTAGTCCAGTCGAGTAGGAAGGTGAACTCGCCTTCCTCGTCGCGCGCGGGTATCAGGAAGAGCAACAGCGCGCCCGCGACAGCGATAGTGCTGTCTCCTACGCCGGGCAGGAAACGGTTTACGACGAACTCGCGGCTTATCCAAGCGACCGCGGTTGCGACGAAGACGCCGAGAACTAACTTCTCCTCGCGCGACATCCGTCCGAGTTCTTCGAGTTCGTCGTCTATCACGTCCAAGCCGCCGGGCACGGTTTCGATACGCGGCTTTAGCAGAAAGTTGGCGATGTAGAGCCAGACGCCGACGACGCCCAAGACGGCGATGGGGACGCCGTAGAGCATCCAGTCGAGAAACGAAATCTCCTGTCCGAAGACCTCCCTTACTGCGCCCGCGAAGACGATGTTGGGCGGACTTCCGATGAGCGTGCCGACGCCGCCGACGGAGGCGGAGTAAGCGAGACAGAGCATGAGAGCGGTTCCGAAGTTGAACTCGCCCTTTCCGACAGGAATGTCGTCGCCGCGTTCCTCTACCATACTGCCTACCTGCGCGACGACGGCGAGACCTATTGGCGTCATCATGACCGCCGTCGCGGTGTTCGAGACCCACATAGACAGGAAGGCTGTCGCTGTCATGAAGCCGAGTATGATGAACCGCGGGTCCGTGCCTATCGCCGAAACCGTGCGGAGAGCGATACGACGGTGCAAGCCCCAACGCTGTATGCTGACGGCGATGAAGAAACCTCCCATGAAAAGGAAGACGATAGGGCTTGCGTAGGGTTCCGCCGTCTCCTCCGCGCCGACCGCACCCGTCGCGGGGAACAGGACGAGAGGCAGGAGCGACGTTGCGGGGATGGGGGCGGCTTCGGATATCCACCAGACTGCGACCCACGCCGTCGCACCGGCGACCGCCTGTCCCGCGTACGAAAGACCTTCGGGGTTGGGCGCGAGTAGGACGAGCGCGAAGAGAAGAGGTCCGAGCACGAGACCGACCTTCTGACGCGCGCCGTAGTTCATGTCTACGTCGAACGCGGAGCCTTTTTCTGTGCGCGCCAGACCGGACTCCGTTTCGTCTTCGTCGTCACCGTCTTCGTTTCCGTCACCGTCGCTTCCGCCACCACCGCCGGTTCCAACTTCCGCGCCACCTTCTCGTCCTCCTTCACCCGCGCCACCTGCACCGCCTTCCCTGTCCGCGCTCCCCGAGAGACGCGCGACGAGACGTTTCTCGTCTTCGTCCGCCCAGTGAGATGTTTCAAGGAGGGCTGTGGGTTCCATCCGTAGAAGACGACGTGTCCTCCTGTCAAGGTGCCAGAGATACCGTCGGAAACGTCTTAGGCGCGAGTCGTCTTCCATGGACGACAACAGCGTCTAAAAGTTATAAATGTGACGTGAGAGGCTAACCCGTCAGCCGCTGATGAGGCTGTTGTCGCGCCAGTTAGATGTGTTGTCGGGACAGCCTTCGTTTTCATCGACTACTTCGACACATGCCTTCCTCTCCTCGCCCTCCACGATACGTGTCGCGCAGAGTTCGTCCTCGACAGCGACGATAGCCGTTAGTTCGCCCTCGCCCGCGTGCTCCGCGAGGTCACAGAGAACCCCGAACATCTCGTACTGCAGGTCGGTGTTCTGGAGAACCGTCTCGCGGTCGCCCTTGAAGCACGCGAACTCGACAAGCTTCGTCTCCTGTTCCTCGGATAGGTCGTGCGGTGCGGTACGGTGGTCGTGCTCGGGTGGCTCTCTTGACCAGCCGTCGTCTGTCTCGTACATACGTCTCTCGGTAACGTCAGCCTTCAACTGCGCGCTCGGCGTGTACTTGGGTGATTCCCCCTCGATGCCGACGGCGGCGATTATAAGCTTGTTCCCCCTGCGCTCCAGTGTCACGTCATCTATCCCCTCGGGCGGTTCGTAGCCGTCGAAGTAGCCGTACACATCTTCGAGTCTGAGTTCGAAACCTGACCTGAGCCTGTAGACGCGGTTCGTCATCTTACCCCATCTACGGGGTGGACACGTATAGCGTCTGTCCTTGTGTCCTCTCCTCTAAGCCGTGCTCGTGGAGTGCCGACTATCCTCCGAAAGTCGTCTCCTCGACAGGCTCAAACTCCTCGTAGTGGACGGTTTCTTCGGCGGGACGACGTTCCTTACGCTCGTTCTCTATGTCGTCGGCACCGGACGCCGGGTAGCCCATCGTGACGAGCATCACGGGTTCGTAGCCGTCGGGCACGTCGAAGGTATCGGCGACACCGTCCGGGTCGAACCCCTCCATCGGACAGGTTGCGACTCCTTCGTCCCACGCCGCGAACATGAGCGTCATGCAGGCGAGTGCGGTGCTGCGCGTCGTCCAGACACGCCGCTCTTGCTCGGGCATCTGAGCCATGCCTTCGACGTTCTCCAGAAGCGCGTCCTTCACGTCCTCGTTCGGTATGTGACCCTTTTCGAGCCAGTCGTCGAAAACGGGTTCGGCGTGCGCCGAAGGGTTCTTGTTGCCGAGGACGACGACCGCCGCCGACGCGTCTGTGACGTGCTCTTGGTCGTACGCAACTTCGCGCAGAGCCTGTTTGTTTTCGTCGTCGCGCAGGACGAGGAACTCCCAAGGCTGGAGGTTGTAGCCCGACGGAGAGAGTGCGACCTTTTCGAAGATGTCCTCTATCGTTTCGTCGTAGAGCGGTTCGTCCTTGTAGTCGTGTACGCTCCTGCGTGTACGAAGAACTTCCTCGAACTCCGTCATAAATCTCGGCCTCCGTACACAGTATGCTCTTTCTCTGTACGTACCGATTTCAGTTTCGCACTCGGTTTCATTGCATTACTTACTTCGAGAGAAAACCTAATATAGATTCGGCACCGTAGACGAGACAAGGTAACACGTATGAAACCCGATTCGAGGACGAGAACCGACGAGAAAATAAAGGAAAAGAACAGCGGCGCGTGTCCCGTCGTAAAAGCCGTAAACGAGATAGGCTCGAAGTGGAGGCTCAACGTGCTACACGACCTTCAGGACGGCGAGAAACGTTTCAACGAAATAAAAGACTCGACGGGTGCGAGTTCGAGCACACTGTCGCGCGTCCTCGACGACTTAGAAGAACTCGGTCTGGTGGATAGACGTGTCGAGGAGCGTCCGATAGCGAGTTACTACAGCCTGACGCCGAAGGGTGAGGCACTGCGCCCCGCTCTCGACGCTCTCGGCGACTGGTCGGAGGACTGGCTCGGACAGCGGGAGTAGGGTAGCGTTTTTGTGGCGCGCGCGGATATCCATTACATGGAACTGACAGACAAAGCACGAGGTTGCTGAGATGGTAGCTGACCTTCTGCTCCCGCTCGGACGACTTTTCGTCGCTCTCGTTCTCGTACTCCTAAACGGTTTTTTCGTCGCCGCGGAGTTCGCTTTCGTGCGGATACGTTCGACATCCGTCGAAAGACTTGTCGAGGAGGGGCGTCCGGGTTCGGAAAGCCTCGCCGTCGCAGTAGACAGCTTAGACGACTACCTCGCCGTGACGCAACTAGGCATCACCGTTTCGTCACTGGGTTTAGGATGGGCTGGCGAACCCGCCGTCGCCGCGCTCATCGAACCCGTCGCTTCTTCGTTCCTGCCACAGAGCGCGGTGCACTTAGTCGCGTTCGCGCTCGGCTTCGGCTTCATCACGTTCCTCCACGTCGTCTTCGGAGAACTCGTGCCGAAGACGCTGAGCATACAGCGCGCAGAGCAGGTTTCGCTCTTAGTCGCGCCGCCGATGCGTTTCTTCTACTATCTCTTCGTACCCGGAATCGTCGTCTTCAACGGCACGGCGAACCGTGTCGCCGCGCTTCTTGGTGTCGAGCCTGCGTCCGAAACCGACGACGAACTCGACGAGCGCGAGGTTCTGCGCGTTCTCTCGCGTTCGGGCGAGGCGGGTCTGATAGACGACGAGGAGGTGCGTATGATAGAGCGCGTCTTCGACTTGGACGACAAGACGGTCCGGTCTGTGATGGTGCCGCGCCCCGACGTTGCGACGATGCGTGCCGGTCTCACACCTGAAGGGATGCGCGAAAAGGTTCTTGAGGCAGGACACACACGTTATCCCGTCATAGAAGACGGAAACGTCGTCGGCTTCGTTGACGCCAAGGACGTTCTGCGTCACCGAGACTCGGAAGACGTGACAGCGTGCGACGCCGCACACGAACCGCTCGTCCTTCCGGAGACGACGCGCCTCGACAGGGCACTCGCGCGTTTTCAGGAGGACGGGACACAGATAGCCGTCGTCATAGACGAGTGGGGTTCTTTCGAGGGCGTCGTGACCGTCGAGGACGTGGTTGAGGAACTCGTCGGAAGCATCTACGACCGTTTCGACGAACCCGGTGAGGAGCCATCCGTCGAGCGCGAAGGAGACGCGTACGTCGTAGACGGCACAGCGACCGTCGCAGACCTGAACGAGCATCTTGGCGACGAAATCGACGCCGAAGGCATACGCACAGTCGGCGGTCTCGTCCTCGACGCTCTCGCACGTGGCGCGGAGGTGGGCGACTCAGTAGAGATAGACGGCTACGTCTTCGAAGTTAGGCGTACGGACGGCGAGAGGGTCGAGACGGTAGAGGTGCGCGAACCGGATGTTGCGGAAGAAGAAACCCACGCCGAGAGCGAAGAAGACGCCTGACTCACCGACGCCGGAACTTCTCCGCGCCGCCGTCGTGCATCTCGCGCGAGACGCGCCCTACGCCGTCGCGTAGTTCTTCGTGGTAATCGACGAGCCTCTCGCGTAGTTCGTCGTGTTCTAACGCGAGGAACTGGGCGGCGGAGAGCGCGGCGTTGAACGACTTTCCTGCGTCTACCGCCGTGATGGGCGCGCCCGTCGGCATTCCTATAACAGAATCGACCGACTTCTCCTGTACGGGTACGCCGACGACGGGCACGGGGTACGCGACCGACGCGGTCATGTTGGGCAGGTCGGCGCTCTTTCCGCCCGCGCCCGCGATTATGACGCTCACGCCGCGCGCCTCCGCCGTCTCGGCGTACGCGTACATCAGGTCGGGTGTTCGGTGCGCCGAGACGACGTACGTCTCGAACGTGAAACTCGCCTCGGGCGGGTCGGCGTACTCCGTCTGTTCCTTGAAGCCGAGACGTGTCAGAGCGTCGTAAGCACCGGGACGGACGCCGTCGTCCTCGTCACCCGTCCCCATCATCACGTCGAAGTCGGAGTCGGAACCCATTATGATGCCTACGTCGGGAGTCTTCTCGGGCTTTTCGTCCTCCGCCTCGTCTTCGAGTCTTTCTATCAGACGTTCGACTTCGTCGGTCATTTTTCGAACCTCAGTTCGTCCTGCACGTCGTCCGCCTCACGCAAGAGTTCGTCGGTACCTCCATCGGCGTCCCCGTCGCCCGTCAGCGTGAAATGTCCGAGCTTGCGCAACGGACGTTCCTCCTTCTTGCCGTACCAGTGTAGGTGCGCGTCCGATGCAAGGAGTTCTTCGACACCGGCGAGCGAAACGTCGCGCGGTCCTCCGTCGCCCAAGATGTTTACGGAGACGGTCGGCGCGCGTAGTTCCGTCGAACCGAGCGGCGCGCCTACGACACCGCGCGCGTGCTGTTCGAACTGCGACGTACGCGCCCCTTCTATCGTCCAGTGCCCCGAGTTGTGGGGGCGCGGCGCGATTTCGTTGACGAGTATCTTGCCGTCGTCCTCGAACATCTCTATTCCGTAGACGCCGCGTCCTTCCATGACGTTCAGGACTTCACGCGCAACCTCGCGCGCCCTCTCTCGCGTCTTCTCGTCTGTGCGTGCGGGCGTGACGGTTCTGCGCAGAATCTCCTCCCTGTGAACCGTCTCCGTGACCGGGAAGAACGCTTCTTCGCCGTCGCCCTGCGCCGCTATGACCGACAGTTCGCGGTCGTAGTCGATAAACTCCTCTACCATGACCTTGCCTTCGACCGCCCCAAGAGCGTCTTCGAAGTCGTCCTCCGTCTCGACCGGCACGTTTCCGCGTCCGTCGTATCCACCCTCGCGCGCCTTGAGCATCAGCGGAAGACCGAGTTCGTCCGCCGCGGCGCGCAGGTCTTCGACAGTCTCGACGGCGCGGTAAGCGGGTACGGGAACGCCTTCTTCTGTCAACGCCTCCTTCTGGACGTACTTGTCCTGTATCGTACGGAGCGTGTCGGGATGCGGATGTACGGGCACTCCGGCGTCTTCGGCGGCGGACTCGACGACATCCGGGTCGGCGAGTTCGATGTCGTACGTCAGAACGTCGGCGCGCTCGGCGAGACGTTCGACGGCGTCTGCGTCGTCGAATCCGCCGACTATCTGGTCACGTGCGACGTGGTTCGCGGGCGCGTCCGGCGTCGGGTCTACGAAGACGACCTCCAGACCGAGAGGCGACACGGCTTCGCAGAGCATCCTGCATAGCTGTCCGCCGCCTATCACGCCTACTGTTTGGGGTTCCGTTTCGAGACGTGTTTCTCTCACGTCCGTCTCTGGTCGCGCCGGAACGGTAAATCTTCCGCGTTTGGAACGGTTCGGAACCCGTATAACTCGATATCCCCTCCGACCTGCCGAAAGATAAAACGATATATGGAAGCGGCGGCATTCAGCGAGGGAGAAAGAGAATGATAGTCACGATGACCTTGGAGCTGAGCGACAAGCCCGGGGAGCTTCTATCCGCTCTCGAACCTGTCTCCGACAACGGTGGCAACATAGTGAGCGTGACACACCAGCGCGGAGAGGTGACGCCGCGCGGAACCCTGCCGGTCGAGATAACCTTTGAGATAGTCGAGGAACGCCTGCAGAAGGTGCTCGACAGCCTGCGCGAGATGGGGATACGTGTCGCAAAGTTCGGCGAAGAAAAGTTCCACGAGTCGATGACTGTCGTGCTCGTCGGACATCTCGTCCGAACGGACGTAACCGACACCATCCAGTCGGTCGAGTCGGAGGGCGTCAAGATTGTTGACTTCTCGCTCGCGATGCCCGACGAAGTCGAGGAAACGTCGAGCGCGCGTCTCGTGGTCAACGCGACGTGTCAGGACAAACTCGAACAGGCTGTCGAGACGATAGACGAGGTATGTGAGCGGAAGGACTTGGTCAAGATGCAGCCCATAGGGGTGGTCTGATGACATTACGTGTCGCACTCGTCGGCTTCGGTGCCGTAGGACGCGGCTTCGCCGACGCGCTCTTGGGCGGTGCTCTCGACGAAACCGACGTTGACGTTGTTCTCGTCGCCGACTCTTCGAGCGTCGCTGTAGATGACGAAGGTCTCAACCTCGAAGCTGTAAAGCGGCGCAAAGACGACGAGGATGTCGTCGGTGACGGCGACGACACGCTTGGCGCGCTCGAAGACACCGACTACGACGTTCTCGTCGAGGCAAGCCCCACGACGCTCGGCGACGCCGAACCCGCTTTCGGATACATGGCTACGGCGATGGAGAAAGGAGCGCACGTCGTCACGTCGAACAAGGGTCCGTTGGCGATGCGTTACGCCGAGGTCATGGAGAAAGCCGATGAGGCGGGTGTCGAGGTGCGCATGGAAGGAACAGTCGGCGGCGCGATACCGACGATAAACACCGTGCGCGAGTCTCTTGCCGGTGACGAGGTTTCGGGCGCGCGCGGCATACTCAACGGCACCTGCAACTTCATACTGACACGTATGCTCGAAGAAGGTCTTACTTACGAGCACGTTCTCGGCGAGGCACAGGACATGGGTATCGCCGAGTCGGACCCGACTTTCGACGTGGAGGGCATCGACACCGCGCTGAAATGCGTCATACTCTCGAACGTCCTCTTCGAGGGCGAAAGGACGCTAGACGACGTGGACGTTGCGGGAATAACGGAGGTAACGCCTGACTCCCTGCGTCTGGCGCGCGAGTCGGGGCACGTCGTGAAACTAGTAGGCGAGGTTTCGGAGGACGCGCTCTGCGTCGCGCCGCGTCTCGTGCCCCAAGGGCACGCACTCGACGTTGGCGGTACGCTAAACGTCGTCTCGTTCGACGCCGACTTAGCGGGCGAGGTGACGGTCACGGGACACGGCGCGGGGAGTTCGGAGACGGCGAGTGCGCTCGTTAGCGACCTAGCGGCGATAGCGAGGAAGTCATGAAGGTAGACCTCTCGAACGTCCTTGACGAACGCGTCGAGGGCGGTCTGACGCACGACGACCTGCGCGAAAGCGGCGCGGAAGGCGTCGAGATACCCGAAAACGTAGCGCGCCTCCCACACCGCACCGACGGCGACGAAATCGCGGAGGCAGGCGCGCGTCTTGCGGACGAGTTCGAGGCGTTCGTCAACGTCGGCATAGGCGGAAGCGCGTTAGGCGGCGCGACGCTCGTCGATGCACTCGCACCCGATGCCTCGGCGTACTTCGTGGACAACGTCGATTCCGACTTCTTAGCGCGCCTCCTCGACGGAATCGACCTCGAAGAGACTGTCTTCAGCGTAGTTTCGAAGAGCGGAAAGACAGCCGAAACTATCGCAAACTATCTCGTCGTACGTGACGCGCTCGAAGACGCGGGATGCGAGCCTTCGGGGCATGTCGTCGTCACGACGGGCGCGGACAGTGCGCTCGCCGACGCCGACGAAGAAGGAAAGGCACGTGATGTCTTCGACTTCGCCGACGTACCCGGACGTTACTCCGCCCTCTCTGTCGTCGGCTTGCTCCCCGCGGCGTTCGCTGGAATCGATGTAGAAGGAGTTCTCGAAGGAGGAGAGCGCGCCGAACCGACCGCCGACAACGTTCTCGAAGACGCAGGACGCGCACTCGGCGCGACGAGCCACCTCTTGGGCGAGCGTTCGGTGCGCGCCTCGGTCATGATGCCTTACGCCGAACGCCTCGAAACCTTCTCCGAGTGGTACGCGCAGATATGGGCGGAGTCGCTCGGCAAGCAAGGCGGCGGACAGACGCCCGTGCGCGCAGTCGGTGCGACCGACCAGCACTCCCTCCTGCAGTTGCTCGTTGACGGTCCGCGTGACAAACTCGTCACGTTCGTTGACCCCGGCGAGACGGAACGCGACTTCGTCGTCAAGGGGCATGACGGCTACTTAGACGGCGCGACTCTCGACGAACTCCGTGGCGCGGAGATGGACGCGACACAGGCGTCGCTCGTACGTAACGACGTGCCGAACATCCGCGTCGAACTCGACGGGACGACGCCCGAAGAAGTCGGCGAACTCCTCTACACTTACGAGGTTGCTACGGTCGTCGCGGGACGCCTTGCGGGAATAGACCCGTTCAACCAGCCCGGTGTCGAGTGGGGCAAGAGGGCGGCGAGAGGCGCGCTCGGCGACGACTCCTGCGCCGACGAGCGTGCTGTCGTCGAGTCGGTTAAGGAAACCCTTTTGCGGATATAGAGACAACTTTCCGTGATGGCAACTGTTCAAAACGAGCGTGAAAAGAAGTTCTCGGACCTCGTTACTGCTGTCGGTCTCGCCGCCGGAGGGATGTTGCTCGGGTTCGTGACTCTGATTTTCCTTGGGAGTGCCTTGGGCGCGTCGGGCGTGAGACTCTCCCAGAGCCTCAGCATCTTCCTCTCACTGCTCGCCCTACAGGGTGTAGGACTTGTCGGGATGGCGTTTTTCTACCTCTCGACTACCGACAAGGAGTTTAGCTACGTCAAGCTCCGTAAGCCGTCGGCGAAACACGTCGCTGTCGGGTTCGGTAGCGTCTTCGTCATGCTGGCTGCAGTCGTTGTACTCTCGCTGATACTCCAGTCGCTGGGTCAGAGCGCGGCGGAACACGGCACCGTCGAACAGATAGAGCAGAACCCCAGCATCGCGCTTTACATGGTGCCTCTCTCGATACTAGTCATAGGACCCAGCGAGGAACTGCTTTTCCGCGGCGTGATACAGACAAAGCTACGCGAGTCGTTCTCGGGTACGGGTGCTGTCGGTGTCGCAAGCGTCATATTCGCGCTCATACACATACCTGCTTACGGAAGCGACGTTATTGCGGACATAATACAACAGGGCGGCGTCACGGTGGAGAACCTACAGAGCCTCAGCGTCACGCTTTCGATACTCTTCGCGCTCGCTCTCGTTCTCGGATACATATACGAGAAAACCGACAACCTGACAGTACCGATGATAACCCACGGATTCTACAACGCCGTTCTCTTCGGCTTGGTGTACATCGGCACGCAGTACGCCGACGAACTCGATGAGGCGGCACTCCTTTTCTTCTGAACGGTTTACCGAAAGGGACTTCAACCACTCGACGACTAGGTTCCTGAAAGGCAAGGTGTCTAAGTTGAACATAGAAGAAACAGTAAAAACGGAGTACGAGAGGTTCGGACCGGACGCGCGCGCTTCTAAGATAAAAGGTTTCTTCGAGGACTCGGGCGAAACAGCCGTCGTAATCGGCGAAAGCCGTTACGAGGGCGTCGTTACGCGTAGACGGCTTATCGCGTCTCACGTGGACCCGAACGAGAAGGCGGAGTCGCTCGCGGGCGACCCTCCGCGTGTCGGACGACACGAGGACGTACGCGAGGTCGCACGTCTAATGGTCGAGAGCGACTTCAAGGTTCTCCCGGTCGAGGAGGGCAAGGACATAATCGGTGTGGTCACAGCAAACGACCTCCTCCGCGACGTAAACTCGCAGTTGGGCGTTCTCGATGTCGAGGATGTCTACACGAAGGACCTGATAAGCATAACGTCGGACACGAGCGTGGGGCGCATCATAAACATACTCCGCGAGAACGGCATCTCGCGAGTGCCTGTCATCGACGACGGACGGCTTGTCGGTCTCGTAAGCCTCTACGATATACTTGACTTCAGCGTACGCGAGGAGACGCCTGACAAGGGCGGCGGAGGAACCGGAGAAGTGCGCGGCGATTCGGGCGGCGACCACGGAGGATTCGGTCCCCGTTACGGAGATGCCGACAGGATGCTTGACATACCCGCTGAGGACGTTATGAACTCTCCCGTCGAGACGACGACGCCCGGCGAGAGTTTAGAAGACGCGACAGAGCGCATGCTCGAACGCGACTTCTCGTCGCTCGTCGTGACAGATGACGGAAAAGCGGTCGGTATAATCACACAGACCGACATACTGCGTTCGCTTACTTGGGACGAGGAGACACGTATGGACGTTCAGATATCCAACGTCGAGTTCCTCGACCCTATGACGCCCGATGACGTTGCGGCGATGCTCGAAGGAGTCGCCGACAAGTACGCCGACATGCAGGTTCTGCACGCGCATGTCCATCTGAAGCGGCACAAGGAGAACCTGCGCGGTAACCCGCTCATACTCGCACGCGTCGTCCTGTACACCAACAAGGGGCAGTTCGTCGTAAAGGGCGAGGGATACGGTCCACGCCACGCGATACGTCTCGCACGCGACAAGCTCGAAAGACGCGTACTAAGTACGAAGAACGTGAGCAGGAAAGACCGTGATGCCGAGCGTCTTTTCAAAGACTTAGGTCTTTAGAGCGAGAGCGACGACGCGATTACGAAGCCGACGACGTAGAGCAAGACGACGACGATGGCTATGACTGCTGAGGCTATCTTTCCGGGTGACTGTATCGGGTAGCCAGCGTTCGCGCGCAGGTTCTTGCCTATCATGGTCGGTGATGTGTGTGTGGAAGCATAACTTTGGCGGATGTACTTATCCCTCGGAACCGGGTTTCTCCAGCGTCTCGCGCGCTCTACGGACGTAGCTGTTGTTGTCCCAGCTTCTGAGTTCAGATATTTCGTCAAGGGATGCAACCGAGTCGGACCGTGAAAGAGACTCTCGGTATACGAGAATCTCCAGAAACTTCGGTGTCGTGACGAGGCGAACGTCGGAGAGGGAAGCGTGGATAAGACCGAGACGGTTGAACTCGTCGCAGAGAAACAGGTCGGCTTTCTTTTCGTTAGCGAGCGTGACCGCCGCGTTCTCTCCGTCATCGAGAGGAAAGCTTGGGTCGAGTTCTACGTTTTCTGCGACTCCCTCGTCCAAGTATCCCAACGCTTTCTCGGCGGCGCGTGCCTGTTCGTCGTCGTACGACGCCGTCTCTTCAAGTTCTTCGACGACTTTCCGCGGAACGCACAGGTCGTACTCCTCTACGAGAATGCCGAGTATAGTCTCGGTTCGCGCACCACCGAGACTCACGAGCGCGGACGTGTCGGCTACGACAGTAGTCATCTAAACGTCGGCGAGTTCCTCGGCGTCAGTCTCCAACTGTTGCTTGAGAACCCGAAAGTTCGCAGCCTCTTCGTGCCCGACGAGGTCGGCGAGTTCGTCGTAGGGGATGCTGTCGTCGTAGTATGCATCGGCTATCTCCTGTTTCACCTCGTCGTCGTGGGCGGCGTCTCGGAGGTATCGACGCAGAGCCTTTACCAGAATGTCGGTCCTGTCGGTGTCGAGAACCTCGGCAAGTGAGTCGGCTGTTTCGACTAGGCTTTCGGGTGCGCGGAACTGAACGCGTTTCTTCTTCGTCACGTGTGTACATTGTGAGCGTACCTGTAAAAGATTTTCCGCCCGAGAGAGGAACGTGTCGTAGACGCTCTAAAGTATCTCCTTGACCGTCCCGATACCCTTACTCTTGCCTTCGCGGAAGACGAAACGCTGTCCCTCCTCGACGGCGTAAGGGCGGAACTTGAAACGGACGCGAACGTCGTCCTTCTCGCCCGGTAGGACGTTCCCGCTCTCAGGTTCGAAGACAGTAGCCTCGGACGCGGTTTCGAGATGTACGACGGGTTCGTATCCGCTCCGGATGCGCGTCGGATGGTTGAGAACCATGATTTCTGCGCGGAACTCGCGTACGCTCTCACACGGTTCGGACGAGAGCACCATGCCGCGTTTCACCTCGTCGTCATCAACGTTCTTGAGAGCGATTCCGACGATACTCCCCGACTTGGCGCGGTCCACACGGTGGTAGTGCATCTCGATGGAGCGTACCTCAACCTCGCGGAACTCGCCGTCCGCGGTCGGTCCAAGGTAGACAGTCTCGCCTTCCTCTACCACACCGCTCTTGACGGTGCCGCTTGCGACGGTACCGACGCCTGTGACGTTGTACGTCCTGTCGATGTACATCTCGAAATCCTCATCGGCGCCGTCGTGTGTCTCGGGAAGGCGCGAGAGTAGTTCGTCGAGCGTGTCGAAGCCTTCGAGCGTCACCGCGCTCGTGCGTACGACGGGAACGACAACGCCGTCCGGGAGGCGTTCGACCGCCGTCTCCACACCGTCGCCGTTCTTCGAGACGCTGTAAGGTACCTTACCGACGTTACGGAGGAGTTGTGCGACCTCGTCCTCGACCTCCTCGACACGCTCTTCCGTGACAGCGTCTGTCTTCGTGACGGCGACGAGCGTCGGGAGGTCCGTGGCAAGCAGGACGCCGAGATGCTCGCGCGTCGTGCGCGTCGGTCCGTCGTCCGCCGCGACAGCCACAAGACCGTAGTCTAACTTCTGCCCGACGATACCGCGTATCGTCGTACGTAACCAAGGCTCGTGCCCGACGGTATCGACGAAACTGACGAGCCTGTCTACACTACTCACAACGTCCGACTTCTCGCGTTTCGAGAGCGGGTTGTTCATCCGTACAGGCTCGCCTTCCTCGAAGCCGTATACGCCGTACGACAGGTCCGCCGACAAGCCACGCTCTATCTCGTGTGGCTGTACGTCTAAGTAAGCGCGTGTCCCGCCGTCGCCGTCGTCCGGGCTACCCGTCACGAGAGTGCCGACGAGTGTGCTCTTCCCGTGGTCCACGTGTCCCGCCGTGCCGACGACGATGTGGTCCATCTCGTCGTACGTGTCGGCGACGGTCACGACGCCTACGCGTCCACCTTCGAGTTCGTGCGTCTCCACATCACGCAGAACGGCGTCCGCCTCCTCGGCTACGACCGAAAGGACATCGACCGTCTCCTCGTACGCTTCGTCGGAGACGCCTTTCAGACCTCCGTCGTCAGTCACACCGACGACGTAGAACGCGACACCGTCGCCCGTAAGTACACGGTGGCGCATCTGAGAAGCGAGCGACTCTAACCTGCCGCGTTCGAGATGTGTCTCGGTTTCGAGACGTTCCTTGAACTCGATGTTCTCACGCTCTCCACCCTCTACCAGCTCTAACAGTTCAGAAGGCGGCATTTTTGTCCTCGGGAGTTCCCCTTTCTTTCTTCACCGCATCCCAACTTAGTCATCTGTTAACAAAAGCCTTCCGTCGGTTTACCGCTATGTTGTTTCAGTCCCTGTTCTTTCAGTCGTCCACGACCTCCTGACGTGCAAGTTCGACTGCTTCGTGGTAAGCCTCTCTGCGTTCGTTTAGCTGTTCCTGCGTCTTCATCAGGTCGTCGAGGAGCGCGTCGGCGATACCGTCGGGCACGTCTATCTCGCGTGCAATTCCCCAGTCATCGACCGGCAACGACATGACGCCTTTGCTGAGGTCGTACTTGGGGGAGTATCCTTCGGTACCACGTGTCTCTACTGCGATTTCGGCTACGCCGTCGCGCGGTTCGGCGCGTACGCGCACCTCCTCGGCGTTACCACGTCCGTCCTTGCGGTTGAAGACGTACTCCTCCGTGTCGTCAACCTGAGGCGTGCCCTCCTCGGCGAGTATATCGCGTGCCCTGAGGATGATACGTTTGTCGTCCTCGAAAGCCTCCTTCTCGTCGTCGGTCATCTCGTCGCCTATCTCTTCACGTATCTCGGCGAGGTCGTCTTCGATGCTTTCGACGGCTTCTTCGGGGAGAGCGACCGTCTCCGACTCGCCGTTCGACCTGACGTACTCCTGTATGTCAAGGACGAGCATACCGTCCTCTGTCAGACCGCCGAGTTCGCCCGAACGACCGTCGCCGTTCGTTTCGCCGTCTTCGAATCTCCACCGGACGTACGCGTTGAATGCGTTCCTGTACGCGCCCAGACGGACGACGCCTTCCTCCGTCTCGTATCTGTAGTCGTAGTCTCGCAACTTGTGCGGCATAAGGGCTTATCCGACTTATCTTTGACGGCGGCAAGCAAGATGCAACGGATGTGACGGGCGTCTGACGCAGGCTTATACGTGGCGAGTATGTACGCCCGTCCAATGACAAAAAAAGGCGAATCCATCGAAAAGCTCGAAAACGAGATGTCGAAGTTGAAACGGCAGATAGAGCACAACCCCGACGAGGACGCCATGCTCAACTTAGCGCGCAAACTCCGGACGGACCACGAAACGGTACGCGACGCCGTGCAGTACGCTGAGATACCCGAGAAAGACAAGAAGAAACTCCTGCGTCTCGTCGAAGAGCTGTAGTTACGCCAGATAGTCGGCTATCTCGTCCGAGAGAACCGTCCCGCAGTACTCGCATCTTATCCCGCCGTCGCGCACGTCGAAGACCGTCTCGACGGGTTCGCGTGTGTTCGTGACGCAGTTCGGGTTGGAGCACGAAAGAACGCCACGTATCTCGTCGGGCATCGAAACCTCGTACTTTTCGCGCACCTCGAAGTCGCGTATGACGTTGACCGTGGCGTCGGGGGCGATGAGTGCGATTATGTCGGCTTCCTTCGAGCCTATCTCGCGGTCCTCGACCTTCACGATGTCCTTGCGTCCCATCGCGTCGCTCGGTACGTTCATGGCGACGCTGACGACCTCGCGTGTCGATGAATCGACGCCCAAGACGCGGAGGACGTTCAGTGCCTGTCCACGGGGTATGTGGTCTATCACCGTACCGTCCTCTATGGGACGTATCTTGAGTTCCTCCATTCTACTCACCCCCTCCGCGTATGACAGCATCGAGGACAGCCATACGTACGGGCACACCGTTGTGCGCCTGTTCGAAGTAACGCGCCTGCTCCGTCTCGTCCACCTCGGGTGCGATTTCGTCCACGCGCGGAAGAGGATGCATCAGAACGAGGTCGTCGCGCGCCTGTTCGAGCGTCTCCTTCGTGACGCGGTACTCGCCAGCGACCTTCTCGTACTCCTTCTCGTCGGGGAAACGCTCCTTCTGTATCCTCGTGACGTACAGAACGTCGAGCGACTCGACGACGCCGTTGAGCGTCTCGACCTCCTCGAACTCGACCCCTTCGCGCGCGAGTTCGGTACGGACGTTCTCGGGAACTCGCAGAGACGGCGGCGAGACGAAGGTTATGTGCGTCCCGAACTCGGCGAGAGCGAGAGCGAGCGAATGCACCGTACGTCCGTACTTCAGGTCGCCCATCACGCCGACGCGCAGGTCGCCGAGCGGCGCGTCCACGTTGTCGCGCACGGTGTAGAGGTCCAAGAGCGTCTGCGTCGGATGGTGCCCCGCGCCGTCGCCCGCGTTTATGACGGGTACGTCCACGAACTCGGCGGCGAGACGCGCCGAACCCTCGCGCGGATGCCTCAACACGATTGCGTCGGCGTAGCCTTCGACGACGCGGACGGTGTCGGCGAGCGTCTCACCCTTCTGGACGCTGGACGATTCGACGCCGCCCATATCGACCGTACGTCCGCCGAGACGTTTCATCGCCGAGTCGAAGCTCATACGTGTCCGCGTCGAAGGTTCGAAGAAGAGGAGTGCGAGGACGTTTCCGTCGAGCGCGTCCGACGCTTCGATTTCGTCGGCGCGGTCGAGGATACGCAGGATGTCGTCCTTCGACATCTCCTTCGTAGTTATGATGTCCATCCCTCCCACAGAGTCGCGCCGGAAGCCAAAAAACTCTTGCGCTAACTGACGAGGTCGAGCATCGCCTCGCGCGGCGAGTCCGCCTTGACGACGCCGCTCGCGACCAAGACGCCTTCCGCGCCGAGTTCGCGCGCCGCCTCCACGTCGTCGCCCGACGTTATACCCGCGCCGCAAAGAACAGGAACGTCGGAGACGGACGAGACGCGTTCGACAGTGTCGGTGACGATGTCGGGGTCCGCTTTGCTCACGGGCGTTCCCGTACCGATTAATTCGGGCGGTTCGACCGCGACGGCGTCCGGACCAAGCGTCGCGACACCAGCGGACTGCGCGGGGTTGTTGGCGCAGACGACGGTTTCGAGTGACTCTTCGCGCGCTGATTCGAGCGACGCGTCTATGTCGGCGAGTTTGAGGCGCCGCTCGGAGTGGTTCAACAGCGTTCCCGTCGCGCCCGCTTCTGCCACCGCGCCCGCGTGCGTTGCGCCCGTGTTGCTACCGTACTCTACACCGTCGATATGTTGCGCGAACGTCTCGACGCCTGTATCCGCAACAGCGGGTATATCGACAGACTGCGGAGCGATAGCGACGCGCGCGCCGGTCTCTTCGGCAACGTCGCGCGCGGCTTCCGCGACACGCACGGCGTCGTCTCCCGTGCCAGCACGGTACGTCTTGAGGTTTACGAGCAGAAACATCTCGTTTCTCGGTTTTCGGTTCTCCGTCTTCAGTCCTTCCGTTCGATTATGTCGCCGACCGTGTAGCCTCCTGACGACTCGTCCGACTCCCACTCCTCACCTCCGACCTCCTCGGTCAGCGAAACACCGAGCGCGGACTCTAGCTTTCCGCGCACCTCCTCGTTTGGACGCATGTCGCCGCGCTCTATCTTACGGATGAGGCTCAGCTTCTCGTTTAGCTCGTCCGCAAGCTCCTCCTGCTTCATCCCTGCGTTCTCACGTGCGTTCCTGACACGCTGGTCGTAGTCGGGCGCGAGCGTCCCCATCTTGTCGAACGGGTCTGTGCGTGACGGCGACGAACTTGAACGCGAAGGAGACCGGGATGTGGTCTGTTTGGACGGTGTGTCGGACGACGTGGACTTCTTCTTCTTTTTGCGTTCCTCGTCGTGAAGGACGGTACCGAACTCCACGCAGTTCGAGCAGACTTCCAACTGCGTCCCCTCGGTCTGTATCGTCGTCGGGTCGTCGGTCTCAGCACCGCACATCTCACACTGCAAGCTTGTTCACCGTATCAAGAAAGGACGTATGGGCGTAAAGTGGTTTCGGCTGTACTGCTTGTGACAGAAGACAGTTAAGCCGTCACGGCACAAAGCCGACCATGACGAACGTTCTCATCCGCGCCGTCTGGTTCATCTTCGTCGGTATCTGGGCGACGCCAATACTTCTGTATATCGCGTGGTTCTGTAACCTGACCATTGTCCTCCTGCCTGTCGGTATCAGACTCATAAACTACGCGCCGTTAGTCGCTTCGCTCAAACAGAGCGACGAGAAAGTCAAGATGGAAGGCGGTAAGGCACAGGCTTCGCTTCCTATCCGTGCCGTCTACTTCGTGTTCGTCGGTTGGTGGCTAAGCCTTCTATGGATAACAGTCGCGGCTTTCTTCACAATCTCCATTATCGGCTACCCTATAGCCGTCACGATGTACTCGTCGCTACCCTACGTGACTTCGTTGTACAAAATATGACCTAAGAACCCTCTACCGTGTTATCTTCTCGCGGCTGATTCCGACACCACCGGGCGTTATGATAAGCTGGTCGTCGCCCTTCTGGACGATGTCGCCGCCCACCTCGTTGGTGACCTGACGGAACTCTTCCATCAGGCTTTCGAGCCTCTTGTCGCTCGCGTTGAAATGGGAGATGTCGGCGAGAACTATGTCGCCGTCGTATATCAGGTCCTTAACCTCCATGACGCCTTCCTGTCCCCTGAGTTCTGCGATATGTACGCGGCTCCGTACCTCCTGTTGCGCAACGTCTTCCTCGTACTGTTCTATGTCGAGTTCCTCGTACTCTTTCGAGGTTCTGCTGGTCTGATGTCCGAGAAGCTTCTCTACTATGCTCATGGCAGAAAGAACCGCTTTGGCGTTAATAACTCTTTGTCAGACACACGTCGTGCGACGCCGAAATACCGGCACAGAGAATCGACCGTGGCGAAGCTAAGGCTCGAACTCCCAGAGTTCGTCTCCGACATGATATACTGATTCGACAACGCGTCCTTCTTCGCCGAGCATGTCGTCGCCTTCGGTGAGCGCGCGTCCGACGGCGAGCGGCTTGCCGTGGTTCTCCTCGACGATTACGACCAAGTCGCCTTCCACGATATCCTCGTCCGCTTCGACGACGCCGGGGCGCATAACGTCCGCGCCGTTCGTGACGAACTCAACCGCACCTGCATCGACGGTCACGAGACGCGCCTTCGGTTCGAGAGCGAGCGCGCCCTGTACGGTCACGAAGTAGTCGCCGTCGATACGTACGACGAGCGGTTCACCGTCCACGAGAAACAGGTCGGGTCCGTCCTCTACCTCCGCCTCTTCGATGCTCGCGTCGTCAGGAGGTGAGACGCCTATGGCGTCGCGGAGGGCGTCTCGCATATCGTCCGCTTCGTCGTCGCGCAGATGGTGTCTCGAACGTATCTCCATACAGACGACGGGACGGCGCGGTGGTTAAACGTTCGGTTCGCTCGGTTCTTGTCGCTCTGGTACGGAGACAAAACGGTTATACGCCGGGGTAACGTCTGTTCGGACACGATGGTTAAGGGAACACCGAGCAAAGGAAAGAGACAGAAGAAGACGCATGTAAAGTGCCGCCGTTGCGGAGAGAAGAGCTACCACAAGTCGAAGAAGCAGTGCTCTAGCTGTGGATTCGGCAAGTCTTCGAAGCAACGCTCGTATAGCTGGGAGAACAAAGCAGGCGATAACTGAGAAAGGTCATGCAGGAGAAATGCGGCGTCGTCGGAATACGGCTTTCCGAAGGTGACGCCGCCCTGCCCACCTACTACGCTCTCTACGCCCTCCAGCACCGCGGACAGGAGGGTGCGGGCATCGTTACACACGACGGTTTCCAGCAGCACTCGAAGAAGGGACTCGGACTCGTTTCGGAGGTTTTCGACGAGGACGACGTTGGACATCTCCGCGGACGCGCCTCAGTCGGACATCTGCGCTACCCGACGGCAGGTGAGATAGACGAACACTCTTGTCATCCCTACACAGTCACGTCGAAACGCGGTTCGCTCGCTCTCGCGCACAACGGCACGCTCGTCAACACCGACGATGTGCGCGCCGACTTTGAGGAACGCGGGCACACCTTCTCTACGAACTCCGACACGGAGGTCATGGTCCACGAACTCGCGTCGAACCTCGTCGAACACGGTCTTCTTGAGGCAATCGACAAGACGATGCGACGTATCCGAGGCGCGTACTCTCTCACGCTTATGCACGACGACCGCGTCGTGGGTGTGCGCGACCCTCTCGGCATACGTCCTCTCTGTATCGGTAAGTTAGACGACGGCTACATAATCGCCTCCGAGTCGGTCGCAATAGACGTTCTCAACGGCGAACTCGTCCGCGACGTACGTCCCGGAGAGGTCGTCGTCTTGGACGAGGACGGCGACGGATTCGAGTCCTATCAACTGTTCGACGAACGTCCCGCGCACTGCTTCTTCGAGTACGTCTACTTCTCGCGTCCCGACTCGACAATCGACGAGCGTCTCGTCTACGACGCGCGGCGCGAGATGGGACGCCTCCTGTACGAAAACCACGGCGTCGATACAGATATCGTCTCGCCCGTCCCCGACTCGGGACGCGCTTTTGCGAGCGGATACGCCGAGGCTGGCGACCTGGAGTACGCCGAGAGCCTGATGAAGAACAGATACGTCGGGCGGACGTTCATAATGCCGACGCAGGACGCGCGCGAGACGGCGGTAAGGCTCAAGCTAAACACGATGGACTCGAACATCGAGGGCAAGAGCGTGACGCTCGTCGACGACTCCGTGGTGCGCGGAACGACGTCGCGCCAACTCGTCAAGCTACTGCGCGAAACCGGTGCGTCGGAGGTACATTTCCGCGTCGGTTCGCCGCCTATCGTCGCGCCGTGCTACTTGGGCATCGACATGGCGTCGCGTGACGAACTCATGGCGAGCGACAAGAGCGTTGAGGAGATACGCGAAGAAATCGGTGCGGACTCGCTCGAATACCTCACACCCGACGAAATCGCCGACGCGCTCGACATGCCGCGGAGCCAGATGTGTACGGGATGCGTAACAGGCTCTTATCCTGTCGAAATCGAGGGCGAGACGTGCGAACGCGCTGGCGAGGAACGCGAGAAGGCAGGTGCGGACTGACTAAGACGACTCGAACAGCCTTCTCAGAATCTCGGCTATGTCGCGGTTCGAGACCTCTTCTCCGTAGACCGATACCGTGTCCACGCCCGAGTAGCCGTGTTCGCCCGACTCGTCCCTCTCCCAGAACAGCCAAGCCGTCTCCATGCCGTCATCGAGTCCTGTCTCGCCGACAGGGAACTCCAGCAACAGCGTCTCGTCGTCATCTTCTCCGTTAGTTTCGTCCCCGTCGTCCATCGGACGCACACCGCCGCCGTTTTCGAGAGTGCTTCTCGCACCGAACCTGTACCGCACGTCCTCCTCCGTCGGGTCGAAGACCTCCCTTTCGCCGTCCGAGTTCAGGAACTCTGTACGGTGTACTGCGACGCGAACCGACTCGTGGTCGTCGAGGTCGATGAAGTTGTCCTCGTTTTGGGGTTGAATGTCCACCTCAAGCTGTAACGGAAAGTGTGCTACTGCGACGCCTGTCAGCGCGGAAACCGCTGTGACCGTCGCTGTGGCACCCAGCGCGCCTCGGAGAATGTTCCGTCGCGTGTAGTCGAAAGCTGAACCTTCGTCGGATGTCAGCGGATTCTCTTCTGTCATGTTTGAACACGGATACAGACACGCCGGAAAGGAACATCATAATTCTGGTCCGACTGTCGAAAACGATGTACAGAGTGGGTCAGGTCACGAATCTCCGAAGTCCACTTCGCACGCGTCACCTACGGCAAGCCCCTCCTCGTCTATGTACGCCGAGAGGCACGCGTAGTTGCAGAACTGTCCCATGTCCACACGTCTGAACTCGCTGTCCTCCTGAACGAATACCGGTTCGTGTCTGTGTACGTTGCTTCCGCAGTAGGTGCATTCCATGCCGAGAGATACTCTACGAAGGCACAAAACGCTGAGGGGAAAGGAAAGCCTAAAGTCGTTCATCGTTCTACGAACGTTTGCGCGTGGGTAGCCAAGCCAGGCCAACGGCGCAGCGTTGAGGGCGCTGTCCCGTAGGGGTCCGCCGGTTCAAATCCGGTCCCACGCAGTGAGTGAGCTTTTGCGAACGAACGAGTAGGAGCGGATTTGAACTCGTGAGCGAGTGAGCACCAGCGAACGAAGCGACCAAAGTTCAAATCCGGTCCCACGCACTCCCACTTTTTACTCGTCGGGTTTCCTCGTTCGCTACGCTCACTGCGGGAACCACTCCTCGCAAAAACGTGGGGAAAAACTACCTCGCTGTTCGCTTCTCTCACAGCGAGTAACACATGGTGTCAAATCTGAATCACTGACGACGTTACCCACGGTTCTCGTCGTCACGGACTCTCCCGACTCGGACGTGAGACGGTGGCTGTCTTCGGCGAGCGAGCGCGAAAGCACCGTCTGAGAACTACCGGCAAGACGTAGGTCATACGCAAAGACTTTTGCCTTTGATAACCTATCACAAGCAAGATGAACGAAGTCGAACTGGAAGTGGCGAAGGCGTACCCCAACGACTCCGGAAGGGGTATAGCGCGTCTTGACCCTGACACACTCCTGCATCTCAAGCTCAGTCCCGGTGACATCATAGAGATAGAGGGCGCGGACACGACCGCGGCGAAGGTCTGGCGTGCTGACCGGAAGGACTGGAACAACGACACGATACGCATAGACGGATTCACGCGTCAGAACGCCGAGGTCGGCATAGGCGAGCGCGTGACGATAAGGAAAGCCGAAACCACGGACGCAGACCGCGTCGTCTTAGCACCGCCCGAGGGCGCGAGCGTCCAGTTCGGAAGCGACGCGTCAGGAATGGTGAAGAGACAGGTTCTGAAACGCCCCGTCGTTCAGGGCGATGTCGTACCTGTCATGTCTTCGACCAACCATCCTTTCATGCGTTCGCCCGGACAGGCGATACCTCTCATCGCAACACAGGCTGAACCCGAAGGCACCGTCATGGTGACGGAGGACACCGAGGTCGTTCTACGCGAGGAGCCTGCGCACGGTATCGAGTCGCACACGAGCGGTGTGACGTACGAGGACATAGGCGGCTTGGAGGAGGAGATTCAGAGGGTGCGCGAGATGGTCGAACTCCCGATGAAGCATCCGCAGATATTCCAGCGTCTCGGTATCGAACCGCCGCGCGGTGTGCTGTTACACGGTCCGCCGGGTACAGGAAAGACTCTGATGGCGAAGGCTGTCGCAAACGAGACGGGCGCGGAGTTCTTCTCCATAGCTGGTCCCGAAATCATCTCGAAGTACTACGGTGAGAGCGAGCAACAGCTACGCGACATCTTCGACGAGGCGCGCGACGAGTCGCCGTCTATCATCTTCATAGACGAACTCGACTCCATCGCGCCGAAGCGTGAGGAGGTCACGGGTGAGGTTGAGCGTCGCGTCGTCGCCCAACTCCTAACTATGATGGACGGTCTTGAGGAGCGCGGACAGGTCATAGTCATCGCCGCGACCAACCGCGTCGATTCCGTAGACCCCGCTCTGCGTCGTCCCGGAAGGTTCGACCGCGAAATCGAGATAGGCGTGCCGGATGTTGAGGACAGAGAGGAGATATTCAACATCCACACACGCGGAATGCCTCTCGCCGACGACGTGAACATAGAGAAGCTTTCGAACGAGACGCACGGCTTCGTCGGCGCGGACATAGCGTCGCTCGCAAAGGAGGGCGCGATGAAAGCTCTGCGACGTTACCTCCCCGAGATAGACCTCGACTCGGAGGACATACCACCCGAGATGATAGACCGTATGGTCGTCAACGAGGACGACTTCAAGCAGGCACTCCGCGAGGTAGAGCCAAGCGCGATGCGCGAGGTTCTCGTCGAACTCCCGCAGGTCACGTGGAACGATGTCGGCGGTCTGAAGGACGAGAGACAGGAGGTAGAGGAAGCAATCGAATGGCCCCTGTCGTCGCCCGAGAAGTTCAAGCGTATGGGCGTCGAACCGCCGAAGGGTGTCCTCCTGTACGGTCCGCCGGGCACAGGAAAGACGCTAATGGCGAAGGCGGTCGCAAACGAGACTGGTGCCAACTTCATCTCGATACGCGGACCGCAGTTGCTCTCGAAATGGGTGGGCGAGTCCGAGAAGGCGATACGCCAGACCTTCAGGAAGGCGCGTCAGGTCGCGCCGTGCGTCATCTTCTTCGACGAACTCGACTCTCTCGCGCCGTCGCGTTCGGGTAGCGGCGAGTCGCGCGTCTCCGAACGCGTCGTCAACCAACTCCTTACGGAACTCGACGGTCTCGAAGAACTCGAGGACGTGATGGTGGTTGCGGCGACCAACCGTCCCGACATGATAGACCCCGCGCTCATACGCTCCGGGCGGTTCGACAGGCTCGTCCTCCTTGGCGCGCCCGACGAGGAAGAGAGGCGCGAGATACTCAAGATACACACGCGCGACGTGCCTCTCGACGAGAACGTCAATCTTGAGGAGGTTGCAGAGATTACAGAAGGATACGTTGGAAGCGACCTCGAAACCATAGCGCGCGAAGCCGCCCTGATAGCCCTACGCGAGGACGAGGAGGCGGATACTGTCAAGATGCCCCACGTCCGCTCCGCGCTCGAAAAGGTCCGTCCGACGATAACTGAGGAGATAATGGAGTACTACGAGGAGATGAAGGATGAGTTCGAGGGCGGAAACGCACAGATGAAGTCCGGAAGACGCGACTCGTACATCGGGTTCCAGTAGAAGTTGCTCGAACGGGCGCGCGACGCCGGATACGCAGTCGTCGAGCCTTTGGTCGAGTTCACGGCGCGACTCGGCGTTACGCCGAACGCGGTCACGTCCCTCTCGCTTTTCGTCGCGCTCGTTGCCGGTGGTCTTCTTTACACAGCGACGCACATCGCTTACGCCGCCGCCGCAACGCTCGTCGTAGTAAACGGCTTACTCGACGTTCTCGACGGCGAACTCGCGCGCCGTACGGACAACGCGACGGAACGCGGCGACCTCTTGGACCACGCCGTTGACAGGTACGCCGACGTTGCTGTCGTCGCGGGCGCGGCGGCGGGCGTCGGCGCGTGGACGTTAGGCTTCTTCGCCGTCTCGGGTGTCGTCTTGGACGCCGACGCGGGCACGAAGGCGCAGGCGGTCACGGGCGGACGGATGTACGGCGGTCTTCTGACACGCGCGGACATCTCCGCGCTTGTCGTAATCGGCGCGCTCGGTTCCGCAGTAGACGCCACCGCCCTCGGATACGAGGCTTTCGTTTTCGTCTTAGCCGTCTTCGCGGTCGGCGGGCATCTAACGGCGGTACAGCGCGCCGTAGTCGTCGCACGCCTCTACGGCAACAGATAAAAGCCGTTGGCTTTTCTCGTATACGTATGAACGACCGTCCCACACAGGACACGGTGCCCGAGTACGCGATTCTCGGTTGCGGAAGCGTCGGGCACGTCGTCGCGACTAGGCTACACGAGCAGGGCGAGGAGATAATAATCTTCGACAAGGACCCATCGCGCGTCGAGGCTCTCCGAGACCAAGACATGAACGCCGTCGAACGCGACATAACCGACCCCGAGATACCCCAGTTGCTCACACAGACGCCCGTCGCGCTCGTCCTCACGAGCTTCGTCGAGGACAACAAGACGGCTCTCAGGAACCTCAAGGACGAGAACCCCGACCAGTACGTCATCGTGCGCGCGACCGACCCTGTGTCGCACGACGAACTCGAAGACGAGGGTGCTGACGAGGTCATAAACCCGCCGCAGGTCATCGCAGAAAGCGCTCTGCGCGCTCTCGAAGCCGGTGAGATGGAGAACCGTGTCGAACGCCTCTTGGGGGTAATCGAGAACTCCGAGAGCCTCGTCGTCGTGATATACAGGAGCTTCGAGCCTGACGAGATAGCGAGCGCGTACGCGCTCAAGTCCGTAGGCGAGGAACTCGGGGTCGAGACGGAGGTCGTCTACTGCGGGAGCCAGCGTCACCAGCGCAACGTCGCCTTCGCAAACCTCCTCGAACTCGAAATCGGTACCGAGGATGAAATACAGAGCTTCGACACGGTCGCGGTCGTCGGCGGCGCGGACGAGTTCGAAGGCTTCGGGTTCGACGCCGAGATAGTCATCGACCACAATCCGACCGAAGCAGGTGTGGAGGCTGAGTACACCGACATAAGGTCGAACGTCGGTAGCACATCGACGATACTCACAAAGTACCTGCAGGAGGCGGAGGTGGACGTTTCGGCGAGGGTTCACACAGCACTTCTGCACGGAATACGTTCGGAGACCTCCTATTTCAGGAGGAAGACCACACCAGCGGACCTCACAGCCGCCGCCTACCTGTTCCCTTTCGCCGACAAGGACCTCCTCGAACAGCTCGAATCGCCTTCGATGTCGGCGGACGAGTTCGGCATTCTCTCTGAGGCTATACGTAACCGCGAGATAATCGGCTCACATCTCGTCTCCAACGTCGGATTCCTCAACAGCCCCGACGCACTCGCGTGGTCTGCCGAGATGCTTCTCGACCTCGAAGGTGTAACGACGACCGTAGTTTTCGGCGTCTCGGACGAGACGATACACGTTGCGGGCAGGTCGAAGGACGCGCGCGTCAACCTCTCCGGGGTGCTCGGCTCTGCTTTCGGTGACGAGGCGGACACGGTCGGACACTCGGACGAGGCGCGCGCGACGGTACCTCTCGGCATATTCAGAACCGTCGGCGAGGAAGGCGAGGACCGTGAGGTTCTTCTTGAACTCGTGGACGAGACGGTAAAGACGAAGCTTTTGGACGCTATGAACGTCGAAGAGGAGGAAGAGTAGTTCTGAGCACTACTCTTCGCGCGCTTTGAGGCGTTCTATTATATCCTTTATTATAACGATGTCACCGACGGCACTAACCCACCGGTACGGAATTATTATACCCTTGTCGCCGTTGGTATCAAAGAGTTCGTCGTTCGACTCTCCGAGCGCAAGCCCGGATATGCGTCTATCGTCTATGTCTAGCTGTACATCTTCGACGCGTCCCACGAAAACACCGTTGTTTGAGTAGACGTTCCTTCCGACAAGTCGGGTTATCTCGTCCTGCATATCTGCCAAAAAGCGTTCGGCACAAATTAAACCCATCGGTCAAGTCTGAAGAGTTTATGGTTCTCCGAGACGTATGGGCGAGGTAATGGCAGGATTTTCGACACCTCTGGGGCTTCTCGCGTTAGGCGCGCTCGTGCCGCTGATACTTCTGTACATACTACAGCCCGACCCCGAGAAGCTACGTGTACCGACGATGGAGTTTCTGCCGAACATCGAGGACGAGGGCGGGACGAACCCCATACTCGAAATGCTCCGTAGGAACCTTCTCCTGTTCCTGCAGATACTGGTGCTCGTTCTCGCCGCTATGGCTCTCGGTTCGCCGTTCATAGACGTGACGAAGAGCGAGGTGGCGGACGAGACAGTCGTTGTGCTCGACGCGACAGCGAGCATGGCGACGGAAGACGGCGGAGCGACACGTTTCGATAGTGCTGTGTCGTACGCCGCGGACGAGGTGACAGGGACGACCACCGTGGTCATCGTCGGCTCATCGACAAACGTCGTCCTCGAACAAGGTTCGGCGAGCGAAGCGCGTTCGACGATAGAGACAGCGACTGTGACGGACGCTTCCGGAAACCTCGCCGACGGTATAGCGCGCGGAGTGGAAGTCGCTGGCACCGACGCACGTCTCGTGGTTGCGAGCGACTTCGCGGGTGCTTCGGACTGGACTACGTCTGTCGAACAGGCGCGTGCGAGAAACATCCCCGTCGCTCTCAGACAGTTCGCCCGTGGAGGAGAGGACAACGTCGGGATAGTCGGAACTTCGTTCGGCGGTGGTGAAGTGACTGTCGAGGTTGCGAACTTCGGCGACGAGGAGGTGACACGTGACGTTTCGCTCGACGGACAGACGGAGTCGGTTACGCTCGCACCAAACGACTTCGGCACCGTCTCGTTCGACGTACCCGCAGGCACAGCGACCGTGGAGATATCGCCCGGCGACTCGTTCCCTGCAGACGACACGGCGTACGTTTCGGGCTACCCTGACTCTATCGACGTTCTCGTCGTGACGAGCAGTGAGGACCGTTTCCTTCTTGCGGTTCTCGACTCGATTCCCGAGGTGAACTACGAAACCGCCGAGCCGCCTGTTCAGGCTTTCGACGGCACGGAGTACGACGCCGTCGTCTTCGACAACGTGAACGCCGACAGGCTCCTCGACAGGACGGTGAGAGGCGCGCGCGACGCCGTGAACGCGGGTGGCGGTGTCGTAGTCGTCGCACAGGAGGACCTCTCTTCTATAGAGGACAGTTACGACGACCTTCTGCCAGTCGATGTCGGCGAGGTAGCACCCGGAGAGGGTGTCAACGTGGTCTCGGACGAGAGGTTCGTCAGGAACGTCGAGTTCCCCGCGCCGCGCCAGTACCTCGGCGCGGAACTCACCGACGGACGCTCTCTCGTCGAGTCGGGTTCGGGTGACCCGCTTCTTGCGACCGCCGACGTGGGCAACGGTCGCGCTCTCTACTACGGATTCATGCGTGGAGAGACGGAGTTCCACAACAGCTACCAGTTCCCCATCTTCTGGCGCGACGCTCTCTACCACGTAACGTCGCGCGAGAGGCTGTCGTCGATGAACAGACAGACCGGGGACAGGCTCAGCTTTGCGCGTGAGGCTACGGTCGGCACTCCCGACGGCGATGTAACAGGAACGTCGGTCGTCATGGACTCTGCGGGGTTCTACGACACAGGTACGGTGTACTCCGCAAGCCTTCTTGACGCTGCCGAGTCGAACGTGTCTGCTGTTGACGTGGAAAGAACCGAAGCGGGAGAGACGGCGAGTCGGACGCTCGAAGAGACCGTACCTTTCGACCTGACACCGTACACAGCGATAGCCGCGCTCGTCTTCGTGTTGGCTGAACTCGTACTCATGCGTTACAGAGGTGGTCTCTGATGGTCTGGTTCGAGATGCCTCTCGCACTACTCCTCATCCCTGTCGCGGTAGCTGTTCTCTACTACCTCGTCCTCCACAACGGAACGGGTTCGAAGAGGCGCAGATACGCGCTGTTCGCTTCACGTCTCGTCGTCGTTTCGCTCCTCATCGTGGCTTTCGCACAGCCGTTCGTCGTCGAAACCACGACGGTCGGAGGAGGAGAGAGCGTCCAGATACTCGTTGACGGCTCCGACAGCATGGGTGTCTTCGAGGACGTGGCGGACGAAGTGGCGTCTGGTGTCGAGAACCAAGGAATCGATGTCACGACGACACGTGTCGGCGATGGAGACGAGTCGCGCGTCGGTGACGCACTCATGTCGAACGTCGAACGCGACGGTAGCGTACTTCTTATCACCGACGGTCACGTAACGAGCGGGCAGTCGCTCGAAGGCGCGGCGGAGTCGGCGAGCGCGCTCAACGCGCGTGTGAGTGCTATCAACCTCACGACCACGGAGTCGGAGAGGTACGTCACGCTCGGCGGTCCCGGTAAGGCGAGCGCGGGCGTCGAGGAGACCTTCGAGGTCTGTGTCGGCGGTACCGGGGACTCCACGAACGAGGTCACCGTCTCCATAGACGGTAGCCCGGCTTTCGAAGGCACGACAGCAGGGGGTTGCGAGGAGTTCGACCATACCTTCGAGGAGACGGGCGACCACAGGATGACGGCGTCGATAGAAGCCAACGACCTCCACGAGCGCAACAACGAGTTCCGTAAGACGGTGCGCGTCGTCGAACGCCCCGATATTCTCTATGTCAGCAAAGACAGGTACCCGCTCGCCGACCTCTTAGAACAGCTCTACGATGTCGAGACGGCGAACGAGGTACCGTCGAACCTCGACCCCTACTACGCCGTCGTGACGCAGAACCTTCACGCAGACGACGCGGGCGACCTGTCGGCACTACAGGACTTCGTGATAGACGGAAACGGTCTGGTCGTCGCGGGCGGACCGAACGCCTACGACGAGGGCGGATACGAGGACTCGCTTCTCGGTGACATCGTTCCCGTACGCTCCGGAGAACCCGACAGAACCTCCGACCTCGTTCTAGTAATCGACGTATCGGGAAGCGCGGAGGGAGACATGGACGTGCGCCGCGGTCTCGCACTCGACGCGCTCGAACAGATGGGCGACGGCAACCGTGTCGGCGTCGTCGCGTTCAACCAAGAAGCCCACAGGGTGAACGACATCGAGGAGCTTTCGACATCGCGCGGAGAGATAGAGGACACGATAGCACGGCTACAGTCAGGCGGTAGCACCGACATAGCCGCAGGTCTGCGTGGCGCGGAGGAGATGCTAGGCGGTCCGGGTAACGTCGTCCTTATCTCCGACGGTATTGTCACGCAGGACAAGTTCGCTTCCGCCACACGCGCCGCGAGAGACCTCGGCAGACAGGACGTAAACGTCGTTTCGGTCGGTGTAGGCAACACGAACCTCGGAACCGATGTGATGAGAACGCTCGCCGACGAGAGCGGCGGTTCGTTCTTCCAAGCGAGCGAGACGGACCGTCTTAGCATACTCTTCGGCGGCGAGGACAGGACGCCGGAGGGCAACCGTCTCACGCTCGTCGATACGAGCCATTTCATAACACAGGGCGTCGAGACGACGACCGACCTGTCGTCCTCGAACGAAGTGAAGGTCAAGTCCACGGGACGTTTCTTAGTCTCGACAGGAAGCGGTGACGTGGCTATGGCGTCCGGGCGGTACGGTCTCGGACGAGTCGTCTCGGTGACGGCGCACACGGGCGACGGCGTCTTAGGCGGCTTGTTGCAGGACCCCGACTCCCTCCTCGTCTCGCGGTCGGTCAACTGGGCGATAGGCGACCCCGAGAGGCGCGCCACAGACGTCTTCGACGTGGAAGACACACGCGTCGGCGAGACGACCGAGATAAGCTACCGCGGAGAGTCGCGCCCCTCGACCGAACTCGAATTCTCGCGCACCGACGACGACGAATACGTCGCAACCGTGACGCCCACGGAGCCGGGTTTCGAGACGGTCGGTGACACCGAATACGCCGTCAACTACGCTCTTGAGTACGGCGGCTTCGGACTCTCCAACTCTGTTTACCGTGCCGTCGAATCCACGGGTGGTACTGTCTACGAACCCGGACAGACCGCGGCTATCGCGGAGGAAGTGAGGACGACGCTCTCGGAGCCACGTGAGACGGAACAGGGTTTGGAATGGATTCCGATAGTGCTCGCGCTTCTGCTCTACCTCGTGGAGGTTTCGATGCGCAGGCTACACGACGTTTACGGTTACAGGTTCGGGCGGTTCTTGCCGAGTAGGATTCGACAGTAAACCCACAAACCATATACCTGCACATGGCGTACTTACGGTAGACAAATGAGCTTCATAGGCGCGAAAATAAATCTCTTCATGGTGGCACTCGTCGCGCTTTCGATGGTGGGGACAGCCGGTGCCACCCTCTACTTTCAGGACCAAGTAGAGCAGAAGGAGGAGTCGATAGACGAGCTGGAGGAGCAACTCGAACAGAGGGAGGGGGAGCTTCAGAGCCAACTCGAAAACACGGAACAGGAGCTTCAGAGCAAGGAAAACCGGCTCGACAACCTTGAGACTGACCTCGAAGACTACGGCAACATAGAAAACGAAATAAACCGGATAGAGCGCGAAAGGAACCAGCTGGAGGAGGAACTTACGGAAACCGAAAGGCAGCTTTCGAACGTCGAGAGCCGGGTTGAAGAACTGAGGCAGAACCGTCGTGAGTTCGCTCAGACTCTGGGTTTGGGGTATGACGCCTCGTTCGATGATATGGTGATTGAGTACGAGACACTTCAGAGCGAGGTAAACTCATTAAACAGCGAAGTAACTTCGTTACGGAATGATGTCGACTTGCTCGAAGACGAGGTGGAACAGAAGGACGAAACCATATCCGACTTGGAGAGCGAGGTCAGCGAACTCGAAAACGAGAAGCAAGAGCTAAGAGACGCGTGTCTCGCCGCGGAGGACTGTATACTGCCATGACCGATAACAAAGCGGAGCAGATACTTCAGGCGGAGAAGGAGATACGTAAGGAGGGAGCGAAAGCCGCGGCTTTACACGGCACTGTCGAGGCGACCGTCTTCTTCGTGGTCGTCTACTTCGTCCTTTCGGTGGTCGTCTCAGTCCCCTTAATCGACGCTGTCTCAGTAGAGGCTGGCGTGGAGATTCCGGGCGCGCTTATCGTCTCCTTGGCTCTCGCGCTCGTCTTTCTCGTCGCCGACGCCTACCTCGTCTACCGTCGAAGGACTCTCGAATACTTCGAGGAGGTGAACCCGCAGGTCAACGAGGCTCTGCGCACCGCACGCGACGCCGCAAACCGTGGCGACAACAACGAGATGGCGGAGGCACTCTACGACGACGTTCTGGAGAAGCTCAAGACTACGTCGAGCGACGGATTCGTGAGCATGCCGCGTATCGCGGGAAGCGTCGTCCTCGTCTTCGCCGTCGCGTTTCTGTTACTTACCGCGACGCTCGGCGGCTACGGAGGCGGTCAGAGCCTTTTCAGCGACGAGACGACGACACAGGGCGGCGGTGGCGGAGAGGGCGAAAGCGAAGCAGGCGGAGGTAGCGGCTCGGGTGAGGCACAAGAAGAGCTACAGAATGCCGACGACGTTCTCGGCGAGTCCGGCGAGGTGTCACGCGGTGCTAACGACCGGAACGTCGAGCTAGACAGGTCGGGTAGCGGCGGCGAAGGCGGTGGCGGAACCGGCTCCGTCGGAGAAGGCAGTGACATGAGCAACCGCGTGGAGGTGGAGGGACAGCGTACCGAGTTCAGCCCCGAGGAAGAGATAGAGGACGCGGAACTCGTCAAGGAGTACAACCTGCGCGTTCGGAGTGACGAATAAAATGAGTCAACAGATAGAAGATTTACAGGAAAAGATACAGGACGTAAAGGACGAGGTTTCGAAGAAGATTGTCGGACAGGAGGAGGTTCTTGAGTACCTCCTCGTGACTATGGTCTGCGACGGCAACGCGCTCCTCGAAAGCAACCCCGGTCTTGCGAAGACGATGATGGTGAGGAGCGTCGCCGACGTGACCGATATGAGCTTTTCGCGTATACAGAACACGCCCGACCTGATGCCTTCGGACGTGACGGGTACGGAGGTCATACGTGAGTCGGCGGAGGGCGACAAGCAGTTCGTCTTCGAGAAAGGACCTATATTCGCGAACGTCGTCTTGGCGGACGAGATAAACCGCGCGACACCCAAGACGCAGGCGTCGTTCTTAGAAGCCATGGAGGAGGAACAGGTGACAGCGTCCGGTAAGACCTACGACCTGCCGCGTCCCTTCTTCGTTCTTGCGACACAGAACCCCATAGACCAAGAGGGTACGTATCCGCTTCCCGAGGCACAGAAAGACCGTTTCATGATGAAGCTCACGGTCGATTATCCGGAGTTCGAAGAGGAAGCCGAGATTGTTGACAGGTACACGCGCCAGTGGGAGGACGACATAGAACTCGAAAAGGTTCTGACGGGCGACGAAATGCTCCGCGCGCAGGAGATGGTGCGCGACATACCCGTCGCCGACGACATACGCGACAGGGCAATCGAGATAGTCGCAAAGACACGAGAGGACGAGAACATAGAGTTCGGTGCGTCGCCGCGTGCGAGTCTCTCGCTCGTCTTAGGCGGAAAGGGACTCGCGTTCATGCGCGGAAGGAACTACGTCAGCGAAGAAGACATCGAAGATATGGCTGTCCCCGTACTCCGCCACCGTATCGTCGTCGATTTCCGCGCCGAGCGCGAGGGTATAACAGCCGAGCAGGCGGTACGCGACCTCCTGTGATAGCATGATAGACCCCGACTTCCTGTACGAACTGGAGAGGTTCGAGTCCGAGCTAAAAAGGAAGGTAAACTCCGTCTTTCAGGGTGAGCAGGAGACGTCGCATACAGGCGAAGGTCTAATCTTCGCTGACCACAGGAACTACGTGCCGGGTGACGACACGCGTCTCATAGACTGGAACCTTTACGCCCGCACGGAGGAGCACTACATAAAGAGGTACGAGGAGGAGCGTAACCTGACGACCCATATCCTTCTGGACGCGAGCGGCTCTATGGACTACGGCGAGGGCGAAGCGAACAAGTTCGACTACGCCGCGAAGATAGGTCTCGGTTACGCCTACCTCACAGCGGCGGAGAACAACGACTTCCGTTTCTCCGTCTTCACCGACACTTTCGAACGTATCGACTCGGGCAAGTCGAACCCGGGCGAGGTTCTCTCTCTAATCGACACGCTCAACGAGACGGAGCCGGAAGGACGCGCGGAGTTCGGACGCGCCCTTGGCGAGTACGCCAGTACGATAGGCTCACGGTCGCTCGTCGTCGTCGTGAGCGACTTCGTGGGCGAACTCGACGGAATAGAGGACGGCATCGACGCGCTCGCCGACAGCTACCTGCGTCTCGTCTGTACCCTGTCGCACGACGAACTCGAACTCCCTGTCTCGGGCGACACAATCTTTGAGGGCATAGAGACCGAAAGCCGTCTGAGAACCTTCATCAGCAACAGAACGCGTGGCAGGTACCAAGAACGTCTCGAAGAACACCTCGAAGAGGTCGAGGAACACGCAGAGTCACTCGGCGCGGGCTACGTCCTCGTTGACACGGACGACAACTTCTTCGACTCGTTCGCGCGTGCTTGGCCCGAGTAAGAGAAACGAAGCTACTTTTCCACGACGTGCGTGCCCTCGCTGTCGTGCACGACGACCGCACCGTCGGGTGGCTCTACCTCCTCGTATGCGTCGAGGAGTTCGCGCGCCTCGTGTTCCTCCTTGACGACACGTCTCTTGACGGCGCGCGCGAGTTCGAGCGCGTCTTCTCTGCTGATGTCGCGTCCCGTACCCTCACATTCACCGACGACGACTGTCGCGTCGCCGAGTTCATGTGTCTCAACCGCGCCTGTCTCGTCGTCTTCGAAATTTACGGCGAAAGGGTAGGTGCGACAGACCGACGGACGCGCTTCGTAGACCGAACAGGCGTCGCCTTTGTGGAAGAAACAGTCGCCGCAGGCGTCGCGTCTCACCGTCCATTCGAACGTCTCGTTCTCGTCCTCGCCGAAAGGCGAAGGCTCCGTAACGTCCTCGGGCGACGCGCCGTCCTCTTCGGCTGACTCCGCGAGCGCGCGCCTCTCGTCAGGAAAGACTGTGACAGCAAGAGGTTCGTCGCCGTCCGCAGTACAGCAGTCGCCGCAGTCGGTGCACTCGAAGCCTACGTCCTCGATAACGTCGGCTATCTCTTCGACGTCGAGCGACTCGGCGCGTTCTACGGTCACGTTCTCACTGCGCGGGACCGCCGCCACCGCCGAGCGCGCCGCCGAGTCCGCCGAGCATCCCCTGCACCTCGTCTCTCAGGTTCTCGAACTGTTCCTCCGCCTTCTGTTCGCGTTTCTCCAGAGAGTCGGCGCGTACCTCAAGCGTATCGACCTTGTCGCTTAGCTCCTCGACAGTCTCTTCGCGGTTCGACTTCACCATAACGTCACCCGCCGTCCTGTAGACCGTCGTGTCATCGTCGGTATCCTCCAGAAGTTCGAGCGCGCCCTCCGTCTCCTGAAGCTGTTGCTCAGTCTGCTGTTTCTGTGCGGTTATCTGAGAAAGCTGTTCCTGTATCTCCTGTAGCTTCTGTAGCTTCTCCTGCGCCTCCGGTGGTAGTTCTGCTCCCATGGTCGGGGTTGTCATCCCACCGGTAAAAGTCTTGGTTCACGAGCCTGCGCACCGTCCCGTGTCGGAAGGAGACGACGTTTCAACGTACGACGCGTTCCGTCTCCTCGGCTACGGAGACGAGACGCCTCCAGCCGTTCAGCGCGGCGCGCAACTCGCGCAGGCTGTCTGTCCGTACTACGACGCCGTCCTCGACGAGCGCGCTTTCCGACCTACCGTCGGCTTCCGTCTCCGTCTCCGTCTCGGGTTCGAGAGCACGTCTAACCGTCTCGTCGTGGATTTCGATAAAGAGTTCGTGGCGTCCGTCACTCGACATCGACGCGTTTCACACCGCCGCCGCGTTCCTTGAGGAAGATACGGTGTCCGCAGTAAGGACACTTGACACCGCGTCTGCCGCCGAGTTCGACCTGTCTCTTACAGCGCGAGCACTTGTACGGCATCCTACTCCTCCACGGCTTCGCTCGCTTCTCCCTCGCCCGAGTCTCCTGCTTCATGTATGGCACGTCCGACAGCCTCGCCGCGCTGTGTCGTCACGCTATACGCGCCGCCCGCGAAACGGTAGCCACACTTGCCGCATTCCCAGATTCCCGTGTCCGTACGCGAAACCTTTACTGCATCGCACTCCGGGCACGGCTGTTCCTCGTTCATCTCCTCCTCTATGTCGGCGACGCGTTTGCGTCCGACACGTCCGTACCGTGGACCGAAACGTCCCGCGCTACGTGTGATGCGTCCCGCCTTACGTTCTTCTGGCATATACGACGAAAGCGCGGGCAGAAAGATAAAACCTGTTATTCTGGCACCGACCAGCGTGTGGACGACCGAGTACTACACAGGGCGTAAAATTAAGTCAGAGGAAGATGTTGTTACTAACATGAGAACGAGAAGACAGGTCATCTTGGCAGGAGGAACCGCTGTTACGGTCTTGGCGTCGGGGTGTTTAGAAGAGGTGCCTGAGGAAGACGACGAGACACAGAACGGCGAACCACAGGACGGCGAGGATGGTAACGAGACGGACACAAACGGCGAAGAAAACGGTGAGACAGACATGGACGGAGAGAACGGAGAAGACGAGGACGGAGACGGTGAGGAAGGCGAACCCGAGCCTGCATCCTTTGAGGTAAGCTCCGTGGACGCACCCGAAACGGTCGAGATAGGAACATCGTTCGACTGGTCGTTGACCGTGAGAAACTACGGAGGCGAGGACGGCGTCTTTGAGACGGCTGTGACACGCCGGCGCAGAGGTGGTGAACCGGAGGATTTCGACACGGTGTCGGTCGAGGTTCCTGCGGGTGAGGAAGTCAGCCGTGACCTCTCGGCGAGAAACGACTTCCTCGGCGAGTACGTATACCGGCTCGAAGAGACGGGCGAAGAGTTCGGTGTAAGAGGCGTCGAGCGGAACTTGACGTTCGGCGAGACGTACGTCACACCCGAAGGGGTACGTCTCACCTTGGAGACGCCGGGTATCGGCTCCAACGTGGATCCCATACAGTCGTACAGCTACACGTCGGAGGAAGGTAGGAGGATACACAGAGCCGGACCCGAAGAGAAGTTCGCGGTCTTGAACGTCACAGCCCGGAATCCCACACGCGAACCGAGGGAGCTACCTAGGTACGACGAGTTTGTAATGGTGGTCAACGAAGGTGCGGAGTATGAGTCGACCGAGAGGCTAGCCCGGGACGCCTACGCCGGTGGCACGTCGCGCGTTTCGAGGGAGGGCGTCGTCCTGTTCGAGATAGACGACAGGTTCGACAGAAGCGACGACTACGAGGTCTACTGGACACGCGTCTACCCCGAGGGAAATGCCGAGGCTGTCTGGTCTACACCGGACGAGGGATAACAGCGATAAGACGCACGAGACCGAGACGCCATACGAGGAAGGAGCCACCGCCGATTACGACCATAACGAAGCCAAAAGAAGGCGGCGAGTTTCCTGCGAAAAACTCTGTCGAGCGTAAGCCAAGACCAACGAGCGCGGCGACGAGCCAAGTACCGAGGAGGGAAAAAGCCTCGTTCCGTAACGACGGGAAGCCGTCGTAAGCACCTGCGAGCGGAGCGACGACGAACCAGCCTAACAGAAACGGCACGGCGACGTAGACGGCGTACAAAGGGTCGCTGTTTCCGTGGTGGTAGCTTCCGACGGAGACGAAGGCGACGACGGTAGCTAAGTCTCCAACAGCGAGCAAGATGCGGTTGCTTTCCGTCTTCTTCCGGTACGGATACATCGTCCGAAACGAGGGACTGCGGAAAGATAAGGAGAACGGTTCCGGGCTGTCTTGACCGACAATTTTAAATATTATGCTTACTCAATTCTGACCAATGAGGAACGTCAGAAGGGTGTTATCCTTCGCCGGCGGTTCGGAGGGGGATGCGGACGACGAATCCGGTACGGGGACGGGTGACGCGTCTGCTATAGCACGTATCTCACGTGGACACGACGACGTGCCGGAGACGGTTGGGGGGTACGAGATAGAGATGAACTCGCGGATAAACGTACGGTGGGTGAACGACGACGAAGAGGTGAGCATCGAATGCAGTCGCGCGGGAGACGGCTGGCGAACGGAGATACACGAGGACGGCAGAACGTTCGTCGTATCGACACATTCGTCGTTCGAAGAGGCTGTGGACGCGTCCGAGCGACTGATGACCGGTCAAAAAGACGACGGCGTACCGGACTCGCAACGTCGGAGGTTCGAAGAAGAGGTCGAGTCGGTGCTTGAGGAGATGGACACGGAGTCAATCGACGAGTTCGGCGAGGCTTTCGGCGACTGACTACCCTTCCTCTTTATTCCCTTCTCGTCTACCCATGAGACGTATCAGCGTCGCTTCCAAGACCGCCGCGAGGACGAGAAGCGGCAGGACGACGTAGAGATAAACTTCGGCGAGTTCGGGGAAGACGGAGACCGCGCCGGACACGCCGCCGTTCAGGACTTCGAGTCCCAACTGTGTACCTACTGCGAGCGAAGTCCACGCCGCAGGGAGTTCGAGCCATGCGACGGGGTTGACGACGAGTGAAAGAAGCCCTGCCGTACCTGCTTCCTCGACGCTGATTACGCCGATGTTCATGCCGAGGAGAAATGCGAAGACGGGCGGCAGTACGACGAAGAACCCCGAGAGGAAGTTGACGAGAAGCGACGTTGCGTTGAACGTCAGAAGGAAGACGAAAAGCTTCAACCATCCGTCATCGGGGGATATCCTCTTACGCACACCTCTCCATACGCGGAGAGGGTACCACGTCAGAAACGAAACTTCGTACTTCGTCACGGGGTAAGATGCGACGTAGCCAGCGAGGAACAGGAATGCGGAGACGACGAACCACGTCGGTTCGACGCGCGCGACGACCGAAACATCGAGTGTCACGTCAGTGTACGCGTGCCGTCCGTTCTTAGGTCTTCCTCCGCCTGCTTAATTTGAGTAGTATTAATATGCCGGAAGGAATACTCTTGGCAAGCATGGACGAGAAGACCGACAGGCGTGGCTTCCTAACCGCCACAGCGGGCGCGGCGGCGGTCGGCGTCGGCGCGGGTTCCGTCGCGGGGCAGGACGACTCGACGGACGCCGAGGTAGAGGACGGTGTCTACGAGGTCGAGATGAGAACCGACGGCACGGAGTACATATTCGACCCGATAGGGCTTTACGTCGAGCCGGGCGACACGGTTCGGTGGGTCAACGTTTCGGGTTCTCACTCCGCGACGGCTTACGCCGACGAGAACGACACGGAGAGACGTATACCCGAGGGAGCGGAGTCCTGGAACTCCGAGATAATGACCGAACAGGGTGCGGAGTTCGAGTACACCTTCGAGGAGGAGGGGACTTACGACTACTTCTGCATACCACACAAGACGCTCGGCATGGTTGGACGTGTCGTCTGTGGCGAACCCGGCGGTCCCGCGGAGGAGAGCGAAAACCCGGACGCAGATGCGATTTCCTCGGGCGAGTATCCTTCGTCGGACGCAATAGTTGAGAACGAGGTCCTTTCGTATCCGTACGACCCGTCGGACACAGGCGGCGCGGACGGTGGCGGACCGGGAGGTCTTCCGCTCTCGATAACACAGCTTGGTATAGGTGGTGTTGTCATAGTGGGTCTCGCGCTCGTCGGAAAGGTTTTCTCCGACAGGTACGACAACGCGAAGGCGGCACTGATGGTTATGAGCATCCTCGGCGCGCTTCTTCTCGTGGCTATACTGTCGAAACTCGTCTTGATGTAGTCGGTAAACGCGAAAGCCTTTGTTCTTAAGCCGTCTATATTAGACACTAGATGTCCTCTCTACGGACGGCTGAGTCGTGCGCGCTGTGCGACCTACCCGTACCCGCCGACGCCCCCGTCACGTCGGACGAGGTGGACGGCGTCTTCTGTTGCCGCGGATGCATGGAGGTACAGCGGACGCTCGGCGACGTGGACCTTGAAGAGCGTGGGAACTCGACGGATGAGGAACCCGAGGTTTTCGAGGACTGCGAAGAAGCCTTCCTTACTGTCGAAGGTATGCACTGCTCGGCGTGCGAGGTATTCATAGAGTCACGTGCGGAGGACCACGACGGTGTTGAGAAAGCCGAGGCTAGCTACGCTTCGGAGATGGCTAAGCTGACATACGACCCCGAAGTTATGTCGCGCGACGAACTCGTCGAAACGGTCGAGGGCTTCGGATACAGGGCACACGACGCCGAGGAAGAAGGAACACGGGACGACGAAATCGCCGAGCTACTCACCATAGGACGGCTTGTAATCGGTGGCTGGCTCGGTATGATGGTGATGGTCTGGTACTTCGTCTTCCTCTACCCCGAGTACCTCGGCTTGGAGGCACTCGTCGAAAGACCCGGACCTTTCCTCGACCCTTTCACGTCGTACTACCTCGTCCTCGGTACGACAGCGGTTCTTTTCGTGACGGGCTATCCGATTCTCCGGAGCGCGTACGTCAGTCTGCGTTCTGGAACACCCAACATGGACCTGCTCATCTCCATCGCCGCGGTAAACGCCTACGTCTACAGCGTCGGTGTCTTGCTCGTCGGAGGCACCGAAGTATACTTCGACATCACCGTCGTAATCGTGATGGTCGTCACCCTCGGAAACTACTACGAGAAGAAGGTCAAGAAACGCGCGAACAGCCGTATGGAGGAACTGACTAAGGAGCGGGTTGACGAGGCAAGGCGACGTACCGTGGACGGCGAAGAGGTCGTGAGCATCGATGAACTCGAAGGAGGTGACGAGGTCGTCGTAAAGCCCGGCGAACGTGTGCCCGTTGACGGCGTAGTTGTCGAAGGAAGGGCGGCGGTGGACGAGTCGCTCGTGACGGGCGAGTCGCTTCCCGTCACGAAACGCGAGGGCGACCGCGTCGTCGGTGGTTCTGTCGTGACCGACAACGCTCTAGTCGTCGAAGTAGACGAAGACGCGACCAGTACGTTCGACCGTCTCGTGACCTTTCTCTGGGACGTTCAGAGTTCACGTCCGGGCGTACAGCGTATCGCCGACAGACTTGCGGGCGTCTTCGTCCCTCTCGTTATAGGAATCGCTCTCGCGACGTTCGGTGTCCGTCTGTACCTCACGGGCGACTTCACGGCGTCTATGCTCTCCGCTCTCGCCGTCTTGGTCGTCTCGTGCCCCTGCGCGCTCGGTCTCGCGACACCGCTCGCCGTCGCTTCCGGTGTGCGGGAGGCACTCGAAAAAGGCGTGGCAATAACCGACGGCACGGTCTTTGAGGACACCACCGAGTACGATGTCGTCGCCTTCGACAAGACGGGGACGCTTACGACGGGTGACATGAACGTCGTCGAAACGGCAGTCGGAGAAGGAGAAGACGAGGACGAGGTTATGAGACGCGCTGTGGCTGTCGAGACTTATTCGAGCCATCCGATAGCCGACGCGGTGACGAAGTACGTGTCGTTCGCCGACGGAGGCGACGTAACCGACTTCTCGCGCCATCCGGGCAAGGGCGTCAGCGCGCTCGTTGACGGTGAACGCGTCTTCGTCGGCTCTAAGAGGCTCGTGACCGAGAACGGTCTGAAAACACAGTCGGAACTGAGGCAGACCGCCGAAAGCGAGAGGGAGACGGGCAACGCGCCCGTCTACGTCGGATGGGACGGTGAGGTGCGCGGCGTCCTCGTAGTCGGCGACAGACCGCGTGCCGAGTGGGAGGAGACCGTCGAGAGCCTCGACGCACACGTCGCCGTCATCACAGGCGATGACGAAAGAACAGCGGAGTACTTCAGGTCACATCCCGACGTGGACGACGTTTTCGCGGGTGTCCCGCCTGAGGCGAAGGCGGAGACGGTCGCGCGGTTACGCGGACACGGAAGGACAGTAATGGTCGGGGACGGAACGAACGACGCGCCCGCCCTCGCAAAAGCCGACCTAGGAATCGCTCTTGGAACGGGGACAGCAACCGCGGGCGACGCCGCGGATGTCGTCGTCACGGAGGACAGCCTCACGAAGGTTTCGGAGGTTCTCGAACTCACAGAGGGTACGAAAAGACGTATCAGACAGAACCTCGGATGGGCACTTACGTACAACGCACTCGCTATACCTGCCGCGGTCGCGGGCGTAATATCGCCTGCTGTCGCGGCTTTTGCGATGGCGACCAGCAGTCTTCTCGTCATAGCGAACTCGGTCCGCCCGTTACGCTAGAGCGGCTGGTATCTGGGAAGCCTGATAGGCACAGGTATCTCTATTCCGAACGACATAAGCCCCATCTTGAGGGTGACAAGACCTAATACGACGAAAGCCACACCTAAGACACGGTGTAGCGTCCGTCTGTGCTCAGGTCCGAGCGAACGGACCGTGAGACCGTATACCATCAGCGTCGGAAACGTTCCGGCACCAAGAACAGCCAGCGACAACGCACCTTCGACGGGGCTTGCGCGTGCGAAAGCGTACAGGAACGCTGGATAGAGCATCGGACAGGGCAGGAATCCGTGAACAGCACCGAGTCCCAGTATTCCGAACCCGTTTACTAGACCTTCGACACGGCGTGTTATCAGACCGTGTACGGTACGGAACAGTCTTCCCGTGCCGGGTACTTCGACGACCGTTCCTCGGAGAGCGTATGTGACACCGGATGCGACTATGATGATACCTATGACGACACCGACCGAACCTCTCACGATGCTACTCAGCGAGACGAGCGTCGATGCACCGAAAAGAACCGTACCGAGACCACCCATCACAGCACCTATGATCGCGTAGCTGACTGTCCGTCCCGTGTTAAAAAGAGCGTGCTGACGAACCTCGTGCCACGTCAGTATGTCGCGTCCACCTCTCGCGCCCTCCATCTTTTCGGAGTACATCGTTACGAGAGGTCCGCACATCCCGAGACAGTGCGCACCGCCGAAAAGACCGATGAGAAAGAACACACCCAGACCAACCTGTCCCGAAACCTCCGTTGGTATGACCATCACCGTATCTAAGCGTAGAAGCTACAAGAGAATGACGAAACGGCGGTCTTTACGTTATCGAGAACGCCGCCGCCGCCGTGAGGAACATCACAGCGACGAGACCGCCGAGCACGAGGTACGTGAGCGACCTCGGCTCGAACTTCAGGTGCTGGTAGTAGCCGGCGACGAAGTACGCCTTTATAATCGACAGAACGGCTATAGCTCCGACGGCTGTCCAGTACATCTCGTCTAAGTAACCCGTCATCTCCACGGCTACCTGTAACGTCGCAAAGACGAACAGTACCACGTATATTATCGTGTACAGTTTTGTGTTTGCCATCTTTTTCACCTTAGATTATGTAGAACAGCGGGAACAGGAACAGCCACACTATGTCCACGAAGTGCCAGTACAGCCCGAAGTACTCGACGGGGCGGTCGTCGTTCATGTAGGCGTCGTTGAACCACGCCCTGTATATCAGGAAGACGAGTATGAGCAGACCCAGTGTGACGTGGAGTCCGTGCATACCCGTCGTCAGGTAGAACGTCGAGGACGCTATGTTGGTGTTGAATCCCCATCCGCTGGGGAACGCCTCCGTCGATATGTGGAACAGGTGGTCCCACTCGACGCCCTTGTTGACGAGGAAGCCGAGACCCAGCACGAGCGTGGCAACGAGCGACGCTACGAGACCTTTCTTGCTCTTCTTCTCGATTGCGACGAGAGCGAGCACGACGGCGAAACTGCTCGTCAGCAGGAGGTACGTGTTTATTAATCCCGGCAGTACGACGTGGTCCGCGGGTATGAGGTCGTGGTGCCAGTCCTGCCAGCCGTACGCGAACCTCATGAACACCGACGCGCCTATGAACGCGCCGAAGACGACTATGTCGGACAGCAGGAATATCCAGACACCCAGCTTGCTCTGTTCGACGCCTTCGAAGGGCCATTTTTCGACGTTGGTAGGCGCGGGTGCCTTGAACCCCTCGAAGCCGAACCAAATGAGGGTGGCTATCATACCGGCACCACCCAGTCCAGCCACAGCGGCGTACGCCATGCTCTGGCTGAAGCCCGAGAGACCAAGGAACATCACGAAGGTCGTCATGGCTATCAGGAACGGTGTAAGGCTTGCGTGGTCGGCGTGCTCCTCCTCCGCGACTGCGTGACCACCGTCGGTTTCGGCTGTTCCGGTACCCGAGCCGTCTGTCGCGGGGTTGAGCATATCCAACTTGCCGCTCTTGAAGCTTGGTGTTCCCGAGAAGTTTTCGAGGGGAGGCGGCGACGAAACCGTCCACTCGGAGGTCCATCCTTTCCACGGGTTGTCTCCGGCGGGTTCGCCGTACTTGAGCGCGTGTAGCATGATGCCCACAATCATCAGTATCGATAGACCTAGTATGAATCCTCCGACCGTCGCTATGTTTTGGTACATCTTTATCGAGATGTCGTAGACGAAGACGCGTCTCGGCATCTCGTATGCGAAGAAGAGCGGGAAGTAAAGCAGGTTGAAACCGAGGAAAAAGACGGCGAACTGTAGCTTACCGAGGGTCTCGTTGTACATCTTGCCCGACATCTTGGGGAACCAGTAGAAGACAGCACCAACGAGGGCTGCGGCACCACCGAACATGACGTAGTGGAAGTGAGCGACAACCCAGTACCCGCCGCGGAGGTTGTAGTCGAGGGGTATCGCACCGAGGAAGACCCCCGTGATACCGCCTATTATGAACAGGACGATGGTAGCGAGGGCGTAAAGCATCGGGGTCGCCAGGCGCACCTTGCCCTTTATCATCGTGTAGATGAATCCGAATACCATCAGGTCGAACGGTAGCGAGATGGCTATCGTCGTCGCCATGAACAGCGTCTTTGTCTGGAAGTTCAGCCCCGTCAGGAACATATGGTGCATCCAGACTATGAAGCTCTGTATGGCGACCAGAGCCAGCGCTATCATTATCCACTTCCTTCCTGCGAGCCTGTTGCCGGTGAAGGTCTTGAGTATCTCACCCAAGGCACCGAGTGCCGGGAAAAGCACTATGTAGACCTCTGGGTGTCCGAAGAACCAGAACAGGTGCATCCAGAGGAAGCTACCGGACCCTTCGATGGAAGTCGTGAAGTACGTCGTACCGAGAACGTGGTCGGCTACCATTATGATGAGTGCGGCGAGAAGTGCCGCGAAGGCTATGAGCATCATCCAGACCGTCAGGAGTATAGACCACGAGAATATGGGCATGTCGCGGATACGCATACCCTCGGCGCGCATCGAATGTATAGTCGTCAGGAAGTTGACCGAGGATATCGTCGTCGATATCACGAACAGCGTGACACCGAGGACCGCCGCTGTCGAACCCACGGCAGGCATGTAAGCCGGCGCGTTCAGCGGCGCGTACATCGTCCACCCGCCGGAGAAGCTACCTCCCCCGAGGAAGAACGAGAGTCCAAAGAGGAGGCCGCCGAAGAAGTACGACCAGAAGCTGAAGGCGTTGAGGCGCGGGAAAGCGAGGTCCTTAGCGCCTATCTGTAGGGGAACGAAGTAGTTCGCGAAGGCGAAAGCGAAGGGTGATATGAAGAAGAATATCATCACGAGACCGTGCCCGGTAACTACCTGGTTGTAGGCGGCGCCCGAAAGAGGAGATGCGCCCGGCTCCAGGAGTTGAACCCTTATCAGGAGCGCGAGCACGCCCCCGAAGATGAGGTAGAAGATAGACGTCATGAAGTACAGTATACCCACGTCTTTGTGGTTGGTCGTTACGAGCCACCGCTTTATGGTCGATTTCGGTGGCATATGCCCTTCGTGGTCGTTCGACTCTTCTGCGTGTGCCATTTCTAATCAGTTCTCCGTTTCCTTTTTTGGTTCTTTTCTTTCATTACTGTCCGGTTCCTTCGTACCACTGTTCGAACTCTTCCTGCGACATAACCTCTATCTCACCCCTCATGTTCGAGTGTCCCGTTCCACACAGTTCGTAACAGAGTATCTGATGCGTTCCGGTTTCCTTGGGTAGTATCCACATGTCGGTTGTCTGACCGGGGATAGCATCCGTCCTTCTGTCGAACTCCGGTATCCCGAAGTTGTGCATCACGTCGTCCGATGTCACCTCGAAACGTATCACTGTATCCTTGGGTACTCGGAGTGTTCCGGTCGTAGTCTCACCGTTGGGATATTCGTACTCCCATCCGAACTGGAATCCTGTCACCGTAATCTCCATCTGGTCTTCGATTTCTTCCTGTGGAGGTGCCTGTTCCATAGGCACGAAGCCAGCGAAGTACGTCCAGCCGACGAGCGTTATGACGATGAAAGCGCTCGCTCCGAACGACAGGAAAAGCTTCTTGCCCTTCCCGCCTCCTTCAAGCGGCGGTAGCTCTCCCGGTTCCGGCTTGTTTTCTCGGGTCTCTCCGTCGTCGGACCTGTATCTATACGCTTTCTGTAAGGCGTAGGCAATTACGACGACACCCACCAAGCCTCCGACTATCAGAAATGCCGAAAACAGCTTAGTGAATATTTCGGAGGTGCCGTCTGTGCTTACCTGAGCCACTGCCGAACTACTCAACATACCTACGACGGACGCGGCTATTTCAGTTGGCATGGGTCTCTCCTATGCGTGTAGTAACTTGGCAGTCCGATTATATAAATTCGGTGGAAGAGGGCGGAAGCCGTCCCAGAAAGACAACGGTTTTACCGCCAGCAGAACTATCTTGAGCACCGGATGTTCGATAAGTTCGAACTGATAGACGTCGCCGGGATATTCATACTTATGCTTCTGGTGGCTTCTGTGGCAGTCATAATCGTCGCGACACCAGAAGTCGCCGAGAGGCAGGAACCGCCGGAGTCCGAGTGGACGGTCGAAAAGGTGAACGACAGCCATATGGAGGTTAGGCACGTGGGCGGTGAGCCTGTCGCCTTAGAGAACCTGACGGTAATCATAGGCGAGTACCCGAGACCGGTCAACTGGTCGGGGAACGTCTCAGGCGGGTACGTGAGAGAAGGTGGATACGCATCCATAGAGGTGAGCGAAGGGGAGACGGTAGCGGTTTACTGGAGTAGTTCGGAAGACACCATACGGATGGAGCTTCTGGCGGAGGGGGAATCTTGAGCGTCAAGCAGGTCCCGGATAACGTCAAAGAGATTTCTAAGGAGCACAACGTTGCTGTAACCGTCGTTCTGAGTGTTGTCGGTTACGCCGCCGTCGTGGCTACTTTCGCGGACGTGCTTCCGTACCCGGAACTGAGTACCGGAACGGTAAACATTCTCACGCATCTGATTGCGTTGGTGAACGCCGCGACTCTCGTCTGTATACTCACAGGCTGGTACTGGATAAGGAACGGCGAAATCGACAAGCACAGGAAGGCTATGCTGTCTGCGTTCAGTCTCATCATCCTGTTCCTCTTGATATACCTGTTCAGGGTCGGTGGCGGAGAGACTAAGGTTTTCGTAGGTCCCGAGTTCGTCCGCAACTACGTCTACCTGCCGATGTTAGGCGTGCACCTCCTCTTGTCTATCGTCGCCGTTCCTGTCGTCGTTTACGCCGCTGTCTTGGGTCTGACGCACACGCCAAGGGAGTTGCGCGAGGAGACGTTGCACAAGAAGGTGGGACGTATCGCCGCGGGGTCGTGGGCTTTCAGCCTTTTCTTGGGCATCGTGACGTACGTGATGCTTAACCACATGTACAGTTGGACGACTTAGCCGGGCGACTCATTCGTGCCACGGTAGGAAGTACGCGCCGAGCGTGAAAAGGACGATAGCGAAGACAGCGAGGACTGCGAGCGCGCCCGCCGTCGGTTCGTCCGTGAAGGTCGCACCGCGGACGGCACGCGAGAAGTACGTCAAGGGCAGAACTTCGACGACGGGCGCGCCGACACCGAGCGTCTCGGGCGCGACGAAGGTATCAGCGAGGAAAAGCATCGGGAAGCCGACGCCGTTGCTTACAGCAATCGCGCCGTCCTCCGACGAAACGAAGGTGCCGATTAGCGCGCCCACGCCGCAGAAAGCAGTGACGCCGAGGACGACGGCGAGGACGACGACGGGTATGTCGGCGATTGAAACCGAAAGCGACGCGCCGCCAACTGTGATGAGGAGCACAGCGATAAGGACGGACGCGCCGACGATGAGCGCTCCGTTCACGACGACATGTGCTACGAGCCACTCGACACGTGTCAGGGGTGTGGTTGCGAGTTTTTCGAACCTCCGATGGTCGCGTCCGCGTGCGACCGTACTGCTGAGGCGTGAAAAAGGCGTCAGGAGGACGACGAAGGCGAGGTATCCCGCGAAGTAGTAGCCCTGCTGTTCTTCGAAGAAGCCGCTGTCCGCGCCCACGACGACGGCGAACAGCGCGACGAGTATCGCGGGGAAGACGAAGGTGAAGAAGACCGCCGCGGGCTTACGGAGGAAAGAACGCCACTCGGCGGTCGCCTCGCCGCGTACGCGTCTCACGCTGAAACTCATTCGTTCTCACCCGTCCCGCGCTCGCCCGTGAGACGCAGATAAGCCTCCTCAAGACCGGGTTCGCTCCATCGTGCCTCGTCGTACTCGACGCCCGCTGTTTCGAGAGAGTCGAGGGTGTCGCCTATGCCGCCCACAGAGACGCCCTCGAAGACAAGCGCGCCGTTGTCGTCCGCTGTCGCCCGCCCGTCGTCGAGTGCCTCGACTGCGTCCTCCACAGGACCGACCGTACGCACGACGAGACGTGGCTCTCCGGCGTGCTCGCGCACCACGGCTTCCGTATCGCCGACGACGACGGTTCTTCCGTCGCTGACCAGCGCGACACGGTCTGCAAGACGCTCGACCTCGCGCATGTAATGTGTCGTCAGGAAGACGGTCGTTCCTTCGTCGGCGAGACGTTCGACGACGCGCCAAACGTCCTCGCGCCCCTCGGGGTCGATTCCCGTCGTGGGTTCGTCGAGGAAGAGAACGTCAGGGTCGTTTACGAGCGAGACGGCGACCTTCAGCCTGCTTTTCTGTCCGCCCGACAGGTCGGCGTAACGCGTGTCGCGCGACGACGCGAGACCCATCTTCTCTACGAGCGTGTCGGCGTCGCGTGTCGCCTCTTTCGGATAGAGCGAACCGTAGTACTCGACGAGTTCGTCGGGCGTGAGACGTTCGTGCGGCGAGAACTCCTGCGGCAGGACGCTGACCTTCGTCTTGTCGGCGTCTTCAGGTGACACACCCAAGAAGACGCACCTCACCGCTCGTCGGGCGTGTCGTTCCCGTAAGGCAACGTACCAACGTCGTCTTCCCCGCGCCGTTAGGACCGACGAGCGCGAAGACCTCGCCCTCCGCGACGGAGAGGCTCACACCGTCGAGAGCGACGGTGTCGCCGTACGACTTGTGTACATCTTCGGCTTCGACCTGCATCTCTGTGTCCGAACTTGTCCGAGCGTCTGTGTAAGGGTTACGACGTGGACGCGGACGGCGCGGACGGGGACGCGTATCTGTAGAGAACCAGAACCGCGACAGCGAAGACGACGGTCGAGAGTTCGTAGGAGAGCGACTGCACGGCGGAGGTCGCACCAACACCGCCCGCGCCGACGACCGAGAGGATGCCCGCGATTATGGGCCAGGTGCATCCGACACACGAGACCATTCCGACAGCCGCGCCGACGAGCGAAGTCGCCGTGTCTGTGAGTGCGACGAAGACGAGGTACGCCAGAACGACGTAGCCGACGAACTGGAACGGGACGACACGGAGGTAGAAAACCTCTGCTGTGTAGCCGAAGATAGGTCCCCATCCTGGCGACGCGGACGACACGAAGAACGACGAGCCGGGTGATGTCGTGGTGCCGACCATCCCGCCTAAGTACAGGAGAATTAACAAGTAGACGCCGGACACGACAGCGACGAGGGGTGCGTACGAAGGAAGTTCGTCGGGCAGAGGAGTGTTGACGACAGCCCACGCACCGAGCGTTACCCAGACGACGGGGATGAGCGCGTGGTGCGCAGTGAGCGCGACCGTGTCGGTGACGAGGAAGTAGACGGCTACAGCGGCTATCTGTAAGCCCACGAACAGCGTCCATACCGCTGGGTTGTCTTTCATAGCAAGAACGTCTCTACGGCGAGCACGAGCATGACAGCACCGAGGAACGCGTTCGACGAGTGGAAGGCTCGCATCGCCGCACCGCGTGTGCGCTGACGGTGGAGCGAGACGACGAAGTACAGGAAGACAGCACCTGCTGTGACGCTCGTCACCGCGAAGAGCCAGCCCACCGACGAGACGTAAGCGAGGAGCGAGACGCTGAGGAGCGTCGCACCGAGGTAGAGGTTGATATGTCTCAGCGTCGTCTCGTCTCCACGCACGACGGGAAGCATCGGTATGTCGGCGCGTGCGTAGTCGTCCTTGTAGACCAACGCGAGGTTGTAGAAATGCGCCGGTGTCCAGAGGAAGATGACGCCGCCGAGGACGAGCGCGGGAACACCGATGTTGCCCTCGACTGCTGACCATCCGATGAGGGCGGGGAGCGCGCCGACCGCGCCGCCTATGACGACGTTCTGGTCCGTATGGGGCTTGAGTATGACTGTGTATACGAGGGTATAGAAGACGATTGCGAGCATCGTCAGCGCGGCGGCGAGTACGTTGACGAAACCGACCATGACGACAGCGGAAACGGCTGCGAGAGCGACGCCGAAAGAGACGGCGTTACGGACGGGCACGGCGTCGTTCGCCATCGGACGGTCGGCTGTGCGCGCCATCCGCCTGTCACGGTCACGTTCTATGACGTGGTTGAACGTTCCGCTCGCGCCTATCGCCAGACATCCTCCGGCGAGCGTCGCAGTCGCTGTGCCGAGCGCGATACTTCCGCCGCCTGCGACGGCGAGAGCCATGCCCGCGACAGCGACGAGACAGAGGAGCCACATGAGGCGCGGCTTCGTCATGTCGAGGTAGGCGCGGAAGGTTGAGGGCGGTGCGGAAGCCTCGACAGCCTCCTCCGCGCCCGACTCTTCGACATCGGACGCAGCGACTTCTTCCGTCTCGGCGTTCTCTTCCAGCGTCCACGTCAGCGCGACAAGCAGGAACGTGAATATAACCATCGCTGTTGCGAGATGCACGCCGGGCATGAACGTCTGTCCCGTGACGGCTATCAGACCGCCTATTGCGACCTGCGCGGGGTAGAGTGCGAGCGCGCCGACGACAGCGAGACGGACGCGGCGCGGTACGTCGGCTGTGAAAGAGACGACGGTCGTCGTAAGGAGGAAAAGCCCTGTCAGAAGCGCGGCTACACGGTGCGCCCAAGCCACGAAAGCCTCGTCGCCGGGCGGTACGAAAAGCGCGCCGTTACACGTGGGCCAAGAGCCGCAGGCTGTGAGGTCCCGTACCGAAACCGTCGCGCCTACGATTATCAGAACGTAAGTCGCCACGACAGCGACGGCGAGCAGGTTCGTGAAACTCCGTTTTTCGAGGTTCATTTTGTGTTACCTTTCGTGTATCCACGTAACTACCGTCGCCGTTGTGAGGGCGACGAGTATCAGCGTCGCGGTTCCGAGGTGCGACGTGACTATGACGGGGTCGAGACGCTCGGTGACCGTCAGACCGCCCAGAACCACCTGAAACGGGAGTAGCGCGACCGCGGCGACGAGCGACCACCGTACTGCGCGCGGCTTCTTGACATACCACGAGTACGCCGCGCCGGCGAGCATGAGCGTGCCCATTATGGCGGCGAGACCACGGTGCGCCCACTCGACGAATATCTGCCACGTTGTGTACGCCTCACCCCATCCGGGGAACTCGGGGTGGTTGTACATCGCCTCCGGGTTGTTGAACGGGAACCAGACGCCGTAGCACTGGGGCCAGTCGGGGCACGAAAGACCGGCACCTATCGCGCTCGTGTACGAACCCAGAACCATGAGCGCGTACGTTCCGACGACCGTCACGAGCAGGTAGTGACGGAACCCGAGGCGTCCACCGGCTGTCAGAAAACTGAGGCGTGTTTTTTCTTCTGTGCTCATTACTACGTATGTAGGTGCGGAAACGCATAAACGCTTCTTATTCGGAACGGACGGTTCATGATAAGACGGTCACGCTACACGTTATTGTAGCTGTCCGCAAACATGTTCGGATGCGGCGTCGCTCTACCGAACCACCGTGACTGGCACGGGCGAGCGGCGCGCTACCTTCTCGGCTACGCTACCGAGAAGGACGCGTGCGACGCCGCTTCGTCCGTGGCTCCCGACCACGATATGGTCCACGTTCTCCTCCTCGGCGTACTCGACTATCCGTTGCGAGGGCTTCCCGTCGATGTAGTCGTAAGAAGCCTCGACGCCGCTCTCCTCGGCTTCGTCCACGAGCCGCGACAGGAAAGCCTCCGTCTCGTCCAGTACCTTCTCGTACCTCTCATCTATGCTGAGCCTCTTGCCCTCCATCTCGGATTTTTCCAAGAACCTGACGTTCAGAGGTTCGATTACGTGCAGGAGGACCAGATGCGAGTCGTCAAACTCCTCGACAGCCCAGTCGAAAGCTTTTCTAGCCTGTTCCGACCTGTCTACCGGGACGAGTACCTTGTCAGCCATGTACTGAGTTGACGTTCTTCCCTCATATCCCTGACGGACAGTCAGGAACCGTCGGAATCGTCAATGAGCGCGGCGCTCACGTCGGGGCTTTCTATCCCTTCCTCTTCGAACTTCGCAAGCACTCTTTCGGTGACATCCGTGCGGAACGCCTGTTCGTTGCGTACGTCGTTGACGTACGCCTTCCCGCGCAGAGTCCTGTACCCGCGCCTGTCCTCGACACGGACGTAGACACCGTGGTCGTACGAGAGACGCACGTACCGCGAAGTCTTGAGACCGTCTCGGACGATAGAGACGGCGCGGTCAAGGTCGGTGTCGGCGGAGACGTGGAACTCGGGCACCACCATCATCTCAGCCGAACCGTCGTTGGCGTTAGAGACGGAGTTTGTGAAGACGAGGTAGTTCGGGACGGTCACGAGACTGTCGTCGGGCGTAACGAGTTTAGTCGAACGTATCCCTATGTCCGTAACCTCTCCGTAGTAGTCGCCGAACTCTACCTTATCACCTATCCTGTAAGGTGACTCGAAGACTAGAACGATACCCGCAACGATGTTCGCAAACAGCTCCTTTACCCCGAGACCGAGGACAGCACCGAAGACACCTGAGAAGGCGAGCAACTGACCGGAGGTAAGGTCGAACAGAGGTCCGAGGACGTAATAAAGCGCGGCGGCGTAGATGACGGACCTCGTGATTGGTATGAACATCTTGACCATCGTGCGTCTCTTCACGGACCGTTCGGACAGACGGGTGAGTGCGTACGTGACAGCGCGTGCGAGGACATAAGCGGCGGCGAGAGTGATGAACGCGCCGACTACTGTCGTGGAGTCGATGTCGAATGGCTGTACGTCCGTCAGGTCGGGTACGCCGCTCACCATACGAGGTTCCTCCTTTCGAGGCTTTTGACAGCCCTGACGAGACGTACCGGACGGAGTGTGACGCGCTCACCGTCGAGTTCGACGAAGCCCGCGTCGGAAAGGCGTCTGAGGGTCTTTTCGAGAGACCGTGGAGCGACGACCGTCTCCAGAACGTCACGCCTGACCACCTCCTTCGTGACGACGACCGAGAGCGCGAAGGCATCCTCGTAGCTTAGCTCTGTCTCGTCGTCTTCGGGTTCGTCTTCCCACGTCCGGTTCTCGAAGACAGCGCGTGCGACGCCGGCGTTGCCGCCCGAGCGCGCTGTTATACGTTCGAAGACGTTGTCCGCCTCCTCGTAGAAGAGACGCCACAGGTCGAACGGAAGATAGTCGAAAGCAAGCGTCTCGACACGGTTTGGCTCCTCCTTCTCTTCAAGCTGGCGCAGGTCGTCGTCAAACTCCGAAACGTCGTACTCCTCCGAGAGTACATCCGCGATACGACGGACGCCGACCTCGGAGAGGATGACGACCTCCTGAAACACGTCGTCCACGTCCGTGGCGTGTTCGACGTACGACCAAGCGTACGAGTTCCACGAAGCCACGAAGGTCGTGTCGGACTCGGCGACTGCGTCGATGAAACTTTCGAGCGGCTCGAAGCCGTCGATTCGGCGTGTGTAGAGGTACTCGCATCCTTCGACACAGACGTTTTCCTCGGTGAATGTCTCGTAGTCGGCGCGCTCTCCGGCGTCGGCGACGGACGAGAACTCGACGCGTTCCGTGTTCTCACCGAGTACCTCGAAAGCCGTGTCTACCAACATCTCACGTCCCGCGTAAGGCTCCGACACAACAGCGACGTTCGGAGGGTCGTCCTCGGAGAGCGTCTCCGACAGTCTCTCTTTCTCCTCCGCGAACAGTTCGTCGGACATCCTGTTTGGACGTACGTCGGAGACCTGATATAACTTGTCTCAATTAACCGCGGCTTCGACACACGAACCAACACGGATTTCTTTTTGGCACGGCTATCTGATACGATGGGAACCAATGTCGGAAGGCTACTTTACGTCACAGCAACAGTCTTGGCTCTGCTCGTGGTAGTCGGCGTCTTCGTCGTTAGTCCCGGCACGACACCCGAACCCGTCGATTTCGACGACACGGTTCGTCTGGGGATGTCGGACGCCGACATACGTCAGGCAGAGTTCGGGGGATATGAGATACCGAGAGCGCAGGTCTTCTACTCGCAGTACGGATTCGTGGTCGGCTACAACGGGGTTGACTCGTTCGCCAGAAACCTGCAGGAGTCGAGGTACGAACGCGTCTGGGGCGTTCCAACGAAGGCGTACGTCACCGACTTCTCGGGCACCGAGCCTTTGCCTGCCGAGGACGGCTTGGTGGAGACGAGTACCTCGCCCGACTGGACGGACGCCGAGGAGGCTGTCTACGTCGTCACGTCTGACGCTGTCGTGCCGTTCTCGTCAGTCGAGGACGCCGAGACGTACGCCGACGAACACGGCGGCGACGTTCTCGACTTCGACGAACTTCTCGAAACCGAGTTCGCCGCACCGGACGTTCTCGAAGTCGCGGACGCGGTCGTTGAGGAACGCGCGGAGGAAGCCGACGCGCAGGCGAAGTACGCTTTAGAACTCCTCGACCGTGAACTGTCGGTGACTGTTGGCGGGAACTCGACAGTCGAGACGGTGCAGGACGCTGTGGACGCCGCACCCCCGAACACGTCGGTACGTGTCCCCGAAGGTGTCTACGAGGAGAACGTCGTGCTGGACAAGCCCGTCACTCTCGTAGGCGAAGAAGGCACGCATATAGTCGGTGACGGTAACGGAACGGTAGTCTCCGTCGAGTCGGACGACGCCGCTGTCTCGTCGCTCAGTATATCGGGCGTCGGCAACCGGACACGCGGTGAACCCGGACAGAACGCGGGATGGGACGAGAGCGTCGAGAGAGCGTTCGGACACTCGGACGCTGGCGTCTTATTCAACTCCACGTCGCGCGGTCTGGTACACGACGTGGAGATAGACACGCCGGCGACGGGTGTTCTCTTCTTCGACACAGAAGGCGGTGTCGTCTCGGAGACTACGGTGCGCGGAACTGAGGAGTGGATAGACGGATTCATGGGGGTTCTGTCGATAAGGTCGCCAGCGGTCGTCCAGAACTCGTCCTTACACGGCGGACGCGACAGCGTCTACTCGCACGCCTCAAACGGTCTGGTTGTGCGTGATTCCTATATGGAAGGCGGACGTTTCGGCGTTCATCTAATGTACACCTCCGACACCCTTCTGAGCGGAAACAGTATACGCGACAAGGAGTTAGCTGGAATCATAGTAATGACACGACCGACGGGCAACTACGTCGTCGGAAATGACATACGCAGAAGCCGTAACGGTTTATCGACGGTCGGAACAGAGTCCTACTTCGCCGAAAACGTCGTCGTCGAAAACAGATACGGTATCCGTATGGGTGCGCGGTCGTCCGTCTACACTCGGAACGAGATTGTGCGCAACAGTCTCGGTGCGCGTGCTTCGAGCATAATCCCGTCGAACAACGTGGTGGAGAACGACTTCGTTGACAACGACGTTCAGGTTACCGCCGCGGAGGGTTCGATGCGTCTCTGGGGACACGAAGGCGTCGGAAACTACTGGAGCAACGCGCCGCCCGACGTTGACGAGTTCAGACCTACCGACCCTATCGACTCGTCCGTGACGACGGTTGACGGCATGGTGACGGTTCGTGAGTCGCCGTCGTACTCTCTCATGCGTAGCCTCGAAACCGTCGTACCCGGTACGTTTTCGAGCGGTATTGTGGACGAGCATCCTCTTTCGGAGCCTGTCGCATACGACGAGCGGACCGAGCAGACTGTCGAAACTACCGGGGCATCGGCTTCGGATGACGGAACAAAAAAGGAGACTAAACAGGAATGAGTGAAACAGATACCGTAACGGAGGAAGAAGGTGAGTACGCGGACGGAGACGTGGTTCTCGAAGCCAAGGACGTGTCGCATTCGTACGGCGACCTCAACGTGCTCGACGGTGTTTCGATGTCGCTGAGAGCCGGGGAGGTCACCGCTCTGCTCGGAGCGAACGGTTCGGGTAAGACTACGCTCCTGCGGATTCTCGCGGGGCTTCTGACGCCCGACGACGGCGATATCGTGGTCGGGGCGGGTAAAGCGGCGCGTACGGTCGGTTATCTTCCACAGACGCCGTCCTTCAGAAACGGCTTCACGGTCGCAGAGACGCTGAGGTTCTACGCCAGCCTCCTCGACGCCGACGTATCCGACGACTACATCGACGGCGCGCTCGAAACGGTCGGTCTTCTCGACGCGCGTGAAAGACGCGTCTCCGGTCTTTCGGGCGGCATGACACGTCTACTCGGTATCGCGCAGGCGAGCGTCGGAGAGCCTCCTATAATGATGCTTGACGAACCGACGAGCGGTCTCGACCCCGAGATGACAGGCAGGATATTCGAGGTTCTCGACGGCTTAGCCGACGATGGGGCGGCTGTTCTTCTTACGACACACGACCTCGAAAAAGTCGGACGTAACGCGGACAAAGTAGTGCTGATACACAACCGTACCGTTGCAGAGTCGGGCACGCCGCAGGAGGTTGTCGAGAGACGAGGTGCCGAGGAACTGTCGGAGGTCTTCGACGCTGTCGTTAGAGACGGAGAAGGTGGTCGTGGATGACCGAGACAGAAACCGAGACGAGAACGAGAAACGTGACGAAGACACATGTCTGCAGGACGGTCTTCGAACGCGAGATAAGGACCGTTCTCAGAACCCGCGCCTACATCGCGCTCGGTCTGGTGTACGCCGTCGTCGTGGTCGCTGTCGCGTGGTTCAGCGGCGGTGTCGAGAGCGGATATCTACCGACCGCCGTGAGCCTCTCGACGCCCTCTGAACTTCTCGTTCCCGTTGTTTCTTTCGCTCTCGGATACCGTGTCGTACTCAACGACCGTGCGACAGGGGAACTCGAAGTTCTGAAGACGTACGGAATCGGACGCGCCGAGTACGTCGTCGGCGTATACGCAGGAAGGCTCCTCGCGCTCGTAGTCGTCCTTACGGTGCCGCTCTTCGTAGTCGGCGCGCTCTCTTGGTACTATGCAGGACCGCACACGACTGTACTCGCTTGGCACGGCGGCGCGGACAACGAGATACTCCTTGTCAGGTTCGCTTTCCTGACCGTCCTGTTCGGCGCGTCCGTCCTCTCGCTATCCGTCGCCGTCTCAGCAGTCTCGGACAGCGTCAGAAGCGCGCTCGCTCTCGTGGTCGTCGTCTGGCTCGCGATAGCCGTCGGCGCGGACGTGGGAATCATGTCGGCTGTACTCACCGAGAGACTGGGGGACACAGGCGTCGTCTGGCTCACTTCGCTCAGCCCGAACACCGCGTACAGAGGCTTGGTTATGGAGACGGTGGTAGGCGTCGCAGTCGGCGACGTTCGCGCCACATCGGTGGCTGCGAGTACCCTCAGCCTTCTGTCTTGGACGGTCGTACCGCTCGCTGTCGCTGTTTTTGGTGTCTGGAGGGACTAAAGAGCGCGGGTCAAATGGAGACCTCAGAGGGAGTCTACGAGTTGTCGGCTCACGTCACCGAACTCCATCATGTCGCCGCCGTACTCCTCCTGAAACGCCGTCGCCTCGCTGGAGTCGGTGAACGGTATCAGGCTCGGACCCATCGCACCGCGCACGTCGGAGTCCACAACGAGCGTCGTCGTTTCGCTGTCGACGAAGTACTCTGCCTCAAGATGTGACGTGACGAAGAGCGTCGCGCCTTCCTGCGTTACCTCGTAGTCTACCGCGGAGTAGTCGGTGACGTAGCCGACGACAGGCTCCCAGCCCTGTTCGCCTCTTTCGTAGTAGAAATCGAACATGCACACGAGCGAACAGAACCATGCGGGTTCGTCCTCGCCGCGCCCCTCGGGACGGTTGTCACGGTAGAACGTCTGCGCAACGGGACCGGGGTGGTCCTGTATTATCATGCCGCAGACATCGCACGCCTGTCCCGCGCTCAGCGCGACGGGTTCCGGTAACTCCTCGTCGCCGCCGACACAGCCTGCCATGGAAGCCGAGACTCCGACACCGACGACGAGCGAGACGAACCTCCTGCGTGTGGTTTCGCTCTTCATACTTCTCCCTCAAGCCTCCGTGTCCGGCGTTAGCTGTCCCCTGTACATGTCGGCTGTTTCGGCGTCGAGAGCGTCGAACTCGACCACGTCTTCTTCGTCGATGTAGTCTACTTCGTCCACGTACGCGATGGCGTCCTCGCGGTTCTCGAAAGCCGCGGGGTTGAGCATCATCACGTCGTCGACGCGCTCGTTGTCGGTTTCGAGGGCGTAGTACGCCTCGAAGCCGTCTATGAGTTCCCCGGTTTCGTAGCTCGTGACCCACACGCCCGCGACGGCGGCGTCGGAAACACCGAACTCGTCGGGGTACGCGACGTAAGCCACCATACAGCCGACGGAGCACGTGAAGGCACGTTCTCCGTCTTCGTGGGCGACCTGAGCGTTCCAGTCGGGGTACTCGGCGGACATCATTTCGCAGACGGGGCACTCGGCGTCCGACGGAAACTCCGCCGGTTCGTCGAGCGCGACCTCGTCCGCCCCGTCGTCAGTGTCCTCGCCACCATCACCTGCGTCCTCATCGGGCATCTCCGACTCCCCGTCGCCGAGACACCCCGTGGTTAAAGAGGTCCCCAAAGCAGCAGTCACGGCAAGCGTCTTGACGATTCTGCGTCTCTTTCTGTCCATGCACCTAACTTCGTTACCGCGGGACATATAACGTGTGGTACGAAAGTTGAAAGCTTTCGACTAAAGAACCAGAACGCGTTATACCCGCCGTGCGTTACGGAGACACGATGAAGAGACGCGAAGTTCTTCGGCTCTTCGGCACGGCTACGGTCACAGGAGTCACGGGATGTCTCTCAGCGTCGGGTGGAGACGGTAACGTCGTCCTGCCGCCGCAGGAGGACCAACTGGGCGAGAGCGAGGACCTGTCGTATCCCGCGTACGGACAACGTTTCCCCGAGTTTACACTCGCCAATCCCCTTACGGACGGTACCGCCGTGTCGGTGGACCCCGAACGCGTTACGCTCGCAACGGCGATATACGCGTCCTGCCCCGCGGAGTGCCTAGTCCTTGGCAACCAACTCGCAGGGGTTCAGCACAGCGTCAACGACGAGGGACACAGCGACAGCGTCCGTTTCTTAGCCGTGACATTCGACCCCGAGCGTGACACGGCACCGGTTCTCAGGGACTACGCAGATAGAATGGGCGTAGACCTCGACGCGGGCAACTGGCAGTTCGGGCGTCCGGAGAACCCCGAAGAAGCCGAAAGCGTAGTGACAGGCGAACTCGGTATAGGCTTCGAGCGCGAGGGTGGCGAGTTCACGCACGTCGTGCTGACTTTTCTCGTCAACCCCGACGGCTACGTCGAGCGCGCCTACCGGGGCGAACGTCCCGAAATAGAGAGGCTGGTAAAGGACACGAGAACAGTAGCGGAAGAGTACGACGTGTGAGCCGATGACGGCTTACGTAGCGGCGACCTGCACGCCCTCGGACCCGATGCTTGGCACGCAGACAGTAGGTCTCGTCGCCTTCTTCCTCGTCGGCTTGCTCGGCGGTGCGCACTGCGTCGGGATGTGCGGTCCGCTCGTCGCGCTCTACTCCGACAGGATGAACGTCTCGTCGCGCAGACCCGACGCGCTGACCCTCGGGGAAGTTAGACAGCACATCCTGTTCAACCTCGGCAGGACAGCAAGTTACACGGCGATGGGCGCGGTCTTCGGTCTCGCCGGTAGCGTCCTCTTCGTCACGGCGCGCGACGTAACGTCCGTCGCGACGGACGTGCGCACCTTCGCGGGTATCGCGGTCGGCATCTTCGTGATAGTCGTCGGCTTCGGTTACGTCTCTTCGGGAACCGCGCCGGCGCGCACCGTTGTCCCGAACGAGTGGTCCGCGAAGCTTTCGTCTGTCGTTCACCGATACCTAACGCCGCGCATCGACGCATGGGTAGGCGACAGACGTATACTGGGGCTGGGCGCGGCGCACGCCTTTCTGCCGTGCCCTATCCTCTACCCGGCTTTCCTCTACGCGTTCGTCCAAGGCTCTCCCGTAGGCGGCGCGCTGTCGCTCGCTGTGCTCGGAGTCGGTACCGTCCCCGCGGTCTTTCTGACGGGAACAGTCTTGGGTTCGACCGACCTGAGAGGACGGCGCAGGCTCCACCGCGTCCTTGGCGTCGCTTTCGTCTTCTTGGGCTACATACCCTTACAGCACGGGCTTGCGTCGCTCGGCGTTCCGTTACCGCACCCCCCTATACCGTTCTACCAGCCTTTCTGAGGAACGTCCCGGCGCGGAGTCGAACCGCGCTACCGTCGTGATGTACAGGTGTTTTTCCATGGACCGGCTACGTCACGACGCCAGCATCCAGCCGGAACAGACGTGGGACGCGCCCTACGTCTGGGGCGCGTAGCTCGAACACCAGCCGTTCGGCTCTATCTCACCCGCGACGAGCGAACACGCACCGAGTCCGTCGTCGTTCATATCAGGTATCCAGTACCGGCATCCGTCGCAACGCTGGTTGCCGACGGGTTCGGACTGGTAGTTCACGTCGTCGTACTCCATGAGGCTGTCCGGGTTGCGTTGGTTCCCCGAAACGTCCTCCGCGGTCTCGTACTCCTCGGGAACGGGTCCGAGGTCCTCGGTTCTCGACGGCTCATCTTCGTCGTCGCCGTTTCCTTCGCCGTTCTCCCCGTCGTCGCCGTTTCCACCTACACAGCCCGTCACTACGAACCCCGACATCCCCGCGAGGAACGTCCGTCGTAGTATCTTTTTGCGTTCTTGTTGTTCCCCCGACATACATTCAGAATCCGAACGGTATCTTGTTATAACTTTTGGTGAATTTGTTGATATGTTCGTCATTCGTACCAGACCACATATCCATAACCCTGCGGCGTATCGCCGGTGATATATGCGCGCGCTACCTACTACAGAAGTAATACCATGACAGAGACGGCACCACGGGACGAGATAACCGAATGTGTCGAGAAAAATCCCGGAATCCATTTCAACGAACTCGTCAGGTCGGTGAGCCTTGCGACGGGACAGGTTCAGTACCACATGTACAGCCTCTTAGAAGACGGTGAGGTCGATGACACCGACCTGTACGGAAGGACGCACTACTACCCTGCGGAGTATCCCGAAGAGGACAGAGGTGCTGTCTCTCTCCTGCGGCGCGAGACGGCGCGTCAGGTCGTGCTTCAGTTAGTAGAGAACGGTGAGTGCCGTCCCGAAGAGGTTTCCGACGCGCTCGGGATAGCAAGAAGCACGCTCGAATGGCACGTCGGAAGGCTAGTCGAACAGAATCTGGTGGAGAAGAGACACGGTGACGACGGACGCGTAACTGTCTCAGCCGTCGACGAGGAGCGCACCGTCGAGATGCTGTCGGATATATCGCCCTCGCTCTCCGACAGACTCGTTGACAGGTTCGTCACGATGGTGGACAGGATGCTCGAAGAGCCGAGATGAACCTCGTTCCGCTCGTCTCGAACTGGCCCGGAGTGCAGGGTTCCCTCTTCCTCCTTGCCGTCTTGGTACTCGCCGCCGTCGGCACAACAGCCGTCTTCGTCCTGAGCCTCGTCGCGTACAGACGCCGTCGGGAGAGAAGCTACCTTCTGATAACCGTCGCTATCGGACTTCTGGTGGTGCGCACCGCCGTCGGTTTCGGCACGGTACGCGGCGTGACGCCGATGCTGTACCACCATCTAGTCGAACACACCTTCGACTTCCTGATAGCACTCCTCGTTCTCTGCGCGGCGTACGTCGGCGGCGCGGAACGCGCGGAAAGCTAACAGACGGCTTTTGACGCGCCAGCGCGTACCTCCTTCATGGGACACCACACATTCGACCCCGAGAAAGCGGACCGTCTGGAGGACGCGGCACGCCGTTACAGGTATCTCTCTATGGAGGAACTCGTCGGCGCGCTCAAGCCTTCGAACGACGCTGTCGTCGCCGACTTGGGAAGCGGAACGGGTTTCTACGCAGACGACGTGGCGCGTTTCGTCGGTAAGGTCTACGCCGTCGATGTTCAGGACGAGATGCACGCACACTACCGTGAAAAGGGTGTGCCGGAGAACGTCGAACTCGTAACAGCCGAAATAAGCGACACCCCTTTCGAAACCGACGCTCTCGACGCCGCGTACACGACGATGACGTACCACGAGTTCGCGTCCGAGGACGCGCTCGACGAAGTTCGGCGTGTTCTGAAGCAGGACGCGCGTTTCGTCGTCGCCGACTGGTCTTCGAGAGGGAGCGGCGAAGTAGGACCGACGACCGACGAGAGGTACTCGAAGGACGACGCGGTGAGCGCGCTGGAAGACGCGGGCTTCGACGTAGAGCGTGCGGACGAGAGAACGGAGACGTTCGTTCTGCTTGCGAGGACACAGTAACTTATTTTTCGATTGCAAATCCCGGCGAAACCATCCACTGCACAGCGGGCGTGAAGCCGATACGCCGAACCACGGCGACGAAGGCGAAGAAGACGACGAATATCACGACGTTCGACAGGACGAGCAATACAGCCGTCGGGTCGGTGTAGTCGCCAGCGAAGAGAGCGTCCTTCGGGAGGAAGGCGGCGAGGACACCCGCCGTGAAGAAGAACGCGGCGGGTGGGAGGTCGTACCAAGACGCACCGTCGGACTCGTCTTCCTCCTCACCGTCCTCCTTCTTCGTTTTCTCGTTTCCGTCTTCTTCCATACTTTCCTGTGACCCCGACGCCTAATCCGTCGTTCGGTTCCGTCCCTCGCCCGTCGGTCAGTCGTCGTCATCGACACGCGCGCCGCGTCTTGCCGCCCTCTCGACGAACTCGTCGGGGAGTTCGTCTATCTCGCCAGCCTGAACGCCCCAGAGATGGGCGTAAAGACCGTCTTCGTCGATGAGTTCGTCGTGTGTCCCGCGTTCGACGACACGTCCGTCCTCCAGAACCACGATTTTGTCGGCGTCTTTGACGGTTGAAAGCCTGTGCGCTATCACAAAAGTCGTCCTGTCCTTCGTCAAGTCGTCGAGCGAACGCTGTATCAGCATCTCCGTCTCCGTGTCCACGTCGCTCGTAGCCTCGTCCAAGACGAGTATGTCGGGATTACGCAGGACGGCGCGTGCGAGGACGACGCGCTGACGCTGTCCGCCCGAGAGCTTCACGCCGCGTTCTCCCACGGTCGTTTCGTAGCCATCGGGTAGGTTCTGTATGAAGTCGTGCGCCTCAGCGGCGCGCGCCGCTGTCTCGACCTCGTCGTCCGTCGCGTCGAAGGCACCGTATCTTATGTTCTCGCGGACGGTGCCGTGGAACAGAAAAGTCTCCTGCGGGACGTATCCGATGTGGCGTCGCAGGCTCGGAAGCGTCACGTCGCGCACGTCGTGTCCGTCCACGCGCACCGCGCCGCCGTCCACATCATACAGACGCATCAGGAGTTTCAGAAGCGTAGACTTGCCCGCGCCTGTCGGTCCGACGACTGCGACCGTCTCGCCTCCTTCGGCGACGAGCGAGACGTCCTCCAGAACAGGAGCCGGAACCGTGTCTTCTGCGTCCGTTTCTCCGTATCCGAAGGTAACGTCGTCGTACTCGACACGCCCATCCTCGACGACGAGTTCTTTCGCGTCGTCGCTCTCGGCAAGTGCGTCGGGTTCGTCCATAAGACCGAAGACGCGTTCCGCGCTCGCATATGCGCGCTGGTACATGTTTATTATCTGACCGAACTGCGCCATGGGCCAGATGAACCTCTGCGTGTAGAGTATGAAGATGACGAAGCCGCCGACTGTGAGTTCGCCCGACAGCGGACCGGGCGGCGCGTCGTTGAGCACCCAGAGACCGCCGACGACGAACGTGACAGCGAAGCCGAAGCCCGCGAGGAGACGCAGACCGGGGAAGAACTTTATGCGCGTACGTATCGCGTCCCAGTTTGCGTCGAAGTACTCGCCGCTCGCGTCCTCGACGCGCTCCGACTCGTAGGGTTCGGTGTTCGACGACTTTATGACCTGTATGCCGCCCAAGTTGTTTTCGAGGCGTGAGTTGACCTTTCCGACCGAGGCGCGAACACGCGCGTACTTGGGCTGTATGACACGTATGAAGACGTACGTGAAGAAAGCGACCAGAGGAACGGGGAGAAGGGCGATAAGGGCGAGTTGCCAGTTGAAGTAGAACAGTATGCCGCCTATTCCGACGACCATCACCCCGAGCCTGAAGAGCGAGTTCAGACCGTCGTTGAGAAACCTTTCGAGTCTGTTAACGTCGTTCGAGAGTATCGACATGAGTTCGCCCGTCTGTTTGTCGGCGAAGAACTCCATGTTGAGTCTCTGCATCTTGTCGTACGTGTCGGTGCGCACGGCGTGCTGTATCTCCTGAGCGAAAGAGTTGAAGCCCCAGTTGCGGAGCCAGTGGAAGCCCGCCGCGAGGACAAAAGAACCCGCGACGAGCGCGACGACCACCCAGAACTGCGCCGCCTGTTCGGTTTCGGGCGGTAGCCACGCCTCGGGGACGAGCCATAGCGAGAAGTCGCGCTCGTTGAGGAAGATAGCGTCTATCGATAAGCCGAGAAGGAGCGGCGGCAGGAGGTCAAGGAGACGCGAGAAGACGCTCGAAACTATACCCACACCGGCTTGGAAAGAGTTCGGGCGTCCGTACTCGACGAAGAGACGGCGCATCGGGTTCTCGACCCCCTCGCGTTGCTCCTTAAAGGCACCGTCCTCGTCCCCGCCAGCTTCTATATCCACGCCTCAGATACGTCGTGCGTACGAATAAAGCCTGTCAGACGTATCATGCTTGAGACATCAGACCACATAACAGTCTTGGTCACGCAGAGCCAACTTGGGGTATGCCACGTACCTTTCCCGAACTCGGTGTCGAAGCACCCGAGATAACCGCCGAGGAACTCAAACGCCGTCTCGACTCGGGCGAGCGTGTGACCGTCCTCGACACACGCCGTCCTGAGGAGTTCGAGGCTTGGCGGATAGAGCATCCGAACGTCGAGAACGTCAACGTTCCATTCACAGAGTTCTTGGAAGGCGACGGGTCGAAGCCCGACGAGCAGGTTCCCGTGCGCGAAATACCCGACGGTGTCCCGGATGGAGAGGTGGTAACGTCCTGCGCCGTCGGCGTTTCGAGCAAGTACGTCGCAGACCTTCTCAGACGCGAGGGACGCCCCGCCCTAGGTCTCAAGGACGGCATGGCTGGCTGGGCGAGGCTGTACGAGTCGCGCGAGGTCGAAACCGCTGATTCGGCGAGGCTTCTGCAGTACCACCGTCCTTCGAGCAGATGTCTCTCGTACATGGTCGTCTCCGAGGACGAGGCTGTCGTCGTGGACCCTTTACGCGCGTTCGTCGAGCGTTACGAAAGCGACGCACGCGAAACAGGCGCGCGTGTCGTGGCTGTGGCGGACACCCACGTCCACGCCGACCACATCTCGGGCGTACGTGAACTCGGCGACCTGACAGGTGCCGATGTCGTTGTGCCCGAGGGCGCAGAGGACCGCGGCTTGGCTTACGAGTTTGAGTACACGACGGTCGGCGACGGCGACAGAATAAGCTTCGGTGGAACCGCGCTTGAAGCCGTCGCGCTTCCCGGACACACGACAGAGATGACGGGTTACGGGCTGGAGAACGCAGACATCCTACTGACGGGCGACACGGTGTTCCTGCGGAGCGTCGCCCGTCCCGACCTCGAAAAAGGAGATGAGGGCGTCGTCGAAGCGTCGAGACAGCTTTTCGACACTCTGAAGAGGCTCAGGTCGATGCCCGAAGAGACGCTCGTGGCACCGGGGCACGTCAGCGGGGAAGACATCGTAGAGGACGGCGTCTTCACGTCTACCGTCGGCGAACTCCTCGACACCGTCCCTCTTTTCGGTGTGCGTGACAAGGAAGAGTTCGTCGAGAGTATGTCGGAGGGACTGCCGCCGCGTCCCGCGAACTACCGGCGTATAATCTCCGTCAACTTAGGTCTGAGCGAAGCCGACTCCGAGGAGGCGTTCGAACTCGAACTCGGTCCGAACAACTGTGCGGTGTCGTGAGACAGGCTTCGTGGTGGTGCGAAAAGGAATAAGACAGCGCGCTCCATAACCGTGGTAGTGAGCGAAGACGCGACCGACGGACGCGAGATACTCGACGAAATCTCGGGCTTCGAGTTCGAGGAGCTTATGCGCGATGTCTTCCGTCAGATGGGGTACGAGAACGTAGTAGTCTCGACCAAGACGGCTGACAAGGGGAAAGATATCATCATGCGTGAGCCTCTCGGAGACGGCGACGGGAGAGACGAGCGTCTCGTGATAGTCGAGTGCAAGCACACAGCGACTGTCAGCCGTCCCGTCGTGCAGAAGCTACATTCAGCCGTCACGACACACAGGTACGACGGCGAGAAGATGGGAATGGTCGCCACGTCTGGGCGTTTCACGTCGCCCGCGGAGGAGTACGCCGAGGAAGTGAACGGAAACGGCGACATGGAGATAGAGCTAATCGACGGCGAGGACCTGCGTGAGATAGGCGACGAGGTAGGTCTCGACCTGTACAGCGGAAAGATAGAGGTCGTCTGCGACAGGATGCTCCCCGCGCCCGACCGCGCCGCTGTCTCGTCGCTACTCGCCGAGAAGTTCGAGGACGTGAGAAACTTCAGCTTCGACGACGAACACTTCCGCGGTACCGAAACAGCCGTCGAACTCAAGCCCGTCCTGAAGGCTTCGACGGAGGTCGATGCTGTCTTCGAGACTTCCGTCGGCGTGATACACAGCGTAAACGAGCGTGAGACGGTGGTTCTTGACTGCGAGAGAGGCGGAACGCGGATTCTCGACGGCGACGCGTGCGACATGGTCCGGCGGAGTCTGAACGACGCCGACGAACTCGACGAGGAAGAACTCGCCGACTGCTTCGACGACGTTCGCAGGAAGCACTTCGGCAAGACGCTTTCTTACTATCAGGACTGGCTGAAGGACAGACTCGTCAGGAAACACGCGACGACGGTCAGGTACACGGGCGGCAACAACGTCACGTACACGAAGGACTGTGTACCGAGCGGTTCCGACGTGCGTTTCCGTGAGATAGAACCCGTGTACGTAACGAAGGTCGAGACGGAGACACGCCTCAAGGAGTACGTCTACCCGTATGTCTTCCTTTCGGCGTACCCCGAGACGGCTGAGGTCGAGGACGGTATACACAGATGCGTACAGTGCGGCGAAGAGGACGGCACGTACACGTTCTGCGAGAACTGTGGTAGCATAAACTGTGGGAGCCACACGAAGACCGAACGTCTCGAAGACGAACCTGTCTGTACGGGATGCGCCGTCACGGAGAGGTTCTTCCTCAGCAAGAAGTACTTCTACGACGAAGAGAACCTTGAAGAGTTCCGTCGGCGGTACGACGAGATGCCTATCTACAAGAAACCTCTCGAAAACAAGCCTCTTGTCGCCGTTGCGGTGGTTCTTCTCGTTCTCACTCTCGGATACGTCGTTTCGAATCCGTCGGTGCTTGGTTTCTGACCTCTTTCAGAACTCGGTTATGACGGGGAATCCGATGGTGTCGAACTCCGACATCGAGTCGAGAACCTCGGGAACGTCGTCGAGCGCGACCGTTTCGCCGATTATCTTGCTCGGTTCGAGCTTTCCGGACTCCATCATACGGAAGATTTCGTCGAACCGGTTCGGTTGCATGCCGAAGGAGCCGACGAAGTCGCGTTCGCCGAAGACCATCTCGTCCACGGGAAGCGGTATTTCGCCCTCCTCCTCTCCCGTCGTAAGCCCCAACTGAAGCTGTGTTCCGCGCTTGCCGAGGCTCTTCATGGCGTTCCTGCACGTAACCTCGATACCGAGCGCGTCGATTGCCACGTCGCATCCGCCGCCAGCCATAGCCGCCGCTCGGTTGCCGGGGTTGTCTTCCTCCTTCGCGTTTATCGTCTCGACCGCCCCGAGTTCCTCGGCGAAGTCGAGCTTTCTGTCCTCCAAATCGACCGCGATGACGTTCGCGCCTATCGCGTTTGCTATATGTACCGCCGAAAGACCGATTCCGCCGCATCCGTGCACAGCAACCCAGTCGCCCGGCTCCACGTCCGCGCGGTGTACGATACCGTGGAACGAGGTTGCGAAACGGCAACCGAGTCCTGCCACGTCGAGCGGCTCGACGCCTTCGGGCAGAACGACTGCGTTCTGGTCCGCGTGCGGAACCTTGAACTTCTCAGCCCACGCGCCCTGTACGTCGGGCAGGAATCCGAGCGGCTGTATGTTGTCACAGATGTTCGACATCCCCGCGCGGCAGTACGGGCAGGTTCCGTCGCTCATGTTGAACGGCACCGTAACTTGGTCGCCCTCCTCGACGTTCTCGACTTCCTCGCCGACTTCGACTACCGTCCCTGCGGGTTCGTGACCGAATATCTGTCCTTCCATCGGAAAGACGCCTATCCAGTGCCAGTCGCCCTGCCAGACGTGCCAGTCCGACCTGCAGATGCCCGACGCTTCCGTCTCGACAACGACTCCGTCGGCGTCAGGCTCAGGCTCGTCCACTTCTTGTATCTCGAACGGTTCTCCCATCTCCTGAAAGACTGCGGCTCGCATGACAAATATGTTTGAGGGCTACTGTCATAAACGTTCGCTCCGTGCCGACTCGTCCGCCTCGCTGTTCTCGGAGACAGATTTATGTCGGCACTCCTACATGATTGACAGGTATGTTACTGACTGACGAACAGCGCATGATACGCGACACGGTACGGGAGTTCATGGACGAGGAGATAGCACCCGACCTGCCCGAGGCAGACAAAGAGCCGATGACGAAGGACGAAGCGGTAAGCTACATGCGCAAGATGGCGGAGATAGACTTAGGTCCTTACGCGGAGGAGCGCGTCGAGACAGACGACCCGCGTACAGGCTCCGTAATCTCCGAGGAGGTTTCGCGCGTCTGGCCCTCGCTTCAGGTCACGATGGGGATGTCGAGGATACCTACAAGCGTCGTGGATATCGTGTCGGAGGAGACGCGCGAGGCATACCGCGACGAAATCGAGAACGACGAAATCGTCGGCTGTTTCGCGCTCACGGAGCCGTCTGGCGGTTCTGACACGAAGAAGCCCGCGACGACAGCGCGGAAGGACGGCGACGAGTACGTAATAGACGGCGAGAAGACGTGGGTTTCGAACGCGCCGATTGCGGATGTGGCGATGGTCGTCGCGTGGGACGAGGAGCGCGACCAGAGAAGCTTCTTCATCGTTGACGAGAAGACAGCAGGCTTCGAGACGCGCCAACTCGAAAAGATAGGCTGGAAAGGCTCGCCGACAGGACAGATGTTCTTCGACGACTGCCGTGTACCCAAGCGCAACGAACTCATGAACGCAGTCTCGGCGTCTGCGCAGGAAGGCGAAGAGAGCGGAGTCTTCTCGGGTGAGATAGGCGGCAACCCACTCAACACGATGTTCGCGAGCATGCGCAACGGAATGGCTGGTATATCGGTCGGCATCATGCAGGCGGCTTTTGAGGCTTCGGTCGATTACGCCAAGGACAGAAGCACGTTCGACAAGCCGATAGGACAGCACCAGTTGGTGCAGGATATGTTGTACGACATAAAGGCGAAGTTAGAGACTTCTCGGCGTCTCGTCTACCACGTAGACCATCTCATCGACGCGAACCACGACGACGCACGTATGATGTCGTCTCTTGCGAAAGGCTACGTCTGTGAAGCATCCGTGGACGCGACGAGCAAGGCGATACAGGTCTACGGCGGAAACGGGCTTTCGAAGGACTACCCGCTCGAACGTTACTTCAGGGACGCGCGTACGATGACCATACCGGACGGAACAACGGAGATACAGAAACTCATCGTCGGGTACGAACTCACCGACCTGCAGGCGTACAAGTGAGTAGCGGAAGATGAGCGAGCCAACCATAAGAAACAAGACGGCGATAGCGGGCGCGTACGAACATTCGACGCGCGAGGCACCAGACAAATCGACCGCCCAGATACACGCCGAGGTTGCGAAAGGCGCGCTCCGTGACGCCGGTCTGAGCGTCGGCGACGTAGACGGCTACTTTACCGCCGGACCGCCGAGGGACGTTCTTTCGACCGCTGAGTACATGGGTCTGAGGAACCTGTCGGTCGTTGACGACACCGACGTGGGTGGCTCTTCGTACCTGTTCCACGTCGGACACGCCGCCTCCGCGGTCGCCGCTGGGAAGTGCAGTGTCGCTCTCGTGACGATGGCGGGCAAGCCACGTACAGGCTCGATAAGCGGGAACAGGAACCCAGACATCCGACCCGAGCGTCCCTTCGAGGATGTCTTCGGAACCTCGACGGTCGGCAAGTACGCGCTCGCGGCACAGCGTCATATGTACGAGCACGGAACGACGCGCGAGCAGTTGGCGCAGATACGCGTCGCCGCGTCTGAGCACGCGCAGTACAACGAGAACGCGATGTTTCAGGAGCCTGTGACAGTAGAGGAAGTCATCGAATCGAGACCCATCAGCGAACCCCTGCACCTCCTTGACTGCTGTGTCATCTCCGACGGCGGCGGTGCCGTGGTCGTTGTGGACGCCGAAATCGCTGAGAAACTCGAACGCGACTGCGTGCCTGTGCTCGGACACGGCGAAGCGGTGCGTCACGGCGACGGCGGCAGGGTCGACCTGTCGCGCACGGCGGCGGACGAGTCGGGAAAACGCGCGTTCGAAGAAGCGGGTGTGACGCCGAGTGACGTGGACTACGCGTCTATCTATGACTCGTTCACAATCACGGTGCTGGAGACGATAGAGGACCTAGGATTCTGCGAAAAAGGCAAGGGCGGCGACTTTGTCGAGAGCGGCGCGCTGCGCGCACCCGACGGCGAACTGCCTTTCAACACCGACGGCGGTGGTCTCTGCAACAACCACCCTTCGAACCGCGGCGGAATGACCAAGATAATCGAAGCCGTGCGTCAACTCCGGGGCGAGACAGCACCCGAGGTTCAGGTCCCCGACGCCGAAATCGCGTTAGCGCACGGCACAGGCGGCGGTCTGACGCGGATGGGATGCGGCACGCTCGTCATGGGTGGTGGTAACGTATGACGACGGATGACGGACTACCGACGCCTAAGCCGCGTGTCACGCCCGAGACAGAACGTTTCTGGGAGGCGACCGCCGACGAAAAACTCCTGCTGAAGCGTTGCGCCGACTGCGGCGAGCACCACCACTACCCCCGCCCCCACTGCCCTTTCTGTTTCAGCGACGAGACAGAGTGGGTTGAGGCTTCGGGCGAAGGAACCGTATACACGTACACCGTCACGCACCAGAACGGCGCGCCGTACGACGAAGCGACGCCGTATGTTCTCGCCTACGTCGAACTCGAAGAAGGCCCGCGTGTCATGACGAACATCGTCGGCGTCGAACCCGACGAGGTTTCTGTTGGGCAGGATGTTTCGGTGGTCTTCGACGATACGGACGAAGGCGAGTACGCGCTCCCGAGGTTCGAACCGGAGTAGCGCAAGCCGCTCCGTCTCTTTTACCACCACAACGTATATCCGCCAGTCACACCATGCTAGACCGTTTCACGGAGCGCACAATGGACTTAGAGTACACACAAGAACAGGAGGAGTTCCGTCACGAACTCCGCGACTGGTACGAGGAGAACCTGCCCGATGGATGGCTCGAAGGCGAACGCGACGTACCCGACGACGAGGACGAACGCGAACAGTTCCTCCGCGACTGGCAGCACAAACTCCACGAAGGCGGCTGGGCTGGCGTCCACTGGCCCGAGGAGTACGGCGGACGCGGTGCGACGCTCATCGAACAGCTGATATTCAACGAGGAGAAGGCACGCGTCGACCCGCCGCCTTCGATAAGCGTAATCGGCACCGACTTCGTAGGACCGACGCTCATCGCCGCGGGCACGGAGGAGCAGAAGGAGCGTTTCGTTCCAAACATACTCGACGGCGAGGAGGTGTGGTGCCAAGGCTACTCCGAACCCGAGTCTGGTTCCGACCTTGCGAGCCTCCAGTGCGAGGCTATCGACGAGGGCGACACGTACCGTATCAACGGTCAGAAGATATGGACGAGTTACGCGCATTACGCCGACTGGTGCTTCCTTCTAGTCCGTACCGACAAGTCGGGACCTAAGCACCACGGCATAACGGCGGTTCTCGTGGACATGAATCAGGACGGTGTGAGCCACGAACCTATAAATCAGATAATCGACGGTTCGAACTTCAACCACGTCTACTTCGACGACGCCGTGGCGAAGAAGGAGCACGTCGTCGGCGACGTGGACGACGGCTGGCGTGTGGCGATGAAGCTTTCGGCTTTCGAGAGGAGCGCGCTCACACAGGCTTTCGCGCTCGAAAAGAGCTTCGAAGAACTCGTCGAGTACTGTAAGAACACCGAACGCGGCGGAAAGCCGCTGAGCGAGCACACGACGGTGCGCCAGAAGCTCGCCGAACTCGACTCGCGTATACAGGCTGGCAAGCTGACCTACTACAGAAACGTGAGCAAGCAGATGAAGACGGGCGAACCCGGACCCGAAGGCTCGATGGACAAGGTCTTCACGGGCGAGATAAAGCAGGACTTAGAGCGGTTCAAGACGAATCTCTTAGGACCTGAAGCGGCACTCTGGGGCGACGGTTCGCCCGGGGGCGAATGGCAGACCGACTACCTCCAGAGCTTTGGGACGCAGATTGCGGGCGGGACGCCCGACATACAGCGCAACATCATAGCCGAGAGGGTGCTCGGTCTGCCCAAGGACGCAAAGAGCAAGGAGGCATAAAGATGGACTTCAGCCTTACCGACGAACAGAGACGTATGAAGGAGACTGTTGGCGACTTCTTCGAGAACGAGGGCGGTGTCGAACTCGCACGCAGGAAGATGGACGGCGACGAAGCAGTCGTCGATGAACTCTGGGACGCCGTCGCCGGTATGGACTACACCGCGCTCACCGTTCCCGTCGAACACGGCGGCTTGGGCGACGGCATGGTCTACCTCGCGCTCTTTTTAGAAGAGGCGGGGCGGTACGCGATACCCGGACCTTTCGCCGAGACGCTCGGCTTTGCTGTTCCGCTCGTCGAAGAACTCGGCACGGACGCACAGAAGGACGCCCACCTCTCCGGAATCGCCGACGGCGAAAAGCGTGTCAGCGTCGCTATCCACGACGAGACGAAAGAGACACCGCCCGGGACGGTGACGATGGAAGCTGAAGTTACGGACGACGGCTACGTCCTCAACGGAACGAAGCCGCTGGTTCCGTACGCCGACGACGCCGACACCCTCGTAGTCGCAACAAGAACGCGCGACGAAGGCGGATACGGCGGTGTTTCGCTTTTCTTGGTAGACACGGACGCCGACGGCGTGGAGACGGAACCTATCGAAACCCTCGACGGAACGCGACCGCTCTACGAGGTCGAGTTCGACGACGTGACACTCGGAGAAGACGCGCTCTTAGGTCCGCTCCACGGCGGCGGCGACGCGCTCAGACGCGGAATCGACCGGCTCAACGTCTGCGCGAGCGCGGCACTCGTCGGCGGCGCGGACGAGGCTGTCGAACGCTCGGTACAGCACGGAAACGAGCGCGAGCAGTACGGACATCCTGTCGGACGGTTTCAGGCTGTCAAACACCGTATCGCAGACATGTGGATGAACACCCAAGGCGCGCGTTCGCTCGTCTACTACGCCGCGTGGGCACTCGAAAACGACGCACAGGACGCGCCGCGCGCAGTCGCCTCCGCCTCTGCGTTTACGACTGAGGAATGCACGAAAGTCTTCGGCGACGACATCTTCAACCACGGCGGCATGGGGTTCACGTGGGACCACGACGCACATATCTTCCTGAAGCAGGCGAGGACTTGGGAGACGTTCCTCGGAACCCCGGAAGAGCACCGCGAGCGTGTCGCCGAGGCGCGTCTCTGAGGACGGAGAACCGTGAAACCGTTTCCCGAAACGCCGCCGCTCTCCGACGCGTCACTCTCGGGACATCTCTGGATACAGGAGGCTGTGACGGGGAGACGGCTCAGGTTTCAGGTCGAACAGTCAGGGCTTCTGCGGTTCGGAACCGACGACGCGTCCACCGCAACCTTCGACGCAGACGACGCGCCCCTGCCTTACAGACGAGCGGCGACGTTCGTGCGCGATAACCTCGACCTCTCCGCGCTACGGAGTGCGGTCGAAGACACCGAGAAGGTAACGTTCTTCGGAACCGCCACGCTGTACGAAGGCGTCGAGTACGACTGGTCGGAACTACCGCCCTTCGTCGGCGTCGACCTCTGGTCCGACGAACGCGACGGCTACCTGCCGCCCGACGGTGCTGGTGAGGGCGTACGCGGCGGTTGGTCTGCCGTCTCTTCCTGCGGTCGAAAAGGAGGCTGACGCGAGGTACACAGACCTCGACGCCTATACGGCGGGAGAGGTCCCTTCCTCAGCGTTCCGCGACGGTCCCGCTGTCGGTGTCCTCGTCCGCGACAAGTCGGGCGGAAGGGGTGTAGCATGGGGAAACAAGACCGTCGAAACCGACGCCGACACGGAAGCGACGCCGGACGAACTCGCTCAGAGGCACGCGACGGAAGAACGTATTGACAGCACCGCCGAAACACTCGCCGAGAGCGACGAAGAACCGACCGTCGAAGCAGTTCTCGAACGTCTCCTTGCCGACACTGTACGCGAAAACTACGCGGAGATGTACGCCAGCGAAGAACTCGCCGTACCCGAAAAGGAGTTACGTTCCGCGGTTGCCGAGCGCGTCAACCGTCGTCTTGGCTGAGCCTACGTGTCGAACCGTCGTGAAAGACCGACAGCCATGAGCGCGGCGACTGCGACGAAGACACCGAATCCGGGAAGTCCTTCGCCACCGTCATCTCCTGTGTCGTCAGTCCCGTCGTCGGTTTCGTCGTCCGTGTCGTTTCCGTCAATACCGTCGGTTCCATCGTCGGTGTCTCCGTCGGTTCCGTCGTCACCATCTCCGTCTTCCTCGTCGTCCATACCGTCGTCTACTCCATCATCTTCGTCTGTGCCGTCTCCGTCGTCGCTACCGTCTTCACCGTTGCTTTCGTCGCCGTTACTGTCTTCACCATCCCCACTACCGGGACCGGATACGTCCTGAATCTGCCAAGCGAGAGCCGGATAACCGTCCGGGTTTGTGACAGTCTTCCATGTCTCGTCGAAGTCGAGTGCGGTCATCGTCTGTCTCGCTCTGTCGCCCGTCATCTCGTTGGTCGATAGACCGGTTCCGCCCGGGTCGGTTCGTGGGTCTCCCGCCTCACTCACGCTCTCTACGTCGAAGTAAGAGCCTTCGACAGTCGCGCTGTTCGTGGCTACGAGACCTCTGACCTCCGTTCTACCGTTTACCCTTCCCGCGGCGTACGAGTTTCTGATTGCCGCGTCTCCGCGGTTGCGTCCCACGAGACCGGCTATCGTGACACGTCCCTCTGCGTCGGCGGTCGAGTAAGAGTCGCGGACGGTTCCGAGGTTGTAGCCGACCAAACCGGCGACCGTATCGTCGCCCTCGATGGTTCCGTCGGTGTACGAGAGGCTCACATCTCCCGTGTTACGTCCTATGAGACCGCCGACGTACCGCACACCGACGACCTCGGCGGACGACGAAGACCTCGTGACGAGACCGCCGACGTTGCGCCCGACGATGCCGCCCGTGCTTCTCTCGCCCTCACCCGTAACGGAACCCGTGACGCGTGCGTCCCGCACCTCTCCCTCGTTGCGTCCCACTACTCCGCCAACGTCTTCCGACCCAACGACCCTTACTTCTTCGAGCACTACGTTCTCAACGACGGCGTTACCGCCCGTCGAAGCGAAGAGACCGACCTCCGACTCGTTGGCGCGGTTGATGTTCAGTTCGTTTACCGAGTATCCGTCGCCGTCGAAAGTCCCTCTGAATGTGACGCCTATAGGTTCGAATCCGGCACCACCGTTCCATTCGAACGTGTCCCTCGCGTCTATGTCGTTGTCGAGCTTGTAGTCGCTCACAGGGTTATCGGCGATACACTGCAACTGCTCCACGTCCTCGACGAGTCTGTTACCTTCGGCGTCCTCGTCGTAGATGACCATGCTACAGTCGGGCTGTGCTGTGACCGTACCGACCGACGTGAGAAGCAGGACACATAACACTGTTCCGACAGCGAGTGCCCATCTCTCTCTTTCTGCCATACACCATCTTGTTTTCCTGTCTGTTATAGCTTACTACGCTCGTTGGCGGAGGAAGTCAGCTAACACCGGGAACCGCAAGAAGTAACCCGTCGCCAGCGCTAGGATACGCCGAAGTGGAAGAAAAAACGAACCGAAATGTCGAGGTTCTCCGTCTCGGACACCGTCCGGAGCGTGACGCGCGCCTCACGACACACGTCTGCCTAACAGCGCGTGCTTTCGGTGCCGACGCGGTACACGTTGACGGAAACGACAAACGTCCGGTTGAGACGGCGCGCGACATCACACGGCGTTTCGGCGGCGACTTCGAGGCGCGTTCCGTCGAGTCGCCCCGTTCTGTCGTCAATGACTTCGACGGAACCGTCGTGCATCTCACGATGTACGGCGAACCCGTGCAGGATGTCGTGGACGAAGTACGCGACGCCGACGAACCGGTTCTCGCCCTCGTCGGCGCGGGGAAGGTTGACGGCTGGGTGTACGGCGAGGCTGACTACAACGTCGGCGTCACCAATCAGCCCCACTCCGAAGTAGCCGCGCTCGCCGTCTTCCTGCACGAGTACTTCGACAGCGACGAACTCGACGCGTCCTTTGAGGGCGGCGAGATAGAGGTCGTGCCCTCAGAGAGCGGAAAGGAGACGCGTTCGTTGTAGAAATGACACGCAAGCTGGTCAGCGACGACTTCGACGAGGTGGACGAGCTTCTGATTGCTGAGGGTGTTATTACAGAGGAGGAAGTACGCGAGGCGGACGAATGGGCTGAAGAGGTGGATATCGAGGGACTGATACAGACGGCTGAGCCGGTTCCGGAAGAAAACGAAGAATAATACCGTTTTGCGAGCCTTAGCTAAGGTTTATTTCAGGCTTTCTATCGCGGCGGCGAGGTCTCCGTCGGTCTTCTTCAGCGCGTCGCGTGCCGTCTCCTCGTCCACTTCCGCCTGTTCCGCGACGAGCGAAACGTCCTCCTCGTCTACGCGCGACCTCTCTGTGGATTCGCCGACGACCTGATACGTCTTCTGACCCTGCGCCTCTATCGCGTTTACCGTCGCGTCCTCCACCACTATCTCCTTCGTTCCTGTCTTTATGACTACCTCTTCCACGCCTTCTATCTCGTCCATGCTGACGCCCATCTGTTCCATCATCTTCTTCATCCGTCGTGAGTCTCCTCCTCCGAACATGCGCGACGGTTCGCGTCGTAGGGATAAAAAACGAACGGTGCCGTCGGAATCTCCGAGTTAAGATTAAAGTGGATGTAATTACTACAGGTTATAAGATGGAGATACCGACGCCCGAGGACCTGCGTGAGAAACGTCAGTCGCTCGGCATGACGCAGAGCGAGATAGCCGACCGTGCGGGCGTTTCACAGCCTCTGATAGCGCGCATAGAGAACGGCGACGTGGACCCAAGACTCTCGACCGTCGCGCGTATCGTAGAGGTATTTGAGACGGCGGAGGAAGACGTAGTTACCGCAGGAGACCTGATGAGCGAAGAGGTTGTGACCGTCTCGCCCGACGACACGGTACGTGACGCCGTAGAGACGATGCAGGAGGCGCAGTTCTCGCAGTTACCCGTCGTTGAGGACGGCGTGCCTGTCGGTTCGACGAGCGACGCCATGGTTGCGCGTGCGCGCTCCGACACCGACGACCTTCCCCACGCGCGCGTCGGCGACATAATGGGCGAGTCGTTTCCGACGGTCTCGCCGGGTGCCGACATAACGACGGTCTCGCGCCTCCTCAACCACAGCAGCGCGGTTCTCGTGACACGAGAGGGAAAGCTCGCCGGTATAATCACCGACGCCGACGTTGCGGCGCACGTCGGTTCGGACTGATACGTCATGTACGAGGAAGTTCTGGTCGCCACGGACGGAAGCGAACCGGCGGAGAGGGCGGCGGACCACGCCGTCGAGATATGCCGCCGTTTCGACGCGCGGCTACACGTCCTGCACGCAGTCTCGCCGTCTATCACGGAAGTCCTGTCGTCGGAGAACGTCGAGACAGCACTCGAAGAAGCCACGTCAGCCGGTGAGGTACTCGTCGAGGATGTAGCCGAAAAGGCGCGCTCCGAGGATGTCGATGTTGTGACACGTGTCGAGCAACGCGCGCCGCACGAGGCTATTTTAGAGTACACCGAGGAAAACGATGTGGACCTTGTCGTCATGGGGTCGCGCGGCAGGTCGGAGAAGAGTATCCGTGACCGCCTCTTGGGCGGTGTCTCGGCGAAGGTCGTGCGTATGTCGGAGAAGTCCGTTTTGACGGTGAGATAACGCGGCTAACCGTCCGTCCCGTCCCGAAGAGACGACCACTCTACCTCGGGTTCGTAGCCGTACACGCTCTCGCTTGTGAACTCCACGGTCGCGGTGCCGTCCACCCGGAGATGGTCGTACTCCTTCCCGCCGTCCACGTCGCTCCACTCGATGAGCTTTAGTTCGTCGAAAGTTGCGATTCTCTCCGTCTTGATGTCGATAGGAAACCGCGGCGACGGCGGATAGACACGGAAGTAAAGGTCAAGGTACGAGGCTTCTTCGGGGGGCTGTAGCTCCATCCTCAGACGCGTCCAGTCACCGTCCGTTCCTTCTATGTCGTACGTTTTCTCCTCTATTGCGTCCGTGTCGCCCGACGTCTCGTGCCACTTGACGAGGAGTTCAAGACCTGCTTCGGAGTCGTACGTGTACATCCCTGTCAGCGTGAGCGGTCCCGAGACGAGGTTCCTCGCTGGCTGCGACAGTATGGCTCTGCTGGAGTTCGACTGGTGGCGCGATATGCGTACGCCGCCGGTCCCGTCTGTGCCAACACCGCGCCCCGTCTCTCCTCTTCCTCTGTCGAACCTCCAGAGAGGTGCTTCGTAGCCGTCGCCGACGACGTGATTCTCGAAGCTTCCGGTCGGGAAGAGGTTCCTACCCATCTCGATCGACTCCGCGCCGTTCACGACGCAGCTCACCCATCCGGACTCGCGGACGAACACCCTGCCGTCACCGCTAAGTGACCGTCTCTCAGTCTTCCTCCGCACGTCGCCGTCCTCGGCATACGCGAGACCGTTCCGTGTGAGCGAGAACTCGTCCGACGAAATACCTGCGGTCCTCCGCAACTGCGACCTCATAGGCTCGCCGACGACACCCTTGGGGACGTAGCCGTCGACGAGAAGCGGGTCGACGTAGGCGCGCTTCACACCGTCGGCGGTCGCATGTACGGTCAGCGTGTAAGACGGGAACGTCTCCCAGAGTGTCTGGTCGAAGACGAGGTTACCGAGCGTCCACGCGACGAGCGTGCCGTCGCGGAACTCCAAGCCGCCCGTGACGTGCGGATGGTGGTTGACGACGAGGTCCGCGCCCGCCTCCGCCGCCGCGTCTGTCAGACGCACCATCTCGTCGGTCGGCGTTCGCTGGTACTCCTCTCCGCCGTGTATCTGCACGACTGCGACATCGGCTTCCTCGTCGGCTTCACGGACACGCTCCGCGATTCTCTCCTCCGTCGCGGACGCGACGCCCGTGTCGCCCGAAAAAGACAGCGACCGCGTCTCGCCGCCGATCTGTTGCGTGAACGTGTACGTGTTCGACGCACCCTTGTCGGCGGACCAGTCTATGTTGTAGTTCTCACCTGCGAAAGCCGTCGTCGTACACGAGATAATGCCGACCGTCAGACCCCCTTCCTCGAAGTACGCTGGTTCCCAAGCCTCGTCGCTCGACCCGCCTGCGCCTGAGTACGATATACCCGCCTCGTCGAGCGTCTCGACCGTCTCGTCCAAGCCCGGCTTCAGAGCGTCGAACGTGTGGTTGTTCCCGAGGGCGGCGTAGTCGACGCCCGCTTCTGCGAGAGCAGTCGCGGCGGAAGGGTGCGACGTGTAGACGAACTGTTTCGACGGATGCCTCCACGCGGAGGTCGTGAGAGTGGTTTCGAGGTTGACGCTCGTTACGTCCGCTGATTCCAGAAGAGGCTGTGTGTAGCTAAGTATCTCCTCGTGGTCTTCCTCGCGCGTCGACTCGCGTATGCGGAACCACGGGTAGCCCGAGGACTCGGAGTCGTCGTAGAAACGCCGTCCGAACATAGTGTCGCCACCGAAGCTCATCGAAACCGTCCCGTCGCGCGGTGTGAGAGCGACGCGACGCGTCGTCCCCGGCTGAACCGCGACCGTTCTTTCGATAAAGCCCGGCGACGTGACCTTCAGCCAGACAGATTCTCCCGCTTCGACGCTGAACCCCCCGTCTTCGTCGGTCGAGGTCACGGAAACGACCTCATTCCCCGTGACGACAGTCTCCACCGTCGCGCCCTCAACGGGTTCGCCGTCGGTGTCAACCACACTCCCCTCCACCGGTTCTGTTTCGGCAGACTCCGAAGAACTGAGAACCTGACAGCCCGACGCCGTCACAGCTAGACCCGCACCCGAGAGACGGAGAAGGTCACGTCTCCGGAGACGGATGTCCATACAAGGTTTTGGATGAGAAAGCGTAAATAGCTTGTTCAGCGCGCCGAGCAAAACCGACGCCGGTCAACGTACGAAAAGCTTGTACTTCACGTCCTCGTCACGTATCTCCTGCAGTATGCGGTCCACGAGAACACCCGAAGGGTCGTGGAAGCCGCTCACACGTTCTTCGAGGTCTTCGTAGCTCTCGAACGGGTCGTACTTGCGCTCCTCGGTTATCGTGTTGCGTATCTTCTCGCCCACACCCGGAAGCAGGTCGAGTTGGTGCATACGTATCGTCACCGAACCCGCCTCGTTGAAGAACTCTACGAAACGGTCCTCCTCCTCTTCGACGATGTCTTCGACTGCGTAGTCGAGTTCTGTCTTCGACCCTTGTGTGAGGTCGTTGTAGTCTATCCTCCGCTTGACGCGTTCTACACGTTCCCTGTCGCCGTCGCCTACGTAAACCCTGTCGCCGATGGTCACGTCCGCGTCGTCGCGTGGTACGACTTCGAGGAGAGTGAACCCGTCTACACCGAGTCCCTGAGCCAGAGGCTCGTTGCTAGCCCTGTCCGACGAACGACCGCTGGGCATGTAGTCGAGAACGTAGATATACTCCTCTCTGTCGGAGTCCGATCCTGACATTCTGACACCTTACTTACTTCCCTAAGTACTCATCCTACCTATATTTGGCGACGACGTTGAGTATCTCGTCGATTTCGTCGGTGTCGAGAGAGTAACGCTCCTTTGCGTATATCGCGCGGAGTTCGTCGCGTGTGTTGGGCAGGAGGTCGGCGACCTTGTGCGCCACGAAGTCGTCTACCTGTTCGAGTTCGTTCAGTTCGTCGAGTAGTTCGCGCGCTTCGTCTGCTTCGAGAACCGCGAACTCGTTTGCGTGGTCGAGCGACTGACGGAGTTCGTACGCCATCTCGCGGTCCTGTTCGGCGCGTTCCTCGGCGATTTCGTTCAGCACCTCCTTTACCTCCGCGACGGTGACGTACTCCTCGTCCAGCTTCTCCTTGACTATCATCCTTCCTGCTCCGCGAGGTGTTGCGGACGTACGAAAAGCGTCTTCTCCGACTTACCGTCACTCACCTCTATTTCGAAGGCACGTCCCTGTTTGCCTACGACGGTTCCAGTCCTGCCTTGGAACTTAGGATGCGGACGACCTTCGGGGACGCTCGCGTCTATCGTGACGTGAACCTTGTCGCCCTCGTCGAACTCCTGCACCGCACCGCTCGGCGGACTCGCGCCGCGTTCCCTGATGCGGTTGCTGAGCTTGTCACGCGTGTTCTTTCTTTCGCCTTTCGAATTGGGCATATAGACGAAGTGGGATGCTACAAGTATAAGGGTTTCCGTATATCTGCCAAACTCCACCGAGCGTTTCGGAAGTCAGTTATCCTTCGTCACCGTCGAAAAAATCGTCGGCTTGGTCCGAACCCTGCATCAGACCTTCCGTCGTCGGTGGGTCGGAGACCATCTCGGCAAACCTGGAAGCGAAGTCCTCCTCTTCTTCCATTTCCTCCCATTCCTCTGCTCTTTCATCGACCGCATCCTGCATGTCGCGCATCAGGTCCGCAACCGTGTTGCCCATGAGAACGACGGGGTAACCGCGGTCGAGTAGCTCGTCAAGGATTTCGTCGGCTCCGGCGTCGCCTGTGTGGCGTGTCACAGGTCCATCGACCCTCTTTGCGAAAGTTGACGTGTTCGCGCCGCCGACGTGTACCTCGTCCACAAGGTCGCGCTCGAAGAGTAGGTTGACGTACCGTACGAACGACGCCGTCCGCCCACGGCGGTCCCAGCGTAGATAGACGAAAGGCGTCGTCTTTTCGTCGCCCGCGAGTGCGTTACGCACCATCTCGGTGCTCTCGACGTCGTTGACCTGCGAAGCGTTGAAGACACGCCCCTTCGGAACCATCGTCCACTCCGGCTGTGTCTCTTCGAGGAACTCCTCAGCCTTCCCGTCGGGTAGGGACGGCTCGTCAACGGCTTCGAGAACCGCGTCTATGGCGTGAACAGTCTCCGCGCCTATCATTCCCTCGTGTCTTTCGGGTATATCGACCTGCTCTACCGTCGCACCCCTGCGTTCTATCGACTCGACAAGGTACTCGTGGATAACGGGGTGCTGTTCGCCGCTGACGACGTGCGCCCCAGACGGTATCGACCGCGCGAAAGCGCGCGCTATGTCGGCGCGCGTCTCGCCAAGCGTGTCGGTGTGGTCCTGACGGATGTTCGTGAGAACAACGACCTGTGGCTTGACGAGGTGCCGGTTTATGAACCGTGTCGTGTACTCCGTGATGCCCTGGTTCTCGAAGATACCGAAGTCCTCGGGCTGGTAAGCGTCCATCTCGGGGAAGAACTCGTTTATGAGGCTGATGTTCTCGTACAGCGTGACGCGCGGACCGCCCCTCTGTATCGGATGCACCTCGCCGTTGTGGATGAGGTGCGGACGGTTCCCGGTTATCTTTGTGAACGTGTCGTAGCCGCGCTCGTTGAATATACCGTCGAGCCGGGTTGCCGTCGACGACTTCCCGCGTATACCCGACACGACTATCCTCGTCTCGACGCGTTCGAGGTTCTTCCTGTGCCGGTAACCGCGCAGAAGCTCCGAAACGAAGCCCGTGACGCTCGGCTTGCCGACGCCCACACGGCGCGGTCCGCCCTTCCAGTTCTCCTCCGCGCCGACCATTATCATCGGCGAGTCGGTGATGTGCTCCAAGAACCAGTCTAACGAGTCCTCCGCCCCCGACTTGGTCATGAAACGCTCCGCGCTGTGCGCGAGAACCCTGTCAGTCGTCTCCACCTTCCAGACCCAGTTTTCCCTGTTCTCGGGGAGTTCACCCGCCGGCGTCGGGTCCTGCTCGAAGATTATGCGCGGGCAGCCGCCCTCGTCCGGGTCGAAGGCTTCCCTGTCGCCGTCGAGGAATGCGACCGCCTCGCGCAGGCGTTTCGCGGCGAGGCGCGCCTCACGCGACTCGTCGTAGTGGTGTCCGTGTGTCGCAACAACGTCGCCCTCGACGCGGAGCCTCCAGCTCCACCCGAAGCCGCGACCGTACACTTCGAGAGCCGTCGTGCTCACCCCGTATCCTCCCCCGAAAGAACCGACTCCGACAGGACCTCTTCGTCGTCGGGCTGTTCGACGGTGTAGGCTTCGGCGACAGCGAGGCAGACGACGGCGACTGTGACGGCACCGGCGACCACGGGGAGCGTCACCTCCTTCGGTACCCCGCGGGGGAGCGGCTCTGTCAGAAGGCGTACGACGACAACCGTAGGCGCGAATATGGCTATCTGGAGGGGCAGGACGAGACGCCTCTCTATCGGAGCCGAGACGTGGGCGTTGTACGCGGAGACGGTTGCGAGCACAGCGACGAAGAACGCGGAGGGACCGCGTTCTATCGGGAACGGGAACGTCAGGAGTATACCCACGAGCATACCCAGGGCGATGCTCACACCCAGCAGAACCCTGCCGTACCGGAGCGTGTATGTGTGGACAGCCTGAACGAAGAGGAACATCGCAAAGAGCATCATGAGGTACATTATCGGTAGCCAGTAGCTCGCTACGGCGTAGATGGCTACGAGGACGGGTGCTACGACGCCTATACGGACGCCGAACCGTCTCCGTACGACCTCCGTGGCTGCGAGTCCGCCCGCGAAGATGCCGACCGTGTACGTCCGTGAGAGTATGATGGGGTCGGCTTCTTCGATACCTAGGGTGCCTCCGTAGCCGACGACCCCTTTGTAGACAGCCACGTCGGACGTCGGGAAGAAGAGTAAAGGCGGCGTCAACCTCCCGAAACGCTCCGCCACCCAGGGCGTCACGAGAAGCCACCCCGCGACGAAGAGCACCACGAAGAGAAAACCCGCAGCGAGAAGGTCCTTCTTCCTGTACTCGGGCGCTATCTCCTGATAGTTGTATGCCGCAAGACCTGGCAGTATGCTCCCTATGAACTGTATGACGCCGAGGTTGGCACCCACACCGACAAGAAGCAGGAAAACAGCGGTCGGTACGATGCTACCCATAACGATGGTGGCGACGAGCAGGTTGCGTCCGTACATCAGCGTGCGCCGCTTGAGCATCCAGAGACCGACGTAAGCCACGAGGATGCTTACCAAGAAAACGGGTATCATGAGAAACTCCCTCAGAGAGTAGACAACCATAACAGGCACCGTTATAACACCTCCAAGTCGGTACCCCTTGAACTGTGTTATCACCGCCACATATAGAACACCCAAGACGGTGATGAGGGTCGCAATCCACATTCCGATAATCCAGCTACGTTTTGGGAATTTAAAACAGTTGTCTAAAAAGACCGTTTACTATAACAGCTCTTCGACGCTTTTCACCAGGTCGTTCGGCGAGAAAGGCTTCGCAACGAAGTCGTCCGCGCCGCTTTCGAGTGCCTGTGATATGTCCTCCTCCCGGCTCCTCGAAGTAAGTATGATGACCTTCATGTCTTCGAAACGGTCGTCTCGGCGTATCTTTTCGAGAACGGAGAAACCGTCAAGTCCGGGCATCATCACGTCGAGCACGATGAGTTTCGGGGGGTCTTCTGCGTGTTCGGTGAGGTACGTCCACGTCTCCTCACCGTCCTCTGCCGTGGCTATCTCGTAATCCCTGCCCAGTTCCATGTCTAACTTGCTTTCGACCAACTCCCTTATACCGTCGTCGTCCTCAGCCACGAGAATATTGGGAGACTTCGTCTGCGTATCTACCTCGTCTCTCTTCTGTTTCATGCTTCGTGTTAGTCTTCACAGATAAAATACCCCTTGGATAGTTTATGCTCCCTATCTGCGAGTAAGCGGGGCTGAATATTAGTAAGTACGCTGTAAGACCGCTAAGGACGGACGTTGCTGGCGGGAAGCCGAAACCCTTTATTCACTCTAACTGCACCGGGATGTGTAAGATGGAAGGACGCCGGAGGCAGACTCAGTGTCGGTCTTAGCAGTCGTCGCCGTCGCGCTCGTAGCCGGTCCATCGGCGTCTGTCATAGCCGTCACGTCGGTCGCGCTTGTAGCAGGCTTCTTCATGGCTTGGACGATAGGCGCGAACTCGAACTCACCGCCCTTCGCACCCGCCGTCGGCGCGAACGCGATACCTGTTATGCGTGCCGCTCTCCTCGTCGGAATCTTCGGCTTCTTGGGCGCGCTTCTCCAAGGCGCGAGCATCTCCGATACCGTCGGCAACGACCTGATACAGAATGTACGTATCACGCCTCTCGCCGCCGCCGCAGGTCTTCTCACCGCGGCGGTCTTCATCACGGTCGGGAACAGACGCGGCTACCCGATACCAGCCGCCTTCACGGTCACGGGCGCAATGATAGGCGTGGGTCTAGCGCTCGGCGGCGACGCCGCAACAGCGACGTACGCGAGCATAGCCGCGTTCTGGATAGCAATACCCTTCGTCGGCGGCTTCATCGGCTTCGTGACAGCGAAGCTCCTCCGCTCCGACCGTCTGCCCGAGACCGTCGGTGTGCCCGTCTTAGGCTTCGTCACGGGCGCGACGGTTGCGAACATGCGGTTCACCTTCATACCCGACGAGGAGCGCGCGCAGGGCACGACGGCGCGCTACGTCGCCGAGTACGTCACCGACTCGCTCGCCTTCGACGCACCCTCCGTCGCTGGGTACGGTGTCGTCCCGCTCGTCTTTACCGTTGTCGTCGGCGTCGTCGTCGCAGTTGCGATACGTCGTTCGGTACAGCGCTCCGTCGAAACGGGCGTCCAGACGTTTCTGGTCATGCTCGGCGCGCTCGTCGTATTCTCGTCGGGCGGTTCGCAGGTCGGACTGGCGACGGGACCCCTCGAAAGCCTGTTCCGCGACGACCTCAGCCTGCCGACGTTGTACCTGTTGGGCTTCGGTGCAGTCGCTCTACTCATAGGTGCGTGGACCGGCGCGCCACGTGTCGTGCAAGCCGTCTCACGCGAGTACTCCGAACTCGGCGTGCGCCGCTCCATATCCGCACTCGTTCCGTCTTTTCTCATCACGCAGGCCGCGATAACCCTAGGTCTTCCGATTTCTGCGAACGAGGTCGTAATTTCGAGCCTGATAGGAAGTGGCTTGGTTGAAGGCTCCGCTGGCATTTCGTCGCGTAAGATAGGTTATACCGTCGCCGTCTGGCTCGTCTCTCTCGTCTCAGCACTCTTCGTCGCTTACGGTCTCTACGTCGTCCTTTCGTCTCTCCTGGGCGTCACGTAGCTCACGCCTCTTCGACGCCTTCTAGCGCGCCCTGTTTGAGTTCGCGTGTCTTCTCCTCGACACCATCGGTTCCACCGTCCATCATCTCCACGAAGACGCTCCCAGCGACGACGGCGTCCGCGCCACCTCTGATAATGTCGCGTGCGTGCTCGCGTTTCGAGACACCGAATCCGACAGCCTTCGGAACGTCGTAGCCGCGGACGCGTTCGAGAACGTCGTACGTCGCTGTCGAAACGTCCTCTCGCGCGCCCGTCGTGCCGAGACGCGCCTGCAGGTAGACGAAGCCCGAGACACGCTCCATGATACGTTCGAGACGTTCGTCGGTCGTCGTCGGCGCGACGATGAAGACGAGGCTGACGCCGTGATTCTCGCAAGCCTCGTAGAGCGCGCCCGACTCCTCGACGGGCAGGTCAGGCACGATGATGCCTTCGATTCCGACGCTCACGCAGTCGCGCACGAACTCCCCGATGCCTCTCTGCATGATGAGGTTGTAGTAGGTCATGCAGACGAGCGGTACGTCTGCGTCCGCCTCGCCGACGACCTCGAAGTACCTCGAAGGCGTCATGCCGTTTTCGAGAGCATCCGTGATACCGTTCTGTATCGTCGGTCCGTCCGCAATAGGTTCGCTGAAAGGCAGACCGACCTCGATAACGTCCGCGCCGCCCGCCTCGAACGCCTCGATTGCGTCGGGGACGGACTCGACCGACGGGTATCCTGCGACGAAGTACGGTATCAGTGCGGGTTCGTCGGGAAGTTCGAGCATCAGACCTCCTCCATTCCGAGTTCTTCCATCGCCGTGTCGAGGTCCTTGTCGCCGCGCCCCGAAAGGTTGACGACGACGAAGTCGCCCACGTCCTCGTTTTCGAGCAGAGCGAGCGCGTGGCTTGATTCGAGTGCCGGGATGATACCTTCGTCCTCGGAGAGACGAACGAAGGCGTCCATAGCCTCGTCGTCGTCCGCTGTCCGTGGTTCGACACGTCCTTCATCGACGAGCGCGGCGAGTTCGGGACCGACGCCCGAGTAGTCGAGACCCGCGCTCAGCGAATGGCTTTCGAGAATCTGACCGTCTTCGTTCTGCAGGAGTTTGGTACGCGCGCCGTGAAGAACACCTTCCTCTCCTATATTGAGCGACGCTGAGTTTGGCGCGCGCTCCTTGCCGACTTCGAGCGACGAACCGCCAGCCTCGACAGCGTAAAGACCGATTTCCTCGTCTTCGATGAAGTCGTAGAAAGCGCCCATCGTGTTCGAACCGCCGCCTGCGCAGGCGACGACGGCGTCAGGCAGGCGTCCTTCCTTTTCGAGAGCCTGCTCGCGTATCTCGCTTCCGATGACAGACTGGAAGTCGCGCACCATAGCGGGGAAAGGATGAGGACCGACGACGCTACCTATGACGTAGTGGGTATCTTCGACGTTGGTCGCCCAGTCGCGCATAGTCTCGTTTATGGCGTCCTTGAGCGTCCCCGTCCCCGTTTCGACGGGCGTTACGGTCGCACCCATGAGACGCATCCTGAAGACGTTGGGACGCTGGCGCGCCATGTCCTTCTTTCCCATGTAGACCTCACAGTCCATGTCCAACGCGGCGGACGCCATCGCAGTCGCCGTGCCGTGCTGTCCCGCGCCTGTCTCGGCTATTATGCGTTCCTTCCCCATCTTCTTCGCTAGAAGCACCTGCCCGAGCGCGTTGTTTAGCTTGTGCGCTCCGCCGTGTAGGAGGTCCTCGCGCTTGAGGTAGACATCCGTGTCGTAACGCTCGCTCAGACGCTCGGCGTGGTACAGAGGCGTCGGACGCCCTCCGAAGTCTGCGAGTCTACTTTCGAGTTCCTCCAGAAACGCGTCGTCGTTGAGGTAGTGCTCGTACGCCTCCTCCAACTCCTCGATTGCGGGCATTATCGCCTCCGGCACGTACTGACCTCCGTATCCGTCGAACTTGCCGCCGCTCTTTCCTTTGCTCATCGTTGTACATTGATGTACGTATATGTTCATTAAGCTTGTGTTTCGTCCCTTCCGGGCAAAGATACTTGTCGGAGGGCGTCGATTTCCCTTTGATGTATCCGCTTCTGCTTGAGGAGGTGGGAAGCGCGGCGGTCTTCGCGCTCGGTCTTCTCGTTCTGTACGGCGGGGTGGCGCAGTACAGGAAGAAGAGAGTCATGAGGGACACGCCGACATCGAAGGTACGTTCGTTGGCTCTCGGACCTGTGGAGGTCGTCGGCGTGCCCGAGAAGCACGAGGAGAGCTTTAACTCTCCTTTCACAGGAGAAGACTGCGTCATGTACGTCTACTCCGTCGATGTCTACAAGACGGGTGGGCGGAACAGTAGCGGCGGCTGGTCTACCATCGAGGCAGGCGTCAAAGCCGCGCCGTTCTACGTCAACGACGGAACGGGAAGGGTGCTCGTGGACCCCGGCGGCGCGGAGAAAGAACCTCCTGTGACGAACAGCTACGAGTACGACGGCGATGAGAAAGAGAGCGAAGAAGTGCGCGAATTCATGTCTAAGAGGAAGGAACTCTTCGAGAACACGACCGACAGAGGAATTTCGGGCATGGCGGAGATAGCGACCGGAACCGACCTCCGTATGGGAGACACCAACATCGTCGGTAGCAGAAGGAAACGCAGGTACGAGGAGAGCTACCTACCGCTCGACTCGGACGAAGAGGTCTACGTCTTCGGGAGGGCTATGCAACGCGAAGGCGTCGAGTCACCGAAAAACGAAGAGAACATCGTCATAAGCAGGACTAAAGACACGCCTCTTTTCAAGATTTCCGGTTCGTCGGAGAGGGAGAACATCTCAGGTGCGTCCGAACTGTCCAGAAACGGGGCTGTCTTCGGATTCGTCTTCACCGTCGTGGGCTTTGCCGCGACGCTCTACACAGCGGGCTGGGTTTGGGGCGTCGTCTTGCTCGGTCTCGCGGCGTACGGAGCCTACCTTTTCAACGAGAAGTTCAGCCTGAACAAGGACGCAGAAAGAGCTACCTGAGGCTACGCTTCGACGAGTTCGCGCGTCTTTTCGCGTACGTCGCTGGAACGCGTTATTGCTGTGCCGACCAACACGGCGTCCGCGCCCGCATCGACCATACGACGCACGTCCTCCGGCGTCTCCATGCCGCTCTCGGCGACAGCAAGACGGTCGTCGGGGACTTCAGGAAGAAGCGACTCGGCGTTCGAAAGGTCTACTTCGAGACGTTTGAGGTCGCGGCTGTTGACGCCGATTACGCGTGCGTCTGTTCCGAGCGCGGCTTCGAGTTCGTCGCGTGTATGTACCTCGACGAGAGGCTCGAAGCCCGCGTCGCGTGCCCCTTCGACGAGCGCGCCTAAGTCGTCCACGAAAGCCGCGATAAGAAGAAGAAGGTCGGCGCGTACCTCACGTATCTGACGCTCATCCACGACGAAGTCCTTACGCAGGACGGGAACATCGAAAGCGTCGCGTACCTCTCGGAGTGCGTCAAGACTCCCGCCGAATCTATCGGGTTCAGTCAGAACAGACAGCGCGGTCGCACCTCCCGCGACCATCTCGCGCGCCGTCTCGGCAGGGTCGAGCGCGACCGTGCCGTCGGTCGTCGGTGACGTGGGCTTCACCTCGGCGATTACGGGAACACGACCTTCTGACTTCGTCTTCTCGACCGCTGTGACGAAGTCGCGTGCCTTGACGGTCTCGAAAGCACGCTCGGCGCGTTCGGCGCGTTCCTCGGCGTCTTCGAGTATCCTCTCTACGTCGGGATGCATCCGGACAACGTAGGAAAGGGTGGTTGAAACGTCTTCCGTCGCGTCGTTCCTGTCACAAGTATGAATACAGCTACAAGCCGATAACGACGCCTTAATCACTTCTTCGCCACACGACTCTGTATGCGACTCACCTTCTTGGGCGGTGCGCGCGAGGTCGGCAGGAGCGCGGTTCTCGTCGGTGACTCTCTCCTTGTAGACTTCGGCGTCAAGACCGCGAACCCGACGCTCTACCCTGTTACGTCGCCTTCTCCCGACGCCGTCGTCGTCTCGCACGGACACTTAGACCATGTCGGCGCGCTACCGACTCTCATGGACGGCTTTCCTCCAGTCTACGGAACGCCGCCGACGCGTGAACTCGCGCGCACGCTCGGCGAAGACTCCCTCAAGTTAGGCACGCGGAGATTCCAGCGCGAGGACCTACTGCGCCTCTCGCAGGCTTGGGAAGATACCGGCTACAACCAGACGTTCGAACCCGGTATAACCGACTACGAAGTCTCGTTCCACGACGCAGGACACATACCGGGAAGCGCGTCCGTCTTGGTCGAAGAAGATGACGGCGACGAGAGCGTCCTGTACACGGGCGACCTGAACACGACGCCGACGCGCCTCCTTGACCCCGCCGTCTCGCCGCCTTCTGCCGACACCGTCGTCGTCGAATCGACCTACTTCGACCACGAACACACCGACCGCGAAGAACTCGAAAGGAGATTTGTTGATTCCGTACGCGAGACGCTGTACGAGGGCGGCGACGTTATCGTGCCCGTCTTCGCAATCGGAAGGACGCAGGAGATACTCATGGTCTTGGAGGAACACGACGTTCCGTGTTACGTCGACGGAATGGGAACGGACGTGATGCGGACGTTGCGCCACCATCCCGACTACGTACGCGACGCCGACGCTCTCAAACGCGCCGCCAACCACGCACGCGAAGTGAAGCCTTCGAGACGCGACGATGTCTTAGGGCAGGGACGCGCTGTCGTCACGACGAGCGGTATGCTGTCGGGCGGACCCGCGATGAAGTACATCAAGGAGATATACGACCATCCGGGGAACAAGATATGCCTGACAGGATATCAGGTCGAAGGCACACCCGGACGTACGGCACTCGACGAGGGGCGCGCCGAGATAGACGGTACGGTTCTCCCTCTCTCCGCGCAGGTTGAGATGCACGACTTCTCGGCGCATGCCGACGGAAACGGTCTGCGCTCGTACGTACGCGAAGCCGTCGAAGCGGGTGCCGAACGCGTCTTAGCCGTCCATGGAGACGAGTACAACACGACGGCTTTCGCCGAATGGGCGCGCGAAGAACTCGGCGTTGAGGCGTACGCGCCCGAGGTCGGAGAGGAGGTCACGGTTTGAACGAGAGGAACGTTATCGCTCTCGTCGCGGTCGGCGGCTTCGTCGGTGCGGCGACGCGTTACGCCGTCTCGTTCGTCCTGCCGCCGTTCGTCTCATCTGTCGCACCCTCCGTAGCCGTGCCTTCGCTCGTATCGACCTTTGCAGTAAACGCTGTCGGCTGTTTCGCGCTCGGATACCTTCTCTACGCGTACAGGTTCGGCGTCGTCTCGGAGCGCGTCCGTCTTCTCACAGCGACGGGCTTCCTGTCGTCGTTCACGACTTACAGCACGTTCGCGTACGATGTTTTCGAGGCGTCGCCCGCAGTCGCCGTCGTCTACATCGTCGCGTCCTACGGAGTCGGCTTCTCGGCTGTCTACGCAGGAACACGTACCGCGCTGAGAGGTGAGGCATGATAGACGCGCTCTTAGTCGGAATCGGAGGCGCGTTCGGGGCGTCGGCACGTTACGCCGCAGGACAGAGGCTCAGAACCGACGCCCGCCTTCCGGTTTCGACGCTATTCGTAAACGTCGTCGGAAGCTTCGTCTTGGGTATCGTCGCTTTCGGTGCTTCCGACGAAATCCTCCTTCTCGTCGGCGTCGGCGCGTGCGGTGCGTTCACGACGTTCTCGTCGTTCTCCTACGAGACCGTAGAGGCGTTGCGCGACGACCGCGTCGCTGGTGTCGCAAACGCAACGTTGAACCTCGTCCTTTCTGTCGCTGGCGTCGGTCTCGCCGCTTTCTTGATGACCTGACTACGGACGTGCCCTTTCCGTCTCCTGTCGCACCACCACAACCTCGACGCTCGCGCCCGTCTCGGCTTCGATACGACGAGCGACCTCGTCCGCGCTCACCCCTTCGCCCGTACGCACCGTGACGCGTTCAGGTGTTGTTGAGAAGAAGCCCGTTGTGTACTCGTACTCCACCGACGCGTCGGCGTCGAAACCTTCCACGACGCGCTCTACTTCGTCCTCGAAAGAAGTGTTCGCCCTCTGGTCTACCGTCGCCGTGACGAGGAATCCTGTCAGGACAACGACGCCGACGAACAGAATACCGACGCGTCTGAGAGTGTCGCGGCGTGCGTGTTTCTCCTCGTACCACTTCTCTGGACGGTACCCTTTCGCCCAGAGCGTCACGAGACTCGCCATACTTATTGACAGCAGGTTGACGAGCGTCAGAACGAACGCGCTCCCCGCAACGGCGGGACGGATGTAAGCGATACCCAGACCGACGGTCGCCGCTGGCGGTATGAGAGCGACGGCTATCATGACACCGACGAGTGCCGCGCTCGCTCCTGAAGTCAACGACAGCGCGCCCGCGACACCCGCACCGAGAGCGATGCCGAGCGCGAGCAAACCGGGGTTGACGCGCTCGGATATCTGCTGTATCAGAAGCAGGTCGAGTTCGGGTGCGACGACGAGGCGCGCGACGACCGCGAAGACGGTTGCGGCGGCGATGGAGACGAAGACGCCTATGAACTGCGCCTTGACACCGTCACGGAAAAGCTTGTCGTCGTTTATGACCGAGCCGACGCTCGCCGCCATCGCGGGACCGATGAGGGGTGCGATGACCATACTGCCGACGACGACGGAAGGGCTGTTCTGTATCAGTCCCGCTGTTGCGACGACCGCGCTCACGACGGTGAAGATGACGTAGTTAGGCGTGCTACGCGACAGACCGCGTGCCGTCGCCTTTAGTTCGTCGCGTGCTATCCTTCCTGTACTGCCGTTTTCTTCTTCCTCTTCGTCCTCTGCTTCGCCTTCCTCTTCCTCCTCTTCCTCGAACTCCTCCGAGACGATTGCCTGCGCCTCGCTTACGACGACGTGCCCTTCGCCTTCGTCGCCGACGCCCGCTTCGCGCAGACTGTCGAGTATGCCCTCGACCTCGTCGGTCTTGGTGGGGATGCTGAAGATGTGACTGTACCGGCGGTCGGAAGCCTCTTCGACGACGGAGAACTCGACATCGGCTTCTTCGAGTATCCGGGTTACGTCTTCGTACTTGTCGTCGGGCGTCGTCACCTGTATGAAACGCATCTTGCTTCCGCACTTTTTTTAGACCGCCTCACGTATAAACGCCGACGTTCTACTTCTAACATGACCATGTTCGAACCGCCGTCTGTTGACGACGAGGTCGTCTTAGTCGGACGCTCCAACGTCGGCAAGACGACCCTCATGCGCGAAATCGTCGGGAAGAAGTACGACACGGGCAAGCGTCCGGGTGTCACGCTCGAACCCAACAGGTACGAGTGGAACGCAGAAGGCTTCGCCGTCACCGACCTACCCGGCTTCGGATTCATGAGCGGTGTGGACGAGGAGAAACGCGAACGCATAAAGGATGGCATCGTCCGTTACCTCGAAGAGAACGCCGACTCGATACTCGTCGCAGTACACGTCATAGACGCTTCGGCGTTCGTCGAAATCGTAGACCGCTGGGAGGGACGTGGCGAGGTTCCGCACGACGTGGACTTACACGGCTTTCTGGTCGAACTCGACATTCCGGTCGTCGTCGCCTGCAACAAGATGGACAAGGTGGACGACAGGGACGAGACGCTCGACGGTATCGGCGAACGACTTGGCTACCCGCCGCCGTGGAAGCAGTGGGACGGTACCATCGCACCGACGTGCGCCAAGCGCGGTGCGACCGACGCGCTCTTTGAGGCGGTACGCGAAAAGCTGAGCGCGCAGGGACGCGACGACCTTCTCAAGTTCTTCTAGCGGTTCAGTCCATCCATATCTTCCCGCCGAGTACCTCGGCTACGTCGGCGTTCTCCTCCATCATAGCCTCCATCTTCTCGTCGTTGAGTTCGTTCACGAGTTCGACGACCTTCGAGGTCCAGAAGAACGCACCTGCGGCGAGACGCTCCTTCACGTCCTCGGGGTTCTCGTGCGTGTAAACGTGGACGACGCCGCCCTGCTTCAGGTTTTTCTCCTCCCTCCTCAGGATTCCTGACTCTACGAGACTCTTCATATGTCTCGAAACCGCGCTTCTGTCGATACCCATCTCGTCGGCGACCTCCGAGACGGTCGCGCCCTCTCTGTCTATGACACAGAAACAGATGTTTAGGCTCGTCTCGCCAAGACCGAAGATGTCGCGCAGAACGTCGTCGGCGTCGGGGTCGTGCACCTTCGTCTGTATGTCGTCCTCCCTCACCTTTTCGAGGTCCTCTCCACAACAGCTACCCGCTGAGCCTTCCTCCGATACGAGAACCAGACCGTCGCATCCTCCGCATCTGTACACAGCCACGTTTTCCATGTGGTATCTTCTGTCTTTCAGATTATAATAGAGTTGGGTAGTTCCCGTCGGGCGGCGTTTCAGCCGACAAAGCCGAAGAACGTGTCGAGGACGGCGTCGGGTGCCTCCCACTGCGGGTAGTGACCGACGCCTTCGAAACGCTCCACATCGGGGTTCGGCACGACCTCCTCGTACCTCCGTGCCATCCTTTCGCCCGAAACGGGGTCCTCGGGACCGACGGCGAACTTCAGCGGCATCTCGGCTTCCTGAAGCGCGCTTGCCCATCTGTCGCGGTTGTCACGCCTCTCGTGGAGGTACTCGATGACCTCGTGCATCACCTCGTTTCCGTCGTTGTAGTTTATCAGTTCCCAGAATCCGTCAAGTTCTTCCTCCGACGGTCGCGTCCCGTCGGCGAAAACGTCGGCGAAAGCCGCGCCGAAGGCGTCGCGTGTCATTGCGCGCGCTATCTCCGCTCCGTCGGGTCCGAGCAGGAGTTCCTGAGTCTGTGTTGGCTCCTGTGCCTCGTAGAAGATGCCGCCGTTGAGAAGGACAGCGTCGCGTATCTCGAACGTCTCTCCTCCTTCGTTCTGCCTCGCCAGAAGCTCCTGTACGACGGTGTCGCCGTAGTCGTGCGCCAAGACGTGCGCGCTCTCGACGCCTAAGTCTCCGAGGAGTTCCTCGTGCAGGTCGGCTTGGTCGAAGAGCGAGTACGGGTATCCGGAGGGCTTGTCCGAAAAGCCGAATCCCACCATGTCGAGCGCGACGACGTGAAACTCCTCGGCGAGTTCGTCCCAGACCTTCGTCCAGTCCCACGACGACGTAGGGAAGCCGTGGACGAGAACGACCGTCTCGTCGGCGTCGGGGTTCTCCTCGACGTAGAAGACATCGACGGGTTCGTCGTGGTCGTCGTTTTCGTGTTCGTAGAGTCTCCCTGCGTCGTACCAGCCGTCCGTCGTACGGTGTTCTGTCATGTCCGGGATACGTGGACCGTTGTCTTAAACTGTGTCCTCGAAAGCCGACTCGACGACACGGCTCAGCGTCGGATGGGCGTGTATCGTGTCCGCGACATCGTCGGCGGTCACGCCGTTACGCATCGCAACGACCGCCTCGTGTACCAAGACGGACGCCTCCTCGCCTACGACGTGAAAACCGAGTATCTCTCCGTCGGGTGCGGCGAGCACCTTTGCGAACCCATGCTCTAACTTCTTGGCGCGTCCCATCGCGGAGTCTTCGTACCTCGCTGTGCCGATGCTGTACTCGACGCCTTCGTCGGCGAGTTCGTCCTCCGTCTTACCCACACCTGCAATCTGCGGCTCCGTAAAGATGGCGTGGGGCATCGCCGTGTAATCGACCTCGACGCCCTCGTCGTGTACGACGTTCCTGACGACGTGCTTCGTCTCGTAGTCGCCCGAGTGCTTGAAGACGAAGTTTCCTGCGACATCGCCCTGCGCCCAGACGTTCTCGGCTGTGGTTTCGAGGCTTTCGTCGGGCTTCTTTCCGGATTACAGAACCTCGCGGAAGTTTGCTCCGCATGGGATTTGGACTTGTGTCACTTCGCTTCGCTCGTTCCTGCGTTCAAATCCCTTCTGTGCGCGCTTCACTCACTCGAAAACACGTTCGCTCCAGTGCTCCGCCAGGGATTTGAACCCTGGTCATTGCCTCGAGAGGGCAATATGATTGGCCGGACTACACCAGCGGAGCCTTCGTAACTGACGCGGTGGTACGTATTCCGGTTCAAGTATTAACGCTTTTGTTTTCGGTGGTAAGTATGTGGGCGGTACGCATACGGGTGCTTTCGGCGTGTTGAACAGTGCTGAATCCTTTGAACAGTAGAAGTAACCTCTGCGTTGCGGCGTGAACGTTTCTGAACTATGAGAAGGGCTTTAACCGTAACAGACGTAGGACAGTCAACGAGAGATGTCGAGGAAATCCGTCGCAGTCACCGTCTTAGTTGCCTTAGCTTTAACGTCCGTTCTGTTCGTCGGCACGGCGGGCGCGCTCAGCGTCAGCTTCACTCAGGACAGCTCAAGCGTGTCGGTGGAGGTGACCGAGAACGGTGAACCCGTAGAAGGCGCGACGGTAAGTGTTTCGGGAGTCAGCGAGGAGACACCGCTCGACGGCGAGTACGTGACCGACAGCGACGGAAAGGTAGTCTTCGAAGACGAGCGACTTGATGAAATTTCGGGTATCGTAAACCTGCGCCTGACCGTGGAGTACGATGGCTCGTTCAAGTCGGCTATCACGACGCTCGCAAGGAGTCCCGAGGTAGGCTCGCCGCCCATGGGACAGAGGATGTCGATGAGCATGCACAAGTCTGTCGCGGGCACACGCGGAACCATAGAGAGCAGGCTCAACGCCGAGAGAGCGAGCGCGAGCGTGTCGGCGGCGGGCACGTCGGAGGCGCGCAGGACAGCCGAACAGATAGACGAGATGCTCGTGCGCCTCGACGAAGTCCGTTTCGAGAGACAGGCACTTGGGAGGAACCTTGCTACCGGCGACATCACGGTTTCGGAGTTCTATCTCAGACTCGTCGAGAACGCGGGTGAGGAGGCACGCCTAGTGAGTTCGCTACGAGAGACCGTGCGTCACCTGAGCAGTTTCGACGAGGCGAGACTGAGGGAGAACGGTGTCGATACGGAGGAACTCGACGCTCTGCTCAGGGAGCTAGATGGCAGTAGACAGATAGACGCCAACCAGAGGCTGACGGACGACGACTAAGAAGCGGAGTCAAGGAAGGCGTGGGGTACGTAGATAGCAAGAAAGATACGTTCAGACAGCGTTTCTCGTACACGAAATGCGTCTGCTGGTCTCTCCCGACGGCGACAGGTACAAGGTTCTACCCTCCAGAAACGGTGAGCCTGTCTTCTCCGCGAAGCTTGAGACACGTGCGACTTCGAAAGGTCCGCGCCCGGCGAAGCTACGGATACGGAAGAACGGCGACGAAGAGGTGCGTCAGCCCGACGAGTTCGTCGAACTCGCGCGTATGTCGGACGACGTGGTCTACGAGGCGAGCGGCGACGGATTCGGTGAGATGGAGGAACTCTTAGACGCGTACGGCGTCGAACTGAGACGCGAGGAGGTCTGCAGGCTCTGCCTCCTGAAGGACGACTTCACGTCTTTGCGCGACAACGACGCCGTCCTAAACGACGGCGAACGTATATGTGTTGACTGTGCGCGCGACGAACTGGGGCGCGAGGCGTCTTTCCGCGGCGTCTCGTCGGGGACACGCGATAGGCTCGACGACCTTCTGCGTCGCGTCGGAAGGGTCGAGAAGGTTGTCGGCTTGCTCGAAGGAAGCCTCGACCCAGAACTTACCAAGTTCGACGAGATGGACGAGAACGTCGCGGAACCCCTGCCTCTCGAAGAGACGCCTCTCAGCGACGAGGTGAAGGAAATGCTGACCTTCGACTCTCTCCTTCCTGTACAGGCGACGAGCCTGCAAGCCGGACTTCTCGACGGAGACGACCTTTTAGTGGCGAGCGCGACGGCGACCGGAAAGACGCTTGTTGGAGAAATCGCAGGCTTGCACAACCTCGTCGAGGGACGCGGAAAGCTTCTGTTCCTCGTGCCTCTCGTCGCACTCGCAAACCAGAAGTTCGACCGTTTCGAGGACCTGTACGGCGAACGTTTCGACGTTACACAGCGTGTCGGTTCGAACCGTATCTCCGCGCGCACGACACGTTTCGACCCCGACGCGGAAATCGTCGTCGGAACGTACGAAGGTGTGGACCACGCTCTGCGTACAGGAAAAGACCTCGGCGACGTTGGAACCGTCGTAATCGACGAGGTCCACAACCTACAGGACGAGGACCGCGGACACCGAGTGGACGGTCTGATAGCGCGTCTGCGCGACGCACACGACGCACAGCATATCTACCTCTCGGCGACCGTCGGAAACCCCGACGCGCTCGCCGACGCTCTCGACGCTCGCGCCGTCGAGTACGAGGAGCGTCCTGTGCCCATCGAGAGACATCTGACCTTCGCCGACGAGACGGAGAAGGGCGACATCGTAAAGAGACTCGTCAAACGCGAGTACAACCGGAAGTCGTCGAAAGGTTATCGTGGACAGACCATCGTCTTCACCAACTCGCGTCGCAGGTGCCACGAACTCGCAGGCGCGCTACCGAGCGCGGCGGCTTACCACGCAGGTCTTTCGGGCGGCGAACGCAAGAGCGTCGAGCGCGCCTTCGGCGACCAAGAGGTCGCTGTCGTCGTAACCACCGCCGCTCTGGGCGCGGGCGTCGATTTCCCCGCGTCGCAGGTAATCTTCGAGCGTCTCGCCATGGGCATCGAATGGCTCTCCGTCGGCGAGTTCGAACAGATGCTCGGACGCGCAGGACGCCCTGACTACCACGACCGCGGCGTCGTCTACGTCCTCGCCGAACCCGACGCTGTCTACCACTCGTCGATGGAGCGTACCGAGGACGAGGTCGCACTTGACCTTCTCAAAGGTGAGACGGAGGACGTTGTCGTCGATTACACGCAGGAGGCTGGACACGAACAGACGCTCGCGAACGTCGCTTTCGCGGGCGAGAACCACAGGCGTGTCTCGGAGTCGCTCTTGGGCGAGTTCGACATCGACACGGCACTCGACGACATGCGTGACGCGGGTCTCGTACGCGGTGACGAAATCACACGTCTCGGCTACGTCGCGGCTTCGCGTTTCCTTTCGCTCGAAGAGGCGACGACGGTCATAGAGAGCGTCGAAAACAGCGGCAATCCTCTCGACACTGTAGCGGAACTCGAACTTATCGACACGGAAAACTGACGCGCGACGGACGCGAACGGGTAGGTTAAAGTGCGCGGACGCGGTTGGACGTACATGGAGTTCTGCCCCGAGTGCGGCTCTATGATGTACCTCGAAGACGGCGTCTTCGAGTGTGGCGAGTGTGGCGCGGTAAAGGTGCGCGACGATGACGTTGACTACACGACGACGGAGGAGGGTGGACGTGAGGAAGTGACCGTCCTTGAAGACGCCGAGGACAAAGGTCTTCCGACGACAGAAGTCACCTGCCCCGAGTGCGGCAACAACGAGGCTTACTGGTACCTCCAGCAGACAAGGGCGGCAGACGAGTCTGAGACGCGTTTCTACATCTGTACGGAGTGCGACCACAAGTGGCGCGACTACGACTGAGAGAGTTTATAAACAACGGGTCTATTTGTAGTACACGAATGTCCGACAGTCTCTCGGAGAACGAGAAGGAAGCCGTTGAGTACATCAAGTCGGTAGACGACGCCTACCAGAGCCAGCTTTGGAAGGCTCTCGACGTGACGAGCAGGACGGGGAGCAGAATCGCCAAACGTCTCGAAGAGAAAGGTGTGGTAAAGAGGGAGCAGTCCACGCACGAGGGCAACAACACGTACAGGCTCGTCCTCGCCGAGGAGTACCGCGACGAGGAAGCGACAGACGACGAAGATGACGAAATAGAGGAGACGACGGCGGGGTACGATATGGAGCCTGAGGAGCGGCGCGCGCTACGTCTCATCGAGTCGGAGGGCGAGATACCGCAGAGCGAGCTCTGGAAGGAACTCGACGTTTCGAGCAGGAAAGGAAGCCGTATAGCGAGCAGTCTCGAAGACCGTGGACTTATCGAACGCGAGGAAGGAGTCCACGAAGGAAACAGGACGTACATCCTCTACCCCGTCGTAAAGAAACTCGACTACTCACTGCTCGTCGCTGGAGACATGATATCGCCTTTCATCGGCGAGGAGAACCCCGACATGCGTTCGGGAAGCTTTACGGAGTGGATATACGAACTCGCGTACAGCGAGTAGTAGCAAGCAGTTCGGATTCAGTCTGACGCCCGACCGTCGATGACCTTTTCGACTCCGTGGAGAGAGTCCACCTTGTACGTAGGCTCGGCCTCGAAGACAGCGTCGCGTCTGTGCTCACGTCTAACGAATGCCGAGTCTACACCCGCTCGGTCGGCGGCTGTCACATCCGAAGGCGAATCACCGACGTAGAGTGTTTCGTCGGCGTCCGCTCCGAGCGTGTCGAGGGCGCGTTCGACGTAGAACGGCGACGGCTTCTTCCTGCGTAGGCTTTCGACGGTCGGTTCGCGTCCGTAACGCACCTCGAAGAACGACATCCCGAACCTCTCGACGATATGGTCCACCGTAGCCTGCTGGTTGTTGCTGACGACGCCGACGGCGTGGTCGCGCGCGATACGTTCGACAGCGTTGAAGTCGGCGTAAGGAGCCTTCTCGCCCGCGTCCACCGACTCGCGCTGGACGCGCGAAACGTTCGCGTCGCGGAGCCTCCAGAACTCGTCGGCGTCGAGTCCGTGCTTACGGCAGACACGCGCCAAGTCGTCCGCCGAGACGCCGACGAGTTCCCTCACGTCCTCGCGCGAAGGCTCGACACCGAACTCGCCGAAAGTCTCCTCGACTGCGGCGTATATCGTCTCGATGTCTGTGAGTTCGACCAGAACGCCGTCGTTGTCGAACAGCACGGCGTCGTACATCGGCGGCGATACGCTCTCGAACGTCTTAACCGACACGAAAGATTGAAGCGACGGCGACGTGTATGCGCATGCAGGGTCGGTGGTCTAGTTGGCTATGACACCGCCTTCACACGGCGGAGATCCGCGGTTCGAATCCGCGCCGACCCACCTTTTTACTTCGTCGGGTTCGCTAACGCGCACCCTCCTCGCAAAAAGCTGGACCAAAAACATCCCGCTCGTTCGTCGCTACGCTCCTCACTCGCGGTAACGCTCAGAACACTTCGAGATACTCTTCGATTACTTCGCGCTCGCTCTCGTCTAAGTCGAACAGGTCGTAGACGGCTTCGTCTATCTCTGCTTCGAGCGCGTTGATGTCGGTGCTCTCCACACGCTCGCGGTCGTCGTCAAGATGTCCAAGGAGTTCGTCCACACCGTCATCCGAGCGCGGAATAGGAACGCTCGTCTCTTCGCCGCTCTTGACGTTGCGCCCGTTCACGGCTTCGTAGACGTACCGTGCGCGCTCTTCGGTGTCCATACGCGGGTCTCTTATCGCGTCCGACCGACCGGCTGTGACTTCCCACACACCCGCGTCTTCGTCGTAGCCGTAGTCGGCGTTCACGGGGTATCGGCGCGTCTGCCACTCGTAGTCTCCGAGATGGACGGATGTATTCAGTTTCACCGTCCGTAAAAATGAATGAGTGAGCTTAGCAACAGACATTTTACGTCCAAGTCATATTAATTCACTATGTCCACAGAAAATCAATCAGAACCAGACCTTGACGCGATAAGCGATAGTGCCGAGTTCGTATCAGAGAACGTATTTCAGCTACTTCGACTCAACATGATTCTAATCGGCATCTATTTGACCGTCGGTGGTTATCTCGCCAACTTGAGTCCCACACTTCAGCAGGAAATAGGGGCAAGCTACTATATGATTGGGTCTGTACTTTCCTTATTAGCGTCAATATTAGTTGGTTATCTCACTTACTCAGCTGCGAGCAAACTTGCCTCCATCAATATGTACGACGACCCACAGGAAGAGTATCAAAAATATGAAAGTACAGACCGTCTCGTTTTTAATTTGAATTATTCACTGGCACTTACACTCCTTTCGGGGTTTTTGTTCGGCTTGGGTATAGTAGATGGTATTTCTCCTACTGGTATCTCAATCATGGAGGCATTGTGGTTCTTATTCGGTCTGCTTGTCCTTGCCGCTCTTCCGGTTCTTAGTGTACATTTTGGATTACGTCTTATGAGCCGTGTTCGCGGATTCATAAATCAGCTCACACCATTTTGAATTCAAAGCATCAGAGTATCAGAGTATCGTTCTCGTTCAGAAACGCGTTCTCCACATCCTGCTCGCTCATCTCGTCGGAGATACGCGAAGAAACCCCTCGTATCGAATCAAGTAGCGAAGACGAATCTGCCATACTATAAACGTACTCTCACGGAGTATACATCTGAGGTAGAGTCACGCGGATGTATACGCGCCGTTAAACGCCTACTTCCGTCCCATGTACAGACTGATGAGAAGTCCGACGACCACCCACGCGGCTAACCATCCTCCGATGAAAGTCCAGTTGTTGGAGTAGGCGGGCGGGAAGACCATGTTTACGACACCGTTGTAGAGTGCGTACGTCACGAATCCGGCTATGAAGAAACCGACGGTTACCATGAACGCGTACGGCACTACCTCCTTGACACCTCTTGTTTTTGTTTGACCCATCTTGCACCGAGTTAGGTAAGCCGTCGCATTTATACTTTTCATTTGGCTCGCGCCCCTGCAGGGCGGCGGAAGTTAAAAACATGTGCGGGAACTATACTACACGATGGACCCGTACGAGGTGCTCGGTGTTCCGCGTGACGCTTCCGAAGAGGAGGTGAAGGAGGCGTACCGCGAGAAGGTCAAGGAGTACCATCCCGACACCTCCGAAAGGGACGACTCCGCGGAGATGTTCAAGCGCGTCAGGGACGCTTACGAGGAGGTCCGTGCCGCCGACAGACGTGGCGAGAGGGACGCTGACAGTTCGCACACAGGCGGTTCTAAGTCCGCCACGGACTCCACGTCTTCCTCCGATGGATTCGGAACATGGAGGGACGAGACGCGCCGAGGGGGATTTGGCTGGGAGAAGACGGAGACGGAAGGTCGTGGGTACGACGGAACGCGTTGGGGGGCAAAGGCAGGCACAGCGTCCGACGCAGGGGGACGAGGTAACTTCGGCGACAGGGGCGGTAACGGCGAGGCTAAGACCGACGACCCAGGGGGTTTCGAGACGCACCAAGAGTACGGGATGGGCTGGAAACTCGGAAGCACAGAGACGGGCGACTGGTTCGTGTACACCGAGGTTGAGACCGCGCCGTACGTCGATGGGGCGAAGATGCTTTACCTCGACGCCGACGGACGTGTGAGCACGGAGCCGGTCTATTTCGGAACGCGTGAAACCGCCGACGAGGTCTACGGCGAGTACTACGGTGCCGACGACGGCTTCGGGCACGAACACGAGCAGGAGGAGAGCCATCGCGGCTTCTCGCCCAAAGGCGAGTCATACAGACGCAGGACGGAGGAGAGACGCGACGGCTTCGGAGACGCCGACACGGACTGGGGCAAGAGGCGGAAAGCCGCGGACTTCGACGTTCTCTGGAAGCTTTACTATCAGGAAAGGCGCGGGAACCAAGACGGCGAAAGGAAACGGTGGAGTATAACCACCGAAGTGACAGACGACGACAGGTTCGTAAATCCCGCGGGGGAGTCTCAGAGGACTGAGTTCTGGTATGACACCAGAAGCGAGGCTGTGCGCGCGTACAAGAGGTACGCACGGCGGATGAGGAAAGCACGCGAGAGCTTCGAGGACGCACGTGAGAACGAACCCGAAGATGACTGGCTCGGCACGTCACAACCCGCTGAAGAGAGCTTCTTCTTCAGGGCTGTCGAGGCTTCTGTCGCTTTCACAGAAGCGGTAGAGGACATACTGAAGCCGGTTAAGGAACGCGGACGTATCACGGCGGCTTTGCTCGTTCTCTTCGTCGCTGTCTCGGTCTACGTCTCGGAGTCGCTACGCGAGTTCCTGATGCTGTTTGTCGTGCCGGTCTACGTAGGCTTCGTGACGGTTTTCGAGACGCCGTATCTGATTTTCTTTGTCTTCGCTTACGCCGCGATAGTCACCGTCTTGATAATAGCGCGGATATCCACCAAGTACTAGTTCAGGGCCAGAGTCCGCGTTCTGTGTACGCCTCCGCGAGACGTTTGAGCGCGACGACGTAGCACGCGTCCCTCCAAGACGCGTCGTCGAGCGACTCGAACTCGTCGCGGACATCGTCCCAAGACTGGTTCATCTCCTTTTCGAGTTCTTCCATGACGGTCTCCTTGGGCCACTTGCGCCTGTTCATGCCGCGGAGCCACTCGAAGTAAGACGCAGTGACGCCGCCTGCGTTTGCGAGTATGTCGGGTATCACAGGGACGCCGCGCTCTTCGAGGATGCTGTCACCCTCCGAGGTCGTCGGACCGTTCGCGCCCTCGACGACCATGTCAGCGCGCACGTCGTCGGCGTTGTCGGCTGTCAGAACGCCGCCTATCGCCGAGGGGATTAGAACGTCAACGTCGAGTTCTATGAGTTCGGCGTTCGTTATCGTCGGTGCGTCGTACTCCGTGACCGCGCCGGGCTTCTCCTCGTACGACTTTATCTCGTACGTCGGCAGACCGTCGGGGTCGTGGACTCCGCCCTGTGCGTCGCTGACGGCGACGACGTTCGCTCCTGCGTCGTCCAAGTGGCGCGCGGCGTTCGCGCCGACGCTACCGTATCCCTGCACCGCGACCGTCACGTCCTCGACATTGCGCCCGTAATGTTCGAGTGCGCGCTGTGTCACTATCGAGACGCCTATTCCCGGAGACTCCTCACGTCCCTCGATACCGCCTATCTCGGGCGACTTGCCCGTCACGATTCCGCTTACCGTCTCGTCCTCGTAGACGCTGTAAGTGTCCATTATCCAAGACATCGTGCGCGCGTTCGTACCCATGTCCGGCGCGGGTATGTCGAAGTTGACGCCTATGTGCCGGCGCAGGCTCTTCGTGAGACGGCGTGTGACTCGTTCGTGCTCCTCCTCCGAAAGTTCGTGAGGGTCTACACGCACACCGCCCTTCGCACCGCCGAAAGGCACGTCCGCCACGGCGCACTTGAATGTCATCCACATCCCGAGTCCTGCGCACTCCTCCTGTGTCAGATGCGGCGAGTACCGCAAGCCTCCCTTGTACGGTCCGCGCACGTCGTCGTGCTGTACGCGGTACGCCTCGACCATCTCGACTCTCCCGTCGTCGCGCTCGAACGGCATCGTCATCTTGTTCGTCCTCTGCGGATGCTTTAGCTGGCGGACGATTGTCTCGTCTATCTCGACGTACCCTGCCGCGTCTTCTAGCTGACTTACGGCTCTTTCGAGTTCTGTCTCTTCCTCTGACATGGTACTCATTTTTTCGCCGTGACGGATTAAACTGCCGCCGCATTACTCCATCGCTTCGTACCTATCCCGAAAAGCCGACTCGCACGACGTACAGCAGAAATGGTAGACTTCGCCCGCGATACGCGCCGTCACGCCCTCCTCGTCAACCGTGTTTCCGCACTCGACGCAGTCGGGCGCGAACGAAGGTGCTGAGACGGTCGGCGCGTGAATCTCCTCCACGACGACCTCCAAGTCGTAGTCGTGCGCGTCAACGTCGCCCACGATACCGTACGCCGCCTCGGGTTCGGCGTTCACGACCGCCGTCAGCGTGCCGTCCGCCGAAACGAAGACAGTATCGACACGTTCGTCGTCGGCGACTTCGTCCGCGATGCGCGACGTTTCGTCGGGTGGCGCGCGGAAACGGAGGAGGAGACGGCTTCCGCCGAGGACAGAACGGTCAAGACGCGCCTCGAATCCCTCCAAGACGCCCTTCTCGCGCAGACGTTCGACGCGTTCGATGACGCTCGGCGGCGACATTCCTACTTCGTCGGCGATTTCGGTGTACGCCATCCTGCCGTCTTCGACCAGAAGACGGAGTATCTCGGCGTCGGTTTCGTCGAGTCCGGTTTTCATAGTTAGGTGATATGTGTTGAATGCTTAAAGAAATTAGGCTATACGCGCGACGGAAAACCACCGCCACAGGAAGTACGGTACTGAGGGCGGAAGCACGCCTAAGAATCTTAGCCGAAAGAAGCGTAAAGCCGGAGGTTGTATATGCACCGATGAAAAAGAAGACGCGTTTCGGAGTCGTCGGCATGACGTGCTCCAACTGCGCCCAGACGGTCGAAGAGACAGTGGGCGCGCTTGAAGGAGTCGAGAACGTCTCCGTAAACTTCGCATCGGACGAGGCGACGGTCGAGTACGACGATACGGTCGTCTCGCTCACGGAGATATACGACGCCGTCGATGAAGCGGGATACGAGTCGGAGAGCGAGACGCGCACCGTTCAGGTGCTCGGAATGTCTTGTTCCACATGCGTCGAGTCCGTCGAGGACGCTGTGCGCGAACTTCCCGACGTCGTCGATGTCAACGCTAGCTACGCCTCCGACGAGGCTGTCGTCACCTACAACCCGGCTCAGACCGATATCGACGCGGTCTACGACGCTATCGAAGAGGCGGGCTACGAAGCCGTCCGCGACGAAGGCGAGGACGAAGAGGGGATGACCGCCGCGGAACGCGAACTCGCGCGCCAGCGTCGTCTCGTCGTCTTCGGTGGTCTTCTTACCGCGCCGTTCGTCGTCATCATGGCGGACATGTTCTTCGGCGTCCTTCCGGAGACGCTCTTAGGCGTCGGCATCGGCTGGTACGAGTTCGCGCTTGCGACGGTCCTTATGGTGACGCTCGGCAAGGAGTTCCTCGTCGGCGCGTACCGCGCAGGAAGACGGGGAACGGCGAACATGGACACGCTCGTCGCAGTCGGCACGTCGGCGGGATACGTCTACAGCACAGCGGTTCTCGTCGGCGTCGTCGGTAACAGCGAAGGTGGTCTCTACTTCGAAGCCGTTGCCTTCATACTCTGGTTCATCACCGTCGGTGTATGGCTCGAAGCGCGTTCGAAGGCGAAAGCGGGCGACGCTCTCCGAGAACTTCTCGAAATGGAGGCGGAGGAAGCGACCGTGGTGCGCGACGGTGAAGAGGTCGTCGTGCCCCTTGACGAGGTAGGGGTAGGCGACACCATGAAGGTACGCCCCGGCGAGCGCGTGCCGACCGACGGCGTCGTCGTGGACGGACAGAGCGCGGTGGACGAGTCGATGGTGACGGGCGAGAGCGTGCCCGTCGAGAAGGGCGAAGGCGACGAGGTCATAGGCTCGACGGTAAACGAGAACGGCGTTCTGTACGTCGAAGCGACCAAGGTCGGTGAAGAGACGGCGATACAGCAGATAGTTGAGCGCGTCAAGGAGGCGCAGGCGCGCCAGCCCGACGTTCAGCGTCTCGTAGACCGCGTCAGCGCGTACTTCGTGCCCGCGGTCATCGTCAACGCCGTCGTCTGGGCGACTCTCTGGTTCCTCTTCCCCGAAACGCTCGCGGGATTCGTCGAAGCCCTGCCGCTCTGGGAGCAGGTCGGCGGCGGACCTGTCGTCGGTGGCGTGCCCGTCTTCGAGTTCTCCGTCATCGTCCTCGCCTCCGCCATACTCATCGCGTGCCCGTGCGCTCTCGGACTCGCAACACCTGCGGCGACGATGGTTGGCTCGACGATAAGCGCGCGCAACGGCGTCCTGTTCAAGGGTGCGGACGTTCTCGAAAAAGCGCGCGGCGTCGATACCGTCGTCTTCGACAAGACGGGAACGCTAACACACGGCGAGATGGAGGTCACGGATATCGTGCCCGCGTCGGGGTTCGGTACTGTTGCGACCGACGGCGGAGCGCGCACAGAGACGCTCACCGACGACGACTTTGTCCTCTCCGTCGCTGTTTCGGCGGAGAGCGCGAGCGAACACCCGCTCGGCGAGGCAGTCGTCGAGGAGGCGCGCGAACGCGGCGTCGAAGTAGACGCGCCCGAGGGCTTCGAGAACGTACCCGGACGCGGTGTCCGCGCCGAGACTCACCACGGCGTCGCGCTCGTGGGCAACGAGCGTCTCATGGGCGACGAGGGCGTCGAAGTTTCGGGCGCGGACGAGACTGTCGAAAGACTCGAAGAAGAGGGCAAGACGGCTATCTACGTCGCTCTCGACGGTGAACTCATCGGTGTGGTCGGTGTCGCCGACCGTCTGCGTGAATCCTCTGCCGAGACGGTCGCCGAACTCAGGGAAAGCGGTTTCGAGGTTTTCATGCTCACGGGCGACAACGGGCGCACAGCGCGCGCGGTCGCCGACGAGGTAGGCATTCCGAAGGAGAACGTACGCGCCGAGGTCCTTCCGGACGACAAGGCAGACGCCGTCGATACGGTACAGGCGGACGGAAGGCGTGCTATGATGGTCGGAGACGGCGTAAACGACGCGCCAGCACTCACGACGGCGCACGTGGGCGTCGCGCTCGGCGGCGGGACGGACGTTGCGATGGAGAGCGCGGACGTTACCTTGATGCGCGACGACCCCGCCGACGTTCTCAAGACGCTCAACATCGCGGACGCGACAATCTCGAAGGTCTACCAGAACCTGTTCTGGGCGCTCTTCTACAACACGACGCTCATACCGATAGCGTCGCTCGGTCTTCTCAACCCCGCGCTCGCGGGCGGTGCGATGGCTGTTTCGAGCCTTAGCGTCATGTCGAACAGCTTAGTCTTCGCACGTTACGACCCTCACGACGAGTACGTGCCGCTCATTCTGCGTCCTTTCGTCGCTGAAAACCCGTTCGGGACGAATCACTAACTTCTTTACTACTTGTGTCGTACCAACCATCTGAAGCAGACAGCAAAGATAACCTCGTCGTGTGTCGGTGCCTGTTTTGCCGGGTGCCGTAAGGACGGCGGTGGATTAAAAAACGGTTAAGTAAGAAACCTGACAACGGCTAAAGGAGGAAGATGTAAATTGAGTACAGAAGATAGTGTAAGACATTCATATGGACCCGAGTGGGAGCAGGAGTCCCGTGAGGTGCTTTCCGAGGTCGATTTCGACACCGAACTCGGGATGGAGATGGCGAAGGACGCGGAGAAGCTGTCGAAAGGCGAAATCTCAGCGGAGGAGTTCTTTTCTCGCCACAACGACAAGGTACGTGAGGAGTTCGGCATCGACGCGCGTCCCACTGACCCAAGGAGTAGCGAACCTCTTGACAAGGACACGGTAGAGGACGCACTCAACGACGACATCGTCGCTGAGCCTGTACCGTCGAAGCACGCCAAGAAGGCTGAAGAAGCGAGACAGAACCGCGACGGTGGAGACGGCGGCGGAAACGGTGGAGGCGGTAGCGGAGACGGCGATGACGACGGCGGTTTCTCGCGCCGTACAGTCCTCAAGTCCGTCGGTGTCGCCGCCGCAGGTATCGCCGCTGGTACGTGGAACCAGCGCAACCCTGGTGGAATCTGGGACGAGAACCGCCAGATACAGCCCGGTGGACCCGGTACGCCCGACGAACACACACAGATTGGCTTCGTCATAGACGTCGACGCCTGCATAGGCGGCGCGCACTGCGCACAGGCGTGCGAGTTCGAGAACAAGACGCCAGACGGCGCGCTCTGGCAGTTCGTCTTCCAGTTCGAGGAGCCTGACAGAGACGAGGCGGAGTACCTCATACGTCCGTGCCAGCACTGCTCCGACCCTCCGTGTGTCAAGGTATGCCCCGTCCGTGCGCGTCACAAGCGCACCTCCGACGGCATCGTCCTGACCGACTACGACATCTGTATTGGATGCAGGTACTGTCAGGTCGCCTGCCCGTACGGTGTCAACTACTTCCAGTGGGGCGAACCCGACCAAGAAACGTACGACTCTTTCCTTGACAACCACGACACGATAGACGACCCCGAAGGAAGGTTCGACAAACGCGGCAAGCGCGTCGCGGGACCACAGCACGAGAAAGGTATCATGGGCAAGTGTACGTTCTGTGTCCACAGACAGGACTCGGGCGACCCCGAACTCGAAGGCACGACTGCGTGCTACGAAGCCTGTCCCGTGGACGCGATACACGTCGGCGACCTAAACGACCCCGACAGCAAGCCACGTCGTTACCTTCGGGAGGTTGCGGAGGAGGTCAAGAACTCCAGCGCGGGATTCGACACGACGAACGAGAACGCCGAGTGGCAGGAGGAACGACATGTCTCGCGGTGGAGGTTCCAAGAAGACCGCGGAACGAAGCCGAACGTCATCTACGTCGGACACCAGCCCTCCGAGGACGCCCACTGGGTAGACAAGCCGGGTGCGTACGAGGACTATGGTCTACAGAAGAAGCGTGAAGGCTTCGACTTGGAGAGTGATCACTGATGTCGATGCCGGATGCCAAACCGGAAGACCTCGTACGCCCGATAACGAAGCCGTCGAAGAAGTTCTTCATATTGGGTGCTCTTGCGAGCGTCGCCGCTCTGATATTCGTCGTCGCCTACGCAATCCAGCTCGAAAACGGTCTGGAGGTCACAAACCTGTCGGACTGGGGTAGCGGAGGCGGCGTGACGTGGGGTACGTACATAGGCACCTTCATCTGGTGGGTCGGTATCGCACACGGCGGAATCATCATATCTGCCGCGGTGCGTCTTCTCAGGATAGAGAAGTACGAGCCTGTCGCACGTATCGCCGAACTCCTGACGATAGGCGCGCTCACTATGGCTGGTCTGATGATAGTCGTCCATCTCGGACGACCGGACCGAGTCGTCTGGAGTGTCGTCAAGGCGTACCCGACGACGGTTCATACTTCGCCGCTCGCGTGGGACCTGACGGTCATCACGCTCTACTTCGTTCTTACGGCGACGTACCTTTCGCTGACTCTCAGGAGCGACGTGTACAGACTGCGCGACCAGCTACCCGACATACTCGACCCTCTTTACTCCGCTCTCCTCTTCCGTTACGACCCTGACGAGGACCCCGTTGTCGAGCGGATGGCGTGGTGGCTCGCACTCGCGATAATAATACTCGCGCCGCTCCTCCTACACGGCGGCGTCATACCGTGGCTCTTCGCCCTTACGGCTTCGACGCCCGGCTGGTTCGGCGGTCTTACGGCACCGCAGTTCCTGTCCGCCGCGCTCACGTCCGCGATGGGCGGCGTCCTCGTTGTAGCGTTCGTCTTCCGTACGCTGTACGAGAACTGGGAGAGCGTCATTCCCAAGGAGGTAATCTGGGGTCTCGGATGGTGGATGGGCATATTCTCGCTCATCTTCGTCTGGCTCCAGCTACAGAGGAACCTGACGGGTTCGTACGCGGCACCTACCGACGTAGCCGTAGTCACGTCGGCTACACAGGCGAACCCGGCTTACTGGACAGCGATGCTCCTCATAATCCTGCCTCTCGCGTACGTCGCGTTCCAGCACTTCGGCGTAATCAGCTTCAGTATGAAGGGTATGGTCGTCGCCTCGATTGCCGTCATCCTCGGTGTTCTCATAGAGAAGACGCTGTTCACAGTCGAAGGTCTTCTCTACCCCGCGACGCGCCTGTACGGAAACGTCCCCGGCGCGTACTCGCCGACGCCCATAGAGCTTGCGTCGATACTCGGAACGACGGCTCTCCTGATACTGTTCTTCATGCTGGTCTCGAAGCTAATCCCTATCGTCGAACTGAAAGCGATAGAGCACCACGAAACAGAAGAAGAGGGAGGTGAATAAGATGTACTCGCTGTTACAAGCGGCAGGAAACCTCGATATGTACGCTGGGATACAGCCCGGAACGATACTCATATTCGGTATCGTGCTCGTGCCCGTCTACTCGATGATAGTTGGCTGGTTCGCGGGCAAGCCGAGGGACGCGAGCGTCGCTCTGCTCGGCGTCGGATACATCGCCACGTTCGTCGCTTCTCTCTGGGGCGGTCTGTTCGTTCTGTCGATGATTATCTACGTACTGTTCTTCTGACGTAGAGCCGAAAAACCACTAAAACCATGAACGAAGAAGAGGTTCGTCAGATACTGACCGAGGTAGAAGACCCCGTCCTCGAAGACGACATAGTGTCGCTCGGTCTTGTCAACGACATAGAACTCTCCGAGGACGGATGGGGCGTGACCGTGTCTCTCGCCTTCAACGCGCCGTACTCGCCAGCCGAGACGATGATGGCTGAGCGCGTCGGACGCCTACTTTCGAACGAAGGTCTGGAGCCAAGGCTCACTACCGAAGTGCCGCGGATACCGTCGAAACTCAGGGACGTGAAGAACATCATCGCCGTTACTTCGGGTAAGGGCGGTGTGGGCAAGACGACGGTTGCGACCAACATCGCCGCTGGTCTTGACGAGATGGGTGCGAGCGTAGGCATACTCGACGGCGACGTGCACGGACCTGACGTGCCGCACAAGATGAACCTCGACGAGGACGTGTCGGCGATGGACGACGAGACGCTCGTACCCGCCGACTCGGACGGTGTCAAGGTGATGAGCCTCAAGTCGATGCTACACGAAGGAACGGCGGCGACTCTCCGCGGACCCATGATGCACAAGGTTCTCGACAAGTTCGTCGAGGAGGTTGAGTGGGGCGGTCTCGACTACCTCGTCGTCGATATGCCGCCCGGAACCGGCGACGTGCCGCTCTGGCTCGTAGAGACTCTCGAAATAACCGGTGCGGTCGTCGTGACGACACCGCAACAGGTCGCCGTGGACGACTCGCGCAGGGGCGTCCGTATGTTCGAACGTCACGACGTTCCGGTTCTCGGCGTCGTCGAGAACATGAACAGCTTCAGATGCGACTGCGGAAGCGAGTACGAACTCTTCGGCTCCGGCGGCGGCGACGACCTCTCGGAGGAGTACGACGTACCCGTTCTGGAGTCGTTGCCTATGACACATGAGATGCAGGAAGCCGACGACCCGCTCGCGCGCGACTACGACGCGAAGATAGGCGAGGACCTGCGTATACTATCAGCGACCGTCGCCGACTACGTGGGCGCGACGAACCGAAGGTACGTCTCGAAGGGCAAGCGACGCGGTCCGCTCAGACCGTCGAAGTAGGCTTCTCCCGTTCTTCGCTATTCGATACGTTCGACGACTTCCACGACAGCCCGTCTGCCCGACCGTAGCGCGCCGTCCATGTAGCCCGTCCACTCTTTCGCAGTCTCCGTGCCTGCCCAGTGGATGCGTCCGACAGGTTCGCGTAACGCCTCTCCGTATCTCGTGAGCGTTCCGGGTGCCGCCGTTCCGGCGTAACAGCCTCCGGAGTACGGCTCTTTCGCCCAGACGTGGTCCACGTACTCGACGGGTTCGAGTGCTTCTTCGCCGAAGTAGTCGGCGAAGCTTTCGAGAACGGTGTCGCGTCTCTCTTCTTCTTCGATGTCAGCGAGAGCGCGTCCGTCGTCGCCTAAGAGGAAGCCGACGAGCGCGCCCGAAGAACCATCCGACGGCGAGTCGTCCATGATAAGACCGACAGGTCCCTCGGCGTCTACGACCTCGCCCGAAAGACCTTCTTCTCGCCAGAACGGCTCTTCGTAGCTTGCGATACACTTTGTGACAGAACCCATCGGTGTCCGCTGTGTCAGACCGTCACGTCGCGCGGGCATCGGCGGTTCGTACCTGATGCGTCCCGCGACGGTCGGCGGCACAGCGACGACGGCGTAGTCGGCTTCGACGCACATTCCGTCGGATTCGACCGTGACGCCTTCGTCGTCCTGCTTTATCGCACTCACGGGCGTCTCCAGATGAACACGTCCTTCTAATTCTTCAGCCATCGCTTCCGAAATCTTCTGCGCACCGCCTTCGATACGCGTCTGTTGCGCTCCGCCCTCTACCGACGTGAGGCTGAGGAAGCCGCCGCCAGCCCTGACGTAGAAAAGGAAGTAGAGCCACGAGAGTTCGGCGGGTTCGGACGCAAACACAGAACGTACAGCCGCGTCGAAGGCGTCGCGTGCCTCCTGCGTCGATATCTCGCTGTCGCGCCAAGTAGCCGCGGTCATCGAGTCCCACTCTTCCGCCTTCGGTGCGTCGTACGGCGCGTCTGTCGGCACCTCACTGCTCTGACTCTCTATCTTCCCGACCGCCGCGAAAAGCTCGTTCTGTGCCTCCTGCGAAAGAGCCATAACAACCTCGTTGTGACTGCCCACCTTGCCGCCTGCGCGGAACTTCGAAACGCCGTCTACGTGCTGTCCGAAAGTCTTGATACCGAACTCGTCGATTACCTCCTTGACGAGTTCCTGTCCGGGACCTATCCACTGCGCTCCAAGGTCTATCATATCGCCATCGAGTTCCTGACTGAGTGTACGTCCGCCGACGCGGTCGCGTGCTTCGAGCACCCTCACGTCCATGTTCCTGTCGTGGAGCTGGCGAGCCGTTTCGAGTCCCGCGAGACCCGCACCGACGACCGCGACCTTTGTCTCTACCGCCTCAGTCATGTCGCACCCTCTCGGTACCGTACTGTCCGTGTATCTGCATGTACTCAACTTCTCGGCGGACGACATAAATCATGAGGTGACTGACTCACATTTTTAAGATAGTTAGGCAGACCGAGAGATAGCCCTCACTCAGGTCAGAAAATCACGGTACATGACCTACCTAACTTAATTAACCAAAAGGATGATGAATACAGAAGTCCTATATGAGAGATATGACAAGAAGAAAACTACTCTCAGTGCTGGTGGGAGCAGCGTCGGTACTGTTGCTGAGCACGACAGCGTCGGCGTACCACATGGGCGAACACCACCACGGCTGGAACGGAGGCATGGGAGTCGGAGGAGGCTGGTTCGGCATCATGATGATGTTGCTTTGGACGCTTGTGCTCGTCGCCGTCGTCGTGGCTTTCCTCTACTGGGCGTTCGGAGGAAGCCGCGGCGGAGAGGAGAGCGACGCAACACAGATACTCCGCGAGCGGTACGCGAGGGGCGAGATAGACGACGAGGAGTTCAGGGAACGTAAGAGACGGCTGACAGAAAGCTGAAGACACATCGAAGAGAGAAAACCGATGACCGTATCCGAAGACTTGTCGGTAATTGAGACTCTCGTAGAAGGTCTGTCATTCGCCGCCGAGTTCTTCTGGCAGGCTCTCTGGGCACTCCTGCTCGGATTCATGCTCTCGGGTGCGATACGGGCGTTCGTTTCGAAGGAAGGCATGGTCAACTACATGGGTGACGCAAGCCCGCGCTAGACTATGTACGCGACAGGCTTCGGCGTCACGCCAACGTCTGTGCTGAACGCCGTCCCGTCGCTTTTCTCCCGAGAGTCCGCGACGCCCGGAGTTCGGAGCGTCGCCGCGGAGATTCACGTAGACTCCGGTAGATATACTATCCACCGGAGACAAACTCACGTAGCATGTACGACAACATACTGTTCCCGACAAACGGCGGCGTAGCGAGCGAACGCGCCGCGGAGAGCGCGGTCGAGACGGCGGCGGCACACGGCGCGACGCTACATGTCCTTTACGTCGTGGACGAGAAGGTCTATGGCGCGTACTCGGGAGACGAGTACGTCCACGAAGAGGAAGGTCTGGAGGCAGGTCTTAGACAGATAGGCGAGGAGACAGTTGAAGAGGTCGCCGACGAAGCACGTTCAGCGGGCGTCGAGGTAGTTACGGAAGTCTGCCACGGCGTACCGCACGAGGAGATACTCGACTACATAGACGAAAACGGACCCGACCTCGTCATCATGGGTACGAAGGAGCGTCCGGGCGAGTACAGACAGATGCTGGGTAGCGTCACGGAGCGCGTCCTGCGGACGACGAGCGCGCCCGTGACCGTCGTCAAGACGCCCGTCAGCGAGTAGGCTCGACACGCAGAACCGGCTCTTCTATACGTTCGCTCTTACACGAAGGACATTTCGACGGTCGTGACAGCGGATAGTCGAAGTCCGAGAAGCCACATTCGGCGCAATCGGGCGGCGCGACCAGCATACGCTCGTCTTCGCTCTCGACAGAACGTGCGACGTGTTCGATGTGTGCGTAAACTGAGTCTACGTGAACGTCGAGAGCCTCGGCTATCTGCGACGGTGTCGCGTCGTCCTCGCGCAGGTAGTCGGCGATACGCTTGCGTGTCGTCGCATCGTCGAGGTCTGTCATCTTTCCGCGTTAGTCCTCTTCCTCGAAGTCGAGAGCGACGCTGTTTATGCAGTACCTCTTGCCTGTCGGCTCCGGGCCGTCGTCGAATACGTGCCCGAGATGTCCGCCGCAGGTGGCGCAGACTACCTCGGTGCGTACCATACCCGCGCTTCTGTCCTCGTGGAACTCTACCGCGCCTTCCTTCGCGTCGTAAAAACTGGGCCAACCCGTGCCCGAGCCGAACTTCGTCTCGGAGTCGAACAGTACCGCTCCGCATCCCGCGCATCTGTACGTCCCGTCGTCTTTCTTATCGACGTACTCGCCGGTGAAACGCGGCTCTGTACCTGCTTCGCGCAGGACGCTGTACTCCTCTTCTGTCAGGCAGTCGCGCCACTCCTCGTCGGTCGAAGGTATGTCGTGTTCTTCCGCGTCCATGCCTCCACTACGCACGCTACCGTTAAGTCTCCTGCGCCCAACCGCCTGTCTCTCCTTGTCCTGACGCTCACTCTGTCTTGTCACGTATCTCTCCCACTATCTCCTCGACGGCTTCTTCGATGGTGACGACGCCCAAGACCTCTCCATCTGTGTCCTCCACGACAGCGAGACGGACGCGGTTACTGCGCATCTTCAGAAGCAGGTCGTCTATGGGCATCGTACCGTTGACACGCAGAGGCTCGACGACGGCGTCCGAGAGCGCGCCGCCCTCCTCCGAGACGCGCAGGGCGTCGCGTAGTTCGACGGTGCCGACGACCTCACCTTTCTCGACGACCGGGAGGCGCGAGACGTTCTCCGCGGCGCAGACCGAAATAACGTCGTCGAGCGACGCGTCCGTTTCGACGTACGGTGTCACGTCGAGTCCGACGGCGAGCGAATCAGCTGTCACGTCTTCTAAGTCGAAGACACGTCCGAGTATGTCGCCTTCGTGCGCGTCTATCGCGCCTTCGCGCTCGCCAACGGCTATCAACGTCTCTATGTCCTCGCGTGTCACGTACTTCTCTATGTGCGGGTCTCCGCCCGTAACACGGTTTATGACAGAGTTGATAGTTTCGAAGAGGATGACGAGCGGGCGGAGCAGAGTCTGCGCGACAGCGAGTGGGCGTGAGACGCGCAGAGACCACGACTCGGTGTGTCCCACAGCGTACGACTTGGGTGCTATCTCGCCGAACGTTAGAACGAAGACGCTCGTGAAGACGGTCGAGACAGCCACGGCTTCGCCGGGCGGAAGGAAGCTCACGAGAACCGCGGTTGCGAGGCTCGCCGCCGCTATGTTGGCGACGTTGTTACCGACCAGAACCGTGACAAGCAGACGGTGCGGATTCGACTTGAGCCTACGCAGAGTCTCGGCGCGTCTGTCTCCGCTACCGACCAACGTTTCTAGCTTGTGTTTTTCGAGCGTGAAGATTGCTGTCTCGCTACTCGAAAAGAAGGCACTTACACCTACGAGAAGGAACACGCCGACGACCGCGATGGCTATGAACGGTTCTACCATACGACAAACTTGGAACGTCGAGGGATATTACTGACGCCGGTTTAGTGAGTCTTCATGTCCTGAAGCTTATTACATAAGAAACCATACACTTTCGTAATGGCTGACCGCGAACCGCACGATGTGCTCGGCGTCGCACGTGACGCGTCGGAGGACGAGGTGCGTGACGCGTACAGGCAGATGGTGAAGAAGCACCATCCCGACGTAAGCGACGCCGAAGACGCCGAGGAGCGGTTCGTTCGTATACGTGACGCCTACGAGGTGATGCGGGAACGTGCCGAACAGAGGGGTGCGACGGGAAACGGTCAAGAGACACGAGACGCAGGTACGGGCGCGGAAACCCGTACACAGACCTCCGCACAGACACAGAGCGAACACAAGCGGAGAAAACGCGAGAAGAGGAAGAGGTGGGAGGACCCGTGGAAGGAAGACACGGAGAACGAGGAGGAAAACGGTAGGGAGAAAGAACCCGAGAAGGTGGACACGATAGGCTACGGATGGTCTCTTTTCCGTGAGGACGGAAGGTTCTTCGTCTCGAAAAGCGGCGGACGCGGAAACGTCTACATAGACAGGGAAGGACGCTCGAACAGGGAGAAGACGAGTTTCTCGTCCGCCGAGGCGGCTGAGGAAGCCTACGAAAGACATGTCGATAGACGGGAAGAACAACGCCGTAACGTCAGTCTCGGGAACGGCTGGCGTATGGTTGAGAACGCCGGAGGCTACGCCGTCGAGGGCGAGGAAGGCTACATCGGATTCGACGGAAAACTGCAGAGCCTTCCTTACTGGTTCACTTCTCGTGAGGACGCGAAGAGCGCGCACGAGTCGTACGTCCGGAGGGACACGGACACCGACACAGTCGTTTCGGAAGAAGACGATAGTCTCGCTTCGCGTGTCACCGTAGGTGCCGCACTTCTGCCCTTCCTCGTAACGGTCACAGTTCTCAACGTCCTTTCGTCGTCGCTTGGTCTGGGAACTAAGGGAAAGAACCCTTACATCTCGACTGCTCTCACTTCTGTCCTCCTCGGCTTTTCCGCTTTCGTAGTAAGCGCGTACAACACGTACCTCTCTTTCATCTTGCTCTTCTTCGCTGTCTGGGCTGGCATAGAGTTCGTCGTCATGATAGCAGGACCGTACACAGCCGACGAGATGAACAGGTGAGGCGTCCTCCGACCGCGTGGTTCGTGGTAGGAGTAGCAACCTATATGAACGAGGCGACTTACCTCAGTACATGACGAAGCGGGAAACCCTCGCTGTCGTTCTGACAGGTCTGGTCGGTGTCCTTTCCGTTGTGACCGGTGTCGTCTCGCTCTCGTACCAGCCTTACGTCACACCGCTTGCGCAGTACGTACCCGATGCCGTCCGTACCGCCGTTTCTTTGACGGGCGCGTTTACGGGGTTTGCGATGCTCTTGAGCGCGTGGGGACTGATGCGTCGTCTCCGTGTCGCGTGGTACACGTCGCTCGCTCTCCTCCCTATAACCGCGCTTCAGGGCGTCGTGCAGTCGAACGTACTCTCTGTGCCTTTGGTCGTTCTCTCGATAGCCGCCATACCCAACCTCATCGCCAACATGTCGCGTTTCTCGCGCAGGCTGACTCTCAACCAAGGACAGTGGGCGGCGGTCGGCGCGCTCGTCTCCGCCCTCCTCTACGGAACCGTCGGGAGTTACGCACTGCGCGACGGCTACCAGAACATACAGACGCCTATCGACGCCTTCTACTACACGGTAATCACTATAAGCACCGTCGGATACGGCGACGCTGTACCGACGACACAGTTGGCGCGTACGTTCGCAGTCTCCTTTGTCGTCGTCGGAACCGCCGCCTTCGCTTTCTCGCTCGCAACCCTTATCACACCTGCGATAGAGGCACGTCTATCGCGGGCACTCGGCAGGGTGACGAGGCTCCAGTTGGAGTCTCTCGAAGACCACGTCATCGTTCTGGGATACAGCGAGACGACGGAGCCTATACTCTCCGAGCTAAAAGAACGCGCCCCCCTCGTGGTTCTGACGGGTGACGCCGACATAGCCGACAAACTGAGGGCGCGCGACTACATGGTCGTCAACGCCAACCCGAGCGACGAGGAGGCACTCGAAAGGGCGCGTCTCGGAGTATCTTCGGCTGTCGTCGCCGCTACGAACGACGACGCCGAGGACGCTCTTGCTGTCCTTACAGCGCGTCAGATGAATCCCGATGTACGTATCGTCGTCTCGTGTGCTGAAGAGGAAAACGTCAGAAAGCTCAGACGTGCGGGCGCCGACACCGTGATAAGCCCCGCGACCGTCGTAGGCGACCTCCTCGTCGAGTCCGCGCTGACGAGCGGAGACACGCGGGGCATCGTTGACGATGTTATCGAGGAGGAGACATCCGACGGTGAGGCGGAAGGAGACGGAAAACCGGACGGCGGAAACGAGATATGAGTCAGTCTTTCACAACCCTCCTGTGAATCTTCTCTACTATCTCCGAGGTGTCCTCGCCGGTCAGCGCGGACTCGACGAGTAGCTTTCCCACGATTTCGGCTGGGCTGATGACCGTGTCGGCACCCGCACGTCTCAGCTTCTCCGCGTTCTCCGAGTTCGAAGCGACAGCGATTATCTCGATGTCAGGGTTCTTGTCGCGTGCCGTCAGAACGGCGAGCGCGTCGTCGGCGTCGCTCTCGCTCGCAACCACGACCGCACGAGCGGTGTCTATGTCCGCCTCTTCGAGAACGTTCTCGTTAACCGACTCCGCCTCGATGACCTTGTAGCCACGGCTGAGGAGACGTTCGGCGAGTTCGGTGTCGGTCGCAACTACGACGTAATCGACACGTTTGCCGAGTTTGTCGAGCACGGGACGTGTCAGGTATCCGTAGCCCAGAACGACGACGTGGTCTTTCATCCAGACGAAAGAGGTGGCGGCGCGTATTATGAGCTTCGGAGGCGAGGGTTCTTCTCTCAGACCGGAATCAGTCGCGCCTCTCCGCGTTCATTATGAACCCCTCTATCGCTACCGCTCCGTTCTCCGACGAGCCGATGCCCTGTCCGCGCTCGAAGACCCACTTGGTGTCACCGTCCCGGGTGACGATGCGGTACGTTATCTCGAAGATGTCGCCTTCACCGACTGCTTCCTGCACGGCTTCCCATACCTCGTCCCTGTCGTCCGGGTGTATGACTTCTTTGCCGTAGATGTCTTCGCTCTCTTCGAGGGCTGACCGTGAGTAGCCTGTTACCTTCTCGACTTCCCCCCTGACGTTCTCCATGGACCATCCGGGTTCGTTCCTACATCGGTACACCATCCCCGGGAGGTTGTCTATCAGTGTCTCAAGGCGTCGGACGTACCGTTTTCTCTCTGTGATGTCGCGTCCTTCGGGGACGAGCAAGGTCACGTCGCCCGCCTCGTCGGTGACGGGACGGACGGTGAAGTCGATTACTACCTCTCTGTTGGAACCCTGCACACGAACTTCGTCTCGGAAAAGTTCGCCGTCCCGTGCGTGTTCGACTGCTTCGCGGGCTGTTTCACGCGCGCCGTCTATCTGGAACCAGTAGGTGTCCCAGATGCGCTCGCCGACAACGTCTTTCCTTTCCAGACCTCCGAAAGAGAGTGCGGTCTGGTTAGCCTCCAAGAGCGTGCCGTCCGTCTCCAGAAGACCGACGAACGTGTACGTGTTGTTGAAGATGGCTTCGAACCGTCTCTCACGTTTCTTCTCGTCTGTTATATCCCGGACGGTGCAGACGAGTCCCCCTTCGTCGGTGACTGCTAGCGTGTGTTCCTCGACGAAGGTGCTACTGTCGGAACGTAGACCTGTTGTCTCGCCTTTCCAAGAGCCTCTGTCCTCTACCTCCGGAAGTATTTCCTCCTCGACGTGCCGGATATCCTCGTCACGGTATACGAGTCCCCAGTGCTTGCCCACCATCTCCTCGGGTTCGTAGCCGTACAGGTCGGCGTAGGCTTCGTTGACGTTTACGAAACGTCCTTCTTCGTCGAGTATGCTGATGCCTTCCTGTGCGGTCTCGATAGCCTCTATCTGGCGTCTGCGTTCGCGTTGGGCGCGTCTCCTTTCGACGTAGTTCTGTATCCTGTTAGCCAGAATCTCGTACTTCTCGGAGCCGCCTTTCTGGAGGTAGTCCGTTACGCCAGCCGAGATAGCCTCGCTCGCTATCTCCTCGCTACCCTTGCCCGTAAACAGGATGAACGGAAGGTCCGGATACTCTTCGCGGACCTTTTCGAGGAACTCTATTCCGTTCATACCCGGCAGGTCGTAGTCGCTGACGACGCAGTCGAACTCGTCTTCCGAGAGGCGTTCGACGCCTTCGGACGCGTCCCCCACGGGTTTTATCACGAACCCGTCTCCCTCTTTACGTTCGAGATACATCCGCGTTAGGTCCACTATGTCGGCTTCGTCCTCAACGTGGAGGACGTTTACAGTTCCCCCCATACTCCGTGGTTCAGAGTCAAGAGATATAACAATTGTGCCTGTTTATAGGTAGTTTCCGGACGAAACTTGGTTGAAATACGTTCCTGCTTGAAGATAGCCTACCCTATCCGTCGTTAGGTTCCGTGTCGGTACGCGGGCGGGAACAGACACGCATAAACTGTTTTACACGACCCTGTATGCGGTCGGAAACACGGTGACAGCGGCTTCTACGACGACCCCGACGTGACGGTTTCCGCGCTCTGGGACAACGGTGACTTCGTCGTGTCACCTTCGCCCGACATACGTCTCGACGAACACGCGAGCCTTCTGGTCGTCGGTAGGACGGAGAAGCTAATAAAGGAGGTCGAGAGACGTGTTTACTCCGACACGGACACGGATGTGCGCGTTGTCGTCGCGGGGTTCGGCGGGGAGTCGGGTCGTTGAGCCGTGTCACCACGCCTTTTCGAGCACATCGCGCATCTCGTCGCGCGTCGCGTCGAGTCCTTCGGGAGCGTTCGGCATGAAGTAGTCTTTTACGACGAGTCCGGCGACTTCGTCGAACTCCTCGGGTTCCGGACCGTCCACGTCACGTAGACGCGTCGGAAGGTTGAGTGTGTCACGTACCTCCTCGACCGCGCCGACGACAGCCTCTGCGTCGTCTTCGACACAGAGCGCGTCTGCGACGAGTCGGCGTTTCGCGTCCACGCCGTCCTTCTCGAAGAGGTACCGCAGGACGTGAGGCGTAACGACTGCGTGCGCCACACCCTGCTGTAAGCCGCTGTCGTGTGTCAACGCGTGTCCGAATGCGTGTATAACAGAGACGGTCGATGTCGCGCCTCTGGAGATGCCGTACTGGACGAGAGCGATACCCTCCGCCGCGTCATCGAGTCCGCCTTCTTCCCTGCCGTAAGCCAGAAGACCGTCCTTGAGAAGCCTTGTGCCGCGCGAAGCCGTCGCGTCCGTCACGTGTGTCGCGTTGGACGAGTAGAGGGTCTCGATGCCCTTGTTGAAGCCGTTCATCGCGGAACCCGCGAGCGCCGAACGCGGCGTCGTTGCGAAGACCGCGGGGTCGTGGAAGACGGCGGAAGGCATCAGACGTGCGTCGGAGAAGGCACCGCTCACATCGTCGTCGAGTTCCTCTCCGTCGAGAAGCCCCGTGTCGGAAGAAAGCGTGACGCCGCCGGCGTTCGACATGTCGGCACCCGCGAGCGTCGTCGGGACGGCGAAGACGGGCGGCGGCGAACCGTCGAGAGCCAAGATACGTTTACGCGAGAAGTCGCGTGCGACCTCCTCGCGCGTCTCGTCACGAGTCGCAAGAACCGCGGCGACCCTCGCAACGTCGAGACTGCTTCCGCCGCCGAGACCGACGAGAACATCGGCGTCGCTCTCGCGCATCTCTTCGAGCGCGTCGTACGCCGTCTCCAGACGTTTGTCGGGCGTCGTCTCGGCGAAGACACCTGCGAGACGGTCGCCGAGACCTTCGTGGACGAGTTCGGCGGCTTCCGAGTCGCCGACGTTAGAGCCACAGACTACGAGCGCGGTTTCGTGTCCCTGCTTTGCGACTTCGTCGCCGAGGTCGCGCACACATCCTTCGCCGTAACGCAGAACGGGAGGGTCGTACTCGAACCTGAATCCGTCTTCCATCTTCGTCACCTAGATAACGAGTATCTTCATCTCACACGACAGCACTGTCTCGCCTTCTTGGTTGACGACCCCCGCCTCGTTGGTAACGACGCCGTTTCCGTACGGGTGGTCTCTCGTCTCCTTTTCGACGACCTCCGTCTCGACGTGTATAGTGTCGCCGGGGTAGACGGGGTTCGTGAAACGCATCCCGTCTATTCCGTACAGCGCGACGACCTCGGGACGGTCGCCGCTCGACTGCCAAAGAAGACCTGTCATGACCGAGAAGACGAGCGCGCCGTGCGCTATACGCCCGTCGAAGCCCGTCTGTTTCATCCTCTCCTCGTTCGTGTGCGGGTAGTAGAAGTCGCCGCTCACACCTGCGAAGTTGACGATGTCCGCCTCCGTGATGGTTCTCCCTTCTGTCCTGACCGTCTGTCCTATCTCCACGTCCTCGAACTTCATACGGACAGGGTGTGCCCCGGCTTAATAGAACTTACTCAGGTGGCGTGCTTCCGCACCCGCCGTGCCGTACCGTAACGTCTTAGCGCGCCGCGTCCGTCTGTTTCGGCATGAACGTCGTAGGTGTCGTAGGTATGCCAGCAAGCGGAAAAACCGAGGCGGCGGAGGTCGCGTGCGACGAAGACGTACCCGTCGTCACGATGGGCGACGTTATACGCAACGAGGTCGAGAGACGAGGACTCGAACCCACCGACGAGAACATGGGACGTGTCGGCGTCGCTCTGCGCGAGAAGGAGGGCGACGACGCGGTCGCGCGGAGATGCGCGTCGGAGATACGCTCGAAGGAAGCACCCGTCGTCGTCGTGGACGGCGTCAGGAGCGCGGACGAAGCAGAGTTCTTCCGTGACGAGTTCGGCGAAGAGTTCGTCCTTGTCGCCGTCGAGGCTCCTTTCGAAACGCGTCTCGAACGCGTCCGTTCGCGCGGAAGGTCGGACGACGCCGACGCCGCCGACGAACTCCGCGAGCGCGACGAGCGCGAACTCGGATACGGCATGGGCGAAGCCATCGACGAGGCGGACGTAACGATACGGAACGACGGAACGCTCGAAGAGTTCCGCGACGAGTTCCGTGCCGTGCTGACGGAAGAAAGTCAGTAACTTTATAAAAACAAACTGTGTTTTGGACAAATAGCAGACAGAGGTATCATACATGGCAACCTGTCAGAGATGCGGTTCGTACGTGAGTGAAAGCTACGCAAAGGTATTCGGAAACAACAACGACAACGTACACGCTTGTCCTTCGTGCGAGAGGAGTCGCGGCATGGACACCGAAGCGAGCGGCGGTCTGTAGGAGTTCTCCGGAAAACGTAAACCACACGCCCGCGCATGTCAGGTAGATGCGCGAGCTGTGTACCGATATCGCCGACGCCGTCGAGGAAGCAGTAGAGCCGATAGCGGGCAAGATAGGCTCGGGCGAGGTCGTCGGTATGGGTGCCGACGGCACGCCGACGAAGAAGTTAGACGAGATAGCAGAGGAGCGCGCGCTCGAAGTCATCGAGGAGCACGGAGACCTGCGTGTCGTTACCGAAGAGGCGGGCGAGGTCATCTACGGCGACCCTACACATACCGTCGTACTCGACCCCGTTGACGGAACCTACAACGCGACGAAGGGCGTGCCCATCTACTCCGTCTCGATTGCTGTGGCGGACGGAGAGACCGTGGACACGGTTGAGCACGCGTACGTCCGCGAGCTTATCACAGGCAGGTCTTACACGGCGGAGAGGGACGAAGGCGCGTACTTCGAAGGCAGGCGTGTCGAGGTCGGTGACGAGTCAACGCCCTCCAAGATGACTGTCTGCGGCGTCTACAACGTCGAAGGCTTCGACCCGACACGGTTCAAACGTGTCAGGCTCCTCGGCTGTTCTAGCCTCGAACTCTGTTACGTCGGAGCGGACAGGTTCGACGGCTTCTTAGACGCGCGCTCACGTCTCCGTGTCATAGACTTCGCCGCCGCAAAACTCGTCGTAGAGGAGGCGGGCGGCGTCGTGACCGACGGCTACGGCGACGAACTCGAAAACGTCATCGAAGCCGACCAGCGCACGACGGTCGTCGCGGGCGGACCGAAGGCGCACGAAGGAATCATGGATGTGCTGGGGGTGTCGGGATGAGGATAGGCATCGTCTCGTACTACGTCCGAGGCTCCGAGTACGAACCCAAGACGGAGGACCACGCACGTCGTCTCGACGAGTCGCGCGCGGTTGTCGAACGTCTCTTGGAGTTCTTGGACGAGCGCGGTGTCGATGCGGTCGTAAACGAGGAAGCGGCTGTCGTAGTAGACTCCGACGGCGTTCCTGTCTCCGAGATGGGCGACGAAGCCGATGTCGTCCTGACGGTGGGTGGCGACGGCACGGTTCTCCGCACGCTGAGCCATATGTACGAACCCGTGCCGATTCTGTGCATAAACACAGGACGCGTCGGCTTTCTCGCGGGCGCGACGCCCGAGAACGCTCTCGAAAAGGTCTCGGAGATACTCGACGGCTACGATGTCGAGAGACGTGAACGTCTCGGTGTCGAGGTAGACGGCGAACCCCTGCCGTCCGCGCTCAACGAGACTGTCATCGTCACGTCGCGTCCCGCTAAGATAATGGGATTCGATGTCTACCACGACGACGAACTCGTCGAGTCGATACGTTCGGACGGCGTCGTCATCGCAACACCGACGGGTTCCACCGCCTACTCGATGAGCGCGGGCGGACCTATCGTCGAGCCTTACGTCGAGTCACGTCTCGTCGTCCCTCTCGCACCGTTCCGTATGCAGGTCGCGCCGTGGGTCTTAGGCTCCGACAGACGCACGACGGTCGTTCCGACACGTGTCGATAAGCCCGCGACCGTTGTCATCGACGGAGACGAGTACGTCGAGGTGGGACGTGGCGACGAGGTCAGTTTCACGCGCGCAGAACACGACGCGCTCTTCGTTGACACGGGCGACACGTTCTTCGAGAAGGTACGCAATAAGCTTTCGTAGGTTTCCTTTCTCGTGACTCTTTTGTCGTCGGATGACGAAGAGAGCGCATGGTCGGAAGCTACATAGACCACACGATGATACGTGTCGAAGACCGCGACGAGTCGGTCGAATGGTACCGCGAAAACTTCGACTGGGCGGTGCACCGCGACGTGGACATGGGAACGTTCGACCTCGTATTCATGGGTCCAGAAGACGCGGAGGAAGGCGACCATCTCATCGAACTCACGTACAACCACCCCGACCCCGAGACGGGCGAGAAGCAGACGTACGACTTCGGAGACGCGTGGGGGCATTTCGCTGTCGCCGTCGATGACGTTTACGAAGCCTACGACGAACTCATGGACCGCGGCGTTGAGGACTACCGCGACCCTGGCTCGTGCGGCGGCTCTTACGCCTTCGTAAAGGACCCTGACGGACACGAAATCGAACTTGTCGAGCGTCCCGTGTGACGCCGTAACTACTTAATGGCTGGCGGTTCAACCTTATAACATGAGGTCGCCCGTGGTGTCTCTGGTGGAGACGTTCGACGGCACATCTTTCCTTCTGATAGGAACGGGTTTGCTCGTTTCACTTCTCGTGATACAGATAATCTGGACCTACCAGAACACAACGGGTTCCGGTTCGGCTTCGGCTTCCGGAGCGATGGACTCGACGCCAGCATCCGGGGACGGTATGGTTCCTTGTCCCGAGTGTTCGAAGCCCACGGAGGCTGAGTACCGTTACTGCAGGCACTGTGCCGAAGACACAGGCAGGAGTTATCTGGGTTCGTCCGGAGCCGGAGACTCGAACCGTAGCGGAATGCTCTGAGTTCCTACGTCTGTCGTAGCACCGGGTTTTTTGACAAGTGAGTCATATTTGCATATGGGTGGAGCCATATGGGAATGGGTGCATATGACGAAAGCGAACAAAACCGACGTGAAGAGGCGAAGCAGGTAGATGAGGACGAAAAGGAACAGATATCGACGGCGAAGTACGACGGCGAGGTTTCGTACGAGACACCTCCGGACGCGGACGTTCTGATGGAGAACTTCAGACAGGGGAAGGACGAGACCTGACGGCGTATCCGGGTTTCAGACTGTCCCTTTTCAACATATTTAACGTCGGTCAAGACCTTTTTGACACGTGACAGCGATAGAGACGGAAGACCTGCGCAAGAGCTACGGCGACCTGCGCGCGCTCAAGGGCGTCTCGCTCGAAGTCGATGAAGGCGAGTTCTTCGGCTTGCTCGGTCCGAACGGCGCGGGCAAGACGACGTTCATAAACATACTCGTCGGTCTCGTACGCAAGAGCGGAGGCGAAGCGCGTGTCTTCGGGTACGATGTCGAGGACGACTACAAGCAGGCACGCGACGCCATCGGTCTCGCGCCGCAGGAGTTCAACGTGGACAGGTTCTTTCCGATAAAAGAGGTTCTCGTGCACAAGGCTGGCTACCACGGCGTTCCGAAGGATGTCGCGGAGGAGCGCGCCGAGGAGGTTCTGCGTACCGTGGGCATCTACGACAAACGCGACACGCGTTTCGACTGGCTCTCGGGCGGGATGAAACGCCGCTTCATGCTCGCACGTGCGATGGTCACGGAGCCTGACCTTCTGATTCTCGACGAACCGACAGCGGGCGTAGACGTGCAGTTGAGACACGACCTCTGGGACATCATAAAACGGATGAACGAGGAGGGAACAACGGTTCTTCTGACGACACACTACATCGAGGAGGCGGAACGTCTATGCGACCGCGTGGCGATACTCGACGAGGGCGAGGTCGTCGAGGTCTCGACGCCCGACGAACTCATGGGACGCGGCGAGGACACCGTGCGTATCACGCTCTCCGAGGAGTTGGACGCGCCGCCGGAGATGAACAACGGAGACCTGGAACTCACGGTCGAGGACGGCGAACTCGTCGTCAGGACGCGTAACGCGGGTGCGACGCTCGCGGCGGTGATGCGCGAACTCGACCGTTCCGGACACGAGGTTGTGGACATAGAGATGTCGCGCACGTCGCTCGAAGAGATATTCGTAGACATGACACGCGACCACGACGACGTGACAAGGACGGCACCCGAGGGAGGCGACGCGTGAGCACGCGTTCGGGTTTCGGTTTGGACCGTCTGCTACCGACGAGTTTCAGGACGCTGATGAGACGCGAGATTCTGCGTTATGTTCGACGACCGCGTAACACCTTCCTTCCGCCGCTCATTACGAACGTCCTGTACTTCTCCGTCTTCGGCGTGATTCTCGGCAACCGCGTCGGCGAGATACAGGGCGTCTCGTACATCCTGTTCCTTCTTCCGGGACTCGTCGTTCTCGGCGCGATTTCGAACTCTTTCGAGAACGCCTCGTTCTCCATCTTCCATGGGCGTTGGAACGAGTACATACAGGCGACGATGACTTCACCCATCTCGTACACGCAGATGGTTCTCGCTTACGTCGCTTCGAGCGCGCTCCGTGGCGTCCTTATCGGCGTCCTCATCGCAGGCGTCGGCGCGGTCTTCACGCCCGTGACGGTGCGCCATCCTCTCTACCTCGTCGCATTCATGGCTGTCATCACGACTCTTTTCGCGGGGTTCGGTGTCATCGGCGGTCTGTGGGCGCGTGACTTCGACTACCTGACGGTCATGAACCAGTTCATACTGCGTCCGCTCGTCTTCTTCGGCGGCGTCTTCTACTCGCTCGAAATCCTGCCGACGCGCTGGGTCTACGTCTCGCTTCTCAACCCGATGGTCTACATGGTCAACGGTGTCAGGTACGGCTTCTTGGGCGCGGAGACCGTCGATGTCGGTCCCAACTCCGCGCTCGTGGTTCTGACCGTCGCCGCTGTCGTTGTCGTTATCATCGACATCGCTCTGTTCAAGCGCGGGTACGGGCTTACGGAGTAAGAGGTCGTTGTAGGTTACTCGGTAGAATCCGGGTCGTGTATCACAGTAACTTCTGCCTTACCTTCTTCCGGTAAGGATGTGATTTTATTCCCGGTTCGTCGGCTCCTGACTTTGAACTCGTACGGGATTTCGTCGAGAGCCTCGCCGATTGCGTCCTCTATCTCCTCCCAGTCACGGGAGTCGGGTTCGCGTTCGTCCGAGAGTTCCACCTCTATATCTATCGGCGCGTCAAAGTAGTCGGTGCGGTCGAGCTTACCGATCATAACACGAAGGTTTTTGCGCCGACCACGTATATCTTACGTGGATGACGAACGTCGAACTCGTCAACGACGACTGTCTCGAATACCTGCGTGAGAGCGACGTTTCGGACGTTGATTTGACCTTTCTAGACCCGCCGTTCAACCAAGACAAGGAGTACCCAAGTCACGACGACTCGATGGAAAACGACGCATACTGGTCGTGGATGCGCGACGTATGCTCCACAGTCTACGACGTTACCGCCAACGGCGGCGCGGTCTACTTCATGCAGAGAGAGAAGAACACCGAACACGTCCTGCGCGTCCTGCGTGAGACAGGCTGGACGTTTCAGAACCTCATCGTCTGGCGTAAGACGACTTCGGCGGTTCCGTCGGAGTACCGTTTCGGCAAGAAGTACCAGATAATCGTTTTCTGCACGAAGGGCGACAAGCCCGCGACGTTCAACCGTCTGCGACATGACCCTCCGACGCCCGAGCACTACGAAAGAGAACGCGAGAACGGTATCTACCTTACCGATGTCTGGACAGACGTACGCGAACTAACTTCGGGATACTTCGCTGGCGACGAACCCCTGCGCGACGAGGACGACGAACGCGTCCACAAACAACAGTCGCCGCTCGAACTCCTGACGCGCGTCGTTCTGTCTTCGTCGAATCCCGGCGACATGGTACTCGACCCGTTCGCGGGAACGGGCACGACCGGTGTCGTCTGCGAACAGTTGGGGCGCGACGCTGTTCTGGTCGAGAAGGACGACGACTACCACGGAGTCATAGAGGAACGTCTCGCCGAGCGCAGACCCGCGGACGATATCTCCGACCTGTACGACGACTACCGGTACACGGAAAATCTCGACGAAATCTGGGGTGGCGCGGGGGGTTCAGGTACCGCAGGCGGTCAGGAGGACATAACCTCTTTCGCTAAGGAGGACTAAGGACGACTGACGGCGACGTAGTACTCGTCTTCTCTGTCGGGCTTTCCATGCTCGGTTCTTTTCGTCTCCACGTCTGCGTCTATCGCCGAATCGAGCGCGTCCGGTGACGCGAACCTGTCGGCGGGCACCAACAGCGAAAGCGCTCCTTCCGGTACTTCAGGATGTTCGTTCGGGTTGAGGTCGTTGTCGACCTCGTACATGATGCGGTAACGTATCTTGACGCCCGTGGACGTTTTGCGCGTCCTGCTGAAGTGGTTGCGGACGTGTTCTTCCTCGTCTATAATTTCGAGAAGGTCGTCGTATCTGTCTTCGTCCACGTCGGGGCGTATCTCCTTCAGAACGTCGCCGAGAGTCTCTGCTATCGCCGACGACTCAGAGTCACCGAAGTAGCCACCGTGTACGAAAGAAACCGTCGGGTTGTCTTCTCTGTTCGTACGCACGAGGTAGTAAACGTCGCGTTTCTCGGAAAACTCCGGTTCGTCCTCCGCCTCCTTCAGCGACTCACGTATACTTCGTTTCTTCTGCCCCGTCGTCTTTTCGATGTCCAAGACGCTCTTTCTGCCGCTTGGATAGGTCGAGTTGAACGACGTTACGGTCGAACTCTTGCTGTCCTTCACTTCCACCATCGCGCCGTACCGAAGTATCATGTCGGGAAACGACCGTTTGCTGCGGTGCGCCACGAGTTTGTCGTCGTAGGCGTAGTCCTCTATGTTGCCGTCGAACTCCACGAATTCGCGCGTTTCGTCGGCGAGTCGCGCGAACAGTTCAAGAATCGGGAAACTGTCAGCCATGCTACATTTTCTGTCCGGCGGGGTAATGTAGTCTGGCCTGTCTGATTCGTATGCTCAAGACCGTCCACGTATGACAAGCCCCTTTACGCGCCCCAGCCCATCCCCGTACATGGAACTCAGGACGAGCGGCGAGGAGGTGAAACAGCTAATTGTCGCTTGGCTCGCGCTCACGGTCGGCTTCACGCTCCTGATGACCGACCCTCTGCAGGCGGGTGGAAGATTCAACCCCAGCGAATACGTCGTCACCTTCTTAACGGCGTTCGTGACCGCAGGCGCGGGCTTCCTTCTACACGAACTCGCACACAAAATCGTCGCGCAGAAGTACGGCTACTGGGCGGAGTTCCGCGCCGATTACGAGATGCTCGTCGTCACCATCGCGTCGGGCGCGTTCGGTTTCCTGTTCGCCGCGCCGGGTGCGGTCGAGATACGCGGACGGCGTATAGACGAACGCTCGAACGGTATCATCGCGCTCGCAGGACCTGCGACCAACGTCTCTCTCTTCGTCGTATTCGCTTCGCTGTCTCTCGTGTTCAGCGGTGGTACGCTCGGATTCGTCGCGTCCTTCGGCGCGTTCATAAACGCCCTACTCGCCGCGTTCAACATGGTTCCTTTCGGACCGCTTGACGGCACAAAGGTCTTCGACTGGGACAAGCGCGTCTTCGGCGTCGCCTTCGCCGTCTGCGCCGCGCTTGCCGCCTACTCTTTCTTTAGCTTTCTCGGGTAAGAGTCCGACGCCAACGGATACGTGCCGTTAGGAATAGTATTAGTGCATAACTGCTAAATTATTATTATCGCATAAACAAATATATGTTTGGAGAAGCATATGACGGTATGACATCGGCTAAGCAGAAACGACGCCAAAAACGCGCCGCACCGACTTGGATGTTAGCACACCGTGAAACGTACTTTTCTGTGAGGGGCATATGACCGGCAGAACCTCCGGTTACTGTGGCTGGCGCGTAGCTTTATTCGCGGTACTGATATTGGTACTGGCTCTGTCGATGGTTTCGATGGGCGTAGCGGCGCAGTCCACGCTCACAGTCGATAAGAACGACAGCGGCAACTACGACACGGTGCAGGCTGCGGTTGACAACGCCACTTCCGGTGATAGTATAGCTGTCGAGTCAGGAACCTACACCGGAACAGTAAACATCACCGACACGTCAGACATCTCTATCGTCGGAAACGGACAAGGGCAGACGGTAATCCGTCCGAGTGGAACCGTGCCATGGGGGGACGAAACCCTGTTCCCGGGCAGGACGACGGGTGTCAGGGTCGTCTCGTTCCAGAACATCGAGTTCAGCGAACTAACACTCAACTTCGACCAGATAAACGATACTGCTGTCACCGGACTCCTGTACTGGGAGAGTTCAGGTACTCTTGAAGATGTCACCCTCCGTGAGATGTCGAACCCGAACGACCCTGTAGACCTAACCAGCTACTTCGGAACTGACAACCCCGGAAACTCGGACTTCTCGCCGTCCAACCGTGCGAAAATCGACATTCAGGACAGCCGTTTCGTTGAGACAGGACGAATTGGAGTAAACGCCGAGGACTTTACCCAGATTAACATACTTCGAAGTCAGTTTAGCACGACTGACGCGGGCTACGCCGTCGAAATCGGGTCGGAGGCGACGGGAAGCATCCGTGAAAGTCACATAACCGGCTACAACCAGTTCTTCTCAAGCGGTGCTGAGTCGGCGGCGGTATACGTCGAGAACGCGTTCCCCGCGGCAGGCGTGGATGTAACAAAACGTGTAGATGTAGTTGACAACACGATTACCGACTCGATGTACGGGGTTCAGTTCGGACAGACCTTCGACGGCTTCGGGGGAGACGTTGACATAGTCGCTGAGTTCCGTAACAACCTCATCGAGGACAACACGCTAGGGGGCGTCGTCATCACGGATGAGGACGCTAGTGCTGGTTCGTCGGTGTCCGTGACAGCAGAAGGCAACAGTATTCTGAACAACGGTGGCTCCGGCTACAGTATCATAACAGCGGGCGACGGGAACGTCAGCCTCAGCGGAACGAACGAGGTCATCTCAGGCAACGACGTTGGTCTCACGGTCGATAAGACCGCGAACGGAAGCAAGTACTCGGTAAGTGTCACCGAATCGGAGATAGCCGGTAACAGCCAAGGAGTCCGAAATCTCGTCGACGGTGTCGTTGTCGATGCCACCCTAAACTGGTGGGGGAGTTCGACAGGACCAAGCGGTGTAGGTAGCGGTGACGGTGATAGTGTGACGGACAACGTCTCGTTCGAGCCGTGGCTTAACGCACCTCCGGGTGAGCCAGAATGCGTAAAAAAGCGCACTCTCGAACGCGGAGAGGATGATCGGTGTTACGATGGCAATACTGTGCGCCGCGGCGAGCCACGGGGTGCTGATTCCGGTAGTGACAACAGCCGTGATAGCATTCCGGACCGACGTGACAGAGGACGGTAGATAGCACATCTTCTCTGCTGAGGAACCTCGACGGGCGACCGCAACCCACTTGTTGCGCGCCGACTCAAACGTTTCATGGACTACGCAGACGCTGGCGTCGATATAGAGGAGAGCGACGCCGCTGTCGCGGCACTCGCGGCGCGTATCGGCGGCGGAGAAGGCGACTACGCGGGACTCGTCGAACACGGCGACGAGGTTCTCGCGCTAACGACCGACGGCGTCGGCACCAAGATTCTCGTCGCGGAGGCGATGGACGACTACTCGACAGTCGGAATCGACTGTGTTGCGATGAACGTAAACGACCTAATAGCGATGAACGTCGAACCCCTCGCTTTCGTCGATTACCTCGTCGTCGATGAACCCGACGACCGCGTCTCCGCCGAAATAGGCGAAGGTCTCGCCGAGGGCGCGGAGCGCGCCGACGTGCGTGTCGTCGGCGGCGAAACCGCGGTCATGCCAGAGGTCGTTGACGGTGTAGACCTCGCGGGTTCGTGCGTCGGTGTCGCGTCACCCGAAGACGTGATAGACGGTTCGCGCGTCGAACCGGGAGACGCGCTCGTCGGAATACCGTCGAACGGAGTCCACTCGAACGGTCTGACTCTCGCGCGCAAGGCTCTCACGGGCGGAGACGCTGAAGCGTACCACGACGAAGTACCCTACAAGGACGCGACGGTCGGCGAGGAACTCCTCGAACCCACACGTATCTACACGGAGGTTCTCGAACTTACGCGCGACGCCCACGACGTACGCGGCACAGCACATATCACGGGCGGCGGCTTCACGAACCTCGAACGTGTCGCCGACGCGCGTTTCGTCGTCGATTCGCCTCTCCCTGCACAGCCGATATTCGACCTCATAGCCGAACGCGGCGAAGTCGCCGAGGATGAGATGTACCGCACGTTCAACATGGGAACGGGCTTCGTTCTGGTCGTGCCTGACGACGAAGCCGACGAAACAGCGGAAGCGGTCGAGGGCGACGTTATCGGACACGTCGAGGACGGCGAAGGAGTTGTCGTGGACGGCGTCGAACTGAGCTGAGCCTTCGGATTGGACGGTCAGGCACGGGTCTTCGCTATTTAAGTCACCGATAGGTACATATATGAGGCTTCCGCCAAAATTTATGTCCATGAAACTACCGAGCGCGCCGACGTTCCGCGGATGTCGGTTCTCGCTCCGCGTCACGGACGCAGGGGAGAAAAGGGACGGCAGAGGTGGCTGGAGATGACACGAGAATCGCCCGACAACGAGTACCTTTCGGGAAGGGACAACGCGTGGCTCCGGATGGGCGACCGTACCAACCACATGATAATCACGGCTGTCCTGTTCTTCGACGAGCCTGTGTCGTACGAAGAACTGGAGAACAAGCTGGAGGAACGCCTCCTGCCGTTCAAGAGGTTCCGTCAGCGTGTCGTTACGCCGTGGCACAGGCTCCGTCCGAAATGGGAGATAGACCCGCTGTTCAACATCGACACACATCTGACGCACGCCGCTCTGCCCGAGCCGCAGGGGAAGGAGGAGCTACAGAGGTTCGTCGCCGAGACGATGGACAAGGACCTCGACCGTTCGCGCGCACTCTGGCACGGATGGCTCGTCGATGGTGCGGGAGAGGGCGACGGTAACGCGCTCGTCGTGCGTATCCACCACGCGCTCGGCGACGGCTTCGCTCTGCTCTACGTCCTTCTAGGCTTGGCGGACGACCCCGCTTCGATAGACATGCCCCTTGGCGAAGTCCCGCCGCCGCCGGGTATCTCGGACGAAGAATGGCGGAAGATGTCCGTGGACGCACCCGAGCCTGACGACACGGAGGACGGTGACGGACTGGACGAGACGTTGTACGGCTCCGATGGGGTAGAGGAAAAAAGGGAGGAGAAAGAAGAGGAGAAAAAAGGCTCGTCGATAGGGGAGAAGGTGCGTATGGGCGCGAATATGGCGAAGATAGGCTTCGACTCGCTGACGCTGTCGAAGGAGCCGAAGACCTCGCTGCGCGGCGACCTCGAACTGACGGAGCGCGTCTCGTGGACGGAAACCTTCGAGACGGAGAGGGTGAAGCAGGTTGGGCACGCGTACGACGGTACAATAAACGATGTTCTTATGGCGGCGACAGCGGGCGGCTTCCGACGTTATCTCGTCGATAACGGCGAGGACGTGCCCGACGACCTTGACCTCCGGTGTGCCGTCCCCGTCAACCTGAAGCCACTACAGGAGCGTACCGAAGAACTCGGCAACTACTTCGGTCTCGGCTTCTTGGAGCTACCCGTCGGTGTCGAGGACCCTCAGGAGCGTATGGAGATGATACAGGACAGGACGGGAAAGCTCAAACAGGGAACGGAGGCGTACCTGATGTACCTCGCGCTCTCACTCGTCGGCGCGCTACCGTCTTTCGTGCAGTACCTCGTCATGAAACGTTTCCACAACAGGATGACAGCCGCTGTCACAAACGTCCCGGGTCCGAAGGAGTCGATAGAGTTCGCCGGAAAGGAGGTAAGCGACATCAAGTTCTGGGTTCCGCGCTCCGAGGACATCGGCGTCGGCATAAGCATATTCAGCTACAACGGCGGTGTGAGCGTCGGCGTCGCCGCTGACGAGAGCTTGGTTCCCGAACCTGCCCGTCTCGCGGACGCATTCAACCGGGAGATGGAGGCTATACTCCAGACGGTCGAGACGGAAGGCGAAGTGGATGTAGACGAAGGTAGAGAGGGTGCCGAAGCGGAGAAAGAGCCGAAAGAAGAGGAAGCGACGACGGAGACAACGGGCGACGACTAAGATTTCCTGTACTCTTCGACCTCGATAACCTTCTTGGTACCGGCGTGGGTCAAGTCAGAGTCGTTCGAGACGACGGCGGCGTCGAGTTCGCGTCTCCCTTGCGTGCTCAGCCCTCTCGTCCGACCAGCTTCCGAATCCGGCGAGCAGGTCGCTGTCGTCTTCGAGGACGCGTTCGAGCACGTCGTTGAAAGACTCGTCGGCGCGCTTTCTTCGCTCAAGCTCGCGCTTTATTTCGTCGGTGACGCGTATCTGTTCTGTCGTGGAACTCATCAAGTTGACGTTCGCGTTGACACGACATGTCTCTTTCGCCGTTAGGAATAGTAGCATCAGCGCGCCGCACACGGGTTTCACGAGACTGGGGGGAAATCACACGATGGGGTTGTGCGAAGAAGGCAAACGACGGCTATCCTGTCACCCGCTTCAGAACCTCGTCCCTACTCGTCTCGACGCCGAGTGAGGAGAAGAAACGCGCCACGTTCTCGCAGTCGTTTTCGAGCAAATCGTCGGCGCGCGGATGCTCGACACGCACAGTCTGCCCCATGTCGATTACGACGAGTTCGCCGTCGTGCACCAAGACGTTGTACTCGCTCAGGTCACCGTGTACCAGACCAGCGTCGTGGAGGCGCGAGGCGTACTCGACGACGACATCGTAACACGTCTCGGGGTTCTCGATTTCGACCTCACGTATCTGTGGCGCGCGCACGCCGTCTTCGCCGATGAACTCCGAAACGAGGACGTTGCGCTCGTGCGCCATCGGTTCTGGTACGCGCACACCGGCTTCGGACGCGAGGCGCAGGTTCGAGAACTCGCGCCGCACCCATTCGACGACCAACTCTTTCTTGCTCCGCGCGCCCTCGAAACGCGGGTCTCCCTCCAGATACTTCCGCATGTCTCCAAAAGACGACGTTGCGACGCGATAGATTTTGAGCGCGACCTCGCCGTCCGCGCCGTCCGCCTCGACGATGTTCGCTTCCTTCCCAGACGAGACGACGCCGCCGACCGCGCGGACGTGTCCGTCGTGGACGAGTTTGTAGAGCGCACGAAGGGTAGGCTCGTCGAAGACCTCCGCCTCTACCTCGTACGCTTCGGAGTCCTTGAGACGTTCCTCGAAATCGCGTAACTCGGCGTCATCGACGGCGCGCTCACGGTCCGTGTGCTCACCCTCCTCGAAGACATCGTCCTCTTCGTCTTCCTCGTCGTAGCCCTCGTAGCCGTACTCTCTGTCACCACCGTCGTCCTCGGTTTCTCGGTCGTTTTCCACGTTCCGTCATCCACAGTGCGCGGGGAAAAGGGTTCTGCGAGACGTGTCCGCTCCCGTCAGAAGTTTATCTTTATCGCGTCCACTGGGCAGACATCCTCGCACAGGTAGCACCCGATGCAGTCGTCCTCACGCGCCGGGTCCGCTTTCCTCTCGCTCTCGGGATGCTCCGGTGTCTCCACCCAGTCGAAGACATCGACGGGACAGTCCTGAAGACACGCGCCGTCGGCGATACAGATGTCGAAATCAACGGCGACGACGGTGCCGTGTATACCGAGCTTCTCGGGCGGTTCGACAGGTCCCCATACGTCGTGCTCTCCGTCGGGCGCGTGTGTCTCGACCACCTCCCGGTTCTCGTCGAAGTCGGGGTCTATAGCCATGAACAGTCTAACGTCCGTCGTGTATTTAAGATTGGGAAGACGAAGGTGTAGAACTTATATAAATAACTTTCGAAATCCCCCTAAGAGTTATGTACTATCAATTGTTATAGATTCGTATGAGCGTATCCGACAAACTTGAGTTCAGCCACAGGGACAGAAAAGACCTTTACGAGTACGTCGAGAGCCACGGAACCGTCTCGGTCGATGAGGCGCGCAAGAAGCTCTTTCCGCACGACGAGAGACGTTTCCTGCACCAGCTCGCCCTTCTAAAACGCGACGGCTACTTGGAGGAGGAAGACGGCGTCCTGCGCGCGTGTCTCGAACCCGACGGCGACGAAGAGGAGTTCACCGACGGCGACCTCGAATACACCATACGTCCGGCGCGGCAGGAGGACCTCGGCGGTGTGACAGGCGCGGTGCGGCAGGTCGCGGAGGAGAAGAGGTACATCGTAGCGGAGAGCGTCGCGGAGCAGATAGACCACCAGAACGTACTCCTGCGTCACAACGAGGTCGAGTCGCGTGTCTTCTTTGTCGCTCTCGTCAACGACGATGTCGTCGGCTGGGCGCATATCGAAGCGCGGGAGATTGACAAGCTGACGACACGCGGCGCGTCTGACGTTCGGCGTCGTCGAGGAGTACCGCGGTCACGGAATCGGAACACGTCTGTTCGAGCGCGCGCTCGACTGGGCGAGCGACAACGGCTACGAGAAGCTTTACCAGAGCATCCCCGCGACCAACGAACTCGCTCTGGAGTTCCTCGAAGACAAAGGTTGCGAGGTGGAGGCGACGCGCGAGGACCATTACAAGATAGACGGCGAGTACGTCGGTGAAGTGATGCTTGCCGTCCATCCGTGAACCGTACACTACGAAAACTGTACGAACAGCCGAACACAGGCGACGAGGTCTGTTTCTCGTAACCGGAAGCAGTAAACAGTTTCATGTATGTTCAGCATACAATAAAGTATTACCATAATATTTATACATGAAGTTCTATACGTCTCCCGAGAGGGTATGACAGAAAACACAGGGGGAGGACCGAGAGGCGAGTCCGGGGACACGTGGAAGAAACCGCATGAAGAGGAAGAGAAGGAGGACTACTCCATCCGCGAGTCCGCCTTCGGAGGCGACGAAACCTCCGAGTACATCCGCGGGACCATACTCGACGCGTCCGAACAGGAGGCTGAGAGCCGTTTCGAGAGGGACATGAACCGTTCCGAGACGTGGCTCGCGGAGAGGATAACCGACAGCGGTCTACCCGAGTTCGTCTACCGCCTGAACCCTTGGAACTACAGCATGCTCGACTGGATTTTCGCGTCCGGCTTCGTCCTCATGCTCGTGAGCGCATTCGTACTCTTCTGGACCGACAGCTTCACGGTAGCCGTGTTTTCGCTCGTAGCGATGTTCCTGTCCTTCTGCGCCATGTTGCTGTGCGTGGGTCTCGAAGGTGCTCTCAAGGAAGGGGTTAACAGGATAAGGGACTACAGGAGCGACGCAGAAGAAGGGTTCGAGAGCGGAGAAGCGTTCGAGGAAGAGCCGTAATCTTCCGTATCCGCCGTGTTAAGCACGGATTACGGCGTCGAAGCATTATCATGATATTTATACAGGGGGTTCATTACCGTAAGTAGGAAATGTCTGAAGACGCGCATGGTGCCGGAAAGGAGGACGACGGACCGAACAGGGAAGACGAAGACGCGCGTCAGGCGGAAGAGGACACGGAAGACGACTCCATACGCGAGTCTGTTTTTGAGGGCGATGACTCTTCCGAGTATATCCGTGGGGCGATTCTGAAGGCGTCGGAGTCCGAGAGGGAGGCTATGGCTGAGGAAACCGAAGGTCCGAGCAGGCTTCAGATGTGGCTCGTGAGGAACCTACCCGGGAAGGATGGGCGTTTGGAAAGCATACTCTACAACGCCAACCCCCGTAACTACGACAGGCTCGACTGGATATTCGCTTTCAGCTTCGTCGTGGTTCTCGCAGGCGTCGCAGTCATGTTCACGACTACCAGCATCACAGTAGCTATCGTTACCTTCGTGGTCATGTTTATAGCCTTCGTCTCCATGCTGCTGTGTGTGGGTGTCGAGGACATACTCAAGGATGGCTTCCACAAGGTACGCGGCGACGAGTAGCCCTGCGTAAGAGCCTAACGCCTCCGGTCTGTATCTCGGCGTATGAGCGGTACCGGAGCCTCACGACGCGTTAAGGAAGTCGCAAAGGAGATACAGGACGGAGACACAAACGTCGGTTTCACGGGCGCGGGCGTCAGCACGGCGTCCGGGATACCCGACTTCAGAGGCGAGGACGGACTCTGGGAACGTTACGACCCCAGCGCGTTCCGTGTCGGAAGGTTCAGGAGCGACCCCGAGTCTTTCTGGGAGACTATGCTCGATGTGCGCAGAGAGAGTTTCAGCACCGACCCCGTCCCGAACCCCGCGCACGACGCGCTGACACGTATGTACGACGACGGAAAGATGGAAGCTGTCGTGACACAGAACGTCGATGGTCTCCATCAGGCGTCGGGCGTGCCGGACGACGCGGTGGTCGAACTCCACGGAAACGTCGAACGTGTCGCTTGCGAGGCTTGCGGAAGACGCGACGACGCCGACGAAGCGTTGGAGCGCGTTGACGACCTGCCGCCCGTCTGCGTCTCTTGCGGAGAACCCGTCAAGCCCGACACCGTGCTTTTCGGCGAACGTCTCCCCGAGGGCGCGCTCTACAGGGCGCGTGAACTCGCAAGGAACGCGGATGTCGTCCTCGTCGCGGGTTCTTCGCTCACGGTTGAACCAGCGGCTTCGATACCGAGACTCGCTGAAGGAGGCGGAACGACGCTCGTCGTGGTCAACTTCGACCCCACGCCGTCGTCCGTCTCTCCCGACTACGAGTTCAACGCCGACGTTACCGATATCCTTCCCGCAATCGCCGACGAAGTTTCCGGATAGCGGAAACGCCGAAGCAGTAAACCGGTGCCGACGTAAAACTGACGTGGTAAATATTTATGTGAAACGTTGACATACTGTCAAAGAAGATGGACGAAGAAGGTTCTACAGACCGGCTGTCGCGTTTGGACGAAAACCTCGCACGGATACTCCTGACGGCGGTTCTCGTCGTCGTCTACCTCGAATCCTTCCTCTGGACTACGACACGCGTCTTCTTCCTCAACTTCTCGACAGCAGGACCGAACGCCACCGCTGTTCTGTTCCTATTTCTCGTGACGGGATGGAGCCTCGGCGTCGTGGCTCTCGCGGACTTCGACGACAGAACGACCTACGTCGTTCTGACGGCTGTTCTCGTCGTGGGCTTCGTCGTCAGCCTTCTCGACTCGCCTGTGACAGCCGCGGTTGGTAGCATCGCCGTGATGACCGGCGTCACACCGATGCTCGTCGGTATGCTCGACGACCTGCGCGAGAAGGTCGTCGTCGGTGTCGGTGTAGGCGTCCTGCTCGCCGTCGGTCTCCGTGCTGTGCTTGTCACAGCCTCACCCTACGCGACGACGACAGGGCTGATTCTCCTCTCCGTCTTCGTCGCCCTTGCAGTCGTTCTTGTCTTCCTCCTCGTCGCCCGCGACGGTCTGCCGTCAACCGACTGGCGTAACCTCGACGCCTCGCCCGCGCCGCTCGGTGCCCTTCTCGTCGTGTCGGCGGCTTTCTTCGCTTACCCGCACGTCGTCGCGCGATGGGAGTTGCGTTCTTACGGCGCGTCTGTCGTCACTCTCGTCGCGGGTGTTCTCGTCGGTCTCGCGGTTCTACACGCGAGAAAGGACGTAACGAACCGCGAACTCGTCGTCGCTGGAGTCGTCTTCGTCACCGGTGTCGGTTCTTTCCTCTACGTCCCTCATCCCGTGACGACGGTCGCGTACGGCGTCGCTTGGGCATCCGCCGTCGTCCTCCTGTCGGCGGGTTCGAGACGCACCGAAGATGTAGGAACGGGCGCGGTCCCGCTCACAGCGTTCCAGTTCGTCGCAGTTCTCGTCCTGTTCGGCGTCGTTAGCGCGACCAACTGGCCCTTCATGCCTTCCCCGCTCGACGGCATGCGCGGGCTTGCGACGGAGGCGGTCTTCGCTCTGCACGCCGTCTTCCCGTTCTCGGTACTGTACGCAGTGTCCCGACAGGATGTCTCGGACGTGTCCGTCGAAGAGCCGTCTTTCTCACGCCGCGCCCTCATAGGCTCAGCCGTCGTCTCTCTTTTGCCGCTCGGTGGTCTCGCGTCGGCGCACAGCGAACGCGGCGAGGAACCGTCCGAGGAGGACGCGACAGTTCCGGTGCGTGTCATGGCTTACAACCTGCATCTGTTCCTTGAAGGCGGCGAGTCGGGACAGTACAACTTAGAAGAGGCACGCAGGATAATCGAGGAAGACGGACCGGACGTTATCGGTGTACTGGAGTCCGACGGGAACAGAGCAACATCCGGGCACGTTGACGGCATCGAGTGGCTCGGCGAAAACCTTGGGTACCACACGGCTTTCGGCGCGCCGACGAGTACCAGAACCCCCGGCGTGAGCATACTCTCGCGTTGGCCCATAGAGGACGTGGAGTACTTCGAACTTCCCATAAGCAGGTCGCCTACGCGTGTCGTGACGGTTGCGACGGTTCGGACGCCCAACGGTCCGATGCGTGTCGCTGTGACGCATTTCATGACGGGCAAGGAGGGAGACGTGCGCGACGAACAGGCGGAGGCTCTCGTCGAAATCTTAGAAGACGAAGAAGACGCGGTGATACTCGGCGACTTCAACGTCGTGCCCGACCGCGAAGAACCCGCGTACCGCGTCTTAGACGACGCCTTCGACGACGCTTGGGTCGTCGCCGAAGAGACGGTCGGCGGACCGAACACGTGGAGCGCGTCCGACCCCGTGCGACGTATCGACTACGTCTTCCTCAAGGGCGACTGGCGTGTACACGAGGCGGAGGTATCCGGAACCCCGCGCGCTTCCGACCATCTCGCCGTCTCAGCCGAGATAGAGCCGAGTGACAGCGACGTATGAGCGCGACGGTGCCACGGCTGTAGAACCTCGTTCCCAAGCAGAAACATTAACGTACGGTTGGAGCATTGTTAACCCATGTCAGACGAAGCGGTGCTTTTCGACATAACCGACGGTGTAGCGACGCTGACGCTCAACAGACCATCGACACGTAACGCGATTACGGACGAGATAGCCGACGGCGTCATGGACGCTCTCGACGAAATCGAGGAACTCGAAGAGGACGACGACAAGGACGTGCGTTGTGTCGTGATACAGGGTACCGAAGGCACGTTCTGCGCGGGCGGCGACGTGAACGCCATGATGGAAGGTCTTTCGGGGATGGCAGAGCCGTACCAGAAGGCGAACTACGTCGTGCAGAAGACGAGCAGGATGATGGAGCGCGTCGCCGACTTCTACCTTCCGACGGTCGCGAAGATAGACGGTACGGCTTTCGGCGCGGGCGCGAACCTCGCTGTCGCGTGCGACATACAGCTTGCGAGCGACGAGGCGAACATAGGCTTCGGCTTCAATCAGGTCGGCTTGGGCGTCGATACGGGTACGTCTTACCTGCTTCCGCGTATCGTCGGGCTGAACAAGGCGAAGGAACTCGTCTTTACGGGCGAACTACTCGACGCCGAGGAGGCTGAGGAAATCGGCTTGTTCAACCACGTCTACGCTTCGAGCGAGTTCGAGGAGGAAGTAGACGGCTTCGTTGAGGAACTGGCGACAGGTCCGACGGTCGGTCTAATCGCGTCGAAACGCGGTCTGAATCAGGCGTTCGAGCAGAGCCTGCATCAGGCGATGGTCAACGAGGCGTACGCACAGATTGCGGCTTTCGAGAGCGAGGACCATCAGGAAGGTGCGCGCGCCTTCATGGAGAGGCGCGAACCCGAGTTCGAAGGCGAGTAGTCTCGTAGCTTCTTCAGGGCAAAGAATATCTGTTCACGGTGGATTTACTGCAGTATGGCAGGTAACAGAACGTTCCCCGACCTTCTTCTTCTTATCCTGCTCTTGACTGTCGTTTCGGTTACTGCGACCGGTACGGTCACAGCACAGGAAGACCAACAAACGGTCACGGTATCCAACGCCGACGACCTTGACGATGTACGTGACGACCTCGACGGCGACTACGTTCTCGCAAACGACATCGACATGTCGGACGTGGGCAACTTCGACCCTATCGGAAGCCGGGACGGCGCGTCTTTCACGGGTAGCTTCGAAGGCGGCGGAAACGTCATCTCGGACCTGACTGTCGTGGAGCCGAACGGAGACGGCGTCGGTCTTTTCGGTGCCGTCGGCGATGGCGGCACCGTCAACAGCGTCGGTCTCGAAGACGTCGATGTGGAGGGCGACAAAAACGTCGGCGGTATCGTCGGCTTCAACAGAGGGAACGTCACGCGTTCGTACGTCACAGGTACCGTCTCGGGCGAGTCCGACAACGTCGGCGGAGTCGTCGGCTGGAACCGCGGAGGTCTCGTCTCCAAGTCGTACTCGAAGGCGCGCGTGAACGGGAACGTACAGGTCGGTGGTATCGTCGGAGTGAGCAACAGTGCAGCGGGTAGCGACGGTGACGCAGTTGTGGAGTTCTCGTACGCAGTAGGGCGCGTGTCGGCAACAGCGCGGGACGGCGGACTCGTCGGCATGCTCGGCGACCGCGACCAGCTTTCGGGCACGGAGTCGGTTCTCCGTGACTCGTACTGGGACACGGGTGCGACGGGACAGAACGACGAGTATGGTAACAAGAGGTCGGGTGACGGCGAATCGACCGCAGAGAACGTCGAAGGGCTTTCGACCGACGAGATGCAGGGCGACGCCGCCGAGGACAACATGACGGCGTTCGACTTCGTGAGCACGTGGGCGACGCAGGAAGACGACTACCCTGTCCTTTCGTGGCAGACGAGCGTTCTTTCCGCGGACAACGTGCCTCTGCCCGGCTTCGGCTTCTTCGCGGCTGTCGTTTCTCTCTTCGCCGTGCTGGTACACCGAACCACGAACCGCGCCTCCGACCGGTAACTCTTATTCGGGTCGGTTTCTTTGTGTACACAGTATGACGGACACGAGTAGTGAAGACCTGCGTTCAGCCGACCTGAGCGACATGGACCTCGGTGGCGAGGACTTGAGCGGAGAGGACCTTTCCGGTGCCAATCTGATAGGCGCCGACCTTTCGGAAGCCGACCTCAGCGGCGCGGACCTCAGGGACGTGAGTTTCGGTCACGCCGACCTCAGGGGTGCGGACATCTCCGGCGCGAACCTAAGAGAAGCGAGCCTGATATTCGCCGACCTCTCGGAAGCCGACCTTTCGGACGCCGACCTGAGCGGTGCGAGGCTGATGTTCTCCGACGCGTCCGACGCCAACCTGAGCGGTGCGAATCTGTCGGGCGCAAGCATCGTCTTCGCACGTCTCAGCCGTGCGAACCTGAGCGGTGCCGACCTCAGCGACGCCGACCTGCGCTCGTCCGACCTCAGCGACGCCGACATGACCGACACGGATGTATCGGGCGCGGACTTCAGTTACGCCGTCCTCAGCGGTGCGGACGTGTCGGGGACCGACCTGTCCGAAGCGACGGTGCCCGAGAAGTACCTTCCTTAGACAGCCTAAACGAGGTCGACACCGAACGCGCGCTCTGCGTTCTCGTACAGGAACAGCCGCTCGGTTTCGTCGTCTAGGTCGAGCGATTCGACGCCGCCGAGACAGTCACCCGGCTGTATCATCGGGTAGTTTGTGCCGAAAATAACCTTGTCGCTACCGTGTCCCTTCATGAACTCGACGAACTCGTCCGGGTACCGTTTGGGCTTGTACGCAGACGTGTCCACGTAAACGTCCTCGTACTTCGTCGCAAGAGCGAGCATCTCCTCCGTCCACGGATGACCGATATGTCCAGCGACGACGGTGAGTTCGGGAAAGTCACGCAGGACGTTGTCGAGGTAGGGTATCGGTCTTCCTGTTTCGGACGGCTTGAGCGGTCCCGTGTGTCCGACCTGTAGGCAGAAAGGGACGTCCTGTTCGACGCATTCGGCGTAGACGGGGTAGTAACGGCGGTCGTCGGGCGGCAGTTCCCAGAGCCACGGGACTGCGCGTATGCCGACGAATCCGTGTTCTTCAACACACCGCCGTACCGTCCTTACAGCCTCTATTGGCTCGTCGAGAGGCACGGCACCGACGCCGACGAACAGGTCGGGGTGCTCTTTGACGATATCCGCGACGTACTCGTTGCTCAGCATCGGTCCGTCAGGTCCCCACCATGCGGAGACGAGCGCCGTATCGACAGCCGCGCCTTCGTAAGCCTGTACGGTCCAGTCGAGCGGTATTTCGAGCGTCGTGCCGTCTCCCTGCCACCGCATGAGCGGTTCGAAAATCTCGTTGCTCAGAAAGTCGTCGTCGGGCTGTTGCATCCAAGCGTCTACCACCGGAACGTCGGTATATGCCATGCCCCGTCTACGGTTCGGCGTGTAAAACTGTTTGTGCATGGCAGACCGAGTCTTACCGTCATACAATGATATTTATACTTGGAGAAGCACAAAATCTGTATATTGACCAGAGAAACGACACGCCGCCGTGTAATCGCAGGAGTGCTCGCCGCTGGCACGGGCGGTCTGGCTCTCTCCTCGGCTGACGACCTTCTGAGCATGTTCGCGCCCATATCGGGGGACGTATGGAGGTCCACGGGACGCGAACTACCCGAATCCGTCGAGAGTCCTCACGGCGACGCCGAACTGCGTGTGGACGACGACGGCGTGCCGCACGTCGAAGCCGACGACGAGGAAGCGGCTTACTTCGCTGTCGGATACGTGCACGGCTTCGACCGTCTCTTTCAGATGGACCTACAGAGACGCGTGATGCGTGGACGCCTCTCGGAGGTAGTCGGCGACGCGACGGTAGAAAGCGACGAGTTCAACGTCTCGATGGACTTCGTCGGTGCGGCGGAGGCGACATGGACCCTCGTAGAGGATACGGAAGCCGCGCCGCTCGTAGAGGCGTACGTCGGCGGTGTCAACGCTGTGATGGAGAACGAGCGTCTGTCCATCGAGTTCGAACTCGTCGGCTACGAACCGCGCACGTGGACGCCCGTCGATTCGATGCTGATGGCGAAACAGATATCGTGGAACCTCACGGGTAGCTTCGTCGAGTTACGGCGCGCTCTCGTAGCCGACCGTCTCGGTGAAGAGACCGCCGAGATACTCTTCCCCCGGAGACTCGAACACGACTCGCCCATAATTCGGGAGGAGTTCGAGAGGCTCGAACCTGATTCTTCGTCGTCCGAGACAGAGGAAGGCGCGGAAGACGGGACGGAAACGGAGAACGGAACCGATGAGGGTACACAGGATTCGTCCGACGCTAGCGACAGTACGCGTGCGGTCGGTCAGGAGCTGACTACATGGCTTTCGAGCTTCGAAACACCTCCCGGCGTAGGCTCGAACAGCTGGGTCGTCTCGGGGGAACACACCGAAACGGGGAGTCCGCTACTCGCGTACGACCCTCATCTTTCCCTCATGGCACCGCCCGTCTGGTACGAGCAACACGTCGATACGTCCGAGAAATCGATACGCGGAGTGACGTTCCCCGGCGTTCCGTTCGTAATCGCGGGTACGAACGGACATGGAACCTGGTCTTTCACAAACCTCGGTGCCGACGTTCTCGACGTTTACACCTACGAGACGGACGAAGACGGCGAGCGGTACATGTACGAGGACGAATGGCGCGACTTCGAGACGGAGGAACGCGAGATACCCGTCTCGGGCGGAGAGGACAGAACCGTGACGGTCCGTAAGACCGTCCACGGTCCTGTCATCGAACGCGAGGGACGTGAGGTCGGTGTCGCGTGGACGGGACATACAGCGACACGTACGACTGTCGCAATCCACGAGCTAGGTCGGAGCGAGTCGCTCGACGACGCAGTAGAGGCGACACGTAAGTTCGACCTGCCGACACAGAACTTGGTCTACGCGAACTCCGACGGAAGGACGATGTACTACGCGACGGGCAAGCTACCGATACGCAGGATAGACGGCGAGACTGTCAAGGGCGCCCGTGTCTTCGACGGTTCGGCGGGCGAGGCGGAGTGGGAGGGTTTCACGCCTTTCGGCGAGTCGTCTTGGGAGGGCTTCGTGCCTTTCGAGGAGAAGCCACACGCGATAGACCCCGACGTTCTCGCGACGGCGAACCAGCGCGCCGTTGACGACCCCGAGCACTACATCACAGCGTTTCCGTACGCCGCGCCCTACCGCGCCATACGTATCTACGACCGTCTCGACGAGCGCGTAGAGTCGGACGAAGCCGTCGATGCCGACTTCCACAGGGACGTACAGACGGACATGTACGACGGGCGCGCTGAACAGCTCGTCCCCGAACTCGTCGAGGCTGTCGAGGACGCCGACGTTTCGGCGTCCGTCGAGGACGCTGTGGACGCGCTCGACGGCTGGGACTACCGGATGGAACGCGACTCGCGCGCCGCTCTCGTCTTCTCCATCTGGATGAACAGGTTCGTCGAAGCTACCGCCGAGCCACAGATGTCCGACGCCAACTTGGACGAAACATACTATCCGAACGACTGGATAGTTGCGACGCTGACTTCCGACAGCATCTTTTACGACGAAACGTCTCGTGAGGAGACGATGGTCGAAGCCCTGAGGTCGGCGGTCGAGGAGACAGACGAGAACGGCTGGACGACGTACGGAGACTGGAACACGACGCGCGGCATCGCGCACCCGCTCGGTGGCGAGGCGGACTTCCTCAACTACGACGAACTCCCCGCCGACGGTTCGCGCGCAACGGTTCTGAGGTACGATGTCGAGGAGGGGCACGGCACGTCTTGGCGTATGGTCGTAGAACCCGACGACGAGGAGACAGAGGCAACATCCGTTCTTCCGGGCGGGAACTCCGGAGACTACTTCTCCGAACACTACGACGACCAACTGCGTATGTGGCTCGACGGAGAACAGAAGCCGATGGAGAGGGTACAGAGGGGCGAAACCTACGTGAGGTTCGAGGGGGGTTCGTCGTGAGTTCGCCCGGCGGAAGCCCGCGTTCCCCCGGAAGCAGTCCCAGAAGCCCCGGTAGCAGTAGTTCGGGTTCGCGTCCACGTCCGAGAGGAGGCAGTCCGCTCCAGAGCGAGGACTACCGTGCCACTCTCAGACGCGTCAGGAACAAGACTTCGTACCACGTCTTCGCGCTCTCGTTCACGGCTTTCGTCGGTCTATTCCTCGTCTGGTTCCACTGGTTCGGTCTCGTCGTCGCGGGCGCGCTCGTCGGCTATATCTCGCCTAGCTTGCGAAAAGCTGTAGTCGCGGGATTCGGCTTCGGCGCGCTCGTACTCGCCGTCTTCTTCCTGTCGTTGGGTTCGGCGGCACCACGTGTCATCGGAATGACGCCCGCCGTTTACCTGACGGTCGTGAGCGCGTTACTCCTACCCGTCTTCGGCTCTCTCGTACGTGGACTGGAGAAGGAAGCATAGACGTGGTATGTGAAGACATGCCACGGAACTAGCCGGAACTAACATTACCCAAAACCTATTACGTTAAGGATGTGTTCAGTTAAACATGAGCGTCTGTCGCAGACGCGCTGAGTAGACCGTAGGGGGCAGTAACCGTCCGCGAGCAGTGTGAGACTGCCCCGGGTTGTGTCTGACGAGGAAAACGAGAAGGAGGAAAAAGGATGCGTGACACGAAGGCACAGATGAGCGTTGACTTCCTGATAGGCATACTCGTGTTTGCAGGCATAATCTTCTTCGCTTTCCAGTTTGTCGGTTCGACAGCCGCGCCTTTCATAACAGCACAGACCGCAGACCAGAAGGTTACCAAGGTGCACACCGTCGGCGACAGGCTCTACCACGACAAGCTAAACACCTCGGGCGGTCCTGCGGGGGAGTTCGACCTCGAATACTTCTACGACGGAACCGACCCGAAGAACGAGTCACAGTTAGCCGTCGAACTCGGTCTCGTGACAGGGGCGACTGACCCCGGCGAGGTTGCGAACATGACGGACAGGTACGAGATGAGCGTCGAGGTCAGGGACACCGATGGCAATCTCGTCTCGTTACACGGCGAGCCTATCGACATAGGTGAAAGTCCTCCGTCGATAGGCGGTGCGGGTGCGAGAGCCGAGCGCGTCGGGTACAGCACGAACCACGGTGAAACGGTCATCATCGACGTGGAGGTGTGGTAGTTGGAAGACAGGGCGCAGGTAAACACGCTCGAAGGCTTCGCCGCGGCGTTCGTCATAATCTTCGCGGTGTTCTTCGGGCTACAGGCTGTCGCTTCGACGTCGCCCGGGACCCTGAGTCAGGAGGTTCAGACGTACGACCAGAAGATAACCAACGACGTGCTCGTACAGTCGAAGGTTGTCGAGGCGGGCGAGACACAGAGCGAACTCAAGACCGCACTCCTCAACTGGACGACATCCGGCGACGGGTTCAACGGTAGTGCTGACGGCGAAGTCTACTACGACGGAAGCAGTCCCGTGCCCGGCGGGTTCGGAGAAACGCTTAACATACTCGAAGAAAGAGATATTGCTTACAGCATAGACCTTGTCTGTGACGGAAAACGACAACCGTTCGTCAGACAGGGCGATGGGGGAGAGAACCCGGTGAGTTCGAGCGTGACAGTCATACTGAACGACGACGACAGGCTGGAAGACGGAACGCGCCTCGAAAACGCGCCGGGCTATCCGTGTAAGGACGTGGGCGAGGACTCGAACCTGTACAACGTCGTGGAGGTGAGGATAACAGCATGGAGAACATAGACTCCGACAAGGCGCAGGTCATACTCATCGGTGGGTTCCTGATAGCTATCGGTATACTCGGCGCGGTGCTTATATTCAACAACATCGGATTTTCGCAGACAATCGCAACACAGAACGGAAACAGCGACGACTTCGGCTCAATAGAGTTCTCCGACGACGCGGAGCGTGTCGTCGCCGAGGCTATGAAGGGGAACGGAAGCGACCCTTCCGGCGCGGGTGACCACTTTGATGCGTACATCGAAAGCTACAGCGACGGCGTGAATGATGTCGTTTCGGACAAGGGGGTGTCCGCGGAAGTTACGCCGCCGTCGAGCACCGACATAACCGAGGCATGGATGGTCGGACAGCGACGCACGGGCGACTTTAACGCGACTGGTGAGACGGAACAGTGGATAATGGCGGAGACTATAGGCGATAACTACAAGACAGAGTTCGAACTTAACGTGAGTGACATGAAGGGTGAGGGCGTCTTCACTCTGAATGCGACAGAAAGCGGAAGCTTCCCGGGTACCACGGGTCCGTTGAACGGTCCGGGATGGACTCTAACAATGGAGATAGACAATAACGACCGACTTACTCTGAGGCTGACTGAAATACAGTCCGATGGTTCTGAAGGGGGTACCGACTCCGTTAACAATCTTGATATATCCGGTAATGACACCCTCGAAGTGGACGTTCTGAAGGGGGAGGTTGAAGATAACCCCGGCAACTTCCCTAGTGTCGCGGGAGTCAACACGGAAGACGCCGAAGGCTTCCGTTTCGAGGACGGCGGCAACGGATTCGGGACTTACGACTTCAGGTTCGACGGCAGTTTCAACACGTTCAGCAACTCCGACGGTCCGTGTAAACACAGTTCGGGTGATGTCTGCCGAAGCGCGGATGGCACAGAGAAACACGTCGTCGGCGTGATTCATGAAGTCACTGCTGGTGCCGTGGACCTGAGTTACGTCGGAAGGTCCACTTCATACTCCAAGAGCGTTCCGAGCGAGAGCATGGTACTCGACGCCGAAGACGTGAATTTCGAACAGATAAAGAACGTGGATGGTGCGGCTTACTTCGATATTACGGACATATCTTACAACGGACCGGTTGAGGAGGACGGTAGTAATGATATTGAGGTGGATTTCAAGGTTGAGAACACCGGTAATCAGGACGGTACGCAGAACGTGACGTTAAGATTCCGAAGGGAAACACAAGAGACTGGACGGGGGATTGGACAGTTACCGCCGGTAATGATCCGTCACAAACTCTTAGCTGGTCGCCCGGTCCCAACACCAACGGCACGTACACCGCGTACGTCATCTCCGAAAACACGACGGACACGGTGTCGGTTAGCGTCGATAAGTCCAGCGGACCGGGCATACCGCCCAGCCCCGTCGGAGTCGCTCTGCCGTCTTGGGGACTCGACGCAGTAGCAGGGGTGACTCAGCCATGAGGTGCGAGACGACGATGAAGCGCGACGACGACACCGCCGTCTCGGTTCTCATCGGCTACATAATCAACATCGGCATCGCTACGATAGTTGTCAGCCTCACGCTCCTCCTGCTTCAGGGCGCGTTCACGGACGTACGTGACCGTGCGGTGGAGTCGGAGATGGAGGCTGTCGGCGAGAGCTTTGCGGGCGAGATTGAGCGCGTCGATATACTGAGCCAGCGCGGAAGCAGTGGCGTGAGTACGACCGTCAAGGTGCCGCAGTCGGAGACACCGTACAGGATGACCGTTCTGTACGGCTCCGACGAGGGCGCGCGGTTGCTCCTTGAGGCGAGGTCCGCGTCCGTCGAGGTTCCGTTCAAAAACGAGACGGTCATAGAGGGTGCGGGCGACGGGATAGGTGTTTCGGCAGGTAGCACACCCGAGATAACGTACGACTCGACAGCGGGAGTGATTCGGATAGAATGAAACTCGGAACCGACACCCGCGCTGTTTCGGAGGTGATAGGGTACATCATAATCATCGGCATAATCTTCGTTGTCTTCAGCCTCGTCTTCGTCAACGCGACCACCTTCTTCTCGTCCACGGGCGAGAACGAACGTATAGAGAACGCCGAACGCGGCTTCGTCCTTCTCCAGTCGAACACCGACGAGGTCGTCTACGGCGAGGCACCGAGACGTACCACGGACGTACAGATAGGCGGTGGCTCCGTCTCGGTGGGCGGGGAGCGGTCTAGAATCGTACTCAATGTCAGCGGTACCGAGGTCAGGAACAGGAGCCTGTCGCCTGTTCGGTACAGCCTCAACAGCGAAGGTCTGTCGTACGACAACGGCGCGGTCTTCAGGCAGTCGCTCAGCGGTACTGCGATGGTAAGCGAACCCGGCTGGATGATACGCGACGACATGGTAGCTGTGTCGGGTGTCCGAACCTTAGGCGGCGGCTCAGTCGGTGGCGGCGGTGTCGCGTCGGTACAGGCTGAGTCCGTGGGCGACGCGTTTGTCGAGACCGTCCCGGCGTCGGAAGTCAGAGACGTTAACGTGACGGTGTTTTCGGAGAACGCGGTGGCGTGGAACAGATACATGGAAGACCTGAACGAGAGCGATACCGTGACCGATGTCGTCTACACACCCGACGAGAACAGCGTCAAGATGGAGATGAGCATCGACAGCAACCAGAACTTCATCTACCTCGACAGACCGATACGTGTGAGGCTGAGATAAGATGAACGAAGAAAGAGCACAGTCGGAAGTTATCGGAATCGTCCTCCTTCTCGGCATAACGCTGACCTCCATAGGCGTCATATTCCTCTTAGCCCAGCCTATCTTGACCGACGCGACCGACACGGCGACGATAGACCGGGTGGAGAACGAGATGCGTGCACTCGACTCGCGTCTCACCGCCGCGTCTATCGGAACGGCGGAAAACGAGTCGCTTACGTTCAACTTCGAAGACGGACAGCTAAGGTCGGATTCGAACACGACGACTCTGACCGTTAAACTCGACGGTAACACGCTCTACGACAAGAACGTCGGCAAGATAGAGTACACGAAGTCGAGCGAGTCGATAGCGTACGAGGCAGGCGGTCTCTGGCGAAGGGACGCGCTCAACGACGGCTCTTTCATGGTGAAGTCGCCCGACTTCGACTTCGACGGTGAGACGCTCACCCTTCCCGTCTACAACGTCACGACGGATGTCGGCTACTCGGGTTCACAAACGCTCTCAGTCAGGGCGGGAGACGTCACACGTGAGTTCCCCGACACGGAGGAAAATCCTGTCAACGGAAACGTGAACGTCACTGTTCAGAGCGACTACTACGCGGCGTGGTCGCGGTACTTTGAAGACGAATTTAACGCGACCGTGTCCGTGGACGACTCGGCGAACGAGGTCGAGGCAGAACTCTTGGCACTCAGAACGCCGAACGAGATAGACACGGCGGGCGTTAGCAGGAAAGAGTACGAACGTCCGTCGAATGACCCGTTCGACGGCGACATAGTAGACGGAGTTAGCTTACCTTCGGTGGACAGCACGGTGGAGAGATACGTCGAGTACGCGGAGACGAACCCTGTAACATCTCAAAGTAACGGTCCTGTCACGTATCTGTCCGAATGTAACAACACTTGTACCGACGCCGACTCCGTCGTGTACAGTAATGGCGACTATACTATGAGTAGCACCACTAACGGAGGTATTGAGGAGTTCGACGTTACCGACAACAGTAACGGCGGGAACATAACCGTCGTCGTGGACGGTGACCTGACGGTAGAGGATATGGACCTAACTAATGCTGCCTCCGAGAATACCCTGAAAATAGTAACGACAGGAAATCTCGTGTTCGCTGAGGGGTTCCAGATACAGAACTCAGTCGGTGCGGACCCGCATAACATCGTCTTCCACACGCCATCGAACAGGGAAGTCATCTTCGAGGGCAACGGAGGCAACGGATTCGGCGTCGTCTACGCACCCGACGCGCTCGTCAGCCTCAGCGAGATGGGCGACAGCACGTGGACGGGACCGCTCGTCGGCAAGGTCATCGACGCGGGCGGTGTGGACTCGGACGCCTCCGTCACGTTCGGCGGTTCGGTGGACGTGAACCAGATGGAAACGCGGAAGAACCTCTACGTCACGGTGAGAAACGTCGGAGTAGAGTGATAGGCGTCGTTCGAAAGACATTAATTTTGTTCGACCATACTGGATAGCGTGCAAAGAAGAGAGTTCCTTGTGCTATCCGGTGTGACGGTGCTCGGCGCGACGACCGGATGTATCGGTGGCGAAGCCGCACCCGAAGAACCCGAGTACGACGACTGGTTCAGCAACGTGCCGCATTTCGACGGCTTTGAGGACCACACCGACGATAACGAGGTGCGTGTCATGGTCGGAGCGGGGGACAACGGCTTCCTCTTCGACCCTCCTGCTATAACCGTAACACCGGGTACGACGGTCGTCTGGGAATGGACCGGTGTAGGAGGCGAACACGTTGTCGCCGAGACGAACGGAGACTGGCAGAACCCCCAAGGGCTGACAGCAACCGAAGGACACACATGGAGCCGCGAGTTCTCTGAGTCGGACGCGGGCACACATCTCTACGAATGCTGGCCTCACACCTCGCTCGGCATGAAGGGCGGTGTCTTCGTGGACGCCCACGCCGAATAAACGGGTTCGGCTTTTCTTTCCACAGCTTGTCAACAAAACCTGTCTGTCTCTTATCGATGTTCGCCCGTAATTATAAGTACGGAGACGTATAGAATCCAATACATGAAACTCAGCAGAAGGGGTTTGCTGAAGGGTGCAGGTGCAGGTGTCGCGGCTGGAGCAGGTATCTCCGTCGCTTCCGGGAACACCGAGGAGGTAGACGTTTCGAGGTCGTCGGACTGGGGTGCGCAGGATGAGCCGGAGCCTTACGACGACTACGCGACGCACACGGTTGCGCAGGACGGTAGCGGCGACTTCGAGAGAATAAACGACGCCGTGCAGTCAGCCGAGGAGCGCGACCTGATTCTCGTCGAACCGGGCGTCTACACAGAGATGGTCGAGATACACGAGACGCCGAGGCTGACCGTACGCGGGACGGACCGTAACGAGGTCATCATTGACGGCGAGTTCGAGAGGTACAACGGCTTCAGCATCACGGCGGACGGAACGGTCGTCGAGAACCTGACCGCACGCAACTGTAACGGAAACGGTGTCTACTGGACAAGCGGCGTTCAGGGATACCGTGGAAGCTATCTCACGGCGTACAACAACAAGAAGTACGGAATCTACTCGTTCAGTTCTCAGCACGGCAGGTTTGAGCACTGTTACGCTTCGGGGCACGACGACGCTGGCTTCTACATAGGCGAGTCACAGCCTGCGCACGCGGTCATCTCCGACTGTGTCGCGGAGAACAACGCGATGGGCTACTCGGGAACGAACGCTGGCGGAGACCTCGTCATAAAGGACTCCGTCTGGCGCAACAACATGAGCGGTCTCGTCCCCAACACGCTCGACTCGCAGGAGGGCGCGCCCCAAGGACATATACAGGGCGGCATAAGAATCGAGAACAACGAGATACACGACAACAACAACATGAACGCGCCCGCCTACCCCGTCGCGTACCCGATTGCGGGCAACGGCATCTCCGTCATAGGCGGGACGCAGAACGATATCGTGGGCAACGAGATACACGGTCAGGCGAAGTACGGCATCGCCGTGACACCGATGTCCGACGACAGCTTCTACCGTCCTGTAAGGAACGCCGTTATGGATAACACCGTCGAGGGTTCGGGAAGGGCGGACATCGCGCTCGGCGCGCCCGCTACGGGCAACGTCTTCTCGGGCAACGATGTCGGCAAGTCGAGACCTTTCGCGCTCCAGATGCGACCGGGTAGCTTCGGCGACCTCTGGGTGACGGCTCAGATGTTCAAGGACTTCATGCAGTCGGACATGGTGGGTAGCTACCCCAACGGCGAGACGGAGGACCAGCCGGTTCCGGGCGACAAGACGAACATGCCGGACCCTGAGAACGAGCCGCCCAAGACGCCCATAGGACCTGTTGAGGGGGCGGAGACCGTATGACGGCGACACAGGACGGGCAGGAGTCCGCGTCGGCTTTCGGGGGCATCGACGCGCGCACCGTCGCCACTGCGGTCGTCGGCGGACTCGTTTTGGGAGCCTACGCTATGTGGATTACAGCCGACCTTCTACCGCGTGCCCTGACCTTCATCTTCGTCACGCTCGGAGTCGGCGGCATACTGTACAGACGCGCGGACGGACGCGAGCAGTTGGTGTACGCCGGATACGTCCTCGCCGGTCTCCTCTTTCTCACGCCCATAATGATGATACTTCCCGACGTTCTCTCGGCGGGAACGTACGGCGTCAGTGCTCTAAGTCTCGTCTTTGTCACGGTAAACATCGTTCTTTTCGTCGTCTTTCTGATTCTAGCCGCCGTCGTCGCGTTCCTGTCTTACAGGTTCTCGTGAGCGCGCGGACGGCGGGAGAACGCGCGTACCCCTCGTATTTTCCTCTTCTTAGCACCTATCTGCCGTTTTTCCCCGTTGCCATGTTTTCAGACATAATAAACGCTTACATAACTACCCCGGCGCAGTACCGCGATTAACCACCTTGTAAAGGATTTCTCGTTTGCGTAATCCGCGCTTACACCGCATTATGTCCGGGTTACGCCGTCACATACCCGACTTTGAGTATGAAGATATATATACGGTAACTCACCAACGTTTTGATGTGAAACGGTGCGCGGGTTGGCGAAGGTTGATTGAAGCTAACAGGCGAGCAGTGTACACCGTTTCGCAGAGGCAAACATGAGATACACAGAAACACGAAAGGAAGACAGCGCGGTATCGCCCGTTATTGGCGTAATTCTAATGGTCGCCATTACGGTCATACTCGCCGCTGTTATAGGTACGTTCGTACTAGGTCTTGGAGACAACGTTCAGGAGAACCCCACCGCGGGTGTCAGCGTCGATACGCAGGCAAACGAGTCGGTTACCATCACGGTCGTCTCGGTAGGTAACCTTGACGGTGCGCGTCTTACAGCACCCAACGGTAACAGGTCGGCTATAGCGTCCACCGACGACGCGCTCCAGTCGGGTACACGCGTCGAGGTAAACGCAGGTGACTTCGACAACCTTGACCCGCTGAAATGGTCGAGTGCCGACGCGGGTGACAACACCATTCCGGAAAGTGCCTTCGAAGACTGTAGGTTCGTCCACGGTGCGTCGGGCGACATAACGATAGACGGTGAAGAGGTAACCTTCAAGAACTCCGGTGACATACCGTGTTCGGGCATCACGCTCTCGTCCGGTGCCTCCGTCCAGGACGGCGACAAGATACCGTACATCGCGCCCGGTGAGTACCAGCTCATAGGCATCATAAACGGTCAGGAGACGGTCGTTCAGTCCGTCCAGACCACGGAATAGATAGCTAACTAACTCTTAGGGCTTACGCCCTTTTTTGAGACACAGACGACACGGAGACGTTACTGCAGTTTTGAGGCTTACTGTCGTCGCGGTCGTGTTCGGATACTGGAGATGGAACGCGGCGCGCGCACGTCGAGCGACGTAACTATGTTTCACGAGGGAAATACGAGTACCGCTACGGCGTCGTAGACGCTCCGGAGACGGTCGTCCAGCCCGTCACGACGCGTGAGTGGACTGTCATACGGTTTTTCGGATAAACACGGGGCGGGAGTTACCGTCGCGCGCAGGTCGGCTTGCTCTCTGTCGTCGAACTTTTCTTCGAAGGATTTACTGAGTTCTTCTTTTACCGTCGTTTTCACGGTCGTATCCTTCTCTGGAGCATTATGTCCTTCTTACAGCAACACATTCCTACGCAACCATCCTGTAATTATATATACCCTGCGTAGTTACACTCACTGTGAAACGGCAAGTGGGTTGTGATGGGTTTAGGAAGGTTGATGAACGGCTAATCGCCGTTTCGCAGAGGTAGACATGAGATACACAGAAACACGAAAGGAAGACAGCGCGGTATCGCCCGTTATTGGCGTAATTCTAATGGTCGCCATTACGGTCATACTCGCCGCTGTTATAGGTACGTTCGTACTAGGTCTTGGAGACAACGTTCAAGAGAACCCCACAGCGGGTGTCAACGTCGATCGCACGGCGAACGAGTCGGTTACCATCACGGTCGTCTCGGTAGGTAACCTTGACGGCGCGCGTCTTGTCGCGCCCAACGGTAACAGGTCGGCAATAGCGACGACGGACGACGCGCTCCAGTCGGGTACACGCGTCGAGGTAAACGCAGGTGACTTCGACAACCTTGACCCGCTGAAATGGTCGAGTGCCGACGCGGGTGACAACACCATTCCGGAAAGTGCCTTCGAAGACTGTAGGTTCGTCCACGGTGCAACGGGCGACGTGACGGTTGACGGCACGGCGGTAACCTTCAAGAACTCGGGGCAACGTCCCGTGTTCGGGCATCACGCTCTACAGTCCGGTGCCTCCGTCCAGGACGGCGACGAGATACCGTACAGTCAGCGCCCGGTAGAGTACCAGCTCATAGGCATCATAAACGGTCAGGAGACGGTCGTTCAGTCCGTCCAGACCGAGGAATAGATAGCTAACTAACTCTTGGGCTAACGCCCTTTTTTGAGAAGGATAGATTAGACCACAGCCACGGAGACTTATCTGAAACTCGGACACCGAAGTTTTACGTATCCGAAGTTTTATGTTATGTCTTCTCTTGCTACTACCCATGCCCGAAAGCAGACTTTCAGAAGTTGACTGGTTGCAGGGCGGCGTGTACGGCGCGGTAGCGTTCATCGCCGGTATAGTCCTCACGATGACGTGGCTCTACTTCGACCACATGGGAACTATCATGCAGGTCGAGATGGCTATACCCGGAGACTTAATCGCTCTCAGTATCGCGCTCTTCTACGAAGCACAGTTCGTCATACCGACCGGTATCCTCACGGACTTCGAACTGACACGCGGATACATCTGGGACTTCGGAACCCAGCGCGGATACCTGTCAGCACCGGTCTACTACGCAATACCCGTGGTGGTTCTCCTCCTGTTCTCCGCCATCTACGTCTACACCGAGGTCGAAGGCGACAGACTGAACGCGCTCATCTCGGGCGCGTCGCTCGCCGTCGGCTACCTCGCAGTCTCGTTCATCGTCGTTCTCGGGATTAGGTTCGGCTTAGGTCAGCCGATACCCGTCATCAGGGCTATCGTCTTCGGCGTCCTGTTCCCCGTCGTCCTCGGCGGCATAGGCGGACTCGTAGCGAACGAGGTACGTAACTACACCGAAGGCTGAACACCCAACACACGAACGAACGTCACGAGCCGTAGCGCGCCTTCTCCGTATCTTTCACAAGCTAAAAACGTTAGTGACCAAGTTTCCGTCGAAACTACATTATCGTCTATTATGTTGTTGTTACTCCGTCGAATATCTCCGCAAGTATCGTACATGTATATGTGGGGGTACAGCGTATGACCGCGCGTGAAACGGCAGTTGCGTTGTAAAAAGTTGTCGGGGGAGGCGTAGGGTTTGTTGCGTCGTTTCGCGGGGAGATAAACATGAGATACACAGAAACACGAAAGGAAGACAGCGCGGTATCGCCCGTTATTGGCGTCATTCTGATGGTCGCCATTACGGTCATACTCGCCGCTGTCATCGGAACGTTTGTACTGGGACTAGGAGACAACGTACAGGAGAACCCCACAGCAGGTGTCAACGTCGACCAGCAAGCCAACAGTTCGGTTACCATCACGGTTGTCTCGGTAGGTAACATCGACGGTGCGCGTCTTGTCGCGCCCAACGGTAACAGGTCGGCAGTAGCGACGACGGACGACGCGCTTCAGTCGGGTACACGCGTCGAGGTACTGGCTGGCGGGAACTTCGACAACCTTGACCCGCTGAACTGGGAGAGTGCCGAAGCTGGTGAGCATACAATTCCGGACAGCGCCTTCGGCGAATGTAGGTTCGTCCACGGTAAGACGGGCGACGTGACGGTTGACGGCACGGCGGTCACGTTCCTGAACTCGGGTGACGTCCCGTGTTCAGGAATCACACTCTCGTCCGGTGCCTCCGTCCAGGATGGCGACCAGATACCGTACATCGCGCCCGGTGAGTACCAGCTCATAGGCATCATAAACGGTCAGGAGACTGTCGTTCAGTCCGTCCAGACGAGTACGTAGGTACCTCTACGAAACGGCAGTCAGTCAACTTCTTTCTTGCCGAATCAGTCCGGATTAGCGGCGTCTTAGGAGCCGAAACGGAAATCGAGTATATCGACCGGACGTACGATGCTGCTGTCCGCTTGACGCGACGGACTGTAACGTTGAGTCAGCCCCGATTCGGCACGTTCTTCCGAGCATAAGCCCGTCTTTCCTCCGTACTCCGACGGCACGGCTTTCGTTGACGGTCCGACATCCGGTTCTGTGATTTCTCCTTCTACGCTGACTATACTTTGGATTATGTCGTCGTTACTCGGTCACATAACTCCTCAAGTATCTTTTGGTTATATGTACCCCCGCGTACAGTAACTTCTTGTGCAAGTATGAGGTACACAGAGACACGAAAGAACAGCGCGGTATCGCCCGTTATTGGCGTAATTCTGATGGTCGCCATTACGGTCATACTCGCCGCTGTTATAGGTACGTTTGTACTGGGACTAGGAGACAATGTTCAGGATACCCCGAGCGCGGGTGTCACGGTTGACCAGGAATCAAACGAGTCAATAACGTTCACGGTAGTTTCGACAGGCAACCTTGACGGTGCGCGCATCACAGCACCCAACGGAAACAGGTCGGCTGAGGCAACCGATACGCTCCAAGGGGGTCTCAAGATAGAGATACGTGACGGCGGATGGTCAGCTGATGAAATTCAGAAGGTACCCTCTACTGGAGACGATCTGGTAGAGCCGAACCAAGACGAATGCCGCGTCATACACAACAAGGACGAGATTCGCGGTGAGAGTGGTGTTGGTGGTGCTGACCTGCCGTGTTCCGGTACCATCGAAATACTCGGAACCGAAGTAGCTGATCTCGGCGGAAATCCGATAACCTACCAGACGGGCGAATACCAGCTAATCGGTATCGTTGACGGTCGTGAGTCTGTCATCCGCGCCGCCGAGGTGCGTGAGTAGTCGAGTCAGTCGAACCAACTTTTCCGCCGTCGTAGAGAGACGCCATGCTATCGACACGAGATGACGCGCGCTGTGGTTCCACGGAGACACGTAACGGAGCCGAGAAAGAACACACCGACCGAACCCGCTGACTGCGTGTCACGCACCGTGTCGGCTTCGACGCGCACCGTTCCACGAAACACGCAGACGGCGTCCGGCTAAGCCGCGATTACTCTATCCTCAGCCGTGCTTTACGAACACACAGCCGTACTTACCGAATTTATCGGGAACTGATAATCGTTAAGAGTACTGTAAAGCGTCCACCGGGTATTTATATGCACACCATCTGAAACGTAGTAGAAGCAATGAAAGACGGAACGACGAACTGCCGTACCGAACGCACAGTTGACGAAGACTGCGAAGCTGTTTCGCCCGTAATCGGCGTTATTCTCATGGTGTCTGTCACCGTTCTGGTCGCCGCCACAGTCGGCGCTCTTCTGACCGGTTCGGCTTTGGTCGGCGAAGGAGTCGAGGAACCCACTACAGGCGGCGTGACGTTCAACTACGACTACGACGCGAACAGCGACATGATGCGGGTCTCTATCACGCATCCCGGCAACGTCGAGAGACTCTACATCGGTAAGCGAGGCGGCGGATTCGAGGACGGAGACATAGTACGAGCGACGGGTGGCTGGCTCGACCAAACCGCCGACAGGAACTCCGGAGGGAGTATCGTAGACGGCGAAAAGTTAGTGAACGAGGAAGTGGGTGCTGGCGACCAGATTATACTCGACAACGTAACGGCTGAAGACAGTCTCGTGCTCACGGGAGACAAAGGAAAAGGCACGGGTGAAACGCTCGTCAGCAACTGGGAAGCCAACGACTGGACGTACAGGGGCTGAGGAACCGACGGCACCGAACAGCATCAGTAACCGTCCGGTCTTTCTTCGGTATGGAACGCAGGAGATTCCTCAGACTCGCCGCAGGTGTCTCGGTAGGTGTCGCTTCCGGCTGTCTCGGAGGGGAAGACGACTCCGAAGACGAAGACGGCACAGACGCGCCCGACATATCCGAGACGGCGGAGTTCGGCTACGAGACGTGGGTGCCGACCGGCGACTATATGAACGCCGGCTACGCCGACCTCGCGCGTCTCAGGGAGCACGGAACGCTCGAACTCGACGAAGAGACGGTGCGCGTTGTGGACGGCGAGGACGGCGGACGTGTAGGACCCTCCTTCTCCGACGTGGACGCTTACGTTTCGACCGATAGCACGGACGCCTTCCGTGCCTACCACGGCTCTTTCGACGCCGACGCACTCGCGGAAGCCGTCGAGGACGAACTCGTCGGCGCGGAGCGTGACGAGCACCGCGGCTACGCCGTCGTCAGGGGTAGCGAGCCGTCCGAAGAGCCGCCGGGAGAGGAGACGGAGGCTTCGGTGAATACGCAGGCAGGGGGTGGAGAGCGCGAGGTCATCGTCGCCGACTCGTTCGTCGTTTCGTCGTCGAGCGGCACGGCGACACGCGTCGTCGAAGCCGCTGTCGGTGAGGCTGACCGCGAGGCGGACACAAGCGAACTTGTACAGGGTCTTGGCGAGTACGCCGACGACCCGCCAGTCGTCTCCTTCAACTACGGGTCGGGCAACACAGCCTACAAGTTCGTGCGAACCGCTGACGAAGGCTTCGAGTTCGTCGAGGTCGCCTACAACGCGAGATGGACAGATGAGGACATCGAGGAGGTGGTCAGGAGGAACGACTGTAGGTCGAAGTACGGGAACGAGACGGGCGTAGACCTCTCCAACTGCCGCCCGAGAGCCGAGAGACAGGGCGACTCCGTCGTTATCACAACGCCGGTGCGTCTGGACGATGTGGAGTCGACGTACTTCACAGAAGGCGGGCTTATGCCGTAGAGCCTGCCGCGCCTAGTTCTTTCGCCGACCTTCTCAAGAGCCTCGGTGCCACGTACCTCCTCGCGCATAGAGGTAGCCGAACTATCCGCAGGTCGCCGAACTTCTCCTCCACCTCTTTCAGATTTTTCTGTTGTACTTCCCATCTGTCGAGACAGAACCCACAGTCCTCGTTCACGTCCTCCATGACCTTGTTGACGACGACGGTACGGACGGGTACTCCGAACCGCGACAGACGCTCTAAGAGCCTCTGTGTCTCCAAGACAGCCATGCTCTCGGGAACCAAGACCACACGGAACTCCGTCTGTTCGGGGTCAACGAGCTTAGAACGGACGCTCTCGATACGGTCGCTCATCCTTTCGAGCTTGTCGTGTGTCGTTTCGTCGTCGGAGTCGCCTCCGAAAACGTCCATGAAAGAGCCGAAAGCGTTCTGTACCTGCGAACGTATGCGCATGAAACGTCCGACCATCGAGTCCATGACCTCGGGTAACTGCAGGAGCTTCAGAGTGTGTCCCGTCGGTGCTGTGTCGAAGACGATGTAGTCCCAGCGGTCCGACTCCATGTACTCCATGAACTTGAACATCGCAACAGCCTCGTCGCTACCCGGCGCGTTCATGGCGTCGTCGAAAAGACCGCCCATACCTTCGTCCACCTCGTCGGTGTCCAGCCCCATGCTCGCACCGATACCGCCCGCTAGCTTCTTCGGCACCTCCTCGAAAGCGTCGCGGTACTCCTCCATCGCCTCCTCTGGGTCTACCTCGACAGCCCAGAGACCGTCGCGTATCTCCGTAGGCTCCGAAGAAACGGGCGCGTCGAAAGAGTCGGAGAGAGAATGCGCAGGGTCGGTTGAGATGACGAGCGTCTCGTGTCCCTCCTCCGCTAACCTGTACGCCGTACCAGCGGCGCATGTCGTCTTTCCGACGCCGCCCTTGCCGCCGTAGAGAACGTACCTCGTCGTTTCGCCTTCTTCCACCATCTTCCCTAACGGTGTGCGTGGACGCGTATAAAACCCGTCCCGTATTCACTCGTATTCAGGGTGAAAGCGTCAAACCGCGCAGGTTGCCCCAGTCGGCGGACTGCTCGACACGGTTTATGAGTGCCTCGGGACCGAGTTCGAGCAGGAGAACGTCCGACATATCGCACGCTCCACGGAGGTAGTCGTCCGCCTCCAGAGCCACAAGACACATGCCAACCTCGCCCTGAAACATCTCGTCGAAACGCTCTCTGCTGTACAGAAGCCTGCCGAGAGCGCGGCGTGAGTCAGTCTCGAAAGCCGTCTCGACGAGCAGGAGTTCGTCGCCTCCGTTGCCGCGGAAGACCAAATCGACCGACGTGTCCGATGTTTCTACGTCTATATGCTCCCATTCGCGCTCGAACGTCACGTCCGGGTAACGTTTGATGAGGTTACGTACCTCCTCCTCGTTGAGTATGTGCGAGTCGATAGACGAGAAACGGTCGATTAGACGTGAAAGCGTCACCGACTTCATCTCGATGCCCGAGTTGCGCATCTCCGCGAGCAGGTTTTCGAATCCTTTGTGTGTCACGCTCGGGTCGTCCGTCTCTACGTAAGCACCTTTGTCGCGCGACCACGCCTCGTAGGCGGACATCGCGTCTTCGAGACTCACCGTCTCGGCGTCATCGCCTGACACCGGCGTGCTCAGATGTTTTCCTTCCATCGAAGCGAGGTAGCGGACTGGGGGTTAAATCCTTTCCCCCGCCAATAATACGTACGGAAGACGTACGTCAGACATATGGACATCGACGAGCACAACGAGGAGATAAGAGCCTGCACACGGTGCCGTCTCCACGAGAACCGTACACAGGCTGTCCCGAACCAAGGCAACCCGGACGCCGACGTTATGATAGTCGGCAAGATGGTCGGCTACAAGGACGACACCGTCGGGCTTCCGTATCAGGGCGAGGCGGGCAACGTTCTCGATTACGCGCTCGAAAGCGCGGGACGGACAAGGAAAGACGTCTTCCTAACCAACCTGACGCGTTGCTATCCGCCCGAAAGCCGCGACCCGCGCAAGGACGAACTCGACAGATGCGCGCAGTACTTCGACCGCGAACTCGAAATCGTCAACCCCGACGTAATCGTCGCGCTCGGTAAACTCGTCGCCGAACGCCTCTTGGGACGCGACGTCTCCATCGAGGAAGAACACGGTACACGTCACACTTACAACACCCTTACCTACCGCGGAGAGGTGTTCGTGACCTACAACGTCGGCGCGGCGACGTACGAACCCGGCTTGCGTGACGTTATCGTCGAGGACATCGGGCTTGCACTCGGTTCGTCTTAACGAAAAGGTTATTTACGAAAAAGACAAAGCTACCTCTGCCGACAATGACAGAAGGAACGGTGAAGTTCTTCCACGACAGGAAGGGCTACGGATTCATAGAGCGAAACGACACAGACGACGACGCCGACGACGATGTTTTCTTCCATATGGAAGACATAGAAGGACCGGACTTAGAGGAAGGTGAAGAGGTTCGTTTCGACGTAGAGGAGGCGGACAAAGGTCCGCGAGCAAAGAACGTAGAGCGTATATAGAAGACAACACGCCCTCGTATCCGAACCCGGCGTCTACTCGCGTCCGAAGTCCGGAAACGGCGGCGTCTTGCGTTTATGCTCCGACATGCGGTACATATCCTTTAGCCGTTGCGCAGTCTCGACGCTGATATCCGCTGACTCGGCGGCTTCTTCGACCGACTCTCCCTCATCGACGTACGCACGAAGGAAAACGTCGAGTTCGTCGTACGTCGCACCCAACTCCTCCTCGTCCGTCTGTCCCTCCCAGAGACCTGCTGTCGGCGGCTTTTCGACGATGCTCTCGTCCACGCCGAGATGGCGCGCCACCTCACGTACCTCCGACTTGTACAGACCGCCGAGAGGAAGTATATCGACGCCGCCGTCGCCGTACTTCGTGTAGTAGCCGACGAGGAGTTCCGAGCGGTTGCCCGTGCCCAAGACGAGCGTGTTCTCGGAGTTCGCCACGAGGTAGTTATAACACATCCTGACACGCGCCGCTAGGTTGCCGACAGCCTCCTCGTCATCGACGCTGTATCCTTCCAAGAACTCGTCTACGATGGGCTGTATCTCGATAACGTCGTAATCGATACCGAAGTCGCGCGCGTGTCGCTCTGCGTCGCTCATGTTGTCGTCGTCGCTGACCTCGCTCGGCATTACGAGTCCGTGTACGTTCTCGGCACCGACCGCCTCGACAGCGATGGCGGAGGCTGTCGCCGAGTCTATGCCGCCGCTGAGTCCCACGACTACGCCGTCCGCACCCGCTTCTTCGACGCTCTCCTCCACGAACTCCGTCGTCTTCTCCACGTACTCCTCGACGCGTTTTTCTCCGGTTGACTCCATGTTACGATACACAACCTCACGGAGAATAAGACCTTCGTTCGACGACGAGCCACCGCCTCAGGCTCTTGCGTGTCACACGAACACATACAGAGTTAGACGTATGTTCAGCAAAACTCGTAACGGTACGGCGACCCTTCCTTGACCTCTATGATCGGGTCGTCCGTGTGGTAGCCGAGTATGGTGGCGACCTCGTGAGGACTCGACAGCGGAACCTCGTCCTTCGTGACCTCGTGGATATCACGCGCCGTGAGTTCCTCCCCACGGAGTCCTTCCTCGTCTATGACACGCAGTATCGCCTCGAACTGTGTGTCACGTGCTGTACGCGGGTTCTCCATCGTGGTTCATTTTAGGGTCTTAGACATTTATATCTATGTCAGACAACCGTCACACGGAACGTGAACCGCACCACAGAACAACGACCGCCGACGTTATGGCGTCCGACGACGAAGCCCAAACATGCTTCTGGTTTACGGCTCGTACGGGTACACGGGCAGGCTGGTGGTCGAGGAGTGTGACAGACGCGGTGTAGATGTTGTGGTCGCAGGAAGGAACGCCGAGAAGGTCGAGAAACAGGCGGAACGTTGGGGCTTCGAAGGACGCGTCTTCTCCCTTGATGCAGACGAGGCGCGTGAAGGTGTCGAAGACGCCGACGCTGTCCTCAACTGCGCGGGACCTTTCTCGAAGACGCACGGCGCGCTCGTGGACGCGTGTATCGCCGAAGGAGCCGACTACCTCGACATAACCGGCGAGGTCGATGTCTTCGACTCCGTATCGAGGCGCGACGAAGAAGCGCGCGAAGCGGGCGTTACTCTCGTACCCGGCGTCGGATTCGACGTTGTGCCGTCGGACTGTCTCGCTGTCTACCTCGCCGAGAAGGTCGATGAGCCGTCTTACATCGCGCTCGCACTCCGCAACTTACCGAACGTCTCACCCGGAACGGCGCGGACGGTCGTCGAGAGCCTCGGCAAGAGCGGCGTCGTAAGACGCGACGGCGAACTCCGTGAGGTGCCGCCAGCGTGGAAGACGCGACACGCCGACTTCGGAGACGGACGCGGTAACGTCGAGGTAACGACGATGCCGCTCGGCGATGTTGTGACAGCCTACCATTCGACGGGTGCCGAGAACATCGAGTGTTACGTTGACCTGCCGCGTCCCGCGCGTCTCTTGGCGCGAACGTCGCGTTACACGGCACCCTTGCTACGTGCGAAGCCGACACAGTCGCTTCTGAAACGTGTCGCCGACGCTCTCGCAGAAGGACCCGACGAGAAAGAACGCGTCGAGGAACACGGCTATATCTGGGGCGAGGTGCGCGGTAAGGACGCGAACAGCGACGACGAGGTACACGTAGCGCGTCTCCGTACACCCGAACCGTACGCGCTCACAGCGAAGACCGCATCGACGGCACTCGAACGTGTCGGCGACGCCGAGACGGGCTTTCAGACACCGGCGACTGCTTTCGGAGCGGAGTTTATCGTCGAGTTCGACGGCGTGGAGCGCGAGGACGTGGAGCCTTAGCGGATACCTGCGGCGCGTGCGCGTTCCATCACGGTACGCGCCTGTTCGACTAGCGGTGCGTCTATCATCTCTCCGTCCACCTCGTATACGCCCTTGCCGTCTTCCTCCGCCTCTCGTTCGGCTTCTAAGACGCGCTCCGCCCATTCGACGCTCTCCTCGTCGGGCGTGAAAGCGTCGTTTATGACGGGAACCTGCGCCGGATGTATCGCAAGCTTTCCGTCGTAGCCGAAAACGACGGTGCGTTCGGCGTCACGGCGCAGACCTTCTTTGTCACGGAACTCTGTCCAGAGCGTGTCGATGGCGTCCACATCCGCCGCCGCCGCTGTCGTCACGACCTTCTGACGCGCGTAAACGACCTCCGTCCCTTCGTCGGTGCGCGTCGCGCCTATGTCGGCTGACAGGTCCTCGGCACCGAAGACGACCGCCGATACACGTGGCATGTCGGCGACTTCGAAGGCGTTTACGACGCCTTTCGCAGTCTCGATTATCGGGACGACACCCGCACTGCTACCGAAACTGTCGAGCGTCACGACGACGCGTTTCACGTCGTCAGCGCTGTCCGCCTCCGGCAGGACGAAACAAGACGGGTCGTTGTCTTTCGCGAGCGCGCGGAGGTCTTCACGTCCCCCGTTGCCCTCTGCGTCGAGCGGGTTTATGCGTACCCAGACCTCTGGCGCGTCCTCTCCGTCCAAGTCGTCGAGAACTTCCTTCACGGTGTCGCGCGCATCCTCCTTCGCACCGGGCGCGACGGCGTCTTCCAAGTCGAACACCACGACGTCGGCTTCGCCCGCGACCGCCTTACGCATCATCTCGGCTTCGTCGCCCGGTGTGAACAGAACCGAGCGTCTCGCGTTTGTCATGGTCGGCGTAGACGCTGTGGGGTAAGAAATTATACGGTCGAAGACGACTTTGGAACATGACCGGAAGATACTACGAGGAGTTCGAGGTCGGCGAGACGATAGAACACGACAGACGGCGGACGGTGACCGAGGCGGACAACCAACGGTTCTGCGACCTCACGATGAACCAACAGCCGCTCCATCTCGACGCCGAGTTCGCCGGGGAGACGCAGTTCGGCGAAAGACTCGTCAACGGACTCCTCACGATGTCGCTCGCCGTCTCGATGACGATACCCGAGACGACCGACGGCACCATCGTAGCGAACCTCGGATACGACAACGTCGAACACCCGAAGCCCGTTTTTCATGGAGACACAGTCAGGGCGCGTACTACGGTGACCGACAAACGTGAGACGAGCGACGGCGAAAGAGGCATCGTTCAGATGCGCGTCGAAGCACTGAACCAAGACGACGAGGTCGTATGTGAGTTCGACAGAACCGCTCTTTCTCTGAAGAAGGAGAACGAGGAGTAAGGGATGAATGAAAAAGAAGACCACCGAGGCGGATAAGCGTGTACCCTCATCACCGTCACCCACGCCGCCGTCTGAGAGAAACGTGAGTCTCGACGCCCTCCGTGGCTTCGCGCTTCTCGGCATACTCGTCATCAACGTACAGACCTTTTCGATGCCTTTCGAGGCACTCTCGAACCCGACGCTTTACGGTGGCTTTGAGGGCACCGATTACGTTTCTTGGCTCGTCGCACACGTCTTCTTCGAAGGCTCTTTCATCACGCTGTTCACCGTGATGTTCGGCGCGGGTGTCGTTCTCTTCACGGAGAGCAAGGAGGAGAAAGGACAGCCAGCCGAGACGCTCTACTACAGACGCACCCTCTGGCTTCTCTTAATCGGTCTAGCACACGCCTACCTCCTCTGGTACGGTGACATTCTGGTGATGTACGCGCTCTGCGGCTTCTTCGTTGTCGGACTACGTGACAGAGGTCCTTCGACGCAGGTACGTCTCGGCGTGGCTCTGTTCGCCCTACCGACGCTCCTCTATATCGTTCTCGGACCCGGTGCGTCACCCGAACTCTGGAACCCGTCGCAGGAGGCTCTACAGAGCCAGATAGACGCGTACCGTGGCGGCTGGCTCGCTCAGATGGGACACAGGGTTCCGACCGCGCTCTCGCAACACACCAACACGTTCCTCCTCCAGAGCTTCTGGCGAATAAGCGGTCTGATGCTCGTCGGAATGGCTGTCTTCCGGTGGGGCGTTCTGACGAACGAGCGCGGTGCGCGCGAATACGTCCGCCTTTTCGCCGCGGGTGTTTCGACGGGAATACCGCTCATACTCGCTGGCGTCTGGTACATATCGAGCAACGGATGGTCGGCGGACGCCGCCCTCTGGTGGGCACCTTTCAACTACATCGGGAGCGTCCTCGTCGGCTTCGGATACGTCGGTGGTCTGATGCTCTACCTCAAGAGACGGTCGGGCGGTGTCGTCGCGCGCGCGCTCGCCGCTGTTGGGCGCACAGCTTTCTCGAACTACCTCCTGCAGACGGTGATAGCCACGAGCATCTTCTACGGACACGGTCTCGGGCTTTTCGGTACCGTGAGTAGGACGGAACAGATGGGATTCGTCGTGGCGATATGGGCGGTACAGGTTCCGCTTTCGGTGCTCTGGTTGCGCAGGTACAGGTTCGGACCCGTCGAGTGGCTCTGGAGGACGTTGACTTACGGAGAGAGACAGCCTATGAGGGTGGAGTCGGAGTGAACCGATGAAACCGAGTCTTTCCTATCCGTGAATCCCTAAGCCTCCATGAAACCCAGTTCGAGTTCGACACGGACGTTGTCGTACGGAATGTACGGTCTCTTACTCCGTCCTTTCGCGCTCTCGTCGAACTTGACGACGCCGTACTCAGCGAGCGTTTCGAGGTCGTCGTGGACGTTCTTGTAGCTACGTCCTACGGCGTCGGCGACCGCCGAGATGTTTTCGTAGTCGTTTTCGAGGAGTTCGACGATAAGCTCCAGCCGTCGTGAGGACAGGAGTTTCTGTACGTCGGAAGGGTCCTCGAAGTTGTGGTAATGGTCCTGTGGCTCGCCTTCTTCGACGGCGCGCTCCATCCGTCTCTTGCTCTCCTCGCTGAACCTCTCGTGCGGCATCGAGGTGAGCACGAGGTCTACGCCCTCTGGGACCTCGTTTTCGAAGTCGTGGTCGTGTTCTGTCATTCTCTTGTTTCCTCCATTTCGTTCTCGAACTTTTCTCTGTGCGATACGGGATTTCCGGCGTATTCGACGGCTTCTATCGTTTCGTCGGTTCCGACGTGCTTGTGGTGCCTTGGTATGTCGGTTCCGGGATGGCGTGCGTTGTCGTACCGCAAGATGTTCTCACCGTCGGCGTCGCAGTACTGGAACGAGTACTTGACGCCTTCGACGAACTGTTCGTCGGGTTCGACGACGTACGCCACGACACGGTAGAACGTTCCGTCGGCGAACGTTTCGGAGTCTCTGAAGACCTGTGTCGCCATTCCGTGTCCTCCTGCTTCTGTTGGTGTTATGTGATAATAAGAGTTGTGGTGTAGTATGCTATAACACCATATTCTAGACTCAGTTGATGTGGGCGGTCAGGTGTCGCTATTGATACTCTGGTTGCGCTGTTACAGGTTCGGATCTGTTGAGTGGCTCTGAGGACGTTGACATACGGGGAGAGGCAGCCTATGCGGGGGGAGACTTGAGAAAACGAAAAACTAGGCTATAATAGGTCAACATGGCAACTTTATTATCTGCTGAACATAATTGCTGGACATGGTTGACGTAGAATGGGCGCTGAGCCAACTCGGACAAGTCTATCACTCCGAGGACCACCTCAAATTAGCACTCGGTGCTGAACTTGCCCAAATGTATGGGGACGAACGGGTACGGCATGAATGGAGCCCAAAAAAAGGTGTCAGTATCGATATCGGTGTCCGACGAGGAGATGTCACAATCCCAATAGAACTAAAATACAAAACGAAGCAATCGAGAATTGAGGATTCCGGTTTCAACGAATCCTTTGAGTTGAAAACACATGGAGCACACGACCTATCCCATTGTCGCTTTCTTCGCGATGTAGAACGTGTGGAGGAAATTGTTGCTGACCAAGGAAGATACGGATATGCAGTTATTTTGACTAACGATTCAAATTATTGGACGGACCCTTCTCAAGACGCTCTATACGATGAATTTCGAATCCATGATGGACGGGAGTTTGGGAGAGGAACACTGAGTTGGCGAGAGCAACGGGATTGGATGACAAACAAGGAGAAAGAACCCATCAATTTGGACGGTCAGTACGTCGCGGAGTGGACAGATTATCAGTATCGCGACGATATCACCGCCTCAAAGAATCCAAAGTTCCGAACTTTGGTACCAAGATCGATGCACAAGAAGGATATTCAAAATAAATCAATCCGAAAACAACGTAACCCTCTACGTCTCCCCCTCTCCATCGGTTACTTCCGCCTTGGTACCCCAGATGTATTAATCGTACCCCTCTCTCCCTGAGAGGGTGTTGAGATAAGAAACTGACTTACATAGGACGAAACTACCGTAGAGTCTCCCCCACGCTCAACTCGACATTACCACAAATCGTCCACGGGGGCAAGAACTATCTGTGACAGTACCAAACCCAAAAGGGTGAATAAGAGATGACAGAAACGACGGAGGAACGATCTGTCCGGCGGTACCGCCTCAGACCAGAGACTGTCGCCACCGACCGCGGTGAAGGACCGCCCTTGGTCCTCTGCCACAGCACACTCATGGACCGGACGATGTTCGATTCGCAGATAGAGGGGCTTTCGGATGAGTATCGGGTTGTCGCCTACGACACACGCGCACGAACCGACCAGTACGCCGATTACTACGACCTCTATGACCTCGCCGACGACTGCGCCGCGTTGATGGAAGGTAAAGGAATCGACTCCTGCGTTCTCGGTGGCACGGCGATGGGCGGGTTAATGGCACTGCGGTTCGCCGACCGCTACCCGGAGCGACTCGACGGACTCGTCTTGATGGACACGACAGCCGGGACGCTCACAAAAGACGAAAGGGAGCAGTACCGGATTATTATGAAGGAGATGCGCAGGTCGGAGGAGCTACCGGAGAAGTACGTCGGCTTCGGTCAAGCGGATGCTCTTCGGGGATACGACTCTTCAGGAGAGCCCGGAAGTGGTTGATGCGTGGGTGGACCGTATGTTCACGTACCCTTGGGAGGCGGTCCATCACGAGATGGATTCTTGGCTCGACCGTCCCGACTTCACGCCCAAACTTGACGGTATCGACGTTCCGGCGGTAGTGATTCACGGAGAACAAGACCTTGCGCTTAAACCCGCTCGCTCGGACTCGCTGGTGGAGAAACTGGGAGCGCGGCGTGTACTAGTTCCTGACGCCGGTCACAGCGCGAACATGGAGAACCCTGCGACGGTAAACGAGGCTATCCGTGAGTTCCTTGAGGATGTCTACTGACGGGTACCTTCTACTGATGGGTACCTGATACTTTCCGCGAAATGCGTTCAAGTGGTCGTCGAGGTGATTAGTTAACCCTTAGCGAGGACAGACAGGATTACGCGACTGTAGCTAGTTCGGTCAAAAAGTGCTAGGGTTGATACGACCATCCTCCTGTGTCGCACCAGTTATGCGCAACAGCGGTCGCGTGGTCTGCGTGTAGGGCGACCGGACCGAGCGAGACACTTCTTGCCCCACGTTCCTCCAGAAGTTCGAGTTCGTCTTCGGTGAAGTCAAGATGGTCTGAAAGCACGAACACCGGCTCGTCGGGTGGTTCGACGTTCGAAGCGCGGTCGCCGTCCTCGTGTAGAAGAACCGTCTCTCCTTCCGTTTCGTCCAGAACTTCCTCAAGTTCCTTTTCGGCGACGTAGACGCCTGTCCGCGCTTCCACCTCGTAGTACGTCCTTTCGTCGAGAGCGGCGCGTACCACACCCGCGATGCTACGCTCGTCGGGGTTGAGTCCGCGTACCTCGTCGCCCTCTATACGCACCGTCACGTCGTGTTCGCCTCCGACGAAGACGAGGCGCGCCGTCGTATCCTCGCGCACACCGTGCGACGTGAGAAGCGCGGCGTTGACGCAACGGCACAGGAGGTCCATACGTCCCGCGCTCGGCAGGTCGTTCAGCGAGAACTCCGCGTCCGTCGGTGCTTCGTGTGCGGCGAAGACGAAGTCGCGTGTCATTCGAACTCCTCCACGGTACCGTCCTCGACTGCTTCGTCGGCGAGTTCGAAAAGACCGTCCGGCTCCGCCTCACGCACCTTCTTCAGCGACGCGCCTGTCTCGGGATGCGAAGGCGCGACCGAATGACAGCCTGCGTCCACCTTCGACGTGCTGTACGTCCCTATGCGCCGCGCCTCAGCGACTATCTCCGGCTTGTCGAACGAAAGGAGAGGGCGGTGAACAGGCATATCGACCGCCGCATCCGTGGCATGCAGGTTACGCGAGGTCTGGCTCGACTTCTGTCCCACAGCCTCGCCCGTCACGACGCCGACACCGCCCGCCTCCTCAGCGACGCCTTCCGCGACGCGGAGCATGAAACGACGGTAAGAAAGCATACGCGTGTCTTCCGTCTCGTCCAGAAGCGTCTCTATCGCTTCCTCGCCGGGTACGTGCCAGAGTTCGATACCGTCGGGCGTGTATCCCGCGAGCGTCTCAGCCGTCTCATAGGCGCGCGCTACGTGGTCGGCACCTCCGTACTTTCCGAGGTCGATATAGACAAGAGTGACAGGACATCCGCGTCGCATCGCTCGCCAGACGGCGACGGGCGAGTCGATGCCGCCGCTCACGAGCGCGACGACGCCCGCCTGTGTGCCGTAAGGAAGCCCTCCGGGACCGTCGCGTACTTCGGCGTAGACGAACGCGCGGTCGAGCCTGCACTCGACGCCGAAGACGTTGTCGGGCGCGTCCAAATCGACGGGAGCGTCGAGAGCGTCTTCGACCGCCGCGCCTCCTTCTTCCTCGATATCCTCGCTCGTGAACGGATGCGCGTCCTCGTCGCCCGCACGCCGAGCATCGACAGCGAAGCTACCGCCTTCGTAGCAGTCACGCGCCACCTCGACGAGCGCGTCTGCGATTTCGTCTATCTCCGCCTCGACGACTACACACGGACTCGCCGACGAGACGCCGAAAACGTCGCTCGCCGCCTCCGTCGCCTCCTCGACAGCGTTTCCGTTGTCTTCCCCGACCTCGACGTAGACACGCGACCAGACGAGTTCTACCGTAGCTTCGACTTCGTGTCTCTCGACAGCACGCGCGACGTTCCTGCGGAGAGTCTCTTCCATCTTCTGACGTACGCACGAACTCTTGACGCCTATCTCGCCGTAACGGACGAGAACTGTGTCGGCTTCGTCGGGTACACGGGATTCCACGAAAAAACCGAAGCCCCCTTCGTTATTACGCGTTGCGCTTCGGTTTCTCACACTTCTGCGGCTAAGACTCGTAACGTCTTTACGCGGGTACGTCCTATCGTCGGCGATGACAGCCCTCGACTCGCGTGTCGCCGTCCCTTCTGAGGACGACTTGGCACGCCTCCTCCAGATAGGCGTCGTCATAGAGGAGTACGCCGAGGAGAAGAGCGCGCGCCTCCTCTCGGACGCTGTAGACGACGGGAGCGTCCGCGAGATGCTCGGCGAGTCGCTGGAGGAGAGCGACGAGCACCGAAGGCGTATCCTCAAAGTAGTGCGTCGTATGGGTGCCGATATTGACGAGGAACACGTCGAGAGCCTCGTTAGGGACGCCGTCGAGGCTAATATTGACACGCCTCGGAACTCTGACGAGGCACTACGCCAACAGCTCGACAGCGAGCTTCTTGCCTACTCGTACTACGACAGTCTGATAGAGGCTTGCCTCGCGTCCGAAAACATAGACGACGAAACCCTTGCCGAGGTCGTCGAGACTCTGGAGGAGATACGTGAGGACGAACTCGAAGACGCTGAGAAGATAGAGAACGTACTCAACGAAAACGGAACGGAAACGAGAAAATGACAGGGACAAAGACGAACACAGAGAGCACCGAGATGTATCTCAAGGAGATATACCTGCTGTCACGTGACGGGGAGCCTGCGAAGACGGGGGACATTGCTGACCGTCTCGGCGTTTCGCCGCCGAGCGTGACCGAGAAGCTGTCGAACCTCGAAGACACCGGCTTCGTCGAGTACGAGAAGTACAAGGGTGCGACGCTCACATCCGACGGAGAGGAGACAGCCAAAAGAATTCTGCGCAAACACTGTCTCATAGAACGCTTCTTGGTCAAGTTCTTAGGCGTCGAGGAAGGATTCCACGAGGAAGCCTGCCGTATCGAACACGTCATGAGCGACGAGGTTGCCGACGAACTCGGCGATGTCGTCGAACAGGAACCCGACTGTCCTTCGTGTTACGACGCCGCGAAGGGACACTGCGCGCTCCTCTTCACAAGCTGAGTTACAGGTTACGAGTCGGGGAACAGGAGAGGCTTGAGTATTGAGTAAAGTATGGCACCCGCTCCGAGCACAGCGAGGACGATGAAAGCCCAGCCGAAGACGCTGTCGAACACCATACCGCTGAGAGGCACTACAGGCTAATAGCGGTTGCGCATAACAATGGAAAACGTAGAAACAGAGTACCACGAAACCGAAGACGAACGCGTTCTCGAACTCCGGAGCAGTAACAAAAACGTCACCGTCTCCGTCACCAAGAACGGCTACGGCATGCTTATCGTGGCGGACGAGACCGGAGAACTTGAGAGGTACTACGGTCTCGACATGGCACTTGACCACGCCGCCGAGGTTCTAGGTGTCGCGCCTCACGACATCGTACTACCCGACGGGGCACGCGATATGGGTATGTAGACAATACCGATTGACATACGTTACTCTGACATTGTTTTTATGTGACATAAGTGATATCCTCTTGTAAATTGATTAAGGAACAGATGGCAAAGAGGAAGTATAGTTAGAGTTTATCACAGAATGAGCTGGAGGCATGAGGAAACCAAACCCGATAGTAGAAGACAAGAGCATGGAGACGTTCGAGTCGGTCCACGAGAGCATGAGACGTGGGGCGAACTCAGGTACCGTGGAACCCGGCGGAGGCAGAGTTGACGGAGGGGCTGTCTTCCTGAAAGGCACAGTCGTCTACGCGCGGTACGGCGAAGAGACGGCGGAGGACGCCTTGGAGAGCCTTTTCTCGGAGGTGGGCAACGGCGTAAGAGCGAGCCTGTCGGACACAGAGAAGGTCAAGATGTACAGAACGTATCTCCGTTACATCTCCGACGACGGTCTCATAACAGCAGAACCACTCGACGGCGTGACAGTCGAACAGCACGACGTGGAAGGCGTCGTCGTCGAAGGCGTCAGGAACGTCAGGAAGGGTTCGTGGCGCGGCGAGACGAATACCGCCGACCGCTCGTTCTTCCCCAAAGGACGCCGCACCGCTCTGGCACCCGACTTCGGTTCGTTGCGCGAACACGTCGCCGAGAACGGTGTTTCGGGTTACGCTGTGGGTACTCACGAGGTGGTCACCTTCCGCAACGGCGAAATCATCGACAGAAAGGGGGTCTTCGTGGAGCCTTCCGTGAGAGAGGAGGTAGGTGCGGGGGACGGCTGGGTCGTCGTCGACTCGGACCCTGCCGACGAGACCGCGGCTGAGGATGAGAAAGAGGACGAAGGTATTCTGAGCCGTCTGTTCTAGACCTTGAACGACTCGCCACAGCCGCACGTCGATTTCGCCTTCGGGTTGTTTATGTCGAAGCCCGTGCTCTGTAACGACTCGACGTAGTCTACCTCGCTACCCCAGATGTACTCGGCGGAGTTCTCGTCCACGATGAACTCGACACCGTCCGACTCGACGACGAGGTCGTCGTCGCTCACCTCGTCGTCGAACTGCATTCCGTAAGAGTATCCCGAGCATCCGCCCTGCTGTATGTATATACGGACGCCGTACTCCTGAAGGTCCTTCTCCTCCTTGATTTTCTGAGCCTTCTCGACAGCCTCGTCCGTGATTCTCAGAAGCGGCTCGTCGCGCTCTTCTGCCTGTGCCATACTCCGACTAAGCCTGTCGGAGACATAAACCTGACGCCAGACGACGACGCCCGCGGCGTCGGCAGATTCTTGTCATCCCGTCGCGTACTCCCGTCGTGCCAGATACCGAAGAAACGGCTTACGTCGCCGTCGTCCCGCGCGAAACGACCGACGATTACGACCCTAAAGCGATGGGTGTCGCGGTCGTCGGCGTCCTGTACGACGGCACCGTCTACTACTTCGGCGAGGACGACCTACCGCGTCTGTTTGACCTCCTACGACGCGCCGAGAGGTTCGTGGGCGTGAACGACTATATCGTCGATGCTCTCGAACCCTACGCTGACGAAGGACTTACGCCCTTCATCGGCGTCCAGTCTGTCGTTAGCGACGCGCTCGGCGAACGCGTCTCTCTCAACAACATATCGAAGGCGACGCTCGGACGCGAACGCGAAGACCCACGCCGTCTGCCTCTCGAATGGAGCGAGGGACGCAAGAAGACAGTGAAACGCGCTCTCAAGAAGGACCTTCTCATACTCCGTGACCTCGATAAGGCTGTCCGCGAGGGCGATGTTCGTGTGACAGACCCACGTACGATGGAGGAGCGTGACGTGGAGACGGGTCGTCGGACGTAGAAAGAGATTTACACACCGCGTACTGTGCAAGAACGTGCGTCTTGGATACGCTTCGCTGTTGCTCGCTGTTGTTCTGGGAGTCATATCGTTGGTCACGGGTACGTTTCCCGACAATCTCCTCGTCGTGGCGAACGTGTCGATCGTACCCGTAGTCGTGCGTCTCACACTCGTCTCAGCCGTCGTACTCGCCGTCTACGGAGCGTACCGTGTCATCGTCTCTTGGGTGGCGTCGACGGTCGAGCGCAGGAGACGACAGAGCTTCGTAAACGCCGCGCGTCTCGTCGCTATCGCGCTCTCGGTCGTCGGTGTTCTTGCCGTCGTCACCGAACGCTGGCTCGGGCTTCTCGTTTCCTTCGGTGTCGTGGGCGTCGCTGTCACCTTCGCTCTGCAACAGCCTTTGTTCTCCGTCATCGCGTGGGTCTACATCACGGCGAAGGAGCCATACACCGTCGGCGACCGCGTCTCCATCGACGGCACCAAAGGCGACGTTGTCGGCGTTGACCTCTTCGTCACGAAGCTCTGGGAGATAGACGGCGAACTCGTCGTCTCTCACCAGCCATCCGGACGTATCATCACTGTCCCGAACAGCGCGGTTCTGTCGTCGCACGTCTTCAACTTCACGTGGGAGGAGTTTCCCTACGTCTGGAATGAACTTGAGGTGCAGGTTGCTTACGAGACCGACCTCGCGTACGCGACGGAGACTATGCGCGGTATCGCCGATGAAAAGCTCGGCGACGAGATGGAGGCGCGTATAGAGGAGTACAGGTCGCTTGTCTCGGAGACACCGGTCGAGATAGAGGTGCGTGAACGTCCGTCGGTCAACGTACGCGCCCGTGACTCGTGGGTTGAGCTACGTCTTCGTTATCTCGTGCATCCGCGTCGAGGACAGCGCGTCAGGAACGAGCTATACGACGCCGTACTCAAAGAGTTCAACGAAAACCCCGACAGGGTCGCCTTTCCCGTCAGCAGGAACAGGTAAAACAGCCGTCGTATAACTTCGTCTCTTTCGAAGTGTTCTCTTACATATACGCCCTGTCCTCGGCGACGCGTCTCTTTGACTCCTTCTGTACGTTCTCCATCCTCTCGGCAAGGTGCTCGTAGTGCTGTTTGACCTCCTGCGCGTACTCCTCCAGCGGCGCGGTGTCTATCTTCACGTCGTAGACCTTATCGAAAGCATCGATGAGTCTCAGAGCCGCCTCGACATCCTGTGCGGGCGGATGCGCTGGCGTGACAAGCACTCCGACCGAAAGAGACGTGTCGATTCCGCGCGCCACCAAGTCGGCGTGCACGCCTTCCATGAATCCGCCGCCCATCGGTTCGAGTTCTTTCTCGACACGTGGACGGTAGTCGTCTGTTGCGACGTAGTAGACGTCGTGCTGTTCCGGTCCGTGTGGCGCGACTATGCCAGAGAGGACGAGTATCTCGTCCACGTTGTTCTTCTCCGTCCAGTCGATAATTGCGTTTCCGAAATGACGTACAGCGTCGAGCGGTATGAATAGTTCTCCCAACAGGACTGTAAGGTCTACCTCGTCCGAAGAGAAGAAACGCGTGTGGTGGCGCGGTCTTCCGTCCTCGAAAGGTGTTATCGAAGGCAGGTCCTCCGTCTTTACGCATCCCGTCTCCTCCAGATCAAGATTCTCGACGAGGAAGTCGACAGCGGTCAGACCTGCGAGACCGAACTCCGACATACCGACGACGAGTGTCTCCGATGGTGTCCCTTCGTGCTCTATCTCGAAGCTTGCTTGTTCCCCTTTTTCCATGGTATCTACTTACTTTCCACCTTCTTGAATCTTCGGCGTTATTAGGCTCCGCCGCGTACTGAGCGTATGCGTAACCTCATCGTCGGATGTGGCTTCGTCGGCACGCGCTTAGCGCGTCTCCTCGTCGAAAACGGAGAGGACGTTACCGCCATCACGCGCTCAGGCGTCTCAATCGAAGGCGTCGAGAGCGTCGAGCGCGACGTGACCGACACGTCGCTCGAACTACCCGACGCCGACCGTGTCTTCTATCTCGTGAGCGCGGGTGGACGTGACGCCGACGCGTACCGTTCGGCGTACGTCGAAGGTCTGCGTAACACGCTTGAAGCGACACCGTCGGACGCCTCGCACGTATACTCCTCCAGCACCGGCGTCTACGAGACGGAGGACGGCTCTTGGGTAGACGAGGAGACGAGGATAGAACCGACGAAGGAGAGGACGCGCCTCCTCCTTGAGGCGGAGGAACTGGCGCGCGAAGCGGGCGGCACGGTCGTCCGTTTCGGAGGACTCTACGGCGAGGGACGTGTCGGCACCGACCGGTACCTCGACGGCGCGACGGTAAAGGCGGGCTACCTCAACCTGATACGCGGCGAGGACGCGGCGACATCCCTCTTAGCCGCCGACGAAGGAGAAGACGACCTGTACGTCGCCGTAGACAACGAGCCTGTGCACAGACACGAACTCGCGCGGTGGATGGCGGAGGAGACGGGAAGAAACGTCGGAGAACTCGTCGGGGAGACGCGGACGCCGAACAAACGTTGCTCGAACGAGCGTCTGCGTTCGACGGGATGGACGCCCGAGTATCCGACTTACAGAGAAGGATACGCGCCGCTTCTCTGAGACACAGCAACCCGTCTTCGGCGCGAGGCTTATGTTCCTCGCGTCCGATAAACCACTGGGGGACACCCAATGAAAGCATTCGTTATGAACGGCATAGGGGAGACAGGATTCGCCGAAAAAGACAAGCCGGAAGCGGGACCGAACGAAGCTATCGTGAAGCCCACGAAGGGACTCGTCTGCACCTCGGACGTGCATACCGTCCACGGAGCGATAGGCGAGCGCGAGAACCTGACGTTAGGGCACGAGACGGTCGGCGTCGTCGAGGAAGTCGGCGAAGGTGTTGAGGAGTTCGAGGAGGGCGACCACGTCGCCGTCGGTGCTATCACACCCGACTGGGGTTCTTCGTCAGCGCAGGACGGACATCCTTCACAGTCGAACCAACCTCTCGGCGGATGGAAGTTCGCCAACGTCAAGGACGGAACCTTCGCGGAGTACGTCCACGTCAACGAGGCGGACGCGAACATGGCGCGTATCCCCGACGGCGTGAGCGACCACGAAGCCGTATACATCACAGACATGATGAGCACGGGCTTCATGGGCGCGGAGCACGCCGAGATACCCGTCGGCGGCACAGTCGCCGTCTTCGCTCAGGGACCTGTCGGTCTGATGGCGACCAAAGGCGCGGAGTTACAGGGCGCGGGACGTATCATCGCGGTCGAGATGGTGCCCGAGCGTCAGGAACTCGCGCGCGAGTACGGCGCGGACGAAATAGTTGACTTCAAGGAGGGCGACCCTGTCGAGCAGATACACGACCTGACGTACGGCGAAGGTGTGGATTCGGCTATCGAGGCTCTCGGCACGAGCGGAACCTTCGAGCAGTGCGTGAAGGTCACCAAGGCGGGCGGCACTATCTCGAACGTCGGCTACCACGGAGAGGGAGAAAACGTCAACATACCCCGCGAGGAGTGGGGTGTCGGAATGGCTGAGAAGGACATAGCGACGGGTCTGTGTCCCGGCGGAAGGCTCCGTCTCGAACGCCTCCTCCGCCTAATCGAAAACGACCGTGTTGACCCGACACACATGACGACGCACGATTTCGGCTTCGACGGGATAGACGAGGCTTTCCGTCTGATGGAGACGAAGGAAGACGGAATCATCAAGCCGCTGATACTGTTCGACTGAACCGACTACTCTCTACCTACTGGAACGTCTTCTCGGGTTCGCTTCTTTTCTCCGTGACCTTCTCGGAGTCTATCTCTCCCGCCATCTTCTTGTACTTCTCCATGTCGTCCTCGTCGAGCGACGCCTTCACCTTGTCGAGAGCCTCCTCGAAGTCTTCTTCGGTGATACGGACGTTTCCGACCGACGTATCTATCTCGTCATCTTCGACGCTCTCGATGAAGCCACGCATCGCGTTCATGCTTGCGACACGTGCGAGTGCCTCAAGGTCGCTTCCCGTGTAGCCCTCTGTGCGCTCGGCGATACCGTCGAGGTCAACGCCCTCGGCGAGTGGCGAGTCGCGTGTATGGATGCGCAGAATCTCGCGCCGCGCCTCCTCGTCGGGCACAGGCACCTCGACGAGCGAGTCGAGTCTGCCGGGACGCAGGAGCGCGGTGTCGATACGGTCGGGACGGTTCGTTGCCGCGATTACCTTGACGTTCTTGAGTTCCTCGATGCCGTCGAGTTCCGTCAGAAGCTGTGACACGACGCGCTCGGTCACCTGCGAGTCCATCGAACCGCCGCGTTCGGGCGCGATGGAGTCTATCTCGTCGAAGAAGATTATAGTCGGCGAGTTCTGACGTGCCTTCTTGAAGACCTCTCGGACGCCTTTCTCGCTCTCTCCGACGTACTTGTTGAGGAGTTCGGGACCTTTGACGGCGATGAAGTTGGAGTCGCTTGCGTTCGCAACCGCTTTCGCAAGAAGCGTCTTGCCCGTACCCGGAGGACCGTACATCAGTATGCCCTTTGGCGGTTCCGTGTTAAGCTCCTCGAATACCTGCGGGTACTGGAGGGGCCATTCTACAGCCTCCACGAGTTCCTGTTTCACGTCGTCGAGACCTCCCACGTCGTCGTATGACACGTCGGGAACTTCGACGAAGACCTCACGCATCGCGCTCGGTTCGACTGCGCGCATCGCTTCCTCGAAGTCATCGACGCCCACCTTCAGGTCGTCGAGAACCTCCGCCGGAATCTCGTCCTCCTCTATGTCGATACGCGGACGGACGCGGCGCAGAGCCGACATAGCCGCCTCCTTCGTGAGCGAGGCTATGTCCGCGCCGACGAATCCGTACGTCTGGTCGGCGTACTCACCGAGGTCCACTTCGTCCGTCAGCGGCATGCTCCGCGAATGTATCTGCAGGATTTCGAGCCTTCCGTCTCTGTCAGGCACACCGATTTCGATTTCGCGGTCGAACCTGCCGCCGCGCCTGAGCGCGTTATCGACTGCATCCACACGGTTGGTCGCGGCGATTACCATAACGTCGCCGCGTTCCTCCAGACCGTCCATGAGCGAAAGGAGTTGGGCGACGATACGGCGTTCCATCTCTCCCGTCACCTCGTCGCGCGAAGGCGCGATGGAGTCGATTTCGTCGATGAAGATTATGGCGGGCGAGTTCTCCTCTGCTTCCTCGAAGATTTCGCGTAACTGCTCCTCCGACTCGCCGTAGTACTTCGACATTATCTCGGGTCCGGAGACTGTCGAGAAGGTCGCGTCCACCTCGTTCGCAACAGCCTTCGCTATCATCGTCTTGCCTGTGCCGGGCGGTCCGTGAAGCAGGACGCCCTTCGGCGGTTCGATGCCTAACTGCTCGAAGAGTTCGGGATGCCTCAGCGGAAGCTCTATCATCTCGCGCACCTGTTCGAGTTCGTCGTTCAGACCACCGATATCCTCGTACGTCACGTCGGGAACGTCGCCGGAGCTACCTTCCAGTTCCTCCTCCGTAGCTGGCTCCGCGTCCCAGTTCAGCGTTGTGTTCCTGCCTACCACGACAGCACCCGACGGACTGGTTGACTTGACAACGAAAGCCAGCCTGTTGTTGAGGAGGCTGTGCTGGAATATCTGCCCCTTCTTGACAGGTCTATCGACGAGTGCTTCCTTGAGACGCCTCTCCAGATGCCCCGGGCTTCCGCGTATCCTGACGGGTTGCGCAGGTGCGACAGTAACGCTGTCGGCGACTTCCGTCTCGACGGGCGAAACCTCGACCTTCTCCTCTATCCTGATATCCGCGTTCTTCCGTGTCTCGCCGTCTATCGCTATGAATCCGGGCGGAATCTCCGCGGGCGTCGCCTTCGCAACCGTACTCCTGTCACCCGATATCTCGATGATGTCACCCGACGAAACCCCGAGTTCCCCCATCACCGAGTCGCTTATAGCTGCTATTCCCCTGCCAGCGTAACGCTGGTTGTCGAGTCTGCTGACTTTAAGTTCTATTGACATACCTTAACCAAGGGTAAGCGTCCTTGATTAATAAACCTTTCGCTGAAAGGGGTAAGTACGAACCTGTTCTCTCGTATATAAAGAACGCGGACTCCTGAGTCGGGTCCGTCGGGACAGGAAGGCTACCCCGGGCGCCTCCTCCACCCCGCGACCCCACGGGCGACGGATGCCGACGGATGGGATGCTCGCTTCCGCGCCTGACCCGCTGTCCGCCGTTAAGACGTGCCGGGCACCCCTCCGGGTGCTGACACGCCAACTCCGCCCTCGTGGGACGAGGTTTCGACGTCGGCTTCCGGGACCTTCCCGCCGTCAGGGTCCTTCTCAGGGTTCTCGCCCCCGCTGAAGACGGTTTGCGGTGGAGGTGACGCCTAACCACCCGGGCTAGTCCGCTTTGTAGGATATATTCGACACACGCAAAAGCGTTGTGGAAAGATTCCGGGACGGCGTGCCGAAAATCCGAAGGTCAGACGGGTTCGGGCGGTTCGTCCTGAAACTCGACCACGGCGTCTCTGAAACCGTCCGGTACGCGCGTCGGCTTTCCGTCCCTTACGGCGACGTGTGTCACGGTTCCTTCTGCGAGAACCTCGTCGTCTTCCTTCCTGCGGCACTCGTACTCGAACTCGATGCTCGACTCGTTGATGGCGGTGACACGCGCGGCGTTGACGAGTCTGTCGCGGAAAGTCGCGGAGCCGCGGTAGTTGAGTTCGAGGTTGACGACGTGTACGTCCCAGTCGCGTTTCTCGAAGTTCTCGTATCCGTAGCCGACGGCGTCGAGATATTCAGTTACTGTTTCGTCCTGATAGGTGACGTAGTTTCCGTAGAAGACGACGCCCTGTGCGTCCGTCTCCTCGAAGCGCACGGTGTTCTCGTAGATGTCGCGCATACGTAACAGGGGCACAGCTTACAGCATAAAGATACGGAATGTACTTGATGTAAACAGATAGAGTACCGCCGGAAGATAGAATACCTTCCCGTCGGTTAATCGTTCTATGAAAGAGAACGAAACCGAATACTGCAGGTACGAGTTCGATCCTGAGATATTTGAAGATAGAGAATGGCAACAGAACTGCTGTGTTCGAGAGACACTCCCGGACACGAATCGATGCGTATGGCATGCCGATCCCGATGAAACAGACGGGAAGACTGTTGAGGCACTCCAAGAAGAACTTACGCCACGAAAGAATCGTAAAAAGAAGAGTGGTAATGTACCTGTGATAGTCGCATACGAACGTAGGAACCGTACCGAACTCCTAGATGGTGCAGTACTTTCTGGAATGGATCTCAGAGACAGAATATTGTTTGAAGATGTTTCGCTCTGTGATGCTGACCTAACTAACTCAGATCTCCGTGATGCAGACTTGTCTGACACGGATCTCATGAATGTCGATTTGTCCGACGCCGATATCTCCGATGCCAATCTCTCCGACATGAGCCTCTATCATGCTAACCTAACTGATGCGAAATTACATAAAGCCAATCTCTCAGATGCGCACCTCTCTGGAGCAGATCTATCCGGTGCTGACCTCCAAGATGCCAACTTAGCCGGAGCGAATCTATACCGCGCTAACATATCTGATGCTTTCTTCCGTGGTGCTAATCTGTCTGACGCAGACCTCCGTGTGTCTGACCTATCTGGCGCGGACTTTACTGGAGCTGATCTATCCGACGCAAACCTCTCAGGACTCTCTGGTGTTAACTTATCCGGAATAAATCTTTCTAAAGTCGACCTATCTGGCGCGAATCTCCGTGAAGTCGACCTATCTCATGCAGACGTATCTGGTGCTGATTTCTCAGGAGCAGATTTGAGAGACACTAATTTCACGGGAACGGATATAAAAGAGACTGATTTTTCCGGAGCGGATTTGAGAGATGCTTTCTTTTCGTTGCCATCTACTACTGCTACAAGTTGGCATCAATGGGGGGATTTGGCACAAGCCTATAATACTCTTGCCTCGGAGTGCATCAAACAGGGATTAGCTCCACAAGCACTGAGCCTGAAGGTTATAGAAAGAAAGGCGCGCCGTAAGGATGCCAAAGCAAGGGGAAATTATTTCAAAGCATTTTCGTCGTGGTTAGCTTGGCAAACTACAGGAGACGGTATTATCGCTGGGAAAGTTTTCCGAAATATGATTCTCCTCTTCGTCCTATCTACTCTCGGTTATCTGTTTCTTGGTACTGAGTAACATAGTTTGGAAGTTGCCGAACTATCTGCTTGTATTCTCCCCTCAGGCACCTGCCCAAACGAAAGTTTCGCCGAAATCATCCTTCATGTCTTATATTACAGCGTTGTGACTTTTACAACTGCCCCTCCATACGAGCCGCACGGCACCGCGGCGACGTTAATAGCAGCAATTGAAACTGTCTTGGGAACATTTTTGTTAATATCGTTAGGCTTTGTTCTCGGGAACCGTACCTCAATTACTCACTCATAGTTCTCCTCCGTCTGACGCTTTACTGGCGTGCTATCCAGACGCTGATAATTCCACGTTGTCGATTCCGCCCGTGTCGCTCCCCGTGCGGTACTCGCCGCGTATCCACAGCGCGTCCAGTTCGGAGAGGACGTTTTCGAACTCATCCTGTGTCGCAGGCTCTTCGGTACCGCGGTTCGTCCATCCTTCGGCTTCGGCGGAAAGCGAGACCTCGTAACTCGTCCAGTCGGTTCCGGGATGTGTCGAGGAGTTACCGAAGTCGTGTCCGAGTCGTGTGTCGCCGCTTTCGAGTATCACGTCTTGGGCGTCGAACTGGCTGTCCGTCGCCGACTGGTTGAGGTCGAATGAGAGAGTTCCGCCCGAGTAGGATGATATGTCGCCGAGGTAGGCGTCCGACGCGTTCCAGTACCACACACCGCCCGCCACGTCGTCGGTCGCTCGGAGGTATCCGCCGGGGTTGCCGCCCTCCGCTACATGCGTCGGTTCGACCTGTCCGCTCTGTGCGTCGCCGACGACGGTCCAGCCTTCTGTTCCTTCGTCGAAGGTGCTTGTTATCGTCTCGGGTCCGCCTATGCATCCTGTCAGAGCGACGACAGTTAAGAGCAACACCACCAAGAACGTCCCTTTTTTCGTCATATCCGTTTATCAGCAACCTCTGGCAAAAAGCTATCCATCGGTTCACCGTCGAAATAGACAAGTTACGCCGCTGTTGATTTCGAGTATGACCCGAAAACGACCGCCTGTAACCCTTCTCACCGACTTCGACGACTTCTACGTCGCCGCGATGCGCGGCGTCGTCGCGTCCATCACGGACGCTCCCGTGCACGATATCTTCCACCGCGTGCCGCCGCAGGACGTACGCGCTGGCGCGTTCATACTGCGTAACGTCGCGCCGTACTACCCCGGCGGAACGGTGCACTGCGTCGTCGTCGACCCCGGTGTGGGCACCGAACGTCGTTCGCTCGTCGTCGAAGCGGGCGACCAGTACCTCGTCGGACCCGACAACGGCGTTCTGGTTCCGACGGCGCGCGTTCTCGCAGGCGAGAACGGAGAGGACGAACCGCGCTTCTACGACGCGCCCTACGACGCGCCCTACGACGAACCGAAGTCACACACCTTCCACGGACGCGATGTCTTCGCGCCGCAGGCGGCGCGCGTTGCCGCCGATGGCATCGACGCTGTGGCGGGCGAGCGCGTCGAACCCGTGACGCTCGACTTGGGCGCGCCGACGTTCGACGAAACAGAAGACGGCTACGAGGCGCGCGCAGAGATAGTTTACGTTGACCGTTTCGGGAACACCGTCACGAACCTGAGCGGCGACGAGGTTCTGCGCGTCAAGGAGTACGGCGCGACGTTACGCGTCAACGGACGCGACCTGCCGTTCGAGCGCACTTACGCCGCCGTCTCGAAGGGTGAACCCCTCGCACTCGTCGGAAGCCACGGAAACTTAGAAATCGCCGCGCGCGAGGCAAGCGGCGCGGAGGCTCTCGACCTCTCGGCTGGCGACGAGGTAGTCGTGGTCGCTGACCGAGAGGATACGAAAAAGAGTTAAGACGGACGCGCTAAGGACGCGGTAATGATAGTTGCAGGCTCTGCGTCGCAGGTTCTCTCAGCTCGCGTCGCACGTGAGACGGGACGCCGACTCGCCGAGGTAGAGTACGAGGAGTTCCCCGACGGTGAACGTCTTGTCCGTGTGCCGGGTGCGACCGACGAGAACGTCGCCGTCGTTGCGAGCACGCCGACCGACGCCGCGTACGTCGAACTACTGCAGATACTCGACGCTTGCTCAGACGCTTCGCGTATCGACCTCGTTCTGCCTTACATGGGGTACGCGCGTCAGGACAAGAAGTTCGAAGAGGGCGAAGCGGTCTCCGCGCGCGCGCTCTCCTCCGCTCTGCCGCGCGTCGAAACGGTAACGACGGTCAACCTTCACGAGCGCTCCGTCCTCGAAGACTGGTTCAACGCCGCAGAAAAGAACGACCTCGACGCAACTCCTCTTCTCGCCGACGCCCTTCCTCTCGACGAGGACGCGCTCGTCCTCTCGCCCGACGAAGGCGCGCGTGAACTCGCCGAGTCGCTCGCAGACGCTCTCGGTGCCGACGCCGACCACCTCGTCAAGGAGCGTCTGTCGGGCGACGAAGTGAGGATACATCCCAAGTCGCTCGACGCCGAGGGACGCGACGCCGTCGTCGTTGACGACATGGTTGCGACGGGAGGGACGATGTCCGAGGCAGTCGGAATGCTGAACGACCAAGGAGCGCGCTCCGTACACGCCGCGTGCGTCCATCCCGTCTTCGCGCGGAACGCCGTCCTGCGTCTCTACTCGGCGGGTGCGGAGACTGTTGTCGCCACGGACACGCTCTCTACCGCGCTGAGCGAAGTGAGCGTCGCGCCGCTTATTGCGCGTAACCTCTAAGCCACGCTCTCGAATCTGACTGAGTCCATACCGCCCTTCTCGGTGTCGATTAAAGCGACCGTCCTGTGTTCGTCGGGTACCGTCGGAAAGTGCGCGCCGGGGTTGATGACGGTCGTTCCGTTCACGTCGCGTTTCTCCTTGACGTGGTAGTGTCCGTACAGGACGTAGTCGTACGCGCCGCTCTCCGCGAGTGCCTCCACCTCGTCCTTGCTCTCGCCGTGCAGTACGGCGAAACGCGCATCTTCGAGTTTCAGGTCGGCGAAACGTCCGTGGAGCGTCGTGCCGTCCATGGCGTCGAAACCGGCGTTGAGACCCTCTATTTCGCCGTCGTTGTTGCCCAAGACGCCGTGAAGTTCGAATGCGTCGGTGTCGAGGAAGGGAAGTACAGGCGGCGCGATATAGTCGCCGCAGTGAATGACGGTATTGACTCCCTCGTCCTCGAACTTCTCTACGATTCTCTCAACCGCGGAAACGTTGTCGTGTGTGTCCGAGACGACTCCTATCATGTCCATTCATACCGTCGCGTCGCATATCAAACCGTATGATAGAGGTGGAGGTCAAGGTGCGCGCGTCGCACGACGAGGTAGAGGAAAGTCTCGATGCTCTGGGTGCCGAACGCGTCACCCAAAAGACGCAGAATGACACGTACTTCACAGCACCGCACCGCGACTTCGCGCAAACCGACGAGGCTCTGCGCGTCCGGCGCGAGGACGGCGAGGCGTTCGTGACGTACAAAGGACCAAAGCTCGATAACGAAACCAAGACGCGCGAAGAACACGAGACGCGCGTCGGTAGCGGCGAAGAAGCACGCGCAGTCTTCGAGTCGCTCGGCTTCGAGGAGTTCGGTACGGTCAGAAAACACAGACGCGTCTACGAACTCGACGGCGCGACCGTAACTCTGGATGACGTGGAAGGACTGGGAGAGTTCGTCGAGGTAGAACTCGAAGCTGAGGGCGACGCCGAAACCGAAGAAGCGCGCGTCCGTATCCTCGAAACGCTCGAACTCTTGGGACTCGACCCTGACGCGTCGGTGCGCGACTCTTATCTCGAACTCCTGTACGCCGACTGACGACCTCTGCACCCTCAGACTTATTTCCCGCGCGCTCCTTTCTGATGCGTATGACAGTAGCAATCGTAGGCGGCGGACCCGCGGGTCTTTCCGCCGCGCTGTTCACGGCGAAGAACGGTCTCGAAACGACGGTGTTCGACACCGATGAGACGTGGATGCACAAGGCGCACCTGTTCAACTACCCCGGAATCGGCTCCATAGACGGCTCCGACTACATGGGAATACTGCGCGACCAAGTAGACGACTTCGGTGTGGAGAGACACGAAGCCGAGGTAACGGAAGTTTCGCAGGACCGAGACGGTTTTGTCGTCGAGGCAGACGGTGACGAGCACACCGCCGACTACGTCGTCCTTGCGACGGGTGCTAACCGCGACCTCGCGGAAAGTCTCGGCTGCGACTTTACCGACGAAGGCACCGTTGATGTAGACGTAACGATGGAGACGAGCGTCGAGGACGCCTACGCGACGGGCGCGATGGTGCGCGCTGAGGAGTGGCAAGCCGTAATCTCGGCGGGCGACGGTGCCGCCGCCGCTCTCAACATACTCACGAAGGAGAAGGGCGAGCACTTCCACGACTTCGACACGCCCGGCGACGCAGAGGAACTGTTCGGAAATCTCATCGAGTGACGAGGAAGATGCCGATGGAACCGAGACATTGAATCTGGCACGTGGCGCGGGACGTTGGATAGGCGTCGCGTCAGTTGTCCCTTTGACTGCCGCAGTATACGCCGCAGGCGTCGGCTTCACGCCCTCTTCCGTGCTAACTCTCACAGCCGCGCTCGGCGTACCGCTTGGCGTCACAGCCTTCTTCCGCGACCCTGACCGTCAACCCGAGGGCGACGGCGTCGTGTCGCCCGCCGACGGAAAGGGTGACGGTGCTGACGCGAGGACGACGGACGCCTCCGCCTCGGCGTCTTCATGAACCTCCACGACGTACACGTCAACCGTGCGCCCGTCAGCGGCGAAGTCATCGCGTCGGAACACCACGAAGGCGGGCACCTACCTGCTTTCACGAAGGACAGCGAGAGGAACGAGCGCGTCGTGACGCGTATCGATGGAGACGAGGAGTTCGTTGTCGTCCAGATAGCCGGTGCCTTCGCGCGCCGTATCACGTCTTACGTCGAAGAAGGTGACGCGGTCGAACGCGGCGAACGTATCGGCGTCATCGCCTTCGGTTCGCGTGTCGATGTTCTCTTCCCGCCGTCGTACGCGCCCGACGACATCGCCGTCGAGAAGGGTGACAGGGTGCGCGCCGGAGAGACTGTGCTCGCATCGCGCAAGTAAGAGAGCTAACGTTTGTATACACACAAACGGTTAAGTCGGAGCGTCCATAAAGTTCACCCGTAGATGAAGCATGGCGGAGCCGATACTGCCCGACGAGAGAAGGACACTCAACATAGGCGGTGTACGGATAGAAGCCGAGGCTTGGAAAGTTCCGCCGTCGGAAGAGTATCCGAACGGGGTCAAGTACAGGTTTCAAGCTCTGGACGAGGACGACGACCATCTTGCGAGGTGGGACAACACCAACGACGCGCACGGACCGCGGCATCACAGACATCTGCCCGACGGCGACGTGGAGCAGATAGAGAACCCTCCCGAAAGCCCAGAGGAAGTGAAGAAACTGCTTAGGGAGTTCGTACGAGAGGTGACCCAAAGATGACAGAGAGAACGCTGATAATAAGACACGAAACGGTTGACGAGTTCGTCGAGGGGTTCGGCGAACAGGTAAAGACGGACGACGACTCGCCCGATGTCGTCGCTTTCGCGGACCCCGACGAGCTAGGGCGTCTGATGACACGACGCAGGATAGATCTGATAGAGACGGTGATGACGAACCCGCCCGACAGCATACGCGACTTGGCTGAGAAGGTCGACCGTGGACTGCGCGAGGTTCACGAGGACGTACATCTACTCGCCGACAGGGGTATCGTCGAACTCGTGGAGGACGGAAGAGCTAAGAAACCGAGGATACCGTACGACAACGTACGTATTGAGGTCGACCTGCCGCGTAGCAGGGACACAGTGACTGTCTAAAGAGACTGTGCTCGCATCGCGCAAGGACGAACAGTAAGTTTTTGACGACTAATTCCGTAGAGAGTACCGATGGAACCCGTGATGCTCCTGCTCTGGACCGCGATAGGCTTCTTCCTCTTGGGCGTGTTTCCGGTTCCCGCGCTCAGAAAACGTGCTCTCCACCTCTCGGCTGTGGGCTGGCTCTTCTTCGGCGCGTTCTGGCTCGCACGCCTCCCTATCTACCTCGAAACCAACAGCGGAATAAAGATAGTTCTCTCCGTGCTCGCCCTTCCGATGTCGGCTTACGTTGCGTACCAGATGGTCACAAAGGAGCGCGACACGCTCCTAAAGCTCAGTCAGGCTGTCGCGGCGATGGGTCTTGTCTACATGCCGTTTCTGCTCATCGACCCCCTCCACACCGCGCTCATCGAACACACGGCGGCACAGACGAACCGTATCCTTTCGGTCTTAGGTATCGACGCACAGCTAACGGAGCGCGAAGGAATCCACAACCTCTTCGTCGTCACGAACCCGGCGACGGGCGAGGAGTACAGGACCTACATCATACTCGCCTGCACAGGCATTGGTAGCATGGCTATCTTCGCCGGACTCATCTCTGCGATAGACGCGCCCCTGCGACGCAAGATGATGGCTTTTGCCGTCTCGATACCCGTCATATACGCGCTCAACCTCGTCCGTAACGTCTTCATCGCAACCGCGTACGGCTACCAGTGGTTCCCTTACGCCGAGAGCTTCATCGTGGACTTGACGGGCAAGTACGAGGGTTACGCGAGCTTCTTCTGGGCTGACAAGGTCATATCGCAGGGGCTGAGCGTCGTCGTCCTCGTCGCCATCCTTTTCGCCGTCATACGGTTCCTCCCCGAACTCACCGAACTCCTCGACGAGATTCTTGACCTTCTGGGTATAAGCAAGAAGAAGGCATGAAAGGGGAGACGGAGGACGAAAAGGACGCGCCGACGTTCGACGAACTCGGTTTCGGCGCGCGCGCTGTCTACGCTCCCAAGCATGATATAGCCGCAGTCAGCGACCTCCACGTCGGGTTCGCCGACGCCGCACGTCGTGAAGGCACTGGCGTCCCCATCGACGAGGGCATGGTTCTCGAAAAGGCTGTGCGCGACGTTCTGACACGTTTCGAGCCTTCCACCTTCGTCTTCAACGGCGACGTACAGCACTCGTTCGGCGGTATCGGGGACGCGCGCGACACCGTGCGCCGCCTGAGACGTGTCGTCGAGTCTTACGACGCGGAACCTGTCTTCGTAGCGGGAAACCACGACACCGACCTAGACGCCGTCGTCGAGACGTGTGACTGGTACGAAAAGGAAGGCGTGGTCTTCACTCACGGGCACACGATACCCCTCGACATGCCCGACGCCTCGCTATACGTCGTCGGACACGACCATCCGACGGTCGAGATAGAGATGCAGAAGGAGGCTTGCTTCCTGTACGGACCGTTCGACTTCGACGGAAGAGATGCCGACGTCCTGATGACGCCCGCGCTCAACCCGCTCTGTGATGGCGTCGTCGTCAACGAGATGCGTGCTTCGGACTTCCTATCGCCTTTCGTGCGCCGCTTCGGCGATTTCCGTGTCGCTGTAGAGACCGACGGAGAGATTCTGCGTTTTCCGCCTATCGAAGAGTTCCGGCGTATGCTCTGATCTCGTATCTCATGGCGTAACCCCCGTCGCGGTCACGATAGCCGCGCCGATGACGACTAAGAGTGCGCCCGCGAAGACTCGCGCGTCTACCTTTTCGAGGTCACGCAGGAACAGGGCGGAGAGAACGACGACGAAGAGCGGACTTGTCTGCACTATAGGCACGACTACGACCACGTCCGAGACGGTGAGAGCGGTGTAGTAGAGGATGAGAAAAGCGACGTTCGCCGCGGCTGCAAGGAGGTACCACCGACGACTTGGTGACCTGAAAGCCGTCGTGTCGAGAGTGTCCTTCCAGCGCAGGTAGACAGCGAAGCCCGCCGAAGCCGCGGCTGTCTTGACGGCGAGACCGACGACGACAGGTGTGCCCTCCGAGAGCCCTATGCTCGCGAAGACTGGTTCGACGCCGAAGAAGAAGGCGGCGGCTAGAGGAAGTAGGAGCGTGCGAGGAGGTGCGGTTCCGCCGTCGCGTATCGTCCAAGAGACAAAGCCGACGCCCGCGACTATCAGCAGAATTCCGAGGAGATGGACAGCCGTCAAAGCCTCCCCCAAGACGACGACGGCGACAGCAGCGGCGTGCAGAGGCTGTGACGCCTTCACAGGTTCTGCCCTGCTCGCTCCGACGCGTTCGATGCTCTCGTAAAAGAGAGAGCGACCGAAAAGCGTCCCGACGATGCCCGCGCCGACGAACGCGCCGAACGAAAGCGGTGTCAGACCGTAGTAAGGACGCGGATAGCCGACGACGAAGGCGATGGGGACGAGAACTGCGATGTTGGTTGCAAGGACGACGACCAAGACACCGCGTGAGTTCCCCTTGTCGGTGCCGAGACGGATGAAGACAGCCTGCAAGGCTATGGTGAACGCGGCGGCGACAGCGAGGAGAACACCAAACATGATGCTTATGTAAAGTCGTCCCGAAGACGGCATAAAGGTGAGCCTTCTTGGACACGACAGAGGAGAAAGGGGACGATTGCGAAGCAACGGAAGAAAAGGACGATGGGAAAGATACCGAGGACCTTCGTCGCCGTCTGGAGGAACGCGAAGAGCGCGTCGAAGAACTGCGCGGCGAACTCGAAGAGCGCGAAGAACGTATCGAGGAACTCGAATCGCGTGTCAAACGGGTTCAGGCTGACTTCAAGAACTACAAGAAGCGCGCGAAGGAGAAGCGAGAGGAGGTGCGCGAGCGCGCCACCGAAGACCTTGTCGAACGCCTACTCGGCGTGCGCGACGACTTCGACAGGGCACTCGAAGCCGACGAAGAGGACGACACGGACACAGAAGACCTGCGTGGAGGCGTCGAGATGGTACGCGACAAGCTCGACGATGTACTACGTAACGAAGGCGTCGAGCGCGTCGGCACTGACGAGTTCGACCCCGAGAAGCACCAAGCGATGATGCGTGTCGAGTCGGAAGAACACGAAGAGGGCGATATAGTGGACGTTTACGAACACGGTTATCGGATGGCAGGACGTATCGTGCGCCCCGCGAAGGTCACCGTCGCGGAGGGCGACGGCGACGACGGAGAAGAAGTCACGGACGAGAAAGAAGACGACAGCGAATGACGAAACGGAGAACCGACGAGTAAAAACAAGCTTTTACCTGTCCGGCGACAACCTCCCGTTAACAGATGGCATCTGAGAAGATACTCGGTATTGACCTTGGCACGACGAACAGCGCGATGGCTGTGATGGAAGGGGGAGACCCTGAGATAATCGAGAACTCCGAGGGCGACAGGACGACGCCTTCGGTAGTCGCTTTCAGCGAAGACGGAGAGAAACTCGTGGGCAAGACGGCTAAGAATCAGGCTGTCCAGAACCCCGACAGGACGATACAGTCGATAAAGAGGCATATGGGCGAGGAGTATGAGGTAACTGTTGACGACGAAACCTACACGCCGGAGCAGATAAGCGCGATGATACTCCAGAAGATGAAACGTGACGCCGAGGAGTATCTCGGCGATGAGGTCGAGCGCGCCGTCATCACCGTACCCGCTTACTTCTCCGACTCGCAGAGACAGGCGACGAAGGACGCTGGGAAGATAGCGGGCTTTGAGGTCGAACGCATCGTCAACGAACCCACGGCGGCTTCTATGGCGTACGGTCTCGACGACGACACAGATCAGACGGTTCTCGTCTACGACCTCGGTGGCGGAACCTTCGACGTCTCGATACTCGACTTAGGCGGAGGCGTCTACGAGGTCGTTGCGACGAGCGGCGACAACGACTTAGGCGGCGACGACTGGGACAACGCTATTATCGAACACTTGGCGCAGGAGTTCGAGGAAGAACACGGCATCGACCTGCGCGAGGACAGACAGGCACTTCAGAGGCTCAAAGACGCCGCGGAGGGAGCGAAGATAGAGCTTTCGTCGCGGAAGGAGACGACGATAAACCTGCCTTTCATCGCTGCAGGCGACGACGGACCTATCAACCTCGAAACCTCTCTCACACGCGCAAAGTTCGAGTCGCTTACCGAGGACCTCATAGAACGCACCAGAGAACCGACACAGCAGGCTATGGAGGACGCAGGCGTCGAAGAGGACGGCATCGATGAGGTCATACTAGTCGGCGGTTCGACACGTATGCCGCAGGTGCGCGACTTTATCGAGGACGAGGTCGGTGTCGAACCGAGACGGGACGTAAACCCCGACGAAGCCGTCGCTCTCGGTGCGGCGATACAGGGCGGTGTGCTTAGCGGCGAGGTGGACGACCTCGTCCTCTTAGACGTTACGCCCCTCTCGCTCGGCATCGAGACGAAGGGCGGCGTCTTCACGCGCCTCATCGACCGCAACACGACGATACCGACCGAGGCTTCGAAGGTCTTCACGACAGCGGCGGACAACCAGACGAGCGTCACGGTGCGCGTCTTCCAGGGCGAGCGCGAAATCGCCGAGGAGAACGAACTCTTAGACGAGTTCATGCTTTCGGGCATACCGCCCGCCCCCGCAGGAACGCCGCAGATAGAGGTCACCTTCTCGATAGACGAGAACGGCATCGTAAACGTCGAGGCGGAGGACAAAGGAAGCGGAAACCGCGAGTCGGTCACTATCGAAGGCGGCACCGGACTCTCTGACGAGGAGATAGAGAATATGGTCAACGAGGCGGAGAAGCACGCCGAGGAAGACGAGAAGAAACGCGAGCGCATAGAGGCGCGTAACGAAGCCGAAAATGCCGTGAACAGCGCGGAGAAGACTCTAGAAGAAAACAGGGAAGCCGTCGATACAGCGACAGCCGAGTCGGTCGAAGATGCCGCCGAGGAAGTGCGCGAGGTGCTCGAAGACGAAGAAGCGTCGCTCGAAGAACTCGAAGAAGTCACAGAGCAGCTAAACGAGGCGATACAGGAGATGAGCGTCGAGATATACTCGCAGGCTGGCGACGCCGGTCCGCAGACGGCGGGCGGTGCGACGGGCGCCGCGGGACCCGGAGGTCCGGCAGGTGCGGGTGCCGCTCAGGAAGAGGCTACGGATGCGGGCGGCGCGGACTTCGACTTCAGTCAGGCAGGCGGAAGCGCGGAAGCCGAAGCCGAGGATGCTGACTTCGAGGACGCCGACGTTGACTTCGACGAAGAAGACGAGAATGCGGAAGCCGAAACCGAAGGGGTGACGGAAGAAGCGGACGCAACCGACGAAACTGATGAGGAAGAGTAGAACGGAATGGCTCGGGACTACTACGACGCGCTTGGTGTGTCGCGCGACGCGTCACAGGACGAAATAAAGAGCGCGTACCGCGAGAAGGCGCGCGAGTACCATCCCGACGCCAGCGACCACGACGACGCACAGGAGCGTTTCAAGGAGATACAGGAGGCGTACGAGGTTCTGAGCGACGAGGAGAAACGCGAAGCGTACGACCAGATGGGTCACGACCGTTTTGTTCAGGCGGAAAAGCAGGGATTCGACCCGACGGACGCGGGTGGTGCGAGAGGCGCGGGTGCTGGAGGCGGTGCGGGACACGCACGTGGAGCACGCGGTGCTGGTGGATTCGAGGACTTCGGCGACATATTCAACGACCTCTTCGGCGGTGGGTTCGGCGAAAGTCGTCAGCCCACAACAGCGGCGTCCGTAACACTCACGCTCGAAGAAGTTTACGAAGGCACAGAGCGCGAGATATCGTACGAGACGGAGGTCGAGTGCGAAACGTGCGACGGGACAGGCGCGGCGGACCCTTCGAACGCACGTCGATGCACGACCTGCGGCGGTTCGGGACGCGTCGAGCGCAGACAGCGCACGCCTTTCGGGCAGGCGACGACCGTTAGCGAATGCCCCGACTGCGGCGGTGTAGGCGTCGAGTACGACGAAGCCTGTTCGGAGTGCCGTGGACAGGGCGAGAAGCGCGAAACCGTGACACGGACCGTCGAAATCCCCGCGGGCGTCGAGGACGGCACGACGCTCAGGATGCGCGACGGCGGAAACGAGATGCATATTGAGATACGCGTCGAAGACCACGACATCTTCGAGCGCGAAGGCGCGGATGTCTACTACGCACACCCCGTCTCTTTCCCGCAGGCTGTCTTTGGCGACACCATGACGGTGCCGACGCTCGAAGGAGAGGTGGATATGGATATCCCTGCAGGTACACGTAGCGGCGAGACGTTCAGGCTGTCGAACCGCGGTCTTCCGCGCCTCCAGCGCGCGGGACGCGGCGACCAGTACGTCCGCGCCGAGGTGGTCGTCCCCGACCCTTCGGAGTTGAGCGAGGAGGAGCGCGACGCACTCGCCGAGTTCGCTTCGGCGGGCGGCGACGAACTGGAGTACGACGAAGGCTTCTTAGAAAAGCTGAAACGCGGTGTCTTCGGCTGAAAGAACGACGCGTCAGAAAGCGCGTCCGACGACGAACGCGACGAGCGCGACGACCATCGCCGCCTTCAGTATCTTCTGACCTTCCGACGGCGTCTTCCACGAACGACGCGTTCCTTCCAAGAAGATCGCATCCGCCGCACCGACTGCGACGAGGTAAGCGACGCCGAACTCGTCGAAGAAGAAGTACGGAAGGGGGCTTAGAACGACGCCTCCGACGACGACAGCGGAAGCGACGGCGAGAGCGCGGCGTTCGCCCCAGACGACGGGTAGAGTGCGCGCGCCCTCCTTCGCGTCGCCCTCCATGTCCTCCACGTCCTTGACTATCTCACGCCCGAGGTTTGCGAGGGCGGCGAGAGCGAAGAGGACGAGCGTGAACTCGACGCCTTCGACAGCGGCACCGCCGAAGAGGAACGCGCTTCCCGTCAGGTAGGCGACGGCGACGTTCCCGACGAGAGGTGTGCGTTTCAGGTGTGACGAGTAGCCGACGAGTAGGACGAGGTTGAAGACACCGATTCCGACAGCGAGAGGCGGCAGGAAAGCAACGGTAACGGCGACGGCGACTGTGAAGAAAACGGCGGCGAGTAGAACAGCACCTCTGCGCGACAGCCTGCCGCTCGGTATGGGACGTTCCGGACGGTTTACGGCGTCTATCTCGGCGTCGTAGTAGTCGTTTACGGCGTTGCCCGCTCCCGTGCCGAGCACCGTCGCCGTCGCCGCTACACCCGCCGCGAAGCCGATGGTGCCGCCAAGGTATCCGCCGACGAGAGCCGCAACACCTCCGACGACGGCGTTTCCGGGGCGTATGACTTCGACGACAGCCTTCGCTTTCGTAACAGGGTTCTTCGCGCTCACAGTCTGTCATCGGCTACCTGTAGAGCAGGGCGCAAGAACGCTTCGGTGCAGACGTGAATTATATAACGCGACACACCGACAGTAGAAACATGTCGTTGGACGACCACGACGTCGAAAAGATATGGATGGACGGAGAACTCGTTGACTGGGAAGACGCGCAGGTGCACGTTCTCACGCACGCTCTCCACTACGGAAGCGGCGTCTTCGAGGGAATACGGTGTTACGAAACGGTTGACGGTCCTGCCGTCTTCAGGCATCGAGAACACTACGAACGTCTCGCGGACAGCGCGAAGACGCTCGACATAGAGATGGAGTACACGGTAGACGCACTCGTCGATGCGACGTGTGACCTGATACGCGAGAACGGTCTTAATTCGTGCTACATACGCCCCATAGTCTTCTACGGCTACAACAAGCTAGGGCTGAATCCTGAAGGCTGTCCCGTACAGACCGCTATCGCCGTCTGGCCCTGGGGCGCGTACCTCGGCGAGGAAGCTATAGAGAACGGCGTCGATGTCTCGGTTTCCTCTTGGCGGAAGCACCATTCGTCGCAGATACCGACGACGGCGAAGATGACGGGACCGTACGTCAACTCCATCATGGCATCGCTTGAAGCCAAGTCGAACGGCTACACCGAAGCGATACTGCTCGACAAGGACGGGAGCGTCTCCGAAGGACCGGGCGAGAACATCTTCGTCGTCGAAGACGGAAAGATATACACGCCGCCAGTCGATTCGAGCATACTCGACGGTATCACACGCAGGTGTGTCGTCGAGATAGCGCGTGACTTAGGCTACGATGTTATCGAGAAACGTATCTCGCGGAGCGAACTGTACACCGCCGACGAACTGTTCTTTACCGGCACGGCGGCGGAGGTAACTCCAATCAGGAGCGTCGACGACAGGCAAGTGCGCGACGACGGGCGCGGTCCTGTCACGAAGGAGATACAGCAGACTTTCTTCGAGGCTACGGAAGGAAGACGCGACGAGTACACCGACTGGCTCGACTACCTCTGACTCCGACGGCGCGCAACCACGACGGCGTGGTCGTCGTAGAAAGGCGAAAGGTCAACGACATCCTTGACATCGTACTCTTTTTCGAGAGCGTCGGCAACCTCCTCGTACTTCTCCTCGGGTTTGGCGGTAACGTCCTCGCTACGCGCTTTGACGACGACGAAGACATGTCCGCCGTCGCGCACGAAGCCCGCGTTCTTTAGCGCGACGTCCGCCTGTCCGCGCGTCGCAACGTCTTGGTAAAGTACATCGACGCCTTCGACTACCGACGAGTATTCGGACGGCACCCGCGCGTCGGCGAAGAGAGGGAAAAGGCGTCCGCGCGTCTCCGCGACATCGACGAGACGCGACGCAGGACTCGGCGCGAACTCGACGGCGTAGACTGCGCGAGCTGTGTCGGCAAAGTAAGACGGCGTCGTCCCCGCGCCCGCGCCGAGGTAGAGGACGCGCGAGTCGTCAAGCGGCATTTCGACGCCTTTGACGAGAAGCGCGCTAGCTTTGCTCCGGCGCGGATGCCAGACGCGTTTTCCGTCAACGACACGTTCGTCGCGCACACGGTCGCCGTGTGTCGCAGGGTACTCGTCGCCGTCTACCTCTACCCACTCGACGGTCACGAACCGTCACCTCCTCCTTCGCCACGTCCGCGTATGCGCTCTATCTTCTCGTCCAACTCTTCGGCGAGTTCGGGGCGCAAATCGCCTGCGTAACGGTCCACGCGCGCCGCTATCGTCAGCTTTCCTGCGACGGCGCGAGACGCGCTTCCGCGTTCGTCGGCACGCGTCTCGCGGACGTACGGATGTACGTATATCACGCCGTGTTTCGGCGGCGGCGCGTCGCCACGCAGGTGGGCGAAAAGAGCGTCCTCAGCACCTAAGACCTGCACGGTACTGCTCGGCATCCGCGCGAGTTTGTCGAGTCCTCCAGCGAGCGCGATGAGGCGCGCAGTAAGAACAGAACCCGCTAACTTCGAAAGGTTGGGCGCGAGTTCGGGCGTTCGTTCTTCGATGAACTCACGTGTCGAGTCACGCGCGTCTTCGAGGGCGTCGCGTGCCTCGCCGACCTCCGAGACGGGCACACGTCCTGTCTCTTCCTCCCAGTCACGTACGCGCTCGTCCAACTCGTTTATCTGTTCGCTCAGCGTTTCAAGCGTCCTGACGGCGTTGACCACGTCGCGTTCTGCTGTGTCAACTGCGTCGTCCACACGCCGACGCGCCACCTCAACGGTAGCGTCGTGGAGTGCGTCGTAGTAGTCGTCGCGCGTCTCGAAGATGCCCTTTTCGACGGCGAGAGCGGGCAGGTCGCGCACCTTCGGCTCCGTGCCGTCCTCTTCGAGCGACGTTTCGAGAGCGTCGGCGTCGGTGCCGTGCTCGAACCACGGTTTCATTCGCTGTCCATCGCCTCCTGCAGGATGTTCGTCGCCACGTCGTAAACTTCGTCGGCGCGCTCTTCGGTCTCTCCTTCTGCTGTGACACGTACCTTAGGCTCCGTCCCGCTCGGACGTATCAGGAACCAGCCGCCTTCGACCCCGACACGGACGCCGTCTACCGTCGTGAACTCTCCGTACTCCGCCTCGGCGCGTTCGGCTACGCCATCCATGACCTCCGGCTTCCTTTCGTCGGCGACATCGAAGTTGCCGCGCCGCACGTATCGAGGCGGTAGGTCGTCGATACGTTCGCGTAACGAGCGTTCGGACGCGAGCGCGCACACCTTCGCGCCCGCAAGCACACCGTCGGGGCACAGCGTCTCGTCGGGGAATATCCAGTTGTTGCTCGGTTCGCCTCCGAAGTCGCCGCCGTTCTGTTTTATTTCGGCGGCGACGTTCACGTCTCCGACTGCGGTACGTGTCACCTCCGCGACCTCGTCGACGACTGTGCTCGTGTTGACCGGCGCGACGACACGGTCCGCGCCCTCCCAGAGCGCGAAGAGTGCCATGAGACGGTCGGGTTCGACGTACTCGCCCGATGAATCGACGACAGCGACACGGTCGGCGTCGCCGTCGTGCGCCAAGCCCATGTCAGCGTCGAAGGCGACGACGGCGTTCTTCAGGTCGTCTAAGTTCTCGTCGGTAGGTTCGGGGAGGCGCGCCGAAAAACTCCCGTCGTAGTCGCAGTTGACGGTAACGACATCACAGCCGAGGCGGCGCAGGACGCGCGGCGTGATACGTGAACCCGCACCTCCGCCTCCGTCCACCACGACGCGCACGTCGGCGTCTGCGACAGCATCGACGACAGAGTCGGCGTGTCTTCGGAGCGCGTCGTCTACAGTACGGTCGTCGCCGAACTCCGAGGCACGAACCGACTTCTGTCCCTCCTTGACGCGTCTTTCGACAGCGGCGCGCTGTTCGGCGTCGAAAGCCGTTCCGTCGGCGTTCCACGGCTTGAATCCGTTGTACTCGGGCGGATTGTGCGACGCCGTGACGACGAGCGACGTGTCGTCTGCGTAACGCACTATCGTCGGCGTCGGCGCGACACCGACGCGCTCCACGTCCGCACCGGCGGAGAGCGCGCCCGCGACGACGGCGTTCTCCAGCCCTTTTCCTGTCGTCCGCGTGTCGCGCCCGACGGTTAGCGTCTCCGTGTCCTCACCCACCGCCGCGCCTATGCGCAACGCCAAGTCGGTCGTGATACGTTCACCGACGACTCCTCTGACGCCGCTTGTTCCGAACATTCCCATGGTCGGTGTAAGCGGACAGAGGTTATCAAGCCTGCGAAGGGAAAGACAGATTAGCGAGACGACACAAACGTAGACTGTGGGCCGGTAGCTTAGTTCGGCTTAAAGCTTCGGGCTTTTAACCCGACGACCGGGGGTTCAAATCCCCCCCGGCCCGTCCTGCATCTGTACGTTTTTCAGCCCCACCCCTACCCTACGCTGTCCTTCGTTCTCGTCCGTCTTATCTCCGGCTTTCCTCAAGATTTCGTTCCCTCTATGAACGCGCCTCCTCGCTGTCTGCTTCTGTGCTGGATTCCGCGGGGTGTTCTGGCGCGTGAGCGTCCACCGCGAAAACCTCAACCTCCGAAACCTCCGTGAAGAACTAGAGGACTCTGAACGTGAGTTTTCCGACTCCGAGATATTCTCCGACGCTACCCTCGAAGCCCTCGAAAACAAGGAACACGACTCACAACGCGCAAAGGACTTCGAACTACCGTCCGAACTCGAAGACGTACGTCTCACGGAAAGAGACGGCGTAGAGATACGAGAAGACTGCGCGGTTGAAGGTTACTCCGGCAAAAACGTTTCTCTGAAACTCCCTGACTGCGTAGAGGCTTTCCGACGCTGGTATATTGGTTATGAAGACAAGTACCTCACCTTTGAGAACCCAGAGAACGGTGACAAGAAGAAAGTACCCTGTACGAATGCTTATAAACCAGAGTACACAGAATGCCAGTACGCACGCTTTTCAGACTTAGAACGTGGACTAAAGGAAGAGTACGGCGCGCGTCTCCACACCGCGCTACTCTCCTTCACCTGTTCAAACACGGACGACGACGGAAACCTCCTTCCGCCCGTCGATCACCTTTTAGACCTCGAAGAGTCGTACGACGCTGTACGTCGCTCCCTCTCCCGTGTCCTCGACGGCTACCGATGGGAAGCCGTTGCTATTTTAGAACCTCACCAGAGCGGCTACACGCACATACATTTCGGCGTCTTCGTAGACGGCAAAGTTACCGAGAAGAACTTTCATCCGGTCATAGACTCGCACCTCCGAAACTGCCCCCGCGCGGCTCGTGCGGCGCACGATTACAGTTCCTTTGATCCTTCAGAAAGACCTATCTCCGTTTTCCATAGCGGACGCACAACGAACGACAGAACGCCCGAACTAGAGAACCTGAGCGCGTACCTGTCCGAATACCTCGGCAACTACGGTAAGTCACCCCTCGAAGCCGACGCTACAACTCAGTTGTTCTACACCGTCATGTGGTCGCTGAACAAACAGCGTATCCGACCAACGAACGGCGCGCAGGAGTACATGCAGTTAGACGAAGAACTCGTTTCCTCTTCGGATTGGGAACTCCTCGGAATCATGTTCGAAGTTGACGGAGCAATCTTCGAACTGAACGAAGATCCCGGCACTATCTCGACGGTCGTGATAGGCGCGCCTTCCTCACGAGGTAATCCGCCTCCGTGAACCTTCCCCGATGACGCTACCGAAGCGGTAGCCGAGGGAAACCAGAGAGAAAGAAAATGGTTACAAAGACCAGAGCCAGAAAACGAGACAAACGTTTCGGAGTCCGTAGTGACTTCTTCGAAGATGCGACGTACTACGTAGACGGAGACAGCTTCTTTGAGGCTGTCGAAGACTCCGACGAAGACAACCCGAAGAAAGCCGTTGTCGCTGTCGAAGACGGAAGACTACCTGCATCGATACTCGACTTCGCGGAAGAGAACGGCTACGCGTTCCATTACATCCAGTCGGACGGCTCCGAAGTCGGGCTGAAAAAGACACCGCCGAAAAAGGACTTCGCCGTAGGAGTGTTGTTAGAAGATGGCTGACTCGGAAGGATACCGTCCGCGTCGTTTCATCGCTGACGTTTCCTCGACGCCCGACGGCGTTCAGCCCGTCCTTCACATGGTTAAGTGTCCCTTCTGTCGTGTTCACGTCGGCGGAGAACAGAACTTCCGTGAACACCTGCACAAAGACTGCGAAGAAGCCCCGCGCGAAGTGAATCACGAGCATACCGAATGGCGCGACGAAATTGAAGAACTCGCACGCGAAGACGAAGAATCCGAGCGTAGCGTCTCTGAACGCTACGCCGACGAAGACACACCCGGCGAGGTGCTACCTGTATGAAACAGGTTCCAACCGCCTCCCTGACCGTAGACGTTCGCCTCGGCGTGTACGAACGCCTCTACCTCTACCTCGATGAAGGAGAACACGAGTACGTAGACGACTCGTGTATCGTCGAAGACGCTTTAGACGAGTTCCTACCCAAAGCAACCGAACTCCCGTAGGCTCTTCCTCTCTTCTAGGGAACGTGCGCGACGAACTGCCGTGTGAACGCCGAAGACGCGAGTAGTAAGTAAGGTTCTCGAAACGGAGTGCGTAAGGAGATGCCGAGTCCTGCGAAAGCTCGACTCTCGACGCCTGACCGCGCGTGACGTTATCGTCTTACGTGACGCGACGACGTGACGACGACGCGCTACGTGAATCAACGCGAAAAAACGCGACGACGACGCGACGACGTGACGCGACTCGTCGAGAACCCGCGCGTGCGGAAGCCGGCGAGCACGAGCAGCGTGGAATGGAGGCGATCTCCGACGAAGTGAGAGAATACCGCGCTTCTGTCTGAGCGTCGAAGTGCTGAGTAGGACAGCTCGGCGCGCCTTGGAGTGACCGACAACTACCGAGAAGAGCCGTTACCAGCGTATGCCTGTGCGTGCGTGTTGGAGGCTCGCGCGGCTTGACCGCCGAGCCGTCGCCGCACCCGTACACTTCTTCTCCTTCTTTCAGGGTGTTGCGTAGAACCTCCCAGAGAGTAAGAGGGAGAGAGCCGGCGCGCAAAACCCCTTCACGGGGTGCGCGCCGCCGTGTAGATCACGCCGAACCCGACGCCGTCCACCTCGACGGGCGCACCTTAGTGCTCGAATGCCTGTTTTCAACCCCTGATTCCGATGCCTTCTGTCGATTTGCCTATAATAATTCCGTATGATTTATTTACTGACGGTCTACCAGACCGTCAGCGAACGAAGTGAGCCGCCCGTCTTCACGTTTCGACGGCATGACTGAGCGCGCGGACGGGGGCTTGCCCCCCTTATAGCGCGCGAAGGAAGGTAGAAACGACTTCCAAAACTGGCTACCCCTTGGCTCCCCTTGACTAACTGTGCGGACTGTTGCCTTCGTGCTATTTGCGTATTCTAACTGCTATTGTATCCCTATTTTTCTTCTATATCTTGTTTAATCATGAACTGCCAGACTGAGTTTCCTCTATCGGTCAATCCATATATTCTGCCTTTTTTTCTTTCTTCTGGTACTTTTAGCTCTACTATTTCCGCTTCTTCAAGCTCTTTCAGAGCGTCATGAACACGTTGTATAGAACGGTCGGTCTCTTCCGAGAGTTCTGACGGTATAGCTGCCCCGTGCTGTGCTAAGTGGATGAAAACCTCGTACCTGTGCTTACCCCCCTTTAGGTGCCCTACCTCGTCCCATAGTTCTTTCTCGTCGCTCATTGGCTATTGGTATGATCCGATATCATCTGTCTTTAATCACGGTATAATACGATTTACTACGATTTATGGTGTTTGAGAACAGAGGAAGGTTGAAGGGTAAGCACTACCCAGTGATATCCAATGGATTATAGCCGGAAGGAACACGAATTTGAGCACGGAAGAATAGTACGCGCTAACTCTCTCGAAGAGATAGAGGACAACATCGAAGAGAATAGTATCCATGCTATTGTAACCGATCCCCCATACGGAGTTATAGAGTTCACGGAACAAAACATAGAGAAAATGCGTGACGGAGTTGGAGGTGTATGGAGAATACCTCCCGAACTCGATGGGAACGAACGTAATCCTCTTCCGAGATTCACGGTTCTGAGTGACGACGAGATTGATATGCTCCGAGAATTTTTTCTGAAATTCGGCGAACTCGCTAATGAAGTTCTACGTCCCGGAGGACACGTATTCTTAGCGAGATACCCGAACTTCTGAATGCACGTTGTTTCTGATGCTTTTGACGAAGCTGGTCTTGAGAGAAGAGACGTTCTTATGCGCAAAACAAAGACCCTGCGCGGCGGTGACAGACCAAAAGGTGCGCATGATCATTCGGAATACAGTATGGTTTCAAGCATGCCTCGCGTCTACTGGGAGCCTTGGCTTCTCTACAGAAAACCCTACGAAGGAAGATTAGAAGAAAACTTAGATGAATGGCAGACAGGCGGACTACGACGCGAATCTGAAGATCGTCCTTTTACTGATCTGCTCACCAACGGAAAGACCCCGAAAAAGGAACGCGAAATAACGTCTGAAGCAAATCCAGAAAACGGAGATTCCCATCCAAATATAAAGCCTCAAAATCTAATGCGTGAACTCTGCCACGCAGCTCTTCCGTTGAAGGAAGGAGTGATACTTGACCCATTCATGGGTAGCGGTTCCACGATAGCAGCCTGCGAAGCACTTGAATACGAGTCGATAGGAATCGAACTCGATGCTAACTATTACGAGATGGCTAAGAAGTCTATTCCTGAGTTGGCAAAAATACGAACTGAGATAGAGAAACGTGATGACGTCGACGTCGAACCGGTTCGTACTGGTGAATCAATAACTGACTACTAATCAAAATCATCTAATTCCGATTTCTCGGTTGCGTATCCGGGATTCTCTTCAGCAAAGACAGGATCAAATTCTGCGTGATTCTCCTTGTATTCCTCCTTGAACTTCGCTCTGCCTGAGATATATTCCGGATCTTCGTAGACTGGATTTGATCTCAATTTGTCCATTCCTGACTCCTGTACTGCGCTCGTTATGGTACGACGGCTTTCTTCGCTCCTTCCTGAGTGCGACCAATCTTCTTCTTCGAGATGTGCAACCATTACTTGGACAAAACGAATTGGCTCCATCTCTTCTGCAGATTTCTCTTTGTCTCCTCTTTCATATCGGAATATCGTGAACCAGCCTTCCTCATTATTATGCGCATTCCATCCGCCGCTACTTTTAGAACATTTCGTCTCAATTCCTTCTTCCCCATACATCACTTTATAATCGTCGTAGTGATCAGCAGGCAGTAAATCCGGCCACCCATCAGGCTGCTGGTTATGGACTAAAGCATCTGAAGCCTCGGCAAGTGACTCAGTAGCGATATTGCCAATCAGGTCACTAAGAGCGTTGTTGGCTCTTATTAGGAACTCTATCCGTCCATATCCCTTGTCAAGCAGGTACTCCGATATGTCTCCGTATATTTGGTAAGTATCCTCAATAGACTCTCTGAAATCTTCTGGCGTAACTCCATACGGCAATTTGGCTTTCTCATTCCAGTATCTTTCCTTAAATTCGGGCTGTAATGACATCTTGTGTCGGTGTTAATGATAGTCTTACATCTACGTCTTATCACGATATACTCCGTTTTACTCCGGAAAATGGTTGAACTTCTGTGAGTTCTGTCCGATTCGTTTTCCCATAACATACATTACACTTCCGTCCGTAGAACGGTGCTACCGACGCTCACGAAAGCACTCGTCGGTCTTGAACCCATGACGTGGAACTGTCGCTGTGAACTCTGCCGTCGCGCCTTCCAACAGCAGCTCGACGAAAGCCATGAGTGGATGAACTTCCTTCTCCACCGCGAACACGTTGTTCTCGAACTCGTGCGTGACCGAGAACCGACTGTCTACCTCGCGGAGATCGACGGCGACGTTCTCGTAACTACCGAGAAGACGGACGGCTACAAGACGCTCGAAGAGACGTGGCATGAAGAGGTACGTCTGAATCAGTATATCGCTGGCTGTCGCGTCGTGATCCACGAAGACGGCGGTACGCCTTTCGATGACGTTCTACGTGAGAAAGTCGTTGCGTAAACTTAGTCCGGCATCCTCGACCACAACGGGCTGATGTCCTCGCCTCGTGTGTGCGTCGCTAACTCGTCCTCGTCCTTCAACTTGTAGAGCCATTCCCGTGCGACCTCCTCGCTACAACCGACGTGTTCGGCAATCTTCTCCGGCGGCGTGAGGTCTCCGAGCGCGTCGAACGCTTTGAGAAAGTCCCGTCGATCGTACTTGAGAGACCAAAGTAACGGATTCCCCTTCCCCATGTTCTCTTCCTCGATGTACTCAGAAAGATTCCTAAGTCTCTTCGTAGTCCCTTGAAGAGTATATTCGATTTCGTCAGCAATTTCTTGTGTGGCTACCCGTCTCCCTCCTTTCTCTTCTACGATATCGAGGATTTCTCGTGTATCTGTTTCTTCCACGAAACGCTTTGACTCCTCGTCCCTGCTTCTGTCGTCTCTCTCCGGCTTGTCTGCCATCAAGTTAACAACTACCAACTGGAGTATAAAAGTGATTGGCTTCAATCTGCTTTGGGTATATTCCGGTTGAAAAGCTGTAACTGGGAAAGATTTATGCCAGTTGCAGTATTGTAACTGGATAAGCCCGCGACACCCGTCTCACTCCGAAACCAACGGAAAACGACGTGTCGCGCCCCGCGCGCACAGACCGCGCACGAGGTGAACACCAAATATGACACCCGACCTCGAACCCCTCGCGCCCGAAGAAGCCGTAGAGATGTACCTCGACGCACGGAGAGACGAACTAACCAAAGAGACCTACCGAAAACAGGAACAGCGTCTTGAGTCCTTCGTCTACTTCTGCGACGACAAGGACATCCAGAACCTGAACAACCTCTCCGGTCGAGACCTCTACCGTTACCGTCTCTGGCGAAAGGAAGGTAACGACTACTACGACTCCGTGAAGAACATCACCGTCCGCGCGAACCTCGCAACACTCAGAACCTTCCTCGGCTTCGCTGAATCCATCGACGCCGTACCTACCGGCATGAAACTCAAGGTGCAGCTCCCCGACGTAGAAAACGAGTCCACCGATACCTTCCTCGATGCTGACCGCGCCGAAGAAATCTTAGAACACCTCGACAGGTACGAATACGCCTCCCGTACACACGTCGTCTTCGCAATCATGTGGCGCACCGCCGCACGTGCTGGCTCCGTCCGCGCGCTCGACCTCGAAGACTTCGACCCCGAAGAACCTTGCCTGATGTTCCGCCACCGTCCCGAAACAGGAACTCCCCTCAAGAACAAGGAACGCGGAGAAAGAGACGTACACATCGATTCCTATTACGCACAAGTAATTCAGGACTACATAGACCAGAACCGCTTTGAAAGAACCGACGAACACGGACGTGAACCCCTCCTGACAACTGAACAAGGTCGTCCTGTTACACCTACCTTCCGCCGTAACTGTTACCGCGTCACGATTCCCTGCCTCACCGGTCCGTGTCCCCATAACCGTGACCCTGAAACCTGCGAGTGGACTGAGAAAGACGAACGTTCAAAATGTCCCTCGTCCTGTGGCTGTCACGCCCTCCGGCGCGGCTCGATCACCGACCACCGCAACCGCGGCATTCCTGCCGAGCTGGTGAGCGATCGCGTAGACGCTACTCCCGAAGTGATAGACCAACACTACGACAAACGCACCGAACGTGAACGGATGCGCGTCCGCCGTCGTATCATAGAGGAACGATGAACATGACTCCGGCAAGTTCTCTATTTTCTGGCACCCCCCCGGCCCGGTCGCAAATCGGAGATTTGCGCGCCTCCACGAAGCTTCGCTTCGTGCAGACGCAGCGAACGAGTTTTACGAGTGAGCGAGGACCGGAAGGGGTTTGAACTCGGGAAGGGAGCGAGCATGAGCGAGCGGACTGACCAAAGTTCAAATCCCCCCGGCCCGCAAACATTTGAAGGAGTATCATCCGGTACTTCTTAGAACACCGTACCCAACTTCTAATCAGAACAAGATGCAGTTCGCCGAGTTCGCGGAGCGCGCCGGGAAAATCGAAACTCTCTCCGGCGACCATGAAAAGGTCAAAGAGGTCGCGTCCCTGCTGAGCGACGCCGACGAGGTGCGTGTAGTCGCGCGGTTCGTTCAGGGACGTGTCTTTCCGGCGTGGGACGACAGAAAGTTAGACGTCGGACCGTCGCTCCTGTACGACGCGCTCGCTCTCGCGGGCGACTCTTCCGCGGACGGTATAGAGGAGAGCGTCGCGGAGAAGGGTGACATCGGCGACGTGGCGCGCGGACTCGGCTTCGGCGGACAGCAGACTTTCGGCTCCACTGCCGAGGCTGTTTCGGATGTATACGACGGATTCGAGAGCCTCGCGTCGAAGGAGGGCGAAGGGAGTCTGGAGACGAAGACGCGCGAACTCGGAAGGCTTTTCATGGACTCCTCGCCGTGCGGCGCGAAGTACCTCGCGCGTCTCGTCCTCGGTGAGATGCGTCTGGGTGTGGGCGAGGGCACGGTGCGCGACGCCGTTGTCTCGGCTTTCGATGCCGACGCAGAACTCGTCGAGCGTGGTATCATGCTCACGAACGACGTTGGGGAGGTAGCGGAGGTCGCGCGCGACGAGGGTGAGGAAGGTCTCGCGTCGCTCGAAATGGTCGTAGGACGCCCCGTGAAGCCGATGTTGGCGCAGACGACGACGGTCGAGAACGTCTTCACGGACCTCGACGCCGACGAGGCGTTCGTCCAGACGAAGTACGATGGCGCGCGCCTGCAGGCGCACCTCGGCGACGGGACACGCCTCTTCTCGCGTAGCCTCGAAGACCTGACCGATTCTCTGCCCGATGTCGTCGAGACGGTCGAGGATGTTGTCGGTGACGACAGACTCATACTCGACGCCGAGGTCGTCGCTGTCGGCGACGACGGACCTCTGCCGTTTCAGGAGGTTCTGCGACGCATACGGCGCAAGCACAGAATCGAGGAGATGCGCGACGAGGTCGAACTCGAACTGTACGTCTTCGACGTTCTGTACGACGGCGAAGACAGCGCGGTCATAGACGAGACGCTGGAGGAGAGGCACCAAAGACTGGTCGGTGCTGTGGACGACGAGGCTGTAGCCCGAACAGCCGTCGTCGAAGGCACTGAAGGCGTCCACGACGAGGAAGCCGTCGCGCTAGACGCGGGACACGAGGGCGTCGTAGTCAAGCACCCCGAGAGTGCGTACTCACCCGGAAGACGCGGTAAGAACTGGCTCAAGATAAAGCCCGAACCCGAGACGCTCGACTTGGTCGTTACGGGCGGCGAGTGGGGAGAAGGAAGGCGTGCGTCGCTCGTGGGTAGCTACCTCCTGAGCGTGCGCGGTGAAGACGGATACGAGACGGTTGGAAAGGTGGCGACGGGACTGACCGACGAGAAACTCGAAGAACTCACGGAGCGTTTCATCGACGGCGACCTCGTCGTCTCGGAGGACGGCAAGGAGATAGAGTTCAAACCCGATGTCGTCTTCGAAGTAGGCTGTGAGGAGATACAGCGTTCGCCCGTCTACACAAGCGGCTACGCGCTCCGTTTCCCGCGTTTCTTGGGCGTGCGCGACGACAAGTCCGCCGAGGAAGCAGACACGCTCGAACGTCTGGAGAGACTCCACGAGGACGAAGATGACTGAAGAAACAGATATCACGGTACGCACGAAGCTCTACCGCACCGAGTCGCGCGAGAAGGTCGAGGATGCCGTCCGCAACCTGTTCCCCGACGCGGAGTTCGATGACGAAGGGGTAGTCACGGACGAAGAAAAAGATGAGGACGTAGAACTCGTCGCGGAAGCGGGCGAGGAGAGCGTCGAAAGACTCCGCGAACTCGTCGATAGGCAGGAGATAAACGAGACGGCGTACGAACAGCTTACCGACGCCGTACTCGGCGACACGCTCGCCTTCAGCCTGAGCAAACAGCCTGCGACCGCCGGACGCGTCAACTTCGACGTCGGCGGACACGAACTCGGCGCGCTTCATGTCCGTGTCGAGACCGAAGACACCGAACGGTTCGTCGAGCACGTGACACAGCCGTACTGACGCTTCGTGGTCAGCACAGCCGCACGAAGAAGGAGTGTCCTTCGCGGTTTACGAGTTCGAAGCCGCTTTCGGGCGGTGCCCCTTCGTCCGCGAGAGGTACTAAGAGAGTGTCGGCACCGACTGAACGCGCGACTGCGTCTATGTCGGCGTGTATCTCGTACGGCGGGCGCAGGGAGTAGACAAGCGACGCGTCTTCGTAGATGCTAATATCCGGGGAAGTAACGTCGTCGCGGACGAACCCGACGCTCTCGCCCGTATCGACGTTGCTCACGTCTGTCGCTGTCACTACAAAGCCCGCCTCGGAGAGGGCGCGCGCCGTCTTGTCGCACCTCCCCACGCCCACCTCGACGAGACGCACACCTTCGTCGTACGTGTCGCTCACGTACCCGACGACAGCACTTTCGCGTCCTTCCACGCAGGCTTTATTATCCGTCGCGGCTAAGTCTTTGTCATAACATGCGTATCGACGTAGTTCCTGTAGGAAACCTCGCGGAAGGCGTGGTCGAAACTGCGTGCGAAGTCTTGAAGGAGAGGTACGGTGCGGAGGTGGTCACGCGTTCGTCGGAGTCGGTTCCGGAGGGAGCGTACGACGAGCGCAGTGGGCAGTACAACGCCGAGCGACTCATCAGCGTCGCCGAGAGCGTCGGAAGGGGCGACAAGAACCTCGCTCTCACGGACGTCGATATCTTCTACCGCCAACGCAACTTCGTCTTCGGTCTTGCCTACCTCGACGGGAAGGGCTGTGTCGTCTCTACGCACCGTCTGCGGATGACGGCGGACGGAGGCGAGGTGGACGACGACGAGGAGACTTTCTACGACCGTGTACGTAAGGAGGTCGTCCACGAGGTCGGACATACGCTCGGTCTGAGGCACTGCGACACCGACACCTGCGTAATGAGCTTTTCGCCGACGGTACGCGAGGTTGACTACAAGTTCGAACGTCCTTGTCCAACGTGTGACCGTGGAATATGATGACGAGACGTGTTAGCGTCAGAAGAGCGCGTCCTCACGACGCGAAACCTATCGCGGAGATGGAGCGCGCCTGCTTCAAGAACCCGAACCCTCAGCTCGTACTGCACGTATGCGGATTCGTAGACGGCTTTCTGGTAGCGGAAGGGGACGCGGGTATTCTTGGATACGTCCTTTTCACGCCGTCGTCGTCTTCGCACGCACGCGTCCTCTCGCTCGCCGTATCGCCCGACCACCGCAGAAGAGGCGTCGCCACATGCCTCATGCGCGGCGCGTTCGATGTTCTACGCCGACGTGACTTCGAATCGGTCGGCTTGGAGGTGCGCGTCTCGAACGAAGCCGCGCAGTCGCTCTACGAGGAACTGGGATTCGTCTACGAAGATACCGACGAAAGCTACTACGACGACGGCGAAGATGCGTATATAATGAAAAAGAAGCTCTGAACGAGCTACTGAGTTTTGACGCTTCAGTCGGCGTTCTCTTCCGCGAGCTCTTCCATACGCGCACCGACGCGTCCCGTGTCGTCCCATTCGTCCTCCGACATCTTCTCGGCAAGCTCCTCACCGAGCACGAAGATTGCGTGCTTGTGCTCCGACTTCGACTTGTGGATATGGACGGGACTCGTGCCGAGTGCCTCGTAGTCCTCGAATGCCTCGCCTTCTACGTCTTCTTCGTTCTCGAAGTACTTCTTTATCTCCACGAGCAACGAGTGCAGGTGGATAAGTTCATCCTTGTGCATTGTTCTGTCGTCTCCGTATAGACACAAACGTTACGTTTACATTAAAACCTTTCGCCGTGACAAACGTTCACATGCCTTCGTGTATATGACTTTTACCGACGGAAACCTTACCACATATGTTCATTCCGTCCGTCGAACAGCGACTAATTCCACGCGGTCAACGTTCACTCGATGGACGTTATTCCGTTGTCCTCGTCAACATGGACTACAGTAGGGTCGGGTTCCTCGCTCTCTTCGTATGTAGCGTACGCTATAAGTATCACGATGTCGCCGACCTCGGCGAGACGTGCCGCCGCTCCGTTGACGCAGACCTCGCCCGGTTCGCCCTCTATCGTGTACGTCTCGAAACGCTCGCCGTTCGAGATGTTGACTATCTGTATCCTCTCGTACTCGTCAATGCCCGCCGCGTCTAAGAGTTCGGGACCTACGGTTATGCTCCCTTCGTAGTTGAGGTCCGCGCCGGTTACACGTGCACGGTGGACCTTGCCGTGGAACATCTCCCGTTTCATCGGTGTCAGTATGGTAAGGGAATAAAAGAGACTGTCTATTCTTCGTGACCACCGAAACCGTCTCCGCGCGCGTGGTCGAGCATCAGACGTTTCTCAACGCGTGCGACACGTTGGCGTACGTCTCTCACAGCGTCTATGTTCGCCGAGACGCTCGTTATGCCCTCTTCGACCAAGAACTCGACCATCTCGGGGTTGCTTCCAGCCTGACCGCAGATGCTGGTGCGCACTTCTTTATCCCTGCATATCTCTATGACGCGCGACATGAGAGCGAGGACGCCGGGGTGCGTCTCGTTGTAGATGTCGGCTACGTGTTCGTTGTTCCGGTCCGCCGCGAGCGTGTACTGCGTCAGGTCGTTCGTGCCGAACGAGACGAAATCGACGCCTTCGTCGGCGATATCCTCTACCGTCATCGCGCTTGCGGGCGTCTCTATCATTATCCCCCAAGTTATTTCATCGGTGTCGAGTCCCGCGCGCTCCATGAGTTCGCGCGCCTCCGCTGTTTCGTCGGCGTCGTTGACGAGCGGAAGCATGATTTCGATGTTGTCGTAGCCTAAGTCGTACAGCTTTCTGAAGGCACGGAGTTCGAGTTCGAAGATGTCGGGTTCGTCGAGAGCACGACGGATTCCGCGGTACCCCATCATCGGGTTGTGTTCGACGGGTTCGGAGTCGCCGCCTTCGAGGTTGCGGAACTCGTCGGTCGGCGCGTCGAGGGTGCGCACGCGTACGGGGCGCGGGTAGAACGCTTCGGCGACCTCCTGCACGCCCTCGACGATACGGTCGATGTAGGCGCGCTCGCCGTGGTCGCCGACGTACTTTGCGGGCGTCTTTCCGAGTTCTAAGACCATGTGTTCCATACGCAGGAGACCGACGCCGTCCGCGCCCGTCTCCGCCGCACTCTCCGCCGCGTCGGGTATCGAGACGTTGACCTTCACGTCGGTCGCTGTGACGGGCTGTGGCTCCGCTACGCGCTGTCCGTCTCCCTTCGTATACTCTGGCACCTTCTTCTCATCCCCGTTCGGCTTACCCCTCGTGACCTTGCCCTTACTTCCGTCAACCGTCACGAAGTCGCCGTCTTCGAGCGTCGTTGTTGCGTTTCCTGTGCCGACGACGGCGACCTTGCCGAGTTCGCGCGAAACGATTGCGGCGTGGCTCGTCAGACCGCCTTCGTCGGTTACGATAGCCGCGGAACGTTTCATCGCGGGCACCATGTCGGGCGTGGTCTGTTCGGTGACCATCACGTCGCCCTCCTCGATACGGTCGATTTCGTCGAGCTTGCGTACGATACGGACGGTGCCGCTCTCCTTGCCGGGCGACGCGCTGAGTCCTTCGACGAGTACCTCGCCCGCGTCTTCGTCTTCTTCGACTCTGTTGTCGCCCTCTGCTATCGTCGTGATGGGGCGCGACTGGAGGACGTAAAGCTCGCCGTCGTATATCGCCCACTCGATGTCCTGTGGCGTGCCGTAGTGTTCTTCGAGACGCTCGGCGACATCGGTTATCTCGACGATTTCGTCCTCCGTGAGAACGCGTTCGTCGCGTCTTTCGTCGGGTACCTCCTTCTCGACCGTCTCACCCGTCGATACGTCCTTGACGTGCATCACCTTCTTACAGGCGACCTTTGCCTCCAAGACCTCACGTGTCTCGCGGTCGAAGACGTAGTTGTCGGGTGTGACGCCGCCGCTGACGACCGCCTCGCCGAGTCCCCACGCCGCCTCGACGGTGACGCGCTTGTCGCCGGTCGAGGGGTCCGAGGAGAAGGCGACGCCGCTCTTGTCGGCGTCCACCATCTCCTGCACGACGACGGCGATGTTTACGTCCTCGTGCGAGAAGCCCTTCTCGACACGGTAGTAGATTGCGCGCTCCGTAAAGAGCGACGCCCAGCAGTCCTTGACGCGTTCGACGAGTTCGTCCGCGCCCTGAACGTTGAGGTATGTCTCCTGCTGTCCCGCGAAGGAGGCGTCTGGGAGGTCTTCGGCTGTCGCGGACGAGCGGACCGCCACGAAAGGCTCGTCGCCCATGGCTTCGTACGCTTCCTCTATCTCCTTCCGCATGTCGTCGGGCATGCCCGCGCTCCTGATTATCTCGACAGCGCGGTCGTGCGCCTTTTCGAGCGCGTCCGAGTCCTCGACATCGATGTCGAGAGCCTCTTCGAGGTCGTCCTCTACGCCCGTGTCCTGCAGGAGACGGCGGTACGCCTGCGCCGTGACGACGAAGCCGTCCGGGACGGGGAAGTCGTTTTTTGCCATCTCGCCGAGCGACGCACCCTTTCCGCCTACGGACTCCACGTCGTCCTTGTCCACCTCGTCGAACCACAGGACTGATTCTGTCATCTCGGTTTAACAAATCCTTAGGCGAAACATAACGGTTTCGTTAGAGCAGGTCGGCGCGCGAGGTCATAGAAGGTCGCGTACGTCGGCAAACGTGTCGAGGACGTAGTCGGGACGGTGTTCGGACGCACTCAGGTCGTTCTCGTCCGTGATGCCCGTCAGCACGACGGCTGTCGTCGCGCCGACGCTCTCGCCAAGCGCGATGTCGGTGTCAAGTCTGTCGCCGACGAAGAGCGTCTCGTCGGGCGATGTCCCGAGCGCGTCCAATACGGCTTCCGCGGCGAACTCCGAAGGCTTTCCGACGACGACGGGTTGGCGTCCCGCGGCGCGCGAAACTGCCGCCTCAACGGCACCCGAACCGGGTATATCGCCGTCGGTCGCGGGCACGACGGCGTCGGGGTCGGTGCAGACGTAGTCGTCCGCGGCGCGCGCGGCGACGTACCCGTCGCGTATGTCGTCGTATCTGAGGCGGCGGTCTACGGAGACGACGGCGGTTCGTGCCTCCGTCGGTTTGTCCGTAACGGTGACGCCGACGTTGCTCAGGGCTTCGACGACCGCCTCTTCACCCGTGACGTGTGCGGGAGACGCGCAGTTCTCGGCGACGTAACGTGCCGTGAGCGTCGCGGAAGTAAGGGGAGTCGCGTCTTCCATCTTGATTCCGGCGTCACGGAGGCGTCGCTTCAGGTCGTCGCTCGTCGTCGTCGGGTTGTTTGAGAAGAAGACGATACGCACGCGGGCGTCGCGCAGAGCGGCGATTCCTTCGCGCGCGCCTTCGATGAGCGTCTCGCCACGCAGGACGGTACCGTCCACGTCGACCACCGCGCCTTTCATGGAAGAGAGTGACGGCGCGTCCGTATTTCTCTGTCGAACCTTCGGCGGCTTTTTTACCGACCGACGCACAACTCACACCATGACAGACACCGACTCCGAGACGGAGACGCCGACGCTCGTGACGTGCGCCCTGCCGTACGCAAACGGAAAGGCGCACCTCGGACACCTGCGCACCTACATACCGGGAGACGCCTACACGCGCGCTCTCCGCAAACAGGGACGAGACGTGACCTTCGTCTGTGGAAGCGACATGCACGGCACGCCCATCGTCGTAAACGCCGAGGAGCAGGGACGCGAACCCGAGGACCTCGCTACCGAGTACCACGAGTACTTCGAAGAGACGTTTCCCAGAATAGACGTCGAGTTCGACAACTACGGAAACACGCACGAGGAGTCGAACATCCGACGAACACAGGAAATCGTGCGCGCGCTCGAAGACAACGGACACATCTACGAGGACGAGATGATGGTGGCGTACGACCCCGAGACTGAGCGCACGCTCCCCGACCGTTACGTCGAAGGCACGTGCCCATACTGCGGAAATGAGGAGGCGCGCGGCGACGAGTGCGACGAGTGCGGACGCCATCTCGAACCCGGCGAAATAGAGGACCCTGTCTCGAAGATTTCGGGTGCCCCTGCCGAGTACGTCGAACAGACGCACAAGTTCTTCGCTCTCTCGGAGTTTCAGGAGTTCCTGCGCGGCTTTATCGAAGACCTCGAAGGCACGTCGAACGCGCGCAACCAGCCGAAGGAGTGGATAGAGGAGGGATTACAGGACTGGTGTATCACGCGCGACTTAGACTGGGGCGTGCCCTACCCCGACGTTCGTCAGTCGGAGACTGACGAGCCATCCGGAACCGACGGTTCCGGAGATGACGAAGACCTCGTCCTTTACGTCTGGGTAGACGCGCCCATCGAGTACATCGCCTCGACTGAGGAGTGGGCGGCGAAGGACGACGACGTTCCCGACGACGCGTGGAAGAAGTACTGGCGAAACGACGACTCCGAAATCGCCCACGTAATCGGAGGCGACATCATACAGCACCACTGCGTATTCTGGCCCTCGCTCCTCCACGGCGCGGAGTACTCGACGCCCGATGCCGTCATGGCGTCGGGACTCGTCAAGATAAACGACCGTGCGTTCTCCACCTCCAAAGGACGCGCCGTATGGCTCGACGAGGACTACTTGGACGAGGGCTTCCCTGCGGACTTCATCCGTTACTACATCGTCTCTTACACGGGCTTCGAGAACGACCTCAACTTCTCTTGGTCGCTGTTTCAGGAGCGTGTCAACAACGAACTCGTGGACACCTTCGGAAACTTCGTCTACCGTTCCGCGCTCTTAGCGTACGACAACTTCGAAGGAACACCCGACGGCGAACTCGAAGACGAGGTACGCGACGAAATCGACGCGGCGGTGGACCGTTTCGAGGGCGCAATCGCATCGTACAACGTCAAGGAGGTCGCCGAGGCGGGTATGGGGCTTGCGGGCTTCGGAAACGAGTACGTCCAGCGCAACGAACCGTGGAACCTCTTAGGCGAAGACGACGAGCGCGCCGCCGAAGTTCTGTACAACTGCCTCGCCGTCGCGAAGGCGTCCGCGCTCCTCTTAGAACCGGTCATGCCTTCCGCCGCCGAACGCGTCTGGGACACGCTCGACGAGGGCGACGTACACGAATCGACGCTCGAAGACGCGCTCGAACCCGTCGAAGGCGAACTCCGCGAACCCGAGCACCTCTTCGAACAGGTCGAGGATGACGACATCGAGCGTCTGGAGACGCGTCTTCAGGAGCGCATAGGCGAACCGGACGAGGACGACATGGATGATGAGGAAGCCGATGTCGCGGAGGAAGACGCCGACGAAATCCCGTTCGAGCGTTTCGAGGAACTCGACATACGTGTCGCGCGGATAGAGAGCGCGGAGGAAATCGAGGACTCCGACTCGTTACTTCTCCTTCGCGTAGACATAGGCGACGAGACGAGACAGGTCGTCGCTGGCTTGAAGGGCTTACACGAAACCGACGAACTCGTCGGCGAGCGTGTCGTCGTCGTCACGAACCTCGAAACCGCGAACATCTTCGGCTACGACAGCGAGGCGATGCTCTTAGCGGCGGGCGAGGACGCCGACCTTCTGACGACGGCGGGCGACTCCGAACCCGGCACAGAAGTCATGTGATTTAATACGACCGCGGTCACGCCTCGGAACATGAGATACAGAACCGTAGTAGCGACTTTCGTACTGGTGACCGTCCTTCTCGTCGGCGTGGGAACCGTCGGAGCGCAGGAAGACGTACCCGTCGAGGACGGACGGTTCGACGACGCGATAAAGACCGACGACGGCTACGTCATCGCCGGGACGCTCCAGCCCGAGGGCGAGACGCTCGACGGCTACGGCATCAAGATAGACGAAGATGGCAACGAAATCTGGTCGTTCCTCCGCGGTGAAGACGACGTAGACTACCTTTCGAGCGTCGTCGAAACGGATGACGGCTTCGTGTTCGCGGGTGCGAAGGGCGCGCCGAACAAGAACGTCAAGGGTAACGCCTGGGTGGTCAAGACCGACGACGAAGGAAACGTCGAGTGGGAAGAGACGTACGCGGGCGAAAGACGCTCGTCCTTCTATACTGTTCAGGCACTCGACGACGGATACGTCGCGATGGGTTCGAGCAACGAGGACGGCGGCATCGTGGTGCGTCTCGACGAGAACGGTGAGGAGATGTGGAACCGCTCGCACGGAATCGTCATAGGTGACAGCCTGCGCACCGAAAACGGCTTACTGCTCGCGGGCGGCAAGCGCGGCTCTTCGGGTCTCGTGACTTGGTTCGCCGAGATGGACGACGGCGGCGAACTTGTCTGGGAACGCACGTACGACGCTGGACAGAACAGGTTTTCGACTATCCTTCCTGTCGAATCGGGATACATGCTCGGCACGCACCGCTCGAACGAGGTCGTCAAGGTCGGCGAAGAGGGCGAGCACGACTGGACGGCTGAGGTAGACATGCAGTATGTCTACGACATCGAGCAAATTGAGGAGGACAGATTTGCCGTCGGCGGCGGAATACCAACGTCCGGCATGGGCGAACTTCCGACGAGCGTCGTCGAAATCGACAGCGAAGGCGAAACGATACGTGAGCGTGACTTCGGATACAGCATCACCGAAGTCCTGAACCCCGACATCGAGGAGGGCGAGTACGTAGTCGTCGCGCAGGGTGTCGAGAACGACGCGCTCGCGGTGGTTCTGGAGCCGGACGAAACAGCTTCGGGCGAGAACACCGGCTCCGAGGGCGGAGATGAGGGAGCCGAGAGCGACGCGACCGACGGTGACGAAGAAGCCGACGGGGACGGAACCGGCGAAACGTCTGACGACGCCAACCCACTCGGTTCACCCGCACAGACGGCTCTCAAGTTCGTAGGGGCGGTCGTCCTCGTGGTCTTCGCTCTCGGATACCGCCGGACGTAGGAGGCTCACACGAGAGTCAAGACGACGAGGAACATCACTATGACGTAGGCGAGACCTGCCCAGCGAGGGTCGAGCCTGTTCGTGGCTTTCGAAACCGCGGCGAGAGGGTATCCGACGAACCTGAGACGGCTGTCGGTCTCTCTTGACTTGCGCCAGAGCGCGTCGCCAGCGACTTCGTCGGGAAGGCTGTGCGCCACGAAAGCTGCACCGAGCCAGAAAGAGAGGAACGAGAAGACGACGCCGAAGCCGGATAGAAGGACAGCAACGAGCAGAAAGAAGAATCCCGTTCCCGAGGAGACGAAGAAGGGCACCGACGTGACCACGAAAACGTCTTCGTACTCGTCGATGTCGTAGAAATCCACGTACACACCTTCTTCACCCTTCATCCTTCTGACCGTGTCCGCCGTGTCTTCGCCGAACGCATCCTCTCTGCCTTTCTTCTCTTTCTCCTCTTCGATTTTCGTCGTTATCTCTTCGATGTCAGGTCCTTTCGAAGGTACGTTGTACTTCCTGACGTAGTACTCCTGAACGGCTTTGTTGAGCACTAAACCCGGGAAAGTGACTATGTTGTAGACGGCTACAGCCGACGACATCCCTAACGAACTCACAACACCGCCCTGCCGAATAAGAGGTTCGGTATGGGGCGGAATCCGTAGTAGATATATGCGTCGGTGTGAATCTGGGAAACGTGTTTAGCTGCTATCGCAGGTTCACACGCATAACAGTGTGCGTGGTGATTCTACTCTTGACCGTCGTCTTGGCAGGAACGGCAACAGCGCAGGACACGGTAGAGGTATCGAACGCGCAGGAGATACAGAACGTTACCGAAGTCCTCGACGGCGACTACGTTCTGACTGACGACATAGACCTGTCCGACACGGAGTTCGAGCCGATAGGAGACATCAGGACACCGTTCACGGGTAGCTTCGACGGCAACGGTCACACGGTTTCGGGGCTTACAGTCGAACCGTCTGGAAACCGGTTTCCGCAGGACTTCGCAGGTCTGTTTGGTGTTATCGGTACGAACGGTACTGTAAGAGAACTTGGTATCGAAGACTCCCGTGTAGTTGGAGGTCAGGACGTTGGAGGCATCACAGGTGTCAATAACGGCGAGATAAGACGGTCGTACTTCGACGGCGAAATCTCTGGCAACACAGCAGTCGGAGGACTAGTCGGTCTGAACTACGGCGAACTCAGCCGGTCGTACGCGACGGTCAGGGTCGAAGCCACGGGCAACGATGTCGGCGGTATCGTCGGGAGCAACATCGGAAACATGACAGAAACGTACGCCGCTGGGACCGTCATGTCCGACGGAACAGGAATCGGTGGTGCCGTCGGCACCGGTCCCGGAAACACGTCGCGTGTCTACTGGGACACGGAACTCTCCGGCATCTCCGGTTCGGAAGACAGCGCGGGTACAGGTCTGACGACTGACGAGATGACGGGCGGTACAGCACGCGACAACATGGATTTAGACTTCGACGGAACGTGGAGGACGACGCAGGTCTATCCGGCTCTCGTGTGGCAGTCCGACGACGCCGTTGTCGAGGTTCCGGACGACGGAACCGGCGACGGTGACGTTAACGACGACACCAGCGACGACGGAGACGGTGACACAGATGGAACGGACGAAGACAACGCCGACGACACGTCGGACGACACAGAAGGCATGCCCGGCTTCGGTACTCTCGTCGCACTCACGGCTCTCTCGGTCGGTGTTTTCTTACGAAGGAGACGGTAGTTCACGAGACCGTTCTTTACCGTTAGGTTGAACCGCAACGCGACGAATCCTGTACCATGGAAACAATCGACGGCGACGAAATCTCCGCGCGTGTCCGTGAAGAAGTGGCGGACGAGGTTGCGCGTATGGACCGCACGCCGAAGTTGGTCGCTGTGCTTATGTCCGACGACCCGGCGAGCGAGACGTACGTGCGCATGAAACGCGAGGCGGCGGACGAGGTCGGTATCGACTCCGAGACCGTGCGCATCGACCCCGAAGCGTCGGAGGACGAACTTCTCTCGACGGTCGAGAACCTCAACGAAGACGACGACGTGGACGGCATACTCGTGCAACTCCCCTTGCCCGACCACGTGAGCGAGGAGCGCGCACTCGAAGCCGTCGCGCCCGAGAAGGACGTGGACGGCTTCCATCCTTTCAACAAAGGACTTCTCATGGAGGGAAGACCGCGTTTCGTGCCCGCTACGCCGAAGGGTGTCGTCCGCATGCTGAACGAACACGGCATCGAACTCGAAGGAAAGCACGTCGTCGTCGTCGGACGCTCCGACATCGTAGGAAAGCCGCTCGCCTCGCTCCTCTTATCGCGCGACTTGAACGCCACGCCTACTGTCTGCCACTCGCGCACCCGGAACGTCGAGGAGCACACACGCTCAGCCGACGTTCTCGTCGCCGCAGTCGGTGTACCCGAGTTCGTGACAGCCGACATGGTTTCGGAGGGTGTCGTAGTCGTCGATGTCGGCATAAACCGCGTGGACGACGAACTCGTGGGCGATGTGGCTTACGACGAGGTGAGCGAGAAGGCGTCAGCAATCACGCCTGTTCCGGGCGGTGTCGGACCTATGACGGTCGCGTCCCTCCTCGAAAACACGGTTGAGGCGGCGCGGCAAAGGAGAGAGTAAACGGAAGTCGCCTACCCGTATATATTTCTTTCGTGTAGCGAACGGTTTGTTTCACAGGCGCGGCACAATCATACATCCGGGTGGGTTACTACTTTACATGTGGAATAAAGACGTAGACCGGAGAAAAGTCATCAAGACGATAGGTGTGGGCGGAACTGTGGGACTCGCTGGCTGTGTGGGCGGAGATAACGGCGGAGATGACGGTACCGGAGACGGTTCCGGCGACGGTACAGGGGACGACGACGGTGAATCCTCAGACGACGGCGGAGAGGAGACTGTCACGTACACGTGGGACGACGCCACGTGGGACTCTTACAACTTCTCGCTCTACAACATGAACACCAACATAGCGATGAGCGGAAACGGTGTCCAGTTCCCTCTCAACGAGCAGATGGAGCAGATGCGCGACCAGCGTCTTCCTGCGATGCTCGAAGCGTCGCAGGTCGACGCGCCGCCTGTCAGCAATCCGAACCTCATATTTGCGGCTTTCACGGAGGGCGACCCGTCTTTCACACAGGAGCCGGTTCTTGAGGACGACACGGGCAGACCCGACGCTTCGACGACGGCATGGGACCCAGAGTCGCTTTCGGGCGTTGTCAGCCCGTCGTCTCTCGCGTGGACGCATCTCAAGGGTGTCACGTGGGCGAAGAACTTCCAGAACCACTCCGACCTACTGCCACAGCAGATGGCACCGCTCTTCCGCGCACAGCTCTTGACGACGCTCGCACAGGTCGGCGTGAACGCCGCTCTGCTTATCGGTGGCTCGCGTGGAAACGGCGCGCTGACACACGGTGATTCGTGGGAGCTTCTTTCGCTGTACAGACCTGCTGAGGGGCGTATAGAGGACGAGACGAGGCGTCCGCACCACCACTCAGCGATGCTCTGGTTCCTGTCGGACCTCAACAGCATGGCACAGAACGGATGGTTCGGCTACGACAGCCCCCAGCCGCTTCTTCCGAGGACGGAGGGTGCTGACTCAGCGATGAGTCCGCCGGTTCCTGAAGGAAAGCCCGCGAACATACAGGGTATCACGGACGGCGTAGCGGAGACGACGATGAACCTGTTCAGCGCGGAGGATGTAGCGTCTCAAGAATCAACGCGTTCCGTCGGTCTTATGCTCGGCGCGGTCGGCTACTACGCGCCACAGTCCGGAAGCGACGAACTCAGGTCTGCGACAGCGGAGTACGCGAACGGTCTCGCTGGCGTAATAGAGGAAAACCTCGCCGGAAACGGAATGGTCGAGAACGGCGCGGAGAACCAGTCAGCGACACAGGGAATCGTCGGTCAAGGTCTCGTCTGGGCTTCGGAGATGGACGGCGTAGACCACACGAGCACCGCCGAGGACGTTCTTGGCTACATGACCGACACGCTCTGGGACGAGGACGCGGGAACGTTCGCATCGGGTGAGGGCGACGACACGTACATGATAACGGCGCGCGACGCGGGCGACATCACGGGTGGTATGAACGCCGCCGACGAGGTTCTCGGTATGAGCGGCACGCAGGAGACTTACGCGACGTTCTTCAACAACACGCTCAGACGTGGCAGGCTCCAACGCGCCGAGAGACCTGAGACAAGGAACAGGGACTTCGAGTACCAGCTACCCCTCGAACCCGAGGCTGGCGGAGAGTACGGACAGGCGGCTGTCTACAACACAGAGGTTGAGTACGACACGGGCGCGGACGAATGGTCGGTCACGGACGAGACGTTCACGACGGCGCAGGCTCTCTACCTCGCAAACCAGGAGATATGGATAAGCCAGTGGGGTAACCAGTTCTACGAGGGACGTGGCATTCCGGGAACCAACGACGAACCCTCGCCTGTCTGAACACCTACCCGCTCAGTTCCTCGTAAACGTCACGCAGTAGGCGCAGACCTTCGACGGCGTCGTCCTCGCCTCCGTCGGTCGCCTGTGTCCTTTTCGCGAGGTCGCGCGCCTCCTCGACACGCGAATCGGCGGTGTCGAGACCGTCGAGGTAACGCGAGATTTCTTTTGCGTACTCCTCGACAGTCTCTGCGACTGCACGGTTGTGCGCTGAGTTGAGGCTTTCCGGACGTTCGTCTGGTGAAGGAGGCTCTCCCGCCCCGACGCCCTCGACGAGTTTCACGACGTAGGCGAGCTCTTCGTCCGTAGGTTCGCGCGCTCCGACGAACTCTCCTGCGACATGCTTCACCTCGCACGCCATGACGTACGTGGGTTCGGGCGGGCGGAGTTCGCCGCCCTGCACGAATCCCGTCCGCGCCGTGTACTCCCTGCACCGTTCCTCAGTCTCTTCGAGCGCGTCGTCGAACTCGCCGCCGAAACGCGTCAGGAGGTCGTCCGTCTCGACCGCGCCTGTCGTGTCTTCCTCGGCGTCATCGACGGCACGGCTTCTGAGGCTTCCGCATTCTGGACACGCGGGTTCGCGCGTCTCGAAGTAGCTCCACGTCTCTCCACAGTCGAGGCACTCGCGTTCGCCGCGTATCTCCATGGGTGAGAAAGAGTCTACGGACGCTTCAAGCTTAGCTTCTCAGATACGGCGCGAACTCCTTGACGACCTGTTTCTTCCACAGCATCTCGACGTGGCTGAAAGGTTCGAGCTTTATGTTGGTGACGTTGTCCCTGAACTCGTCGGGTAGCTTCGCGCTCCTTGAGGGCTTTACCGCCCTGTCGCCCGGACTCCAGACAGAGACGTACTCCACGTCCGAAAGCCCGTCGCGCTTGAGCGTCTGTATCAGGTCGCTCGACGTGGCGAGCTTCTTCCGCCGGGTGTCAGAGATGCGTACTTCGACGTTAGCGTGCCGTGGTGGGGCGTTGCGAGGGTCACGAGCGTGTCCACGTACTCGTCGCCGTCCATCTGTTCGACGTACCAGCGCGAGTCGAGACCGCCCATCGAGTGCCCAACGATGTTTACGCGTTCGCCATGCCTGTCGTGGACCTCCTCCACCTTCTCGCGCACGAGTTCGGCGTACTCGTCGGGCGACCTGACGGTCGTTCCGGGTATGTTTCCCTTGTTGACGCTGTAAACGGTGTCGGGAACGGCACCGATGCCTTTCAGATGGCTCCTCATCTTCCGCCACCAAGGCATGTACCACGTGTCGAGGAATCCGTGGACGAAGACAACGGGTTGCACGGTCCATCTTTGTTATGGGTTAACAAGTATCTTCCCCTAAAATTATCATAAATGATTCCGTCCGTCTTACGTGCGTCTTGCGACCGTCGTGCCAAACCGAGGTTCGTACTTACCTGCCGAGGATACCCGACAGAAGACCTCCTCCGTTGTCCTCCTTCTCCTCGACTATCTCCCATCCCTGTATGTCGAACTCGACATCGACCTGTCCGCCCGTCGAGCCTTGTGTGTATATCTTCAGGAACTCGCATTCGAGCGCGCCGAGACCTTCCTCGCTGTCCATACGTACGAGCATCGAGAAGTCGTCTTCCTTGAACTGCTTCCGGTCAACTTCCTCGCCCTCCTTGAAGAACATCACCTTTTTATTCGAAAGCGCGTAGCCCGTGATACCTTCGTCGGAGAAGAAGCTCTTTGCCTGCTTCTTGTCAGCTGAGTATCCGAGACGTACACCGGCGGGTACCTCTGTCTTTTCGAGTGTTCCGCTTTCGGTGACGAGTATAGTTCTCTTCCGAACCTCGACCTCGTCGGTCCTGTGCATCGTGATGAGTCCTTCCTCACGTCCTATGTACTCCATGTAGGTACGGAACATCTCGACGGGGTCGCGCCTCGAAACGTGTCTGTCCAGATTTCCCGAGAGGGTCTTCATGTAGTCAACAGCCATCTCTCCGTTCATCTCTTCGTCGTCTTTGAACTTTGCGTAGACGGGCCAGCCGTCGAGATAGACGACGACGCCGTCGCCTCCTGACGAGTTCAGAACAAGGCTTCCGACGAACTCCTTCTTACGCGCCTCAGTGTGAGCTGTCTCGAAGCTTGACTCGTGGTTGCTCACCTGTTCCGACGCAGGATACCTCATGGCGTCCGGTATGTCCCCCGGGGTTAAATATCTGTCCGCCTGCAGGCGGTCGTGCGGGCATACCAGCCTGAAACAAAGCCGTATACTTTCGGTGCCTTTTTACTGACTCACGGCAACCGTCGTTTAAGTCCGTAGAAGGCGGAACGCCGCACTACGGGGTGTTCGTTATGGATACACAAGAAGCAGTAGAGAAAGCCCTCTCCGAAAGAGCGGAGAGGAACTTCACGGAGAGCGTCGACCTCGCTATCAACCTGCGAGATCTCGACCTTAGCCAGCCCGACAACCGCGTCGATGTCGAACTAGTTCTCCCGGCAGGGACGGGACAGGAAACCAAAGTCGTCGTAATAGCCGACGGCGAAACCGCTGTACGCGCAGAGGATGTTGCCGACCGTGTGATACGTCCCGACGAACTCGAAGAGTTGGCGGACGACGAGGACACAGCGAAGGACCTTGCCGACGAGATGTCGTTCTTCATAGCCGAGACGGATTACATGCAGGACATCGGTAGGTATCTGGGTAGCATACTCGGACCACGCGGTAAGATGCCGTCGCCCATAGAGCCGGACGACGACGTTGTCGAGGAGGTTCAACGTCTCAAGGGTACCGTCGCTCTGCGTTCGGGCGACCGCAGGACGTTCCACACGACGGTCGGGACGGAGGATATGGATGTCGAGGAACTAGTTGACAACATAGAGGCTGTCATGCGTCGTCTCACCGCTGACTTGGACAAGGGCGAACTCAACCTCGACTCCGTCTACGTCAAGACTACGATGGGTCCAGCCATGGAGGTAGCGTAGAATGACACCCCAACTCACAGAGAAGATTCCGGAATGGAAACGCGACGAGATAGAGGAGTTCGAGAGACTCATCGACGAGTACGACGCCGTCGGTGTCGTCGATGTAGAGGGAATCGCGTCGAAGCAGTTTCAGGAACTGAGAAGTAACCTCCACGGCACAGCGGTCGTGCGTGTCGGGCGTAACACCCTCATGCGGCGTGCTCTCGAAGAGAAAGGTCTCGAAAGTCTTCTCGACTACGTCGAGGGACAGACAGGTCTTCTCCTCACGAACGACAACCCGTTCACGCTCTACAGGAAGATAGAGGAAGGCAAGAGTTCGGCGCCGATAAGCGCGGGACAGGAAGCAACCGACAAGGTCGTTGTTCCGGAAGGAGACACGGGCTTCGACCCCGGTCCGATGGTCGGCGACCTACAGCAGGCGGGCATCAGCGCGCGCATTGAGGAAGGCTCGATAAAGGTCGTCGAGGACTCCGTCGTCCTCGAACCCGGAGAGGTGGCGACGCCCGAAATCGAGGAGGCGCTCGCAAAGCTCGGCATAGAGCCTCTCGAAGTCGGTCTGAAGCTACGCGCGCTCGTCGAGAAGGACGAAGGCACCGTCCTCGAACCCGAGACGCTCGACATCGACATCGACGAGTACCGCGCCGACTTAGAAGCCGCCGCAGGGGGCGCGTTCAACTTGGGTGTCAACGCGGGCGTCGTCAACGACACGACGCGCGGACCACTACTCTCGAAGGCTTACAGAGACGCGCTCGCTGTCGGTATCGAGGCAGGCGTATACGAGCCAGAAGTGCTCGACAGCCTCTTAGCCGAGGCTGACGCCGACGTACGCGCGCTCGCCACACACCTCGACGACGACGCGCTCCCCGAGGAGCTACAGGGCGTCGAGGCGGAAGCAGAACCCGAACCCGAGGCGACTGAAGCCGACGAGGAGGAAGAAGAGGAAGAGACGGACGAACAGGAAGCCGAAGAAGCCGACGAGGACGAAGGCGACACCGACGAGGACGTTTCGGAAGGCATGGGCAACCTGTTCTGAGAAAACCGGAAACTGTTTAACTTACACGGAACACAACGACACAAGGAGAAAACAATGGAGTACCTATACGCCGCACTGATACTGCACAACACCGGAGAAGAGGTCAACGAAGACAACGTCACGTCGATACTCGAAGCCGCGGGAGCGGACGTGGACGAGAGCCGTGTCAAGGCGCTCGTCGCCGCGCTCGAAGACGTGGACATCGACGACGCCGTCGAACAAGCCGCAGTCGCACCCGCAGGAGGCGCGGGCGGCGCGGCTGGAGGCGCGACCGCCGAAGCCGGAGGAGACGAAGGCGGAGACGAGGAAGAAGAAGAGGAAGCCGAAGCGGAGGAGGAAGAGGTTGACGAGGAAGAAGCCGAGGAAGACGCAGCGGAAGGTCTCGGCGAACTGTTCGGCTGAATCTTCTCGGTTCCACTTCGAAAACGACCTTTCCTCGAATCAGCGGGATGGAGAATCTGTGGATAGTTTTGTCTACCTGTCCGTTCGGACAGGTACTACTTTTAGTTTTCATAATGAGATTCTAGGTATGTCTGTAGCAACAGACATCGGCGGCTCATCCCGCCGACTCGACAACACGCCCGCCGGACCTTCCGGTGAGGCTACAGAAGAGACAGAAGCAGACGGCTTTGACCGTCAGGAGTTCGAAGAGGATGTAGAGGAAAAGGCAGTTGAGTACAGCAACGTCATCGCTTCCACAATCATGAGTGTTCTCGTGGGCGGTATCCTGCTCGCGCTGGGAGTCGTCATTATCGACGACTTCCTAGCGATAGTTCCGGATGACGCCTTCATGTCAGTGGACGACATCGTCTCGCCGTTGACGACAGCGTTAGGGCTAGCGACAATTTCATCCGTCGTGCTGATAGTCAGCCCAATCGCCAACGTGCTGATAGATAACTTCGGAGGCATGCTCGGCAGAGGAAGACGAAGAAGAGGAGGTAGATAGAAAAGTTGTCTAAGCCTCGACTTCCTCTTCCTCGTGGACTTCCTCGGGTGTCGCAAGAACCTTGCTCTTCTGCACCTCGACGCGGCGTACCGGATAGATTTCCTTCGCCTCGTTGTAGACCGCGCTCGAAAGCCTGCCTGAGACTGTCGCGTCTATGAGTTCCTCGAAGGTGAGGTCGTTGCCCTTCTCGCTCACGATGCTGTTCATCCGCCTACGGATGCTCTTCTCCTGCGAGTCGTCAGCCTTCTTCGCCGTGAAAGCGACGGGCTGTAGCTGGACACGGTAGTCGTCCGTCGTCCGTACCTCGATGACGTCGCCTATCTTCGACGTTCCGCGACGGACGAGAGAGCGCAGGTAGTCGCGTGCGAGTTCGTGACCTTGGAACTCGGTATAGACGGAGTCCTTTCCGAACTCCGTGACCTGAAACTTCACCTTCGTGTTGTTCTCGGAGAAGTCGTCGGTTATCTCGCCGAGGGTCGTCTCTATCATGCGCCCTTCTAGCGTCTCCGGCTCGTCCGCGGGTGTCTCTCCTAGCTCCGCCCTGTCGAACTCCTGTGAAGCGAGCACGGTGTACCAGTCCTTGCCGCGCCCCGACTTCGAAACCTGTCTGCTTGACATTCGTGGTTGGGGTTGGTCCGTCGTACATATAAATCCTCGAATTTCCGTCTCCTTTCTAGCTGTCACCACCGTCAGGCTTTATGTCGGCGCGCGCAACCGTAGACCATGACCGAAACCCTACGCGTAGCCACGTTCTTAGACAAGGGCGGCACGGGCAAGACGACGACTGTGGCGCACTTAGGCGTCGCGCTCTCCGAACTCGGACGCGACGTTCTCCTCGTTGACCTCGCGGGGAAGCAGGCGGACCTTGCGAAGAACTTCGGCGTCTGGGACGAGTACAGCGCGCGCATCGAGGAAGAGGACGACTGGCCCAACATCTCGACAGTCTTCCGCGAGCAGTGGGGGCGTATCGCAAGCAAGCTCGGCGACGAAGCCGTCGAAGGCATGGTATTCGAGACGGGCGAAGGTCCCGACCTGATACCCGCGCATCCCGGTTTGGACGGCTTGGACACAGAACTCAACGAAATCGAGGACACTCACGAGCGTTACTCGCGCCTTGACGAGTTCCTGAACGAGTACGTCGAACCCCTTGACTACGACTTCGTCTTCCTTGACCTTCCGGGTTCGACCAACAACGTCAGCTACAACGGTCTCTGGGCTGTCCGCAACGTCGTCGTGCCTGTCGAAGCCGGACCTTTCGAGGCACGTCAGGCGGGAAGGCTCCGCGACGACCTGCGCAGAATCTCGTCTTCTTTCGACGTGGACCTCTCTCTGATTATGCTCATCCTGAACAAGACCGACACACGCACACGTCTCTCGGACGAGTTCACCGAGATGTACGAGGAGGAGTATCCCGAAGCCGTCGCACCCGCACAGGTGCCGCGGAGTCAGGCGATAAGGAACGCCGCGAACGAGGGCAAGACGCTTTTCGCTTCCGACGCGTCTTCCGCGACGGCGGAGCGCGCACGCGAAGCGTTTATGGAGAACGCCGAGGAACTTCTAAAACGTCTATGACTGACAGCGACGAGATAGACGAACTGAGGGAGCAGACACGTGGGACGGACCGTATCTCGGCTGACGCTGGGAACGGAACAGAAGGGGGAGCAGGGGGACAGAAAGAGGAAAAGGAAAAAGAAGAGTACGAAACGAAAGCCGAGGAAGACGCAGGAGATGAGGGCGAGGCAACCGATACGCCGACGCCGTCCGAAGCGTTCGAAGATGTTTTCGAGGAGCGCGCACGGCGTGCCGAAAGCGGAATCGACCCGCGTTCCGTGTCGGCGACGGACCCCGCGCTCAGCGCGCTTCTTCTCGCGGCGCAGGACGCGGACGAACTTGACGAGATAGGCGACGCTGTCGCCGACGCGCTCGGCGCGCCCGCACCTCCCGAGTACGACCGAGACGCAGTTGTGCGTCTCGCAGTCGCGTACGCTCTCAACGAGACCGCGCCCGGCTACTTCGAGGTTCTTGCGGAACACGTTTAGTTCGGTCAGACTCGAAGTCTAACCGGCGACGGAAACTTTATGCGGTCGAAAGCGAGGTTGGGTTTTATTATCCGACGAACCTAACATCGGTTTATGTCACAGAAAACCGAAACCGTGGGCGACACGGAGAATGAGGATATCTACGTTGACGTTGCGAAGCCCATCATCAAGTTCGCTGTTGCCGCAGGTGTTCTCGTCGCGCTCTGGTGGGTGGCTCTGAACGTCGAGGCTACGTCCGACATAACCGCACCGGTACCGGGAACGTCGGAGTCGGTGACGGCGGCCGATGCATATCGCGTCTTTCCGTCACGCTTCCTCTCTGGCCGCCGTTCTCAAGTTCTCAGCCGACATAGGGAACGTACTCGAAGACGCGGCGGACCTGCCCGCGCTCTCGACGCTCGCAAAGCTCGTCGGTCTTATCGTCGGTTTAGTCTTCGCGCACAGGATGTTCGGCTGGATAACAGGTATCTTCCCTGAGTACGCGAGCCATTACGACCTCGCTTTCTTAGTCGTCGGTCTAATCGTCGGCGGTGTCATCGGTCTTGTGCTGTACATGAACGTTGACGAGATGCATCGAAGAACTCGGGTGAGCGTCGTAGTACATGGACTGTCCTTTCGAAGGCTGTGACATCTATCGGGACGCGTATGCGGCTTCACCAGCATCTCGTCGATGAACACACCGACGCAGTCGTGCGTAAACGCGGAGACGTACGTCCTCGAAACAGGGTGTGGACGCCGAAGCGGTCGACGAGCATAGCCGTCCGCGCAGAAGCAGGCATCGAGGACGATGAGACTCTCGAAAGGTTCTCCAACGAGGTTACGATGCTCGTCTTCGACAAGCTTCTGAACCGCGTCGAAGAAGAAGACTGAAGCCTACTGCGGACTCGGCTGTCCCTGACCCGCGGGGGCGTCGACGTCGAACTCGCTCGCGAGGTTCTTTATCTTGTCGAGGACGCCCTTCTTGCCGTCTCTCTCGACGAGCGCGTGGTCGAGCACCTCGGAGATGTGGCGCACGGGGATTATCTCTATCTCGTCCTTGTACTCGTCCTCTATCATGACGTCCTGTTCGTTGACGGCGGGTATGATGACCTTCTTCATGCCTGCCTTCGCCGCCGCCTCTATCTTGTACGTCACGCCACCGACGGGGAGGACGTCGCCGCGGACGCTCAGCGAACCCGTCATCGCGACGCTCTGGTCGACAGCGACGTCTTCGAGAGCGCTGATTATCGCCGTCGCCATCGTGATACTCGCCGAGTCGCCCTCGACGCCCTCGTACGTCTGGACGTACTGGATGTGTACGTCCATCTCGTTGACGTCCTTACCGGTGAACTTCTTGATTATGGCGCTGACGTTGTCGACCGACTCCTCGGCGATTTCCTGTAGCTTGCCCGTCGCGATTACCTCGCCCTTGCCTTCTGTGACCTCTGCCATGATGGGCAGGACGCGTCCGGAGTCCTCGCCCATGACGGCGAGACCGTTCACGCGTCCGACCATGCCGCCCTCGTTGACGGTCATGTCGTAGTCCTGCTTGCGCTCGATATGGCGGTCCGTCAACTGCTGTTCGATGGACCGCGCGCGGTTCTTCGCCTGAAGGACGTGTTCCTTCGTTGCGAGGTCGGCACCCTCGTCGTCGGCGATATCGCCTGCGACGCGGACCAGACCGCCGAGGTCACGTAGCTTGAGCGTCAGGTGGTCCTTGCGTCCGGCGCGGCGCTGCGCCTCCTTGATAACCGCGGCGACGGCGTCGCGCTCGAAGTGAGGGATGTTGCCGTCCTTGTCGACCTCTTGCGCGACGAAACGCGCGTACTTCCTGCGTACCTCGGGCGTGTCGTCGATGGTGTCCTTCATGTTGACCTCGTATCCGTAGCCCTTGATACGCGACCTCAGCGCGGGATGCATGTTCTCCATCGCGTCCATGTTGCCCGCCGCGACCATAACGAAGTCGCACGGTACGTCCTCTGTCTGGACCATCGCGCCCGACGAGCGTTCGCTCTGACCTGTAATCGAGTACCTGCCCTCCTGTATCGCCGTCATCAGGCTCTGCTGGTTACGTATGTCGAGCGTGTTTATCTCGTCGATGAACAGCACACCGTGGTGCGCCTCATGTATCGCGCCAGCCTCGACGCGGTCGTGCGAAGGTGTACCGAGACCGCCCGACTGGAATGGGTCGTGGCGCACGTCGCCTAAGAGCGCGCCAGCGTGCGCACCCGTCGCGTCACGGAAAGGTGCCGTCTCCTTGTCGGAGTTGTCTACGAGCAGATTGGGAACGTTGGCGTCGGAGTCGCTCTGTAGGTAGCGGAATGCTATGAAGATGACACCCGCCGCTATGATTCCGAGAAGGAACCTGCGGACGAAGAACGAATAGACGACGATGCCGATGATGATTATCCACATCAGCACCGTGCGCATCTGGTCGCGTTTCCGTGCCTCCTCCTTGTACGACTCGACTATTTCTTTGCCCTTGCCCGCGGGGACGGTACGTACCTTCGGCTTGTTGCCGTCGTCGGGGTTGTGATAGACGAGCGTGTCTTCGAGTTGCTCGCGCGGTAGCATCTCCGCCATCGCCTTCGCCAACATTGACTTGCCGGTACCCGGCGAGCCTATCATCATGACGTGCCGCTTCTGCTTCGCCGCCTTCCGCACGATATCGACGGCGTGCTCCTGCCCGATTACCTGGTCTATCAGGCTGTCGGGCACGCTTATGTCGGCTGTCGTCTCTATGTCGAGACCGCCGAGAGGGTCTTCTTCGGCGTCGTCGAGTATCTTCGTCTCCTCCTGTTCCTCTTCTGTCCTACTCCCGAATCCGTTGGTTTCCTCTTTGTCTTTGTCCTCGATACCTTCAGCATCGAAGCTATCTTTGGCTTCTTCACGCTCGACGGCTTCGTGTTCTTTCTCGCCGTCGGCTTCTGTCTTCTCGTCGTAAGCGTCGCTCATTTTTTCCTCTGGTAGAAGTTCTCCCGTATACCAATTAACGCTACATAGACTGATATACTTTCTGCCGTGATGTTCATACAGTGATAAGACGCGCATCCTCTGACGCGCGGATACACGTCTCTATTCCGTGTCTATTATACTACACCGCGTGCTGGCGCGTACTGAGATGATAGTAAAACTGGCAAAGGCGGTCTTTGACATCCTGTTGGGACGCGTGATACTCGCGGTCGGTGGTCTGCTTCTCGTCATGGGCGTCGTCTTCGGACTCGTCTACGGCAGGGACGCCCTCATGGCTCTGGGTCTTTCGCGTAACGTGGCGGGTAGCATAGCGACTGTCGGCGTCGTCGCTGTCTGTGTCTATGGTCTGTACCTCTTCGCAACGAAGGCGATAGACTGGTAGCGGTCTACTGGGAAGGTTAGTTCGCCGCACAAGCTCTTAATACGTTGCGTTACGTTGTATTCATATGGAGAACGTGACGACGCGTATGGAGGAGGACGAAATCGAACTTGTCGAAAAACTCGCGGACGAGATGGGTGTGAGCAGGAGCGACGCGATACGTATCGCGATACGCGGGGGTACGCACGAGGAACTCGTACGCATCGCTCTCCGCCGTTATCGGGAAGGCGAGGTAGGTATGCGCGGTGCCGCTGAACTTTCCGGTACGACGGTCGCGGAGATGATGGCTGAGGCGAACGAGCGCGGCGTCCTGAGCAACTACGACGAGGCGGATTTAGAGTCCGACGTGGAGTCGCTCGTCTGAATGAGCCGTAAGCTTCTCGTGGATGCGAGCGTCTTCATTACGCTCGCGGAAATAAACGCGACTCATCTTCTTTACGAACTCGACGGCGAGGTTATTATATCCGAGCGTGTCGCCGACGAAATCGAGGACGAACCCGCGCGGAGCCGACTCGAAGAGGAGGCAGGAGACCGGTTGACCTTCGAGTCGGCGGAAGAGAAAAACGTCGAATGGGCGTCGAAGATGCTCGGTAGAGACGGTGAACCTCAAGGTGACACGGCTATACTCGCGCTCGCAACTGAGCACGACGACGCCGTTGTTGTAACCGACGATAAACCTCTCCGTAATGTGTGTAAGACGGTCGGGGTTTCGCTTTCTGGCTCCATCGGTGTTGTTGTCGCTTCGGTAGAAAAAGGAACGCTCGAAGCCGAAGAAGCCAAACGGTTACTCGTCTCGATGGACGAGGTCGGCGCGCGCATGAGTGCGAGCCTTCTTCGGAAGGCAGAGCGTCTCATAGACGAGGCTAGCTAACCGTAGTCTTCTACACGTCAGACGGTGTCGTCGGCGTCGTGCTTCTCTGCCATCCGTCTCGCCTCCGCCGCGTACCTCTCGCGTGTCTCCTCGTCGCGCACGTCGGCGAGCCTTTCCGCGCCTACGTCGAGTCCGGCTTTCGTGTCACGTGCGTCCTCGAACGATGTCAGCGCGCGTTCCTTCCGCATGTACCTTCCGCCGTCCTCTGTCGCGTAGACGAGTATTATTAGGTTCTGTTCGTCGTCGGAGTAGGTGCGCTCAACGAGCCAGACACGCACCGTTTCCTGTTCTTCAGTCATGTTTCTTCTCCGTTCTCCGTGTTCTTTCGTGTGTTCATATCCTGCACCTCCGTCCGTTCTTGATTATCGTCACCGCTGTCAGCACCGCGGGGAGTATTACGAAGGTCGCTACCAACGACATCAGTATGACCAAGAAGACGGTCTTCCCGAAGTTCGACAGAACGGGGAACCGTGAGAGCATCAGGACGCCGAACCCCGTCATCGTAGTGACGCTCGAACCGAGTATCGGACGCGCTAACTTTTCGAGCGACGTGACGACTGCGTCCGTGACAGCCTCGCCTTCTAGCACCTCCTCCTCGTACCTCTCGTAGACGTGTATACCGTAGTCGATGCCTATACCGAGTGCCATCGACGACATCGTGACCGTAAGCGGGTTCCACGGTATGCCGAGGACGTACATCGCGCCCGTGACCATCAGCGCGGCGCTCGCGGCGACACCCGCGACGAGCACGAGAGCGACACGCGCCGACCAGAACGCGAGCGTCAGGAAGATGAGACCGAGACCGAAACTGAGGAGCGTCATCGGCGTCAGACCTGCCGTGACGTTCTCTATGACGTTCCTGTTGAGGACGGGCTTTCCTGTCACGCGTACTTCGTCTTCGAGAACCACATCTGCGTTGCCCTCGAACTCGTCTATGAGAGTCCTGACCTCCTCGCCCGAAACGTCGTCTACGAAGAACGAAACGACTGCGTGTGTCGGTTCGTCGGTCGTTCCGGCTTCGAACGCTGTGTCCGCTTCCAGAGCGGCGAGCGTCGCATCCAACTCCTCCTGCGTCTCCGGCAGACTGCCGCCGTTGAGAAGTTTGGCGCGCTCCACGGGACCGTCTGCGTAGTTGACGTTAGGGTTCTCTGTCATCACACGCCTGTACTCGTCCAACTGACGGAACTTCTCCGGCGTGTAGATGTCGTCGCCCTCGACGATGACGTACATCACCTTCGGGCTTTCGACGTTGTCTTCGAGGCGTTCGAGGTCGTTTTTCTCTTCGAGGTCCTGAGGCCAGAAGTCCATCATCTCCTGCTTCGGCTCGACCTGTGGGTACGCCCACGCGCCGCTCAGGACGACTAAGAGCATGACGGCTATCGTGACGTTGGGTCTGGCACAGACGACGTTTCCGAGTCGGCGTAGGAGACCTTCTATGAGTTCGCCGCCTTCGCTCGTCTTTTCTGCTGGTGGTGCGTCCCTCTCTGTTTCCTCATTCTCCGTCTCGCCCTCGGCGTCGAACGTCGCGAGGAGCGCGGGCAGGAGCGTTATAGACAGAGCCATGCTCGCCACAACGCTCGACGCGCTCGTGACACCGAACTGGCGCACCGGCGGCACGTCGGAGACGAACAGAGAGCCGAGACCTATCGCTGTCGTGCCCATCGCAAGGAGTATCGCCTTACCCGTCGTCCTCGACGTTATTCCAGCCGCGTCGACCGGCAACGCGCCGCCGCGTCTCTCCTCGATGTAACGCGTCTGGACCTGCAGACCGTAGTCGATACCCAGACCGAGAGCGATGGGCATGACTCCGAGCATTATGGCGTTGAAGTTGTAGTTGAGGACACCCATCACGCCCATCATGGCGACGAGAGCAACCATCGCTGTGCCAAGTGGCAACAAGACCTCTCTGCCGCGCTTCAGCTTGCCACGCATGATGAGGTAGACAACGACGAGTATGACGCCGAAAGAGCCTGCGAACAGCATTATCATCTCGGGGAGCATCAGACCGAACGCGGCGTTCTCGAAGACGGGCTGTCCCGTCACCGTGACCGAGGTTCCGGGCGGGAGTTCCGTGAACTCCGTCTCGTCCCGGAAGTCGGAGTATATGATGTCTGAGCCGCGCGTCGGCATGAACTCGCCCGTGTCGAGCGTCCCCACGTCGCCGTACGGCGCGAGCATTATCGTCATGTCGTTCCGCGGAACGAGGTTGTCGACGAGTTCCTCGTTACCGGTGCTTTCGAAACGCTCGACTGCGCGTTCTACGCCCGAGCGCGTTTCGGGTATGCGTCCGTCGTTGCCCGCCTTCACGACATCTGCTAAGCTCACCACCGTACGCACGTCATCGACCGACGAGTAACGACCGTCAAGTCTGTCTACGGCACGGACGGTGCGCGGATGGTACAAATCGTCCGACTCGACGACGACGAAGACGTTGTTGCCCTCGTCGAACTCCTCCTTGAGATAGGACCAGTCCTCCCACTCCTCGGAGTCGTCGTCGATGTAGAGGTCCATGCCCATCTGCATCTGGACGGTCGCCGAGGCGGCTAGCGCGGACAGAAGAATCACGACGGCGACTACCGCGAAGACGGTCTTACGTCTCTCGACGGAGAACCGTCCGACCCTTTCGAGGGCGTCCTTTACGCGTTTCTCGACACCCATTCTATCTGAAGAACCCGAATATCCAGCCGAGTATACCGCCGCCTTCCTCGACCTCGACGGACGCCTTCCTGACCTCGGTCACGACCTTGTCGCCGAAGGCGTTGTCGTACTTTCCGACCACATCGACCGAGTACTGCTTGGGCGTCGCGCCCGAATCGACGCTGACACGGTACGAGACGGTGGCGGACTCACCCGGTTCGAGGTCGCCGACGTACGTCGTGTCGTCGCTCGTGGAGAAAGGTGAGTCGACGTTGATACGCGCGACTGCGTCGTACATCGTGCCGCCGCCCGTGTTCTCGACCTCGAACTCGACCGTCTCGGTAGAACCCGCTGTTACCGTCGGTGTTCCGCGCACCTCGATGTCACGTTCGGGACCTATCTCGACCGAGTCGGTGACAGAACTCGACGTGCGCATCTCGTCGAAGGAGTCCTGGTACTCGACGTGTCCCTCGACGGGGTAGCTCTGCGCGACCGCACGGTCGCTAACCTCGACACGGAAAGACGCTGTCGCCGACTCTCCCGGTGCTAAGTCGCCGAGGCTCGAAGTGCGCGAGACGGGCTGGAAAGGCGGGTTATCACGCAGAACGAAACGCGCGTTTTCGACTTCTGTGTCGCCCGTGTTCGTCACCGTAGCGTGTACCGCACCGATGGAGTCGACGTACATCTCCTCCGCCTCGGCGTCGACGGAGAACTCGACGTCACTTGCGACGCCCACGCGACCAGTCTCGGGAGGTGTCTCCTTCGTCACGTCGTTTTCGTCCTCGTATTCGAGGCTGAGCTTCACAGGACTTTCGCCGCCAGCGTACGACTCGGCGACGGAGACGCGGAACTCCGCCGTCGCCGAACCGTCGGGCGATAGGTCGCCGACGCTCTTCGAAGCGTCGCTCGCCGTGAACTGCTCCGAACCCACGAAGTTGAGACGCGCGTTACGCGCCGTCTCGTGACCGTCGTTCATCACGGTCGCTGTCAGGCGTCCGTCGTCGCCTGCGCGCAGACCTTCACCCCGCACGTCAAGGACTTCGAGGTCGACGGTCTCTTCGACACGTATCTCGATGCTCTCCGACTCGGTTCTTTCCCTGCGTATCACCTGAAAGTCCCTCTGCGTACCGCCGTCCGTGTCCGAGATTGCGACGCCGACGTACTCGTACTCGAACTCGACGGGTATCTCGTACCTGCCCGGTTCCGCTTCCTCGTCTATCTCTACGGTGAGCGAAACGAACGCGGGTTCGCGCTGACCCACGGAGCCTACTCTCTGTTCACCGTTTCTCACTTCGAGTGGTGCGGCTCCTTCACCGAACTCCGCGACAGTCCCTATCGCAGAACCCGGCGTGTCGATGCTGTCCATGCCGGATAGATGTCCGGGCGCGGCACGTGCCTTGCCCGTGTAGCTACCCCTGTTCTGTACAGCGATTTCGAGCGTCACTGTCTCCCCGGGTTCCACGACGTTCTCACCCTCGACGTTCGGAACTAAGTCGGGGTCCTCGTACCTCGTTATCGAGTTACCCATCACGGGTGCCGAGAAAAGCGCGAGCACCGTCACGGTGGCTATCAACACGATACCTGCGGTCCTCCCCAGACTGGCAATATTGTACATAGTACACAATATTAGGCGTGGTGTTTAATAAGCCTGTCGCTCGTTACGGTCGTCTGTATTCATGCGCTGAACAAAAACAGAGAGTTTATATGGGCAGAATATTGTATATAATGTACATGACTCAAAATACAACAGACATCGTTTCAGCCGACGCGAGTGAAAGGTTCGTAAGAGCGGTTGCGGGCACAGTCGTCCTGCTCGGTTTCGTGTTAGGTTGGTTCGTGAACGACCTCTTCTTCCTGATACACGTCTTCGCAGGACTCAACCTCCTGCAGAGTTCGGTCACTGGCTTCTGTCCACCCGAGAAGGTCTACGACAGGCTTTTCGCCTGAAGTCCTCGAAAAGTCGTCTATCTACGCGCCTCTAGGCTGTCCACCGTGTTCTCTACGTCCGTCTAGAGCCACTCGCCGTTGCTGTTCCGTTTCTTGATTACGAACTCCTCCGCCCCCGACCGGCGTATCTCGACCTCGACGACCTCCGGGTCTACCTCGAATATGGGCGTCTCCCTGTACCCCTCGCCGACCATCTCCTCTGCGCAGTCGTCGCACGCGTAGCTAACTATTTCGAGCACCTGTTGCCCGTACGAGTCTGTCGCGCGCTCCGTCAGCAGAACCTCCGCGGAACTCTCCTCGCATCTGTCACAGGTCTTAGATCTGACTGTTTCTGCGTCCATCAAAGAACATGCACCATACGCACCCCGGGCATATCAAACTGCTGACCGAAACGCAGAATAGGCGTCCCTCACAATCGCGTGTATGGACCTATCCCTTTCGACGGAGCAGAGACAGATACGTGACATGGTCTCGGAGTTCGTTGACGAGGAGGTCGTGCCGCGCGCCGCCGAGATAGACGAGAAGGACGAGTTTCCGTACGACCTCGTGGACGAGATGTCGGAACTCGGTCTTATGGGCATGCCCTTTCCCGAGGAGTACGGCGGTGCCGGTCTCGACTACCACTCGTACGCCATAGGCGTCGAGGAAATCTCGCGCGGAAGCGGCGGGTTAGGCACCGTCGTCGCCGCACACATCTCGCTCGCTGGCGGCATGATAGACGACTTCGGCGACGACGAACAGCGCGATGAGTACCTCGTCCCGCTCGCACAGGGCGATGAAATCGGTGCTTTCGGTCTTTCGGAAGCAGGCGCGGGTAGCGACGTGCCCTCGATGGTTACGACGGCGGAGCGCGACGGAGACGAGTACGTCATCGACGGCGGAAAGCTATGGATTTCGAACGGAAGTGTCGCCGATACGGTCGTAGTCTTCGCAAAGACTGACGAGGAAGCCGGTAGCCGCGGCATATCGTCCTTCGTCGTACGCCCCAACGAGGACGACGGCTTCATCGTCGAAGGCACAGAGGACAAGTTAGGCGACAAAGGATGCCCCACAGCAGAACTACGTTTCGACGGGATGCGCGTGCCCGCGTCGCGCCGCCTCGGTGACGAGGGCGAAGGTCTGATGCAGGCTCTCAAGACGCTCAACAAGGGGCGCATAACCATCGCTGCGCGTTCCGTCGGCGTCGCACGCGGCGCGCTTGACGCCGCTTTCGAGTACGCGCACGAGCGCGAGCAGTTCGGACAGCCTATCGCCGAGTTCCAGGCGATTCAGCACAAACTCGCCGACATGGACACCAAGGTCAACGCCGCCAAGATGCTGATGCACCGCGCCGCAGACCGCAAGATACGCGGCGAGGACTTCATAAAGGAGTCGGCACAGGCGAAGCTCTACGCGTCGGAAGTTTCACGCGAGGTTGCTAACGAAGGAATACAGATACACGGCGGATACGGCTACGTCAAGGACTTCCCCGCGGAGAGGTTCCTGAGGGACGCAAAGATAAACGAGATATACGAGGGAACGAGCGAGGTTCTGCGTAACACGATAGCGGACAGGATGGCTAAGAGGCGGTGAAAAAACATAGATGACAAATCACCCAGAAGATATCTCAACCATTCCGCCTACAGACTTTGAAGAGTTTATCGCGGAATTATGGAGTGAATTAGGCTGGGAGGCAACGACAACCCGTTCAGCAGGGGATGATGGTGTCGATGTAATCGCTCAGCGGAATGAACCATACGAACAAAGAAAGCTGATACAGGTTAAGCAACGGGAAGACCGGCTTGATAGACGTAGTGTGCAGCAGTATTCCTACCTCCATCACAAAGACAATGTTGATGAGGTTCTGCTTATTGGTACTTCTGGGTTTACTAAGGGAGCAACCCAATCAGCGCAAGTGGCGAATGTCAAGCTAATTGGACCAGACGAGATTATGAGCTTAGTGGAGAAAGCAGACGCAGGTCATCTTCTCGAAAGATACGTGGGATCAGATACATTGAGTAGTGATGACTCACCTGAGTCCGCTGTGGACAAGAGCGAGACCCAAGACTATTCTTACGAGACCGATGAGTTTGAAGAGGTATCTTCCTCCGGTCAAGTATATGCGGAGTTGGCTAACAGTATACCTTGCTCGGACATGTGTTCGCCGAAAGCTAGGTTATCTATAGCGTTACAATTTTTTAGAGGAGATAGTCCACTGCACGTTCTGCTTGTTGAGCAGACGGGCGAAGTGACTACCACGATACTCAACGAGATAGCTGAGTTGTGCGACGATTCCGCGTATGTAAACTGTCAGACTACTACTGAAGGTGGATTGGTCGGACGCTACAACTCTAGCGGTAGAACGCATACTGGTGTATTCACTCGGTATGAGGGAATTGTTGCGCTTGACGAGATTGATGAACTTCCCTCGCCTGAGATTTGCAAAGAACCATTAACCCAACAGCAGATAACGGTTTCAAAAGCGGGCTCCCATCGTAGCTACCCCACTCAGTTTTCTTGTTTGGCGACTATGAAGCCAGAGTATGGGAGGCTTGATGAATATGAAGGGCTGGAGACACAGATCGATTCATCTGTAATAACGTACTTCGACTGTGTCTGCATCACATCTAAAGAGGATTCAGGGAAGGTTGACTTACCGAGCGGCTATCTTGATATCGAAGATGGAACAGGATTGTCAGAAGAAGAGTTAGTTGAATACAGTATGTATGCCAACAACGAATATTCTGATCCAGAATTAAATGCTGGCGCAGAAGAGAAGTTGGAAGAAATACTGAGCAACTGGGACAGTTACGAGGCGGGACTGCCTGTTTCTAATTCAACTCGCTCTTCTTTCGTTACTGTTGCGAAGGCAAGTGCGAGGATGAGGTTATCCAATGAAGTTCAAGAGGTAGATACGAAGATAGCATCAAATATTTTAGCACAAGGATTAGGTAGTATTGGATCTGAAACCGGAGAATTCGATATAGATGTTATTGAGTCAGGAACGGGCAGTAAAGAAGAAATAAATGACATCGAAGATGTAATACGAACTATTTCTGAGAACAGAGAGGACGGAAAAGCTCCTCTCTCTGAAATAATTGAGATGGGGAACGATTATGGTATGAGTGAGGAGAAGATCAATGAAGAAATTAACACACTCAGACGAAGAGGTGAGTTAATCGAGCCACACGAGGATGAATTTATGCTCATCTGATTATCAGTATAATGAAGAGCGGTAACCCTCGTTGTCAGCCGTCTTTCTGCTCACCGTATCGGCTCCACCACGATATGCTCGTACGCTAACCTCGGAATCCTTCTGTTGCCGACCTTCTCGTACCGCACGAGACCGTTCTTGAAGAGCACGTCGAGGTCCCTGTGAACCGCGCTCACGTCCCTGCCGACGACCTCGGCTAAGTCGGACTTCGATTCTATCTCGTCCGCTCTTTCGTCCATCGCGCCGATGAGTCTGAGACGCTCTTCCGTGAGAACCTCGCGCGCCGTCTCCCTGTCAAGCATGGAGAAGTCGTCGAATCCGCCTTCGCGGAGCGCGCGCGTGAATCTCACATCAATGTCGAGTTCACCGCCTTCGGAACCCTCCGGCTTTGTCTTTGACATTACGTGTCAATAAGTCGGCGCAGTAGTTAAGTTTTCTAGGGGATCGTTCGCCGTCTATCTTCCTCTGTCTCTTCTGCTCGTGTCGCTGCTCCTGCCGGTACTCCGGTCGAAGTCTCGGCGTGACTCACCACGGCTGATTTCGCGGTCGGTCGGACACTCCTGACTCTCTTGTCCGCGGCTAAGGTTTCTTCTGTTCACACAGCCTACCTCGTCCACGGCTTCGCCGACAAGAGGTGCGAAGGTTGAGAACGAAGACGTGTTCGCGTTCACCGTGTTTGCTGTCGTGTCGAGGTTAGATGCGAGTTCCGCCCAAGAACCGTCGTATCTCCAGACAGCGATGTTCGACTCGTCAAGACCGACGGTGTCGGTTTCCGTGTAGAAGAACGTCATATCGAGGAACGACGTACCCGATGTCAGACGTGTCGCTTCGAGGTACTTGCCGATGCTGTCTGCGTCGTTCGGGTCCGCGGGCGGTGAGGCGACGGACCTCACGCTGTAGTTCCTGCCGGAAAGCGTGACGCTAGTCGAGGCGTCTATCTGCATGTTTTCGAGAAGGTTGTTGACGCTTATCTCGCCTCCGGATGTGGTCGAGTTGACGACGTAGTCGCTACCGACCGTAGTCGAGTTTCTGACGATGTTGTTGCTCGAACCCTCGATGCTCACCGCTACGTCGTTGTTGTCAAGCGTGGTGTTGAGTACTCGGTCGGTACTGTCGTCGCGGTAGAAACGTATCCCGACCGTGTTACCGGTTATTTCGCTGTCCTTCACGGTGTTGTTGTTCGAACCCGCTGTGAACCAGACGCCGTCCCCGTTGGTGACCGTGTTGTTTATGAACAGGTTGTCCGATGTTCCGAAGAAGTTGACATTATCGTTCGTAACCGTGTTGTTCCTTATGACGGCGGACGAAGCCGAGACACGCATCGCCGAGTTCATAACGTTGTCTTCTATTAGCGCGCCCGAACCCGACGCAGTCCGAATATCTTGTGCGACGTTAGACAGTTGGGTGTTGCGCACAGTAGCCGCGTCCGTGACCTGTATACCCCTGAACCAGTCCGTGACGGTGACGTTCTGCACAGTGACGTTCGTCAGCGTCTGCGTACTGTTGATTACGTTGAACCCGAAATCGTTTGCGGAAGCGTTGCTGTCCACCGTGTTACCCATGCCGTCGAAGACGATGTCGTCGGCGGAGATTTCGAAACACGTCGTCTGGTTCGAGTCGGTGATACTCGTGTTCAGTTCTACCAGACCGTCGGCGGGTGCGTTCGACTCGTCTATCGTCGTACAGCTATCGACCTCCATCGCCGCGCCCGCGGTTCCCGTCATCGTGACGAGGATAGAAACGATGACGGTGGTGATGACGAGTGTTTTTAACCGATTGATACCGCTCATTTTAATTATTGAAAGCATAGCTAACTACCGAACGATGGGCACCTATATAAAAATCACGTTCGACGAGTCGGTGCGTTCCGGTTATCTTCCTCTGTCGCGTCGCGAAGTCGCGCTGTCACGGTGTTCGCCAGTGCCGCCGCGTCCCGTGTCGCGGTCGAGTCCCTCACGCGAACCTCCACGCGATATGTCGCGGTCGAACGGACACTCCTGTCCTTCCTGTCCCCGACTAAGGTCACGGCGGTTTATGCATTCTCCGACCCCCTCACCCGGCTCTCCGAACACGCCGAAGTCGGAGAAGTCCGTTATGTTCGCGCTCACAGTGTTTGCGCCGGTATCGACCGACGAACCCGGAACGTCGACCCAGTCGGCACCGTCGTACCTCAGAAGTTCAAGCGTCGTCTCGTCTACTGAACCGAGGTCACCGGGGTCGTCGTACGTTGCACCGAGACGTCGAGGTAGCCGTCCAACGAGAGACTCTCAGCCTCGAAGTACCGTCCGATGTTCTGCGCGCCCGCGGGGTCGGACGGCGGCGAGTTCGCCGACCTGAGTGTCACGTTCTCTGCCTCGAACGAGAGCGTTGTGTCGGGTGCTGTTGACGCGCCGATATCGAGGTTCGTCACAGGGTTGTCTGCCGCGTTGCCCTCACTCACGAAGTCCCAGTCCGTGTTGTTCCGCGAGACGTCGTTCGTGAACGTGTTTCCGAACGAGTCGCCTGCGACCTCTATGCCGTCAACGTTCTCCTCGACAAGGCTCTGGGACACGCTGTTGTTGTCGGAGTTACTTATCCAGATTCCGTACTCGCTTCCTCTCGCCGTGTTGTTCACCGACGACGTCGTCGTCGGAGGAGGCGGTCATGCCACCGAGGTAGATACCCGAGACGGTGTTGTTCAGGGCTATGTTGCCCGTCAGGTTGTTCGAGTTGCTCGTGGCTACCCAGATGCCGTACTGACCGTTACCGTTTGCTGTGTTAGATGTCAGTTCGTTGCCCGTGCCGTCTTCGATGAGTATACCGTCCTCGCCGTTGTTGTTCGCCGCTGTTCCGTACGAGGTTGTTGTTCGACCCCAGGACTATGAGTATACCGTAGAAGTTCCCGCTCACCTCGTTGTTGGTCACGTTGTTGCTGTTACTCGACGCTCTGAGGTCGATTCCGCTGAAGTTGTTGCCGCTCAGGTTGTTCGCCGTCACGTCGTTACCGGTCGCCGTGTCGAGTCTGACTCCGGCGTTGTTCCCCGTCGCAACGACATCCGATATCTCTCCGTCGACCGCGTCTTCGTACTCAACACCCTGACCCCAGTTCTGTACGGTGAGGTTTCTGACAGTGACGTTGCTGAGAGTCGTCGACGCTGTGACGTTGACTCCGATGCTAGTCGCGTCGTTGTCCACGCCGTCGATAGTGTTGTCATTACCTTCAAGTACAACGTTGCTCGCGTTGATGTCGATACACGAAGCCGCGCCTGCGTCGTTTATGTTACTGTCGACGGTGTGCCACGCCTGACGTAGACACGTCGTCGGCGCACGTGTTTATCGGGTGCCCCGCGCTCGCCGTTCCCGCGCCCGCTACAAGGAGAGCTACCAAGACAGCCGTCGCAAGGAGAATACGTACCATGCCTGTGCCTTTCGCGGAACTTCCGTTGTGGTTTTCCGCAACTACCATAATAGTACAAAAGGGCACGGGCACACATATAACCAACGATTATTACAACTCAAAAACGGCTACGGAAAACTAATGACGAGAACACTGTCGAACCGACGCACCGCGTCTTTGAAGGGTACAGGGCGGATGGCACGAATCTGGCTCCCGAGGATGTGTGACGCTCCGCGCTCCGGTTCGGCAAGAGTTTTGCGTGCGCAAATAAATTTAGACTCATGGTCGAAAGACAGGTATGTGTCGTGACGGGCGCGTCGCGCGGTATCGGGCGCGGCATCGCGCTCAACCTTGGGAGGCACGGTGCGAGCGTCGTTGTCAACTACAACCAGAGCGAGGAGGAAGCGAAAGATGTCGTCGAACAGATAAACGGGTCCGAAGGTAACGCGATGGCTGTTCAGGGCGACGTGAGAAAACTCAACGAGATGAAAGAGATGCGTGACAAGGTACGCGACGAACACGGCGGCGCGGACGTTCTCGTTAACAACGCGGGAATCACTGTTGACAAGAAGTTCGTCAACATGACGCGTGAGGACTGGGACCGTGTGATGGATGTCAACCTCGGTGGGATGTTCAACGCCACCAAGGCGTTCTTCAACGACATCTCCGTCTCGACCAACGGCAGGCTCATAAACATATCGAGCGTAGTCGGACGGCGTGGCAACTACGGACAGGCTAACTACGCGACGACCAAGAGCGGCATGTTCGGCTTCACACGGACGCTCGCGCTCGAACTCGCCGCCTCAAACTCGACGGCGAACTGCGTCACGATGGGCTTCACGCGTACCGACATGCTCAGGAAGGTTGACGAGGAGGTGCAGGAGAAGATACGTAACCGCATACCTCTCGAACGTTTCGCCGAGGTCGAGGACATGACGGGTATCGTCCGTTATCTTGCCTCGCGCGAATCGGGTTACATGACGGGGCAGATAATCGGCGTCGATGGCGGTCTGCGTGGATAGCGCGGAACGAAACCGATTAGCTTAAACAGCGTTTTGCCAAACTGTCAGGTGAACCTATGCCACAAGGAGAAGAAGACGAGACGGACAACGCACGACACGTACAGGGACATAGACAACTACAAGGCGCGCGAACTGCGCGAGAAGCTCAACAACCAGGACTACGTCTTCGCGCCCGGTCTTTACCACGCGCTCGACGCACGCCTCGCCGAGATGACGGGTCACGACGCCGCTTACATGTCCGGATACTCGACGGTCCTCGGACAGTTCGCGCTTCTTCCTCGACCTCGAAAGTCGGCGCGCAGCGCGCGCGAGACGGGTCGAGAACGCCAAGCGTATCGTCGATGCGACTGACCTGCCCGTCATCGCAGACTGTGACACGGGATACGGCGGTGTGCACAACGTCCGACGCGCTGTCCGTGAGTACGAGAAGGTCGGTGCCGCCGCAATCCATATAGAGGACCAAGTCACGCCCAAGAGGTGCGGACATATCGCAGGAAAGCAGATTGTTGACCGCGACACAGCCGAAGGTCGTTACAAGGCTGCGGTCGACGCGAAGCAGGACGAGGACACTATCGTCATCGCGCGCACAGACGCTTACGGCTCCGCGAACGGCGACTGGGAGGAACACCTCGAACGCGGCAGGATGTACGCCGACTGCGGCGTCGACATCGTCTGGCCTGAGATGCCCGACCCGTCGCGTGAAGACGCTGTCAACTACGCCGAGACGATACACGAGACGCACCCCGACCTCAAGCTTGCGTTCAACTACTCGTCGTCGTTCAAGTGGAGCGAGCAGGACGACCCGCTCACGTTCCAGGAACTCGGCGACCTTGGCTACAAGTACATCTTCATCACGCTGTTCGGTCTCCACGCCGGCGCGCACAAGGTCTACGAGGACTTCAAGAACCTCGCCGAGAACGGAGAGGAGGCTCAGTTCGACCTCGAACAGGACTACATCGGACATCCGACAGAGAGCCACCACGAACTCTCGTACACGGACCGCTACCAGGAGATAGAGACGGAGTTCGACCCCGCCGCGAAGGAGCGCATCGAGGAGTCCGAGGGCTTCGCAGGCGAAGACGAAGACTAAATACGTAGCTCAGCGGCTTTTTTTGTTCTGCTTAACTGTCGTGTAGCCTCAGGAGAGAAAACATCCCGCGCGCATCTATGCCGACCTGACCGTCTACCCCCTGCGTAGACTCGACCGTTCGTCTTACTCTATCTCTATGTCCTCGTAGTCGCCACGTTTCCTCCTTTTGCTCTGCAGGACTACCGCTGCGATAGCCACTATGATAGTCACTACCCCCACTATGCTGAGTATGTTTTTTATCTTCATACTGTGTCCATATAGGCATCAGTCGATATAAATGTTGAGCTTGAATGGTCAATGCGTCTCTACGAAGGGACTGACGCTACAGAACAAACGTCAGTAGCGCGAACATCAAGCCTCCCATGACACCTATAAGAGTCGTAAAGGCTCCGATGGCACTCAAAAAGAAAGCACCGGCTTTCTGACGTATGTCGTCCACTTCGAGGAACGCCTCTCCCGGGTTCTCGGGGTCGACGTAGACTTCGACTTCTTTTCCTACGGGGTACCCCTGTGCGGTTTCCTTCGCGCGGGACTCCGACGGCACACCACCGAAGGGGGCGTTGTAGGACTTTTCTCTCTCGTACTTCTTCGGGTTACGAGAGGAAGGCGACGACACGCACTATGTCACGGTTCTCGGTTCTACCTTCTTTCGCTGATCCTCGCTTCCTTCGCGTTCTCCTTGTCGAACCTCTCGAAGCCGTCGTCGTCGAACGCGTCGGAGTCACCGTTCGACATCTCTGCCTTGTCCTCCTCGTCCTCGTCGTCCCACTGCTCCATACGGTGGCGCGTTGCGACGTACTTGGGACCCATGACGCCCTTGTCGCGGTCCTTGAACGACCTCCAAGCAAGGAAGAAGAACAGCAGTCCCGCGCCGAAGGAGTAGGGCGCGATACCTGAACCGCCTGTGTGGAGAACCGCCGCGCTGAGGACGAGAGTACCTCCTAAGACGGCGAGGTACGTGCGCTTGCTCGACTTCTTCATCTCCTTTCCGATATGCTCCTTCACGTCGCCCGTGCTCACGGAGACGTTGAGGTTGTCCTTGTCGGTGTGTCCGTTGCGCATCTCGACGGGCTGTTCCATCAGGTTTACGCCGAGGTACCTGCCGTTTTTGAGGAAGAACGCCGTCACAGGACGCGGACTGTCCACGTATGTGCTGATGTACGGCACCTGCACGGGGAGCGAGAGGGGCAGGTCTCCGAGGAACCTGTCGAGCCTGTCGAGGAGGCGGTACTCGATTCCGTCGCCCATCTCGGATATCGCGGGCACGTCGTTCTCGTCCATCTCCTCTATGAAGAAGTCGTAGAGCTTCTTGCTGAAGTCGTAGTCGGGTGCCATGTCGGCGCAGAGACCTTCGACGCCGAAGGTGGCGCGCATGCCTAAGATAATCTCCTGTGGGAACTTCATCGGGTAGTCGTACAGCGTCTCGTCAACCTTCGCCTCGATGCGCTGTATGTCGGCGTCGTCGAGACCAGCACCTGATATGTCCATTATCATGACGCGTGCGACTTCTAAGAGGGTATCGCGGTCCACATCCTCGTCAACCGCGCCCATGTCCTGTAGAGCATCGACGACCATCGCAGGGTCGTGCATACCGACTCCCATGAACATCCTGCGCCATTTGTCCTGTAACTCCTGCGGCGGTCTTTGCGCGATGCCGTAGTCGTAGATGATGACGCGTCCGTCGGGCGCGACGGCGAGGTTTCCTTGGTGCGGGTCGGCGTGGAACACGTCGTGTCTGAAAGCCATGTAGAGGTACGCCTCGGCGATTGCGTCCACGATTTCGACGGGGTCGTGTCCTTCGCGTCTCAGCTTCTCGTCGTGCTTTACAGCGATACCCTCCTCGTAGCTCATCGTGAGGACGCGCTCCGTCGAGTACTTCTCGTAGACGTAGGGTATGATGATACGGTCGTCGAGACCCTCGCGCTCCATGTTGAGGCGTATCTCGGTCATTATCTCCGCCTCGCGCTTCAGGTTCATCTCCTGCCTTATCGTCCTCTTGAGTTCGTCGGTGATACCCTTCGCCGACTCGGCGTGCGACTCCTGACCCATACGGATGAGTAGCCAACGTCCGATAGGCGCGAACAGTCCGAGGACGTAGAGGTCCGCCTCGACCCTCTTTTCGAGACCCGGACGACGCACCTTCACAGCAACGTCCTCGCCGTCTACGGATGCGAAATGTACCTGCGCTATCGACGCGCCCGAAACCGCCTCCTCGTTGAAGTAGTCGTAGACGTTCCTCACAAGAGGTCCGAGGTCCTCCTCCAACTGCTTCTTGACCTTCCGGAAGTCCGCGGGAGGAACCTCGTCCTGCAGGCGTTCCATGGCGCGTATGTAGATGGGCGGCACCAAGTCGGGACGTGTCGTCATGAACTGAGCGAGTTTGATGTACGTCGTGCCGAGGTCCTCGAAAGCCTGTGCGAGACGCTCGGCGCGAGCACGCCTCTGTTCGTAGTCGAGGTCGCGCGGACCGCCGAAGAAGAGGAACCTGCGCCTGTCGCGGACATATGTCACAATAATAGGAGTAAGGATGACTACAGCACGTAGGAACCGCAGAACTATCCTTGTCCTCGACATTGAGTAATATGGCTTAGAAACCGACAGTAAATAAACCTCCCGTCTGAACCTGTATGCCTCAGGTGCCGCACACGCGGGGAACTCGGTCGCGAACCGAACACTAGGCACCAATCAAAAGTACTAAATTCGCTGTCCGATACAGTTCCACCATGCCGGAACCACGCATACACGGACGCGAGTTCGTCCGCACGTTCTTCACGACACCGACGGCGGAGCAGGGAGAAGACGACTCGGCGAAGAAGCTAAGAAAAGCCATACAGCTAAGAGGAATGCAGGCACCCGACGTCTGGGTGCCCGACAACGAGGACGCGACCGCGCCCAACATGCGCGATGAGGGCGCGCGCAACATCGCCGAGGTCGTTGCGGACGACGGCGACGACTTCCCCGGCGAGATACACCCGCGCGTCGTCTGGCACCGTGACAGTCCCGAGACACGGTACCGCGGTCTTCAGCACATGCTCGAAATCGCCGACCCCGAGAAGGGTGCTGTCGACAACATTGACGGCTTCGTCATCCCCGAGGTCGGCGACATAGACGACTGGAAGAAGGCTGACGAGTTCATCACTATCGTCGAGAACGAGCACGGTCTTGAAGAAGGTTCGCTCAACATGTCAGTCATTATCGAGAGCGGGCAGGCGGAACTGGCGATGGGCGAACTCCGCGACGAGATGGGCAAGCCGACCAACAACCTCGAACGTCTGTTCCTCTTAGTCGACGGCGAGGTCGACTACACGAAGGACATGCGCGCGATAACGCCGACGGGCGCGCTCCCCGAGTGGAAGGAACTCAGGCACAACACGTCGCGCGGCGCGTCCGCCGCAGGTCTCATCGCGGTCGACGGACCGTTCGACGACATACGCGACGTGGACGGCTACCGAGAGCGCATCACGGCGAACGCCGCTATGGGTATGCTCGGAATCTGGTCGCTCACGCCCGGTCAGGTCGAGGTTGCGAACAAGACGCCGCTTCCTTCGCAAGAAGGCTACTGGACGATAGACGCCGACGGACGCACGGTCGAACTCGAAGCCGACGGCGACGTACAGGTCTACAGCGGCGAACGTATCGACCTCGAAGAGACTGACGGTCAGTACGAACTCGAAGTCGGCGGAGACGAACTCGTCCTTGACGAAGACGAACTCCGCGAGGAACTCGTCGACCTGACCTCCTACGTCCCGAGCATGGACGACATCGTCGACTCGATGGAGGAGTTCGAGGCGGCGAAGGAGGCAGGCAGGGGCGCGATTGCGATGACGCGCGCCACGACGGTGCGCATAGACGGCGTCGAGGTCGATATACAGAGCGACCGTATGTGGGACGAGGCGACCTACCAAGCGATGATGACGCCCGTAAAGCTGTTCAAGGACGTTTACGCAAACCGTCCCGACCAGCACGACGAACTCGCCGAGATGTACAGCGAGGACGTTGTGGAACGCGCGATGGAAGTCGGTCTGTAGACGGTTCACGTAGGCTGATTTTAGCTTAGTATCGTCGCCGACGAAAAATCCCGACACCTAAAGTTATGTTACCGGACATTCTTTTCGGTGTATGCGCATAACAGGAGTCACACAGCACCACGTCGAGGGTTCGCTTGACGGCGCGTACAACCCGACGTGGATACCCGGATACCCGCAGGGGGCGAACGAAGCCGAACTGTTCGAAATAGAGACTGACGAAGGTATCGTCGGATGGGCTGGTTCGCCGTCTTTCGCGGGCGGCTTGGAGTACGAGGACCAGCTTTCGCTGCCTCTTACAGGACAGGAGTCGGACCCGCACGACCTGACACGCCGCGATGGCGCAAGCTCTGGAGACGTTCGACCTCATCGGTCCGCGTCCTTGGCATCTGGAGATGGCTATGTGGGACATCATCGGAAAGGACGCAGGTAAGCCCGTCTACGAACTCTTAGGCGGTAGCGGCGACCCGATACCCGCGTACGCCTCGACGGGCGAGCACAAGACTGTCGAAGAACGCCTCGAATACGTCGAGGACCGCGTCTCCGAGGGGTTCGAAGCGACAAAGCTGAGATTCGGGCGCGAAGAAATCGAGGACGACTTAGAACGGCGCGCGCCGTCCGCGACGAGTTCCCCGAACTGACGCTCATGGTCGACGCGAACATGGGATGGAAGGCACGCGTCATCGAGGAAGGGCGGACGTGGAACTACAAGGAAGCCGCACGCGTCGCGCGCGAACTCGGCAAGATAGGCGGCGTCGAATGGCTCGAAGAACCGTTGAACAGGTACGACTACCGTGGATACGCCCGCCTGCGCGAAGAGTCGCCCGTCCGTATCGCAGGCGGCGAGTTCACCGACTCCGTCCACGAGTTACGCGAACTCCTCCGACACGACGCTCTCGACGTGATACAGCCCGACTGCGCAATCGCGTGCGGTCTCGGTGAAGCGAAGAGTATCGCCGAACAGGCGGAGAGACAGGGCGTCGAGTACACGCCCCACTCGTGGACGAACGGCTTGGGTGTCGCCGCGAACCTGCACGTCGCCGCCGCGACCGACCCGAACTGGTTTGAGTACCCGTACGAGCCGCCTTTCACGCCCGAGGCGCGTGACTTCCTCTTAGAGTCGCACATAGGGCACGACGACGGCATGGTTACGCCGCCCGACGGTCCGGGCTTGGGCGTTGAGATAGACCGCGAGTATCTCTGAGATTCGTCTCCGTCAGTCTGTCGTCGAATCAACGCGAATAAACCTGCGGTAAGTTTCTATATTTCATCCATCTGACCTGTCGAACCAAAAACCATAATACTGAGCGTTCACATTCTATTGTTATGGATTTTAACTTCGTGGAGTCGGACGAACACAGGATGATACGCGAGACTGTGGAGGACATAGCCTCGGACTACGACGACGCGTACTGGCGCGAGGTAGACGGCGACACGTTCCCGCACGAGTTCTGGCAGGACTGCGCCGACGCTGGCTTCCTCGGAACAATCGTCTCGGAGGAGTACGGCGGCGAGGGCATGGGTCTCGAAGAGTTCGCCATGATTACGGAGGAGTTCTCCGCGAACGGCTGTCTCGGCGTAGGTATGCTGTTCGTCGTGAACATAATCTTCGGTACGGTCACTCTCGAAGCTAACGGCACGGAGGAGCAGAAGGAGGAGTACCTCCCCGGTCTCGTGAACGGAGACCTCAACTGGGCGATGGCGCTCACGGAGCCGAACGCGGGGCACAACGCGCCCGAGATGGAGACGTTCGCGGAGGAGCAGGAAGACGGCAGTTTCGTAATCGACGGCTCGAAGCAGTGGATAAGCGGCGTAGACAGAGCGGACCGGATGCTCTTAGCGGCGCGCACGACTCCCGAGGCAGAGACGTCGAAGCGCACCATGGGCATAACGCTCTTCCTCGTCGACCCTCAGGACCCCGCAATCGAACGCAGAAAGCTCGACGTAGGCATACCGACGCCCGAGAACCAGTACGAGCTTTCGATAGACGGATACGTCGCGCAAGAGGAGGACATAATCGGCACGAAGGGCATGGGTCTGTACCAGCTGTTCGACACGGTCAACCCTGAGAGGCTTACAGGCGCGGCTGGTACCATAGGCGTCGGTCGGTACGCGCTCGAAAAGGCGATAGACTACTCGAAGGACCGCGAGGTCTTCGACGGACCGATAGGCGCGTACCAAGCGATACAGCATCCTATCGCTGAGTCTTACACGGAACTGCAGGCAGGACGCGAACTCGTCCGCAAGGCGGCGCGGATGCACGACGAGGGCTACGACCCGCGTAAGGTCGCCGAGGTCTCCAACATGGCGAAGCTCAAGGCGAGCGAGGCTGGGCACGAAGCGACGGACGTCGCGTTACAGACACACGGCGGAAACGGCTTCTCGCGCGAGTACACGGTCATCGAGATGTGGAAGGGTACACGGCTGAGCAAGACCGCGCCGGGTAGCAGTGAGATGATGAAGAACTTCATCGCCGAGCACACGCTCGACATGCCGCGGTCGTACTAGATACGGGTAGTCTAAGCTGTCAGCGGTCTGAGTTCGTCCACGTTTTCGTAGTAGTAAGCGAGCGCGGTGTGCACGTCGCCGAGCGACAGGTCGGGATACAGTTCGGTTATCTCGTCGGGGTCGTACCCGCTGTGCTCGTAAGCCTTCGCTATGTCTACCACACGGATGCCGGTGCCTTCGAGAGTAGGCGCGCCGTCGCTGTGTTCCTCGTCCCTCTCTACTCGCATACATGGAGATGGTAGCGCGCGGACTTAGGGCTTCGGACCGGCATTCCCCCACCTGTTCATTCACCGGCAGTCCCGGCGGCAGCGGAACACTTTTTGACCGGTGACCCCTCCTGACTCCCATGAAGACGGGGCTTATCCTTCCGCCCGCGGACGTGATGGACCCGGTCGGGGTTGCGACGACCGCCGAGAACTTGGGATACGGTTCGGTCTGGATGCCGGAACTGTGGGGTAGCGACGCATTCGTCCAGCTCGGCGTCGTCGCGCGGGAGACAGACGAAATCACACTCGGTACAGCCATCGCGAACGTCTTCTCACGCTCGCCGGCGGTTCTTGCGATGGCTGCCGCCACCGTTGACAGGTACGCAGACGGCAGGATGGTTCTCGGAACCGGCGTCAGCACGCCGAAGGCTGTCACTGACCTCCACGGGATGGAATATCGTCGTCCGATAAGACGCGCCCACGAGACCATCGCGATAATTCAGGAGTACCTCTCGGACACCGATGGCTCGGTAAGCTACGACGGAGAACTATTCGAGGTTTCGGACTTCGACGCGCTCGACGCAGACGTGCCGGTGTACCATGCCGCGCTCGGACCCGCGAACCGCCGTGTAGTCGGGCGACTCGCCGACGGATGGATACCCCATATGGTGCCATTCTCCCACCTTGACGGCGCGTTCGAGGAAATCGAACGAGCGGCGGACGAGGCGGGCAGGGACGCCTCCGAAATCACCGTCGCGCCGTACGTCCCCGCAGTCGTCAGCGACGACGCCGAAGAGGCAAGGGAAGCACTCCGCGGTCACGTTGCGTACTACGTCGGGAACAGCAAGGGCTACAGAAACGCCGTCGCGCAGGAGTTTCCCGAGGAAGCGGAGCACGTCGCGGTGCTGTGGGAGGACGGCGACCGCGCCGCCGCCCGCGACGCCGTAACCGACGAGATGCTCGCCGACTTAGGCGTCGCAGGAACCCCCGACGAAGCGCGGGAGCAGATGTCCCGACTGCGTGACGGCTTCGTCGACCTGCCTATCGTCACCGTCCCGAAAACAGGAACCGCACACGCGCTCGACACCATCAACGCGCTTGCGCCCGAGTGAGAAATTGAGCCTACGCCGATGATACCGCCTCCGTATCATAAAATAATATCCTATATTAGGTGAGAAAATAACAAAACATTAAATTCGGAGCATGACTCATAGGAGAATATGGTTTCCCAGATTATCGCCCCTCTGTTTGTTGGCATTGTGGGCGGATTGACCGCAAATTTCCTCGCTAAAACGGCGTGGGATTATTATACTCGGCCAAAATTATCAGCGGATGATTCCTTCGATTTGACGTTTGATTACACAGAAGACGGTGAACTAGAAGTCGTTCACTATAGCATCGTTATCGAAAATTTAGGAAAACGTCCAGCCCGCAACTGCTCGGCTAACATGTCCCTTGATGGCAAGACGGATGGGATCCACTATCATTACGAGGGACGCTTGCCGTGGGAAAATGGAAGTCAACAGATGACCATAAACCCAAACCAAAGGGTCAAATTAGAATTTTGTAGAGCCAATTACGGTGATCTGGAAGGGGTGATTCTATTTCCAAGCGAAGGAGAATGGGATATAATAAAAGGAGCTTGATTGCTGGCAAGGAGGGAAATAAATACAAACCCATACAAGAATACTGGGAAGGTCAAGCTGATGTCTGGCCCGCGGCTGGATTTTCAAGTAGAGAGCTTGTAGAAGGAGATTGGGAACAGAATAGTATTGTAATCACCTCTGAAAACGGAGGGAGATTGACTATCTCACCGGAATATACACATCCCGATGACGTTCATGGAATGGAAGCTAAACTGGAAAGCTCCTACAAGTCTCGATATCCATAAGTCACGAACAAAAATCGATCCGTCGACAGTCCCAACACTACCCAACAAGACTCCCCGGCTTGAACTTCGCCAGCCAGCCAGTCGGCCATCCGTCACTTCGTCCTCTCCACGAACTCGACGATGTGCTCCGCGATACGCTCGCCCGCGTCCTCCTGCAGGAAGTGTCCCGCGTTCTCGACCCAAACCTCGGGCTGTTCATCCGCCGTCGGTATGAGCGAGCGCAGGTCGTCGGCGGCGGGGCGCGTAATCGGGTCGTTCTCGGCGAAGAGCACGAACGCGGGCTTGTCCCACTCGGAGAGGAGTTCGCGCGCCTCGCGCATCTGTTCCGCACCGTCGTCGTCGGGTGACGTTGGAACGCGCAGAGGCAGTTCGAGCGCGCCCGCCTGATACGACGCGTCGGGGAAGGGTGCCTCGTACGCCGCCTTCACGTCGTCGGGAACCTCGGTGTAGCAGGCTTCGCTTATCAGGAATCCGATTGGGAGTTCCTCGGACATCTCCACGAAGTCGTGGAACTGCTGCCACTCCTCCGACATACCCGCGCTACCGTCCTGAAGACCCGTGTTCATCGGAACGAGGCGCGCGAAACGTTCGGGATTTTTCGCTGCGACGGTCAGACCGAGGAGACCACCCCAGTCCTGACAGACGAGCGTCACGTCGGTCAGGTCGAGTTCCTCGACGAAGCCCTCTACCGCGCCGTAGAGCGCGTCGAAGGTGTAGTCGTCCTGCTCCTCCCATTTGTCCGACTTGCCGAATCCCGGAAGGTCGGGTGCGACGACGCGCCCCTCCTCGGAGAGTCCCGGAACCATCTTCCGGTAGAGGTACGACCACGAAGGCTCTCCGTGCAGGCACAGAAACGTCTCGTCGCCGCTTCCTTCGTCCACGTAATGCATCCGCGTGCCGTCCACTTCGACGTAGTTCGGCTCGTAGTCGTATCCGGGCAGGTCTTCGAAACGTTCGTCGGGTGTGCGTAAAGCCATGTCCGTAAGAGACGAACAGCGCGTAAAAGAGTTTCGCGGGCGTTCGTCTATCTGCGACGACGGCGTCGGAAGCTACTCTAAAGCTCCTCGCTCGGTTCGAGCGTACCGACGCGTTCCTCCGCTTCCTCTTCGAGCTTGTACCGCTGAACCTTCTGCGTCGCACTCCTCGGGAGTTCGTCCACGAAGAAGATACGGCGCGGATGCGCGTACTTCGCCGTGTGCTCCAGCGAGAACTCACGTAGCTCTTCCTCCGTCACGTCCGAACCTTCCTCCAGAACCACGAAAGCCACGGGTGCTTCGCCCTTGATTTCGTGCGGCGCCGCGACGACAGCCGCCTCCGCCACGTCGGGGTGTTCGTAGAGTCCGTCCTCGACCTCCGCCGGGATAGATGTTCTCGCCGCCAGCGATTATCATGTCGTCGGCGCTGTCGACCATCCAGAAGTAGCCGTCCTCGTCGACGCGTGCGATGTCCTCGGTGTAGAAGCAGCCTTCGTCGTCGAAGACCGCGGCGGTCTTCTCGGGCAGTTTGAAGTAGCCCTCGAAGATCTGCGGACCACGTATGGCGATTTCGCCCGTGACGCTCTCCACGTCGTCGAAGTCCAAACGTCCCTCTATCATACCGCGTGGCTCCAAGTCCTCGGGCGTCACACGTACCTCGTCGCGGTCCTCCGGGTTGACCAACTTCAGCTCTATTTTCGGGAGCGGCGTGCCTACACATCCTGCTTCCTTCTGCACACCGCCGCTCATCGGCTCTGCTGTACCCGCAGGACCTGTCTCTGTCATTCCCCATCCCTCGGCGAGGCTGACGTTCCACTCGCTCTCTATCTTCTTCCGTGTGTCGTCGGCGAGCGGCGCGGCGGCGCAGATGGCATAGTCGAGCGACGAAAGGTCGTAGTCGTCGGGGTTCTTCTGGTACTCGCGGAACATCATGTTGTAGACCGCAGGGACGCCCGCGAACGTCGTGAGTTCCTCGTCCTGTATGGCGTTCAGCATCAACTGCGGGTTCGGAACACCCTGCATAACCATACGCGCACCGGTGTAGAGGTACGTGCCCATCAGCGCGTTGAGCGCGTAGATGTGGAAAAGCGGGAGTATGAGGAGCGTCGAGTCGTCGGGGTCTATCGGAAGACCGCCTTTCTGGTAGCACTCTATCGTCGTCAGCAGGTTCTCGTGCGTCAGAAGCACGCCCTTGGGGTTGCCCGTCGTGCCGCTCGTGTAAGGCTGTACCGCGACGTCTTCGTAGTCGCGCTCAGGTCTGTCGAGTTCCGCGCTTGCGTCCTCAGCCAGCGCGTCGTAGTCCTTCACGGTTTCGTGGTCGCCGCCGTTGGGTATCAGAACGGTTCCAACACCCGCCGCCTCAGCGACCTCCTCCGCGCTACCTCCCGGAACCTTGTCGGACGCTATCATCACGTCCATCTCGGAGTTGTCCACGACGTAGACCATCGAGTCGGAGTCCATACGCAGGTTGATGGGGACAGCGACACCACCCGCGTTTATGATGCCGAAGTACGCGGGCGGGAACTGAAGCGTGTTCGGCACGAAAAGACCGACACGGTCGCCGGGTTCGACGCCTTGGTCGATGAGGACGTTCGCGACCTTCCGCGCCTTCTCGTCTAACTCGTTGTACGTTACCTCCTGACCGTAACTCGTTGAGAAGGCTGTCTTGTCGCCGTACCTGTGCGCGCCCATCGCTGGCAGGTCGCCGAAATGTCTGAGTGGTTCGCCGTTGAAATGCTCCATAAGGAGAACTGGGGGCGAGAAGTATGATAAATCTTGCGGGGGTAGGTGCTTTTGGTCTGCGAACCTCTCTGAGAACGAGAAACAACTCACACACAGTTTAATAAACTGTTATTAGAGATAGGCTACCTTCGTATGCACATGGTTGACAAAGACGACCTGAGAGAGCAGTTCATAGAAGCGTTCGAAGGAGCAGACTACCCCGTAAACAGCCCGATGGACCTCGTACCCGCGCTCCCCGACGGTCCGCAGACGAGTTTCGAGTCGGGTGACTTCTCGATGACCGCGATGGAGCTCAACACGCAGACGAGCGGCGGCGGAGACTTTCCGTACGAAGATGTCGAGTCGTTCGTAGACGACATCATGGAGAGTCTCGAAGACGAAGGGATGATTTAGAAGCGCGGCTCGTTTTCCGTTCTCCGCGAGTTATATAAACGTTAATGTATCATCGATTCATAGTCCCTACTACAGGTGTCAAACCATGGACAGAAGAAAGTTCGTCAAGATAGCGGGTGTGACAGCAGCTATAGGTGCGACCGGATGTATAGGTGGGAACGGTGACGGAGATGATGGAAACGGTGATGGAAACGGTGACGGAAACGGTGACGGCAACGGTGACGGAAACGGCGGAGCCGATACCACCATCGGACAGGACGGGAACGCGACCGACCTAACGGGACAGGACGAAGTCGTCATCGACACGGGTGCCGGACCTCAGGGCTTCAAGTTCGACCCCGCCGACGTTATCGTGGATGTCGGTACGACGGTCATCTGGAGATGGACCGGCGAGGGCGGCTCGCACAACGTCGTCCATTCCGACGGCGAAGAAGAGATGGACGACCCGCTGTTCGAGAGCGAACTCACCTCCGAGGAAGGCAACGAGATGACACACACGTTCGAGGAAGCCGGTACGTACGACTACATCTGTGTACCGCACGTCAACCAAGGCATGATAGGTAGCGTCGAGGTTCAGGGAGACGGCGGTGACGGTGACGGAATGAACGGTAACGAAACAGACGACGGCGGTATGAACGGCGACGGCATGGACGGCAACGAGTCGATGTAAGGTCGGATAAAGTATAATCTAATCTGATTTTATCCAGAGGTCTCCGTAGAACTCGTCCTGTTCGAGATGGACACCGTCGCGCATCGCGAGGAACTGGAGCGCGATGTAGTTCGTGACCGTCTCGCGTTTGGTATCGCCGCGTAGTTCGGCGAAGAGTATCTCGTCACGGTGTTCAAACTCCTGCGCGAGACGTTCGCGTACGTCGTCAACACGGTCCTCTATGTCGTCCTCGTGCGCCGTCTGCATCGCGTCCTCCGTCGTCGGCGCGGGACGCTCCGGGCGGAAAACCATGCCTTCGTCGGGCGATGTGTCGTACTCCCTGCTCTCCTTCCACCAGCTCCCGCGTTCACGCTCGCGGAGTTCGCGGACGAGTTCGTCGAGCGTCTCTGGACGCGTGCGGTCGCGTACCTTTCTGCGGTCGAGACGCCGCTCGAACTCGGCTTCGAGAGCGTCGATGTTGTCGTCGAAAGGAACGTCGTCGTGTGGTGCATCGGCGCGCCAGTCGTCCCAGCCCTCTGTCTCCTCTTCTTCGTCCTCCTCGACGACGTAGTCGCTCTTCATGCGTAGGAGGATGCTCGCGTAGAGCAGAGCGCGTCCTGTGCGTACCAAGTCGCCCTCTTCGAGACGTTCGAGGAACTTGTCGGTGACATCTACGATGTCGATATCCCACGGGTCTATCTCGCCCTCGCGCGCCATCTCGACGAGGACATCGACAGGCTCAGTCTGCTGTGGCGTCGGCTGTTTCTCCGTCGCTGTCGTCATTGACTTTCACCCCCGTTACCTTAGAGACGTTGTCGTCCTGCATCGTCACGCCCACGATACGGTCCGCCTTCTCGACCATGTTCGAGCGGTGGCTGATGACGACGAACTGTGTCGCGTCGGCGATTTCGTCGATGGTCTCGGCGACCTTCTCTACGTTGACTGCGTCGAGAGACTCGTCCACCTCGTCGAAGGCGTAGAACGGCGCGGGCGTGTACCGTTGTATCGCAAAGATGAGCGACAGAGCGGTGAGCGACCTCTCGCCGCCGCTCATCTGTTCGAGCCTCTTGACTGGCTTGTCGCGCGGCTTCGCCTCGATGGTCATGCCGCTCTCGAACGGCGCGTCCGGGTCTTCTAAGACGAGTTCGCCCGTGCCGTCCGAGAGACGCTCGAATACGGTCTGGAACTCTTCGTTTATCGCGTCGAACGCCTCGGTGAACTTCTCGCGTTTCGTGTCCTCGTACGCCTCCATACGTTCGTTTATACCGTCCTTCTCCTCTTCGAGCGTCTCTTTGCGTTCCTGAAGGTCTTCCTGCCTCTCCTTCACGTTGTCGTACTCGTCGATTGCGAGCATGTTGACGGGTTCAAGTTCCTCCATCTCGTTCTCGACGCGCTCTATTTCATCCTGAAGTTCGTCGTACTCGGGAACTTCGTCGTCTTCGGGAGTTTCGTCGAGTTCTTCGCGGAGTTCTTCCGCCTCGTCTTCGAGCGACGACATCTTTGAGCGTAACGACTCGACACGGTCTTCTACACGCTCTATCTTCCTGCGCTTGGCGTCGCACACCTCTGCCTTCTTTTCGACCTCGTCCTGCTTCGAGTCGCGTTCGTCGCGTAACTCGCCTATCTCCTCGTCTATCTCCTCGATTTCGGCGCGTTTCTCGTCTGCTTCGTCTTCGAATTCCTCTATCTCGTCGCGTACGTCTTCTATCAGACCCTCCTTCTTCTCGCGTTTCTCGTCTATCTCCTGTATCTTCTCCTGATACTCGTCGATGGAGTCTTCCTTGTAGCCCTTTTCGAGTTGGAGTTCGTTGAGTTCGCCGTCTACGTCGCGCACCTCGTCTTCGAGCGCGTTAATTTCGTCGCGTATCTCCTCTGCGCGGTCGGTGAGTTCAGAGATACGCGAGCCTTCGAGTTCCTCACGGAGTTCGTCGGCGCGCTCCTCGTTCTCGTCTATCTCTTCCTGCAGTTCCTCGATACGCTCCTCCTTCTCCTCCATCTCGGCACGCGTCTCGGCGCGCTCTTCTTCGGCGTCTTCGAGACGGCTCTCCTTCTCCTCGATTTCGTCCTCCAGACGTTCCTTCTCGTCCTCGACATCTTCGAGGCGTTTCTCGTACCTCTCTACGTCGTCGCGTCTCTCGCGGAGGTCCTCGCTAACCTCTTCGAGGCGTCCGTTCACGTCCGACAGGTCGTTCTTGATGGAACGCCTCTCCTCTTCGAGTTCCTCGATACGGTCGGCTATGCGGCGCACCGCGCCTTTGGAACCGAACGAGTAACGCGACTCGCGTTTCGAACCGCCCGTCATCGCGCCGCTCTTCTCGACCAAGTCGCCGTCGAGGGTCACCATACGGTAGTCGCCCATCATACCGCGCGCCGTCTCCATGTCTTCGACGACGAGCGTGTCTCCGAAGACGTACGAGAAGATACCCGAGTACCGAGCGTCGAACTCGACGAGGCTGTACGCGTAGTCGACGACGCCGTCGCGCGAGAGCGGCTTCGACGAAAGCGAACGGTCGTGCATCTCGTTGAGTGGCAGGAAGGTCGCACGTCCCGCGTTGCGCCGTTTGAGGTGCTCGATACAGCGTTGACCGACGCCGTCGTCGTCAACCACGACGTTCGCCATCCGTCCGCCCGCCGCGGTTTCGCACGCAGTCGCGTACTCGCCAGCTACGCTCCCGAGGTCGGCGACGGTGCCGTGTACGCCTTCGATGTCGGAGTTTAGCGCGGCGGAGACGGCACGGCTGTACGACGAAGAGCCGCCCCCCGAACGCGCCTCCGCCTGCGTGTACTCATCCTGTTTTGCGCGCAACTCCTCGTCCACCTCGTCTAGGTCTCCTTGGAGTTCGTCGCGTTTTTCGCGCAGGTCGTCGCGCACCCCCTCGTACTCCTCGACGTTCTTACGCTCCTTTCCGAGCCTTTCGCGTAGCTCTTCCTCCTCGCGCTCCGCGTCTTCGAGCGACTCGCGCGCCTCTTCGAGGTTCTTCTCGACCTCCTCGACCTCGCGTGTACGCCGCCGCGCCTCGTCCAAGAGACGGTCCTTCTCGCGCTGTAGCTCGTTCCTCTCGTCGCGGAGTTCGTCGGCGTCTTCCTTCGCTTCCTGAAGCTCCTTACGCACGTCGGAGTACTCGCCCTCAACCTCCTTGATTTCGCCTTCGACCTCTTCGAGTTCCTCCTTCTTCGACGCTATGTCGGACTTGAGGCTCGACTTCCGTACCTTGGTGCTCTTTATCTCGTCCTCTAAGTCGTCGAGTTCCTCGCGTGCCTTGTCCGCGCCTACGAACGCCTCGCGCCTCTTGTTTTCGAGTTCTTCGAGCGTCTCCTCGGCGTCTTCGATACGGTCCTCGTTCGTGGAGATATGTCCCTTTATCTCCTCCAGTTCCGATTTGAGTTCGAGCCTCTCGTCCTCGCCCTTCTTGCTTATTTCGTCGTTCAGGTCGGCGAGTTCGTCCTTGAGAGCGTCGAGTTCGTCTTTCCGTGCGTCGAGTTCGTCCTCGAAACGCGTCTTCTTATCGCGCTCGTCTTCGATTTCCCCCTCTACTTCCTCGATTTCGTCCTCCACGTCGTGGAGCTTTGCGACGGCGAGGTACGACTCGTACTCCTCCTTCTCCTGCTTCAACTCCTTGTATTCGAGTGCCTTTTCGCGCTCGTCGGCGAGTTCTTCGAGACGCTCTTCTATCTCTTCGAGAACGAGTTCGACGCGCTCAACGCGTTCCTCGACGACTTCGAGTTCCTCGCGCGCCTGCTCCTTCTTCTCGTCGAACTTCGCCGTGCCCGCGGTCTGTTCGACGATGCCGCGCCTCTCGGTCGGCGACATGTTGATGATTTCGGTCACGTCGCCCTGCATCACGACGTTGTATCCTTCGGGTGTGACACCCGCGTTTTCGAGAAGGTCCTGTACGTCGGAGAGGTTGACCGACCGTCCGTTGAGGTAGTAGTATGAGTAGTAGTCGTTGGAGGTCTTCTTTATGCGACGTTTGACCACGACTTCGTCGGCGTTCTTGCACTCGCCGCACGCGGAACGTATCTCGTCCTCCGTCACCGTGCGTTCGGAGTTGTCGAGAACCACCTCGACGCTAGCCTCGCGCACCGAGTCGCCGCCTTCCGGAGGGTCGTATAGGAGGTCGGGCAGGCGGCGTGCTCGCATACCGCGCGTCCTCGCGAGACCGAGCGCGAAAAGCACGCCGTCTATCAGGTTGCTCTTACCGCTCCCGTTCGGTCCGCTTATCGTCGTGAAACCCTCGTAGAACGGGACTGTCGTGGGCTTACCGAAGGACTTGAAGCCGTCGAGACGGAGTTCCTTGATGTGCATTCTATGCCACGTATATGTCGTTGTCGTCGTCTCCGTTGTCTTCTTCTTCCATTCCGACGCCTATCTCGTCTTTTTCTTCGTCGCTGTCCTCCAACTCGTTCAGTCTCTGCTGTAGGTCGACTATCTCGTCGGTTAGCGCGTCCACGGTCGTCTCTAACTCGTTTACGCGCGACCGGAGGTCTTCTGACATCTTTTCGACAAGTACGGGCACGACTCTTATAACTCCAACGTCAGACAGACGGATGACGGCAGGGTGTTTAGCGGTTCATCGACGGGTGGACGAACGGTCAGATAGACAGAAGGATAAGTCGGCGTCCGCAACTCGTTCCATGCCCGTATTGGGTTCGATGTTCGACGCAGTCGTGAAGACGCGTCTTTTCTTACTGCCTTTCGAACTCCGGCGGTACGCCGTCGTCGCCCTCGTCACGACTTTCGTCGGTGTCCGCGCCGGTTACGGTTCGGTCACAAACTTAGGCGCGGTCTTTCTCTTCGACGGGGACTTGAACACCACCGAACCGCCTGTCGCTGTCCTAGCCGAGACCGTCGGGGGCTTCGACCTGCTCGTCGTCGGAGGGTTCGCGGTCGTACTCGCCGTCTTCATTAGCGCGGTCGCCGAGTTCGTTCTCATCGACGTTCTACGCACAGACGAGACAGACGTCGGGCGTTACGCACGCGACAGGGTCGGCGACGGCGCGCGCCTCTTCGTCTTCCGTTCGGTCGCTACAGTCGTCGTCTTCGTGCCTGCTGTCGTTCTGTCTACATTGGTCGAAAGCGCGCCCGACTCGGTCGTCACAACAGCCGTCGTCTCCGTGCTCGTTTCCGGTGTCGTCGTCTCCCTTGTCAACGGATTCACCACCGACTTCGTCGCTCCTGTGATGGTCGTGCGCGACTGCTCGTTGCTCGAAGGCTGGCGTGCTTTCTCACGCGTCCTCGTCCGACAACCTATCGCTTTCGTGGGATACGCCGTTGCGCGGTCGGTCGTCAACCTCGCCGTCGCCGTCGGCGCGACAGTCGCCGCGGTCGCCGTCGCGGCGTTTTACGCGTTACCTCTCGCCGGACTTTCGCTCGCTATGGGACTCACGACAGAAGGTCAAGGTCTGAGTCCGGAGGTGCTCGTGACGACCGTCGCGGGATTCGTGCTTCTTGTCGTCGTCCTCGTCGTCTACGTCGCCCTCGTCGCCGCTTCGGTCGCTGTTCTCGTGCAGTTGCCTGTGCGCCTCTTCTTCCGTTCGTGGTCACTCTACTTCCTCGGTGAAGTTGAGGAGACGTACGAGACGCTAGAAAAGCCCGACTAGGACGCCCTCAAACCTTTGGGTACTTATCTCCCCGGCACGTACGGTGGTCAAGAAAGAGACTGAGATGACAGAGACGAAAAACACGGTGAAGATGGTCGTCGGAATCGACGACACGGACTCGGCTACGCGTGGGTATGTGCACGACGTATCTCGCTGGTATTATCGCAGAACGCGTCTTCGTCGTTCGCTACCGTCGAAGACCGCCTGCTCGTCCGTCTCAACCCGAACGTTGAGCACAAGACACGCGGGAACGCCGCGCTCGCGCTACATCTCGAAACCGACGAACCCGAGCGTGTCGAGGAGACGGTAGTGGACGCTGTCGAACAGCACGCCGTCTTCGACGACGAGAAGACGAACCCCGGCGTCGCCTTCCTGCGCGGCGAACCGTCGGAGGCGGAACTAGACGCGCTCGCACGTTACACCGTCGAGACTGTGCGTGAGTACAAGACGCGCGACGAGGCACGAAGAGTCGCCGAGGAGAACGGTGTCCGCGTACGAGGCTGGAAGAACGGGCGCGGCGTCGTAGGTGCTACCGCCGCAGTCGGTGCGTCGAACGCCTTCGACGACTGGACGTACGAACTCCTCGTCTACCGCGGACGCGAGGAATGGGGCGAACCGCGGCGTGTCGCGTGGGACTCTTTCTTCGACGCCCACGAAGCGACGTACCCGCGCACTTGGGACACCGTAGACGAGGAGACGGGCGAGGTCGTCGCCGTGCCGAACACTCACGGTCCGGTCGTCTATGGTCTCCGCGGGACGTTCGACGGCGTCTGGGAGGCGAACTCGCAAGTCGAGGTCGAAGGCGCGGAACGTCTCGCCGTCTACCGTACGAATCAGGGTACGGACGCCCATCTCGTCGATGCTCGCGCTGGTGAAGTCGAGGACGGCGGTTCTTACCGTGTCGAAGGGGAAGTTGTCGAGGAACCTGAGACGCGTGAAGGGGGGCACGTCTTCTTCGAGATAGAGGGGGAAGACGGCAACCACCTCCGTTGCGCCGCCTTCGAACCGACGGGGCGTTTCCGCAATACAGTACGCGCTTTGCGCGAGGGAGACCGCGTGGTCGTCTGTGGTAGTGTCTCCGAGCCACGCTCGGATGGCTCGTCGACAGAGTCGACGAAAGTGTCAGAAGACACGCTCAAGGTCGAAAAGCTACGCGTCGTCTCTCTGAACCGCACCCGACACGTCAAGCCGACGTGCTGTGGGCGACGCATGGAGAGCGCGGGACGCGGACAGGGATACCGCTGTCGCGCCGACGACTGCGACGAGACTGCGGAGACGCTCGTTGAGGAGACCGTCGAACGCGAACTCGAAGAGCGGTGGTACGAGGTTCCCCCCTCGGCGCGTCGGCATCTTGCGAAGCCTCTCGTGCGTCGCGAAACGACATAGAGGTTTTACTGTACTTCATCCTCCAAAAATAGTTAGCCTTGGGAAGGTTCCGACATCCATTCGACAGTTTCCTCGGTATTTTTGACGGCGACTCCGATTTTCTCCAGTTCGCGCATTCCTTTTTCGTAGGTTCCCGATGTAGCATCGGCGACGAAGACGACACTGTAGTCACGTTCGCTCGCGTCGTAAACCGTCGCTCGCGGACAGTTGGGGAAGTTGCAGCCACAGACTACGACCGTATCTACCGAGAGGTTGTCGAGAAACTCCGAGAGGTCTGTACCATAGAACGCACTCCAGCGAGGCTTGTACATCACCCATTCCTTGGTGCCTATTTTTTGGAGTTCGCCGTCCAGAAGCCGTTCAGAGTTAAGTTGTACTTCTGTTGTCGGCTTCAACTCCGTAACCGGTTCGGCACCGTCAGTTCCAGGCTGGACCACCGCGCCCCCTTCTTTTATCGACCGTCTTCTGCACAGGTCGGCGTTCGAGCCGTCATCACGGTACAGCCGAACGACATGTACAATTGGCGAATCCTCCGATCGGAAAGTGTTGACCAACCGTTGTATCTTGGGTACGACCTCAGCCGTCCCGTCGATTTCTGCAGGGGCACCCGGCAGAGTGAAGTCATTCTGTGTGTCGATGGTTAGTAGCACAGCTTTACTTGAATCCGGACGCGTGTACTCGTCCATGCGGGTAGTAATCCGCAGATTTACGGTTAATCTTTCGGCTTTGCTGTTTTCTACTGCCTTTCCTCTCGTGAGTTCCGACAGGACTAACAAAGCAGTTTAGTCCGTGAGGCGCGGACCGTAAGACGAAGATGGACGTACGCGACCTGCCGCTGAGCGATGAATCCCTGGAGCCCTTTCTGGACGAAGGAATAGAGTCGCTCTATCCTCCACAAGCAGAGGCTGTCGAGGCGGGCGTCGCGGAAGGAGAGAGCGTCGTCGCCGCTGTCCCTACAGCGAGCGGCAAGACGCTTATAGCAGAACTCGCCATGCTCTCGGCTGTCGAAAACGGCGGCAAGGCACTCTATGTCGTCCCTCTGCGTGCACTCGCGTCGGAGAAGTCGGAGGAGTTCCGTCGTCTTCCCGTCGATGTCGGCGTCTCGACGGGTGACTACGACGAACGCGACGAAAACCTCGGCGACAACGACATTATCGTAGCGACGAGCGAGAAGGTCGATTCGCTCGTGCGTAACGGTGTCCCTTGGGTACGCGACGTTTCGTGTGTCGTCCTCGACGAGGTTCATCTAATCGACGACTCCGACCGCGGACCGACGCTCGAAGTCACGACTGCGAAGCTACGCCGTCTTTCGAATCCACAGTTTGTCGCTCTGAGCGCGACGGTTGCGAACGCCGACGAGTTCGCTGGATGGCTGGACGCAGAACTCGTCGAGTCGGACTGGCGACCTGTCGACCTGAAGAAGGGCGTCGCTGTTGACGGGCACGTCGAGTTCGACGACGGGACGACTGCGGAGGGCGACGACGCCGAGACACTCGTCAGCGGCACGGTCAAGGAGAGCGGACAGGCAATAGTCTTCGTCAACTCGCGCAGAAGCGCGGAAGCGACAGCCGAAAGACTGAGCGAACTCGGCTTCGGTGCTTCGGGTGTCGAGCACGCGGTACGCGACTCCGCGAGCACAGACACGGGCGAACGCCTCGCCGACTGCCTCGAAGGTGGCGTCGCCTTCCACCACGCGGGTCTGAAGAACGAGCACCGCGCCGCCGTGGAGGACGCCTTCCGCTCGCGCGATATCGTGGCTGTCTGTGCGACACCAACCCTTGCGGCGGGAGTCAACATGCCCGCGCGGCGTGTCGTCGTACGTGACCATATGAGATACAGCGACACTGGAATGAAGCCTCTGCCTGTCTTGGAGGTGCACCAGATGTTCGGACGCGCAGGGCGTCCGGGACTCGACCCGCACGGCGAGGCGGTTCTCGTCGCGGGGAGCGCCGACCCCGACGAGTTACGCGAAAAGTACGTCGAGGGCGAACCCGAACCCGTCTACTCGAAGTTGGCGAGCAGGAAGACGTTGAGGACGCATCTCCTTTCGACAGTAGCGAGCGGCTTCGCTTCGTCGCGTGAAGGTGTTCTTGACTTCCTCAACGCGACGTTCTACGCCCACCAAGAGCCAAACGCCGACCTTTCGGACATCGTAGACGACGTTCTCGGATACCTCCGAGACGCGGGGATGCTGACGCTCTCTGAGGAGGACGACGAAGACACGCTTGAAGCCACGGACCTCGGGCACACCGTCTCGCGTCTCTACGTCGACCCGCTGAGCGCGGAGCGTATCGCAGAGAAGATACAGGTGACGGAGAATCCGACCACACTCACCTTTTTAGAAGCAGTCTCTCACACGCCCGACATGTACCGCCTCTACCTCCGGAAGGGCGACGACGAGCGCATGCTCGCTTTCGCGCAGGAGCACGAGGACGAACTCGTGAACCCACCGAGTGAGTTCGACCGCGGATTCGAGGACTGGCTGGCGTCGCTCAAGACCGCCGTCGTCCTGCACGACTGGACGCAGGAGCGCGACGAAGACCGTATCGCGGAGAAGCACGACGTCGCGCCGGGAGACGTACGGACACGCGTCGAGCGTGCCGACTGGCTGCTCTACGCCGCCGAGTCGCTCGCCCAACTCGTCGATTCGCCGCACCAGCGCGCCGTACACGAGACGCGTCTCCGCGTACAGCACGGTGTGCGCGACGAACTCCTTGACCTCGTCTCCGTGAGCGGCGTCGGACGCGTCCGTGCGCGCCGTCTGTACGAGGCGGGAATCGAGGATAGAGACGACCTGCGCGAAGCGAACGTTGACCGCGTTGCGCGTCTACTCGGTCCGAAGACCGCCGAAAACATCCTGAGTGAGGTCGGACGCGACACGAGCGCGGACGATATGGACGCGACGGCGTCGCCGGAGCAGACGGAGCAGTCTTCGATAGGGGATTTCTGATTATACGCTACCGAGCACATCCGTAGTTTCGACCACGTTCACCATCTCTCTCACCCCTTCCACGTGAAAATCCTCGTCTCCGGTAACGAAGTAATCGGGTTCGACGGAAAGGACGCACGCAAGTACCTCGGCGTCGTTTCCTTCGCCGACGACCTCGGCGGCTTCGCCGTATCTGCCATCGCACTTTCCCTCCGGAACGACATCGATATCCACAAGCGCGCCTTCGAGCATCTCACGCGCACCCTCCTTGGAGACGCCGAACGCGTCCGCCTTGCGTACCGCAACCTCCGCGAGTTCGTCCTCGCAGACCTCTGCTGTGATGAGACGCATGCGGCGCATGTCGAGGAGTTTGGCTTCGGGTCCGTCGAAGAAGATTCCCGAAACCAGAACGTTTGCATCGACGAAAACGGTCTTCATCCATGCCTGACTTCGTCGAGTTCGTCGAGCATCTCCTCCTCGCTGACTCCCGCGTTTTTCGCAAACTCGCGTACCGCGTCGCGCCGGTTCTCGGCGAGGAGTTTCCGGAGTGCCTCGCGTATCACCTCGCTTTTGCTTGCGTACGCACCCGACTCGACAAGTTCGTCGAGTTCGCGCTCGACGCTCTCGGGTATCCGTGCCTGTACTGGCTTGAGTTCTTCGGGCATGTGTACTCGTTTGTATTACAGAAGTATGTGTCTGGTGGTCGCTGAACGATAACCGAGCGAAAGTTTTTTTCTGTGTGGGAAGTAAGTAACATGGTGGAACAGAACCAAGCCGTCCTCTACAGGCGGAGCAGGTCCGACTGCCTCGGGGCTTGACCCCGAGGGTGAAGGCCGTAAGCTCGGCTACACGTGTTCCGACCGTTCGATGTACTGTTCAATCGGCTCTGTTGAAATCCTATTCTTCAGACACATTCTCGTCTGAAACAGCCGGTTGACCGTTGAGAGTTCTATAATCAATTAATGTTTTGTGATCTGCCGATGAAGTGTTTGGTATGAGTGAGCAAGAACTCGATACAGTCGAGCAACTTCGGCGGGTCGGAATCGGACTGGTACTGGGTGGGATCGCTTTCGGTGGGCTGTCGTTCGGTGTTGATGTAGTTGTGACTGGTGCTATACTGATAGGTTCAGGTATCATCGTCTGGTGGGGTGAATATCGACGAGAATTGACTGTTGGGATCGGACCCGGAGTTGGGGTGGCTGGGATGGTCGCCCTCATCGAAGCAGGAACTGGCACAGGGTTCAGCGGACTCCGGCTGGCGGCATTCATTATTGTGCTCGGCGTAGCAGATTACGCGCTTGCGCCTGCCTACGGCAAAATCCAAGACGCCGGTGAACGGTTTGGTGGAAAATAGCCAATCTGCTCTTGTGAGATTCTACCCTTTCAAGTGTCAGGACTGTGGGCATCAAGACCACAGCGACCGTGGTGCAAGCGTCAATATCGCCGTGAAAGGCACCAAGAAGCATCAGGACTGGAATGTGCCTGCTCTCAACAGCCTTCCCGTTGTTCGGAAGGTGCGACGGCAGGCATCGGGGGCTGCGGACGCCCCGACCGTGACCCACACGGCCGTTCGAGGCTATCAGGCCGATGGTTGAGTGAGAGTGTCCGACTAATCCACGGGAAGCCTCGGGGCTTGACCCCGAGGCAGTTCACGCCTACGCCCTCGTCTATGCTCTCATCGGTGCGGGGTTTGTCTACGCGTTCACAGAGGACTCCTGAACCCTGATGAACATTCTCTTCATCTTCCTCGTAGGGGTCACAGCCAGCGTGCTGTACACGCGGTACAGATGGAGAAAGAGCAAAGCGGAATAACCGAACTAATCAATCTCCTCGGTCAGCGAAAAAATAGAATCCAATCGCAAGTCCGGTTCCGACAGCAACTCCGGAGACAACCGATTCTGTTAGCTCCCTTCCAGTAATAATGCCGACTGCAATAGAGACAGCAACTCCTATGACGAATGCTGCGATGGGCAGTTTTAATTTCATATGGAGGAGTATCTACGTAAATTTATAACTTTTTCGTACGAGGCACAGGGAGCGGACTTGAGTCTCAACCCGTGTCAGGCGGTCGCTGAACAATAACCGAGCGAAAGTTTTTTTTCGCTGTGTGAGGTAGCAGAATCATGGTCTCAAGGGAGAATATGGTCGTGGGGGTCTGTGCGCTCTCTGCGGTAGCCATCCTCGTCGCCGGTGTGGAGTTCCAGATAAACAAGTTCGCCGTGGTAGCCGCTGTCGTGATAGTTGGTGCTATACTGCCGCAGGCGGTGAACAACTACTTGGACGTGAAGGACGAAACTGAATAACATGGTGGAACGGAACCAAGCCATTCTCTACGCCTTCGCACTCGTCTACGCCCTCATCGGCGCGGCGTACGTCTACGCGCTCTCGGTCGACTCCCGGAGCCTGATGAACGTCATCTTCGCGCTCCTGATGGCTTTCACAGGTCTCGCACTCTACGTCGTTCCTCGTCTGGAGGACGGAGAAAGTTGACCTCTGAACTCCTCACCGCATACGACGGTCTGCTGGTGCGCGCCGGTCTGTACCTCGTAGTTTTCTGGCCCACTGTCGGTTACTACGTTTACGACGATTCGAAGAAGCGCGGGCTACGGAATCCAAGTCTGCGTGGCGTCTTCTACGGCTTCTTCGGGCTACTCGGTCTCGTCGTCTACATGGTTCGGAAGGGACGCGCCGGTGACTGATTCAAGGTGTCTTCAGTGATGTTCCATCTTGCGCAAGGAGATAAGAACTGTCGTTCGAACTCACAGTTCGGACGTGTCGCCCGATAACCGACTTCTGAGCGAAACTGTTAATAGCATGCTAATATCATACGAATACAGAAGATGCCGAAAGTCAGCGCGGATATCCCTCAAGAACTACTCGACGACGTAAAGGAGCACGTCGGCGACGACGGTAAGTTCGTCTCCATGTCCGACGCCATCAGGAGTTCGCTGAGGAAGATGCTTGACCAGATGGACGAGGTAGACAGAAGGCGCGGAAGGGCGGAGGAAGATGACGACTGAACCCGAAAGCGTCGTCTTGGTCTCGGGCGGCGTCGACAGCGCGGTGACGTACGCCGTCGCGCACGATGAGGACGACGAACCGCCCGTCGCCGTACACGCACTCTACGGTCAGCACACGAGCGCGAAGGAGAGGGTTTGCGCGTCCGCGCTCGCCGAACATTACGACGCCGAGTACGTCGAAATCGACCTGACCGACGCCTTCGCTGCTTTCGAGGGTGGTCTGACCGGCGACGACGACCTGTCGGAGCATTACGACGAAGAGGGTGTCGCTACATCTTACGTCCCTATGCGTAACACTGTCCTTCTCTCCGTCGCCGCCGGAATCGCCGAGAAGAGACGCGCTACGAAGGTCTGGTACGGTCCTAACGCCGACGACCGCGAGGGGTACGCCGACTGCCGCGATGAGTACGCCGAAGCGATGGAACGCGCACTGTCGCTCGGCACGGACCGCGTGGAGTTCGAGGTGCGGCGTCCGGTCGTGTCGCTCGAAAAGCACGAAATCGTCGAACGCGGAGACGAACTTGACGTACCTTTCGAGCACACTTGGTCCTGCTACCAAGACGAAGACGAAGACGAACCGTGCGGCGTCTGCGCGTCGTGTGAGGAGCGCGCCCGCGGCTTCAACCGCGCGGAGGTGGACGACCCTGTACGTTAGCGAAGTTTTCCATTCGGTGCAGGGCGAGGGCGTGCTCGCGGGCACGCCGTCCGTCTTCGTCCGGACGAGCGGATGCAACCTGCGTTGCTCTTGGTGCGACTCGGCGTACACTTCTTGGGAGCCGGAAGGCGAGACACAGGATGTGGACGAAATCGTTGAGCGTGTCGAAGAACACGACGCGGACCACGTCGTCCTCACGGGCGGCGAACCTCTCTTACAGCCCGACTTCGGCGAACTCTGCGCCGCTCTCGACGAGCACAAGACGGTAGAGACGAACGCGACGGTCTACCGCGACATAGACGCCGACCTCGTCTCGATGTCGCCTAAGCTGTCAAACTCGACTCCGTCGGAGGACGCAGGCGAGTGGCGCGAGATACACGAGGAGGAACGTCTCAACTTCGACGTAATCGATTCGTACATCGACTCGCACGACTACCAGCTAAAGTTCGTCGTCGCGGACCGCGGCGACCTCGACGAAATTGAGGAGATACTCGCGTCGCTCGCCGACTACGACCGCAACCGCGTCCTACTGATGCCCGAGGGCGTCGACCGCGACATCTTGCGCGAGCGCGGCGAATGGCTCGCCGAGGTCTGCAAAGAGAAAGGTTACAGGTACTCGCCACGTCTGCAGATACACATCTACGGTAATCAGCGCGGAACGTGAGATCGAAAGATGACAGCGCAAAACGGACAGGGATACGAAGCCTATGTCTTCGACCTCGACGGCGTCCTCTTGGACTTCAGCGACGACCTCTCGGGCTACCTCGAAACCATCGAAGGTATCTTCGCCGAGAGAGGCGTCGAAGCCGACGACTCGGACGTGGTGACGTTCGCACGGTACGACGAACTCGACCCGAGAAAACTGCGCGAGGTCTGCGAAAAGTACGGCGTCTCTTTCGAGGAAGCTTGGCGCGAACGCGAGAGGCGCGCCTTCGAGTATCAGGCGGACCACATAGACGAAGGGATACGCGCGCCGTACAGCGACATCGACGCCGTGCGGCGCGTCGCGGAGGCGTACCCGTCGGCGGTCGTCAGCAACAACCAGCACGCGACGGTCGAGTACGCCGCGGACGCGCTCGGACTCGACTTCGACGCAGTATACGGACGCGAACCGACGGTCGCTGGAATCGAACGCGGAAAGCCGTCGCCGTACTACGTCGAACGTGCGCTCGACGATTTGGAGACACGCGACGCGCTCTACGTCGGCGACTCTCCGACGGATGTCGTCGCGGCGAGGCGCGCCGGTATAGACGCCGCTTTCGTGGCACGCTCGCACGCGCCCGAACCGGATTCGTTGGACGGCGACCGGGAGCCGACGCACGTGCTCGAAAACCTGAGGGTACTTGACGGTGTGGATAGTTCGCGGCTGAGTGATTAACCGACTACAGAGCGTCCAACTCTTCGACCGTCTCCTCCGCCTCGGCGCGCTTCTCCTGATGCCCCTCCAGATACTCCGCGGTCATGTCCGCCGCCTCGCTCTTACAGCCGCCGCACAGCCTTTCGCCGCCAGCGCACTCCTCGTAGACGCGCTCCGCGTGCTCGTCGTCGCAGACGCTCTCGTCCGCGTACGCGTAGAGTTCGTAGACGGGACATTCGTCGGGTCTCCCGCCCTTCTCGCGCTGTTCCTCGGCGGTTTCGCGTCCTCCCGTCGTCGCGCTCATCACCTTCTCGCGTGCCTCGTCGGGTTCGTCCGTGACGGCGATATGGCTCTTGGGGACGCTCGAAGACATCTTGCCGCCCGTCAGACCTGTCATGAAACGGTGGTAGATGGACGACGGCGGATAGAAGCCGTAGCCGCCGTTTTCGACCTCGACCTCGCGGACTATTTCAGATACCTCTTCTTTCAATTCCTCGATATATTCAAAATCACCTACAGCAAGGTCAACATGCTCGTCGAATCTCTTTATATCGAAGTCGTGATGCGATTCAAGTCTATCTATAAGGTCACCGAACGCGTCACTCGGCGCATCGCGTGACAGCACACGGACTCTTGGGTATAGTTTTTCAACCCCATGTAACCTCCTCAAGACAGCATCTATAGTTTCCTCTGGATAATCGTTTAGTGGTAGATTCTCCCGGTTAGATTCGAGGAAATCAGCCGCCTGTTCTGCTTCTATACCCTCTCCCAAGTCTTCTATGAGTATCTTGAATATTTCTTGCTGGTTTTCTGATGATTCGAAACTACCATATGCCTCCGTTACGCCGAACATACGCATCCGTCGCGCCAACCCGCGCGTGAGACGCAGATGAGGGTCTTGGTCCGCGCCGACGGGGATGACGGTCGGCTTCGGCTTTTCGAGTTGCGGATACAGTATGTCCGCCGCCTGTGTGAGCGTGCTCTGCATATGTGCGATGTTCGTCTCGCCGTCGAAGCCGTATATCGCGTTGAGTTCGTTGAAGTTTGTTTGCTCACCGAGTTCGAACGCCAAGTCCTGCAGTTCACGGTTCTCGCTCTGTCTGTAAACTGTCCCTTCCTCGGGGTCGAATCCGAGCGCGAGCAGAGAAAGCACGTACTCCCGCGCGTACTTCTCGCACTCCTCCCACGTCATGCCGCGCGCTGAGTGCGCCTCAAGGTCGGCGATGAGGAAGTATGTGTCCGCGCCGTGCTTCTGGTGCCAGACGAGTTCGCGCAGAACCATGAGATGCCCTAAATGCAGGCTCCCCGACGGCATGAACCCCGAGAGCGCGGCGTAGTCTTCGCCCTCGCGCATCGCTTCCTTCACAAGGTCGTAGTCGCGCTCGCCGAAGATGATACCGCGTCGCATCAGTTCCATCGGCTCCGGAACGTCCGAAACGTCGAACTCCTCTATCCCGAACTCGTCGAAGAGGCGCGAGTAGTCCTCGACTGAGTCCGAACCCCAAGGGTCTATCTCCATGGACGACCTTCGTGTGGCGCGAAAAAAAGCTTCGTGTTATCGACAGCGTCCGCGACAGGTTCAGAAAAGATGGTGTAGCATCAGGTAGACGACGAATCCGAAGACGAAACTCGTCGCCCAGAGCGGCACTGCGACGCGTCCGACGCGTGGGTGAGATGTCTCACCGATGTCGTCCGTAGGGACGGTCACAGCTACCACGACCGAGTAGAGAACGAGCGGTATGCATACGGCGGCAAGGAGCATGTGTACGCCGAGAAACGGCAGGTAGACGTAGCTGTAGAAGAAGTCGCTCCCCGAGAACTCCGTCAGACCGACGTTCGAGAGACGGAGGAGGTAGAGAGCGAGGAATACGAAGAAGAGGACGGTCGTCGTAGCCATGAGACGCGCGTGTCGTTTGATGTTTCCGCGTCTTATCTCACGGTATCCTGCGAGGACGGTGACGAAGGAAATTAAGACAAGCACAGCGTTGATGTGAGGCACGGCATCCAAGAACCACAAAGGCGCGCGCGGAACTGCGTCGAGACCTCCCTGCGAAGAAGCACCGATGAGCGAGAGCGTGACAGCAGAGACGACGAGCGAAACGAGCCACGCACGTCTCTCCTTTGTCTCGTACGACATACGGCACCTATGCCTCGACACGACAAGTGTCTTGCTTATCCGAACCGACGAGACGTTCGGCGCGCTCCTTGACTTCGAACCTTGACCTGTCGGCGTCCCTCTCGTGCTCCGCCACCTTGACGAGAGCGCGCGCCAAAGCCTCCGACTTCCCGGTCACCTCGACTGCGCGGTCGTCGGCACCGTACTCCTGTAGCCTCCTGACGTACCTACAGACGTAGCGCGCGAAAGGGTCGAAAGAGTAGACACGTGCCAGAACCTCGAAGTAGGGACGGAAACGCGTGTCCAGTTCCTCGATATGTGCGAACTCGTGTGCGAGAACGGCTTCGAGTTCGTCGTCGTCGAGCATCTCCACGAGAGGTCTCTTTATCACGAGTACCTCCCTGCCGAGGTTAGGCGAAAACAGGCTCGGACGTGCGAGCACCATCGTATGTGCGTTCGCTTCCAAGTCATCGACGACGAGGACCTCGATTCTGCCGATGTCGAACCTCTCTGAGAGTGAGTTGATGTCGAGTCTATCAGCGAGTTCTCTGGTAAGGTTGATGTCCGTGAGTGCTCTGTACCGACGCACGAGTCGTCGGACTATCCACTGGTTGAAGACGAAGAACAGCGTAAGCTCCGCGACGGAGACTACGTAAGCCGCGATTACGATATTGAAAAGGGTTCCCCAAGTCATAGACGGCGAGCCGTAGACGTAGTGTACGACACCTGCGACGACGAGGAACACGACGGCGGTCCAGACGGTCACCACGCCTGCGACACCGAAAGAAGCCACCATCGAGACGACCGCACGGCGTTTCTTCAGGACGGCGTAGTAGAGAGTGAGTGCCGTGAGCCAGCCGAAGCCTGCCACGGAGCCGTAGAAAAGCAGTCTCTCTACCATCAGCCCCTCGTGCTCTTTTCCTCCACGTTGGCGCGGTCCTTGTCGTCCTTGTTCTTGTGTGTCCTTGTTGTGTCCGTCTCCTCGACTTTCTGTCTGAGTTCCTCTATACCTTCGTCGCCAAAGAGAGCGACAACGTCGCGCAGAACCTCATCGATGTACTCGTCCTGAAAGTCCACGTACTCGTAGACGTAACGCGAGCCGCCCTTGTATGGCTCTTCCTTACGTTCGACCAGACCTTTCTCGTGGAGCCTGTTTAGTATGGTGCCAACCGTTGTGTACGCGAGGTCCTCGTCACCGTCGTTCAGCTTATCGACCACGTCGCGGACGTTCGCTCTCCTCTCTTCTTCGAGTACACCCAGAACCTTCGCCTCAAGACTACCGAGCATGTCCGTTGTTACGTTCTAGTGGCAGATAGTTCTTGCCCGAGGTTTTATCTAACTCGCGCGACAATGGTACCACACGTATAGCGTGATAGAGATGAATGAGACAATCGGATGGGCACTTGGACCCGGGAGGACCGAGGAAGCTTTTGACTTCGTAGCTCAGGACATGAGGAAGCTGAAGACGGGTGAGTTCGTGTACTACGAACCGCCCGGACGCGAAGGCACCAAGATACTCTGCCGTGTCCGTGAACGCGAACGTATCGTGTCGGAGGAGACCGACATCCCCTCGACGCTCGAACCCCACGTTGAAGGCGAGGTGATGGCTACGTTACGTAGCAACCGTGCGTACCGCGTGACTGCGAAGGTCCTCGGTTTCTACGACAGGGAGATGGGTAGCTTCCGTAACCTCCGTAACCCGCCCGAGATGGGACAGGAAGTCTACTACGCCGGCGACGAACTCCTGTCGGAGATACTCATGCCGTCGAAGGACACAGGTATCCTGCACGTCGGACGTGTCCTCAACCGCGACAAGACCGAGGTGGATGTCGTGATAGACATGGACGAGATAGCTACGAAGCACCTGAGCGTCTTAGCCGCGACGGGCGCGGGTAAGTCGTACACAGTCGGCGTTCTTCTCGAAGAGATGGTGAAGCCCGGAAACCGTGGCACGTCTGTCGTCTTCGACCTGCACGGCGAGTACTTCACACTCGCTGAGGACGAGGAGTACGGCGATAGGTTCAACCTCATAGAGGAGCCACGCATAAAGATATCCAACCTCGAAATAGACGACTTTCAGGTCGCTTTCACCGAGAAGGCGACGAACGTCCAGATAGAACGTCTGCGCGAGGTTCTCAGCGACCTCGACATACGCGACTCGACAGCGAAGCCTTCGAAAACCGTTCCGCAGGAGTATCAGGACACGGTCCGTATCGACTACTCGATAGACGACGTAATCGACCGTCTCAAGGAAGGCAACCGCGTGGACGACAACCTGTCTTGGAGGCTCGGCATGCTCAACGACTTCGTGTCGCTAGACGCCGAGACAGAGACGAGCGTCAAGGACCTGTGTGAACCGGGTAAGTGTAACATCATAGAGTTCCCGACAGGCGCGGGAGAACTCGAAAGAAACCTCATACTCTGGTACTACACGAAGCAGATACTGGAGTCGCGCAAGGAGGCGATGCGTGTCAAGCGCGGACGTAACGCTTACGAAGCGGAGACGGAAGAGGGTATGATAAAAGTCCCTGTGACCATCTTCATAGAGGAGGCTCACAACTTCGCGCCTGTCGAACGTGACCTCAAGACACGTGACATCCTACAGGAGATAGCGCGTGAGGGACGTAAGTTCGGTGTCGGTCTCTGCATCGTGTCTCAACGTCCGTCGCGTCTCGACGAGGACGTACTTTCGCAGTGCAACTCGTCCATCATAATGAAGGTCCGTAACGGCGTTGACCAACAGACGATAGAACGTAGTGTCGAAGCGGCAGGTGAGGACCTCCTGCGCGACCTACCCGGTCTGACCACGGGACAGGCTGTGTTAGCGGGCGACTTCATAAACACGCCGGTGCTGACGAAGGTACGGGAACGTGAGACCGAGCACGGCGGTATGACGCCCGACGTGGCAGAGGAGAGCATCGCCGCTTACGAGGAGTCTCAGAAACGGAAGAAGGAGAGGCATGAACGCGCGGCGCAGAAAGCGAGAGAGGCGCGCGGCGAGAGTCCGAGTCAGGATTAGGCAGAAGCAGGTACGGGTTCTTCCTCGACACGTCCGCCCGAATGTTTTGTCACGTATCCCGCTATTCTGTTGCGCACCGTCTTCGACTCGACGTTCGTTAACTCGGTCACGGCTTTCTTGTTGGACTCGAAGTCCGAGTCGAACACCTCGGGGTATCTCTCCATCAGTTCGCGTCCTATCTTCTTGATGTACGCTGGCTTTATGGGCATAACCAGAGGTTGAGACCGCCGACAATAAAACGTTGTTATCTCGTTCGGTCCGTTATTCGAAGGCGTACAGGCTCCAGTCTATGCTTCCGACGTAGAGACGACCGTCGATTATCGCGGGTGACGAGACGACAGAGCCGCCGGTCTCGTGGCTCCAGAGTTCTTCGCCTTCGAGGTCGAGCGCGTAAACGCTGTTGTCACGGCTTCCGAAGGCGACGTATCCGTCCCCCACAGCGGGTGACGTACGTATGCTGTCGCCCGTGTCGAACGTCCACAGAGGGTCACCGTCGGTCGTGACGGCATGGAAGGTACCCGACTCGTCGCCGAAGTAGACGGTGTCGTCAGAGACGGACGGCGACGAACGTACACCTGCACCCACGTCATGCTCCCAGAGAACCTCGTCCTCGTCGGCGTTGATGGCACGCAGGTTTCCGTCTACATCGCCGTAGATAACCTGTCCGTCCCTGACAGCGGGCGCGGTCCGCAGACTCGCTCTCACGTTGTGTTGCCAGTTCTGGTCGCCGGTCTCGGCATCGACGGAGTAGATGATACCGTCGTGTCTGCCGACGTAGACGTTTCCTCCGGCGACGGCTGGGGCGGCTTGTATGTACTCGCCTGTTCGAAAGTTCCACTCATCCGTGCCGTCAAGTCTGACTGTCTGTAACGCCCTTCTGTCGCCTGAAGTTCCACCACCGAAGCTGTCCTCTCCGAAGACGACGAGGTCGTTCGGCTCCAGTTCGGCGAGTTTGGGTGCCGCGCGCACAGGTCCCTGTCCCGAGAACCTCCAGTCCTCCTCGCCTTCTGTGTTGACTGCGTAGAGGTTGTTGTCGTCGCTCCCGACGATGACGAGTCCATCCGCAACGAGCGGCGGTGACTGGACGCTCCCGTCCGTCTCGAACGTCCAGTCGCTCTCTCCTGAATTTGCGTCAACGGCGTGCAGACTGTTGTCGTTACTACCAATGTAGACGGTTCCATCGACGACTACCGGCGACGAGTTTATTGGTCCGTCTGTGCCGTACGTCCAGCTAACTTCGCCCGACGGTGGACTTGCGTCGGGTGCGTGCCCTGTGTTCGCTGGGTCGGCGGCATACGTCGCCCACGGCTTGTGTTCGAGTGCCCCATCCTCCCCGTCGCCTGTCGACCCGTCCTCTTCGCCGTCGGAGGGTTCGTTCGTAGGCTCTCCGTCGTCTTGCGTTCCTCCGTCACCGTTTCCATCCTCGGGCTGACCGCCACCGCCGAGACAGCCGGTGACCGCAACGGTCGCACCCGCACCCGTCAGACGCAGAATACGTCTCCTTGTCGTGTTCGGCATGGCAGTGGTACATCAGACCGCCGTATAAACCTTTTGACGGTTGCTGAAAATACTTCTGAGTGATATCTATCCCAAGCTGTAATTACGTTGGAAAACGACCGGGTACCATGGGCACACGACGAGAAGTAGCCGGAAAGTTCTCTCTACAGCGCGAAGGAAAGCCTGAGCACGCCACGGTCCGTCGCTGTCATAGACGGCAACACGGTAATCGTCGAAACGCTCACGACGCCGTACCGTTACTACGTCGTTCCGCTGGTGACGGGATTCGTCGGTATCTCGGCGTCGAACGTAATCGCCGGCGGAGACGGAGTCTTCGGCTTCTCGTCTGGAACATAGCCGGTGCGGTAAGCGGCGTCTTCACCGGCATGGCTGTGGCTTTCCTGCTACAGAACAGGAAGCACGACAAGACAATGACGGCTATCGCCGAAGGTGACCGCGACTTGTCGAACGATATAATCGTCAAGAAAGGGAAGGTCAGCCTTATAGAGACGGACGAACAGGGAGAGGACACAGACGCTTCGCATCGTCACACCGAAGCACGACTTCGAACTCTCCGGCGACACCGAGTGAGCATCGACCGTCTACAACGCTCTAGCGTCAGTTTTTCAGTCGGACGCGAAGGCGAGAAAGTCACGTACGAGCGAAGATGTCACGAACTCCGCCTCACCCGCGCCGTACGCGGGACACGCTTCGACGACATCGAAGCCGACAGCGTCGTGTGCGAGCGCGCGGACGGCGTCGTGTAACTCATCGGGCGACGCGCCGCAGGGGACGGGTGTTCCGACACCGGGCGCGTAACCCGGGTCGAGAACGTCCAAGTCAACCGAGACGTAGGGCGCGTCGAACTCCGATGCGTCGAAGTTGTCGAAGCCTAAGACCGTCACTTCGTCGTTTCCGTCGGCGAACTCCCACTCTGCACGCGAACCTTCGCGCACACCGACGATAAACACGTCACGTCCGTCCTCGACTGCGCGCCGTGCCACACACGCGTGCGAGTACGCTGTGCCTTCGAACTCGTCCTTGAGGTCGAGATGTGCGTCGAAGAAGACGACCGACGACGCGTCCGTGCCGCGGTATCCCGCGATAGAGACTGTGTGCTCGCCGCCGAGCAAGACGGGCGTCTTTCCGTCGCCGACGAAGTCGCTAACCTCGGCGGACGCGAACTCGACCGTCTCACGCGCGTCGTTCCACGCGTCCAAGTCGCCGTAGTCGTGTACGCGCAGGTCGCTTACGTCGGTGTCGGCGTCACGTACGTACGTCTCGAAGGAGAGAGAAGCCTCACGAACACGGTCGGGCGCGAACCTCGAACCTTTCCTGAAAGAAGCGGTCGTGTCGAGCGGGATGCCTGCTACGACGAACCCGGCTTCTTCGTATCCGTCGTCCGCGCCCGCGAAACGCATCTTCGGCGTCAGTCCTCTACGACGCGCCGCTGACCCATTCCCTCCAAGAAGGTGAGGTTCTCGTCCTCGCTTACCTCCATCTCTTCGGGTATCTTCATGTCGAACGTCTCGTACGTGTCTAAGTCCATGACCTGAACCACGGTGTCGCTAGTCTTCGAGACGACCTGTCCCTGTTTCCGCTCTATGATGGGGACCTGAATCTTGGCATCGACCGGTAGGGAGAACGTCCTGCGCTGGTCGTCGAAGACACCTTTTCCTTCGACGCGTGCCTTCGCACTCCCATGCTTTCCGGGCTTCGATGTCGAGTAGCCCTTTATAACGCAAGGCTCCTCGTCTATCATCACATAGTTGCCTTCCTTTAAGTCGCGTACCTGTTTCTGCTCTACTGCCATCTTATTACCTTTTGTCCCTTTGGGAGACATAAACCTGTTCAATCTTTGGGACCGGAACCCCTCGGAGAGGCGCGTCTCTGCGAAAAGTTTTTTTTGTACCCTGACAAAAAAGAAACGAATGACACTCGAAGAAACCGTCGGAGACCTTTTCGAAGGTGTCGGTGTAGCCCTCGTGTTCTCGACGGATATTCCCGACACGTTCCTGCCCGAAGAAGTCGAGAAGGTCGTCGTCTCCGACAGCGGCGGCGACGTTCACCTGCCTCTGGAGTTCGACAGGTACGAGGACCGTGTCCGTTACGGCGTCGAGGGCGCGCTCGAAGGCGACTTCGTCGAAGACGGCGACCTCGTCGTCTGTGTGGACAACGTCTTCGGAAAGGAGCCAGACACAGTCTCGCGGTTCAAGGTCACAGGGTCTGTACGGACCGGACTCTACAGCCTCTTCATGGACTCGCGCGCCGACCCCGACGTTATACGCGACGTTGTGGAGTTAGCAATAGAACTTGGAAGGAAGGGGCAGAAGGGGAAGCCGATAGGCGCGCTGTTCGTCATCGGCGACGCCGGAAACGTCATGGACAAGTCGCGCGAACTCTCGTACAACCCGTTCGAGAAGTCGCACGTCCATGTCGGCGACCCTATCGTGAACGTCATGCTCAAGGAGTTCTCGCGTCTCGACGGCGCGTTCGTCATCAGCGACAACGGCAAAATCGTTTCGGCGTACAGGTATCTGGAGGCGAACGGCGAAGGCATCGACATACCTCGCGGTCTGGGCACGCGACATATGGCGGCGGCTTCGATATCACGCGACACGAACGCCGTGAGCGTCGTCCTGAGCGAGAGCGACAACATGGTACGTATCTTCAAAGGCGGCGAACTCGTCCTCGAACTCGACCCGGAGGAGTACTGAGATGTCGAAGATACTGGCGCAGGCGGCGAACGAAACGATAGTCTCGGACATACGGACAGCCGACCTCACGGTCGCTCTGGTGATTCTCGTCGGCGGCTTGGTTCTCGGCTACGCGTCGCGCAGGCTTCTCAAGAGGCTGTGCCGGTCGCTCGGAGTTGACGAGTTCGTCGAAGGAACCACGTTCGAGCGTGTCGCTGACTCGTTCGGCACGAGCACCGTCGGCATAGTTGCGACTACGGTCGAGTGGGCTGTCTACCTCTCAGCCGTCTTCATAGCGGTCGATATGCTCGGATACGACGTGTTCGACCAGACTATCCTCCTGCGCATAACAAACTACGTACCGAACATAGTCGCCGCCTTCTTCATACTCGTCTTCGGTGCTATACTCGGTGACAAGGCGGCTGTTCTCGTCTCCGAACGTCTCGAAGGCATACGGATATCCGACGTGACCGTACTGCCGATAATCGTCAGGTACTCGATAATATTCGTCGCTTTCCTGATGGCTCTCAGCCAGTTAGGCGTCTCGACGTTGGCTCTGCACATACTACTTTCGGCGTACCTTCTCGCTGTCATCGCTGTCGGTGTCGTCTCTCTCCGTATAGTTCTCCCGAGCGTCGTGAGCGGCTTCTACATCCTTGCCACACACCAGTACGGTATCGGCGACAGGGTGTGTATAGGCGAGGTCGAAGGCGTCGTACAGGAAATCGACCTGTTCACGACACGTGTGGACGACGGAGAACGCGAACACGTCGTGCCAAACAGCGAGATATTTGAGGAGGGTGTTTCGAAGAAGATGTGAGCATCTTTCTTCAGGCACCGTTGGGATAAAGTAGTTTGAGAACGAACAGCATCCATGCTGCGCGCGCGAATAAAGGGGGTCGGAACCGCGGGCAACGACGCCCACGCGGTCATCGTCGAAGCCGGGGACCGTTACCTACCTGTCATGATAACGGGCGACCAAGCACGCTCCATACAGCTGATCGGGGGAGGACTTCGAGCGTCCTTTGACGCACGACCTTCTGCTAACGACGATAAACGAGATGGGGGGAGCACTTGACCGTATAGTTATAGACGACCTGATGAACGGGACGTTCTACGCGAAGGTACACGTCGAGAGGTACAACAGCGGGGAGCGCGAGGAGTTCGTTATAGACGCGCGTCCGAGCGACGCAATCGCGCTCTCCGTCCGTTCGGAGTCTTCGATAGAGGTTTCGGAGGAGATTATGCGGGAGGCAGGAAGGACGGACGACGAGATAGAGTTTCGGGATATCTAAGAGTTATTCTCGGCATCTTTTCAGTATTTCGACGAATTCATTCTATCCGTATCTCGTACACGTTGCCTTCGTACTTGAAGTAGTATGAGTTGCCACTGTGAGCGAAAAACGACGACACGCCATCGGCAGTTAGCCGGGCTATCTGCCCGAAAACGTCCATCTCAGCCGCTGTTCTATCTCCCTTCACATGGAGTTCGTCCGTTCCTTCGGTCGCGTCAAAGAAGTGGACGGAGTTCCGGGTGACACCGAACTGCAGAACCTGTTCGGTTATCAGTTCGGGGGTTCCTTCGGGCACGTCTTCGGCTTCCCCGACGTCCACCTTCGAAACGACAGCCACTACCCCGGTGTCGTTGTCCTCCGAACGAGGAACCACGTAAAGCCTTCCGTCGCGTTCCACCGCCTCCGCGCCGTCAACCGGTGTTACTTCGGGCTGTTCGCCGACGAACTCCACGCTCGTGGCTCTGCCTTCGTCAACGCCGTACGTCTCCGTGTCGGAGGGGAAGCCGAACAGATACGTACCGGGACCGAGACCTGTCAGGTTCATCTCCATACCTCCCGTGTCTCCCAGAAAGGATTCGTCTTCGTTGTCCACGTTTATCTCCCATGTCTCTGAATCACCCGGCTCCAGTTCGAGCGCGGGACCATCCTGAAGCAGGAGATGGGCGCGCCGTATATGCTTCGGCTCGCCGTCCGAGAGCTTTGCTACCGACAGACTCTCCGGCGTCGTTACGAACGTCTCGTCTCCGCGGTTGGTCGCCGTCACCTCGAACTCGGCGCGCGGTATCTCCACATCGTTCATCGACGCTGTTACATCTATCCTGTCTGTGTCGTTTCCATCACTCAGACATCCGGTGACACCGGTCAGGAAGATGAACATAGACGTGCTCAGGAAGTCGCGGCGGCTTACCGTGTCCATGTCGCGGATTAAAACGTCTAGGTCAAGTACTTTCTGGACAGGGACTTTCCTACCCGTCTACAAAATCTCGCCCTCGTAGACGAGCACAGCAGGACCGCGCATGTACGCCGTTTCGTTTTCGAACGTCACAGTCAGAGGACCGCCGCTTGTCTCGACGCGCACCTCGTCGCCCGCAAAGCCGAGACGGCGCGCCACCGAAGCAACTGCGACAGCACCTGTGCCGCACGCGAGCGTCTCGCCCTCGACGCCGCGCTCGAACGTACGGACGCGGAGGGCGTCGTCTGCCTTTTCGACGAAGTTGACGTTCACACCCTCGGGGAAAACGTCGGCGTGCCTCACAGGCGGCGCGGCTTCTTCGACGTTCACGTCGTCCAAGCCTTCGACGAAAGTCACGGCGTGCGGAACTCCGGTGTTGACAGCCGTTACAGTCAGACCGCCGACCTCCTCTTCGACGAGTGCGCGCTGTGCCGGAACGTCTTCGGCGTCGAAAGACGGCACACCCATCTCGATGCGCACCTCTTCGCCGTGACAGACGGCTTCGCGCACCCCTGCGAGCGTCTCGACGCGCACCGTCTCGCCTTCGTGCGCGTACCCTTCTTCGACGGCGTAACGCACGAGACACCGCGCACCGTTTCCGCACATCTCCGCCTCTCCGCCGTCGGGCTGTACGAGAACCATGCGCATGTCGTTGTCGGCGTCTTCCGACGGCTGGAGGAAAAGAACGCCGTCGCCGCCCACACCGAAACGTCTGTCGCAGTAAGTCTCGGCGAACTCGGACTTGTCTTCTTCCGGGACGACCTCACCGTCCCATTCGTCGATTATGATGAAGTCGTTGCCGTTTCCGTGCGCCTTCGTGAACTCGGTCATCGAGCCACCCTTCTCATGTCGTCGGATTCACCCCGAGCACCTTCCGCATTATCTGTCCGAATCCGAACGAGCAGAGTATGTACCAGAAAAGCCATCCTTCGAGGAAAGATGGCGTGCTGAAAACCGACGCGGAGAAAGCCCTCGTGCCGATGAACGGTAGTATTATCTCCGGCATCGCCTCTCCTGTTAGGTGTGGCTCGCCGCCGAACCTCGTCGAGAAGGTCCAGAAGAGCCAGAGGAAGATGGGTATCGTGAATACGAGTATCCAGACCGACGGACGGAACTGCATCTTGAACATCTTCATCTGCTCCGACATCACCTCCATCTGCTCCTCCTGTAACTCCTCCTCGCGCTCCTCGTCGTCGCCCATCTGAGCCTCCTTCAACTGTGACTGTATCTCCTTCACCTTCTTCTGTTGCGCCTTCACCCAGTCCCAGTCCATGAGGTAAAGCTGTAGATAGCTCGAATACATGCCTGTCAGGACCGCGAATACGAGTATTATGAGGTAGTACGGCAGACCGGCTGTCTCGTGTAGCGGTAGTACGAACCGGTTTATGACGCCGCCTATCATCGCCTGTATCTCCTCGTCCCTGTATCCGAAGACTATGAGGAAGATACCGACGAGAGCCGCGCCCTTGTCGTATATCGACCAGCTCGTGTCTATGTCCTCGACCTCGACATCCGTTTCTGTGATGGAAGAAACGTCGGACTCTCCGTCCGTCTCGATACCGAGGAAGTCGCGCAAATCGTCCTCGTCCTCGACAGCGAATCCGTCGCCGGTTTCGGCGTCAACAAGGATACCTTTCTCTATCAGTCGCCCCCACTGACCGCTCGTCGCGTCGCCGCGGAGGTCGCCCCACTCAACCGCGCTGTTCTCCTCCTGTATCTCCAAGACGCGTTCGAGTACGGACTCCATCTCGGAGTCCTCCTCAATGAGGCTCTTTGCCTTCCTCCTCGTCTTGCTCATCGCCGGAGATTGCCCGTCTCTCCCCAAAGGGCTTTCGTTACCTTCGTCAACTACGTCCTTTCTAAGCGAGAGCGTCAGCGAGTTTCTCAGCCGCCTCTTCGACGCCGCCGTCGGGGTTCTTGACTATCTTTACGGTCGCTCCTGTAAGCGTCGCGTAGCTCATAGCGGCGTTCCTGTTCATGTCCTGATGCGTCGCTATCTCGCTCGTGCGCTCGAAGTCGCGCGCCCTCGTCTCGTCGTCGAGTCTGCGGAAAAGAATCTCGTCGGGGTCCGTCTCGACGAGCACGATAACGTCGGGCTGTAGACCGTCGAGCACCCACTCGGGAAGACCGGGAAGATACCCTTCGGGCGTCTTTATGGTGCAGTGCGTGTCCACCATGATGTTGGAGTCCTCGGCGCGCTCGGCGATACGTTCGCCAGCCTGTTTCTGAACAGTCCTCTGTTCCTCGCTCGGAAGCTTGCGCATCTCGTCCCGTTCCTCCACAAGACCTTCGTCGCGCGCTGTTTCGAGCATTACCGTGCCGAAAGAGATTACCTCGTATCCGGTGTCGCGCTCGTCCAGTATCTCGTTAGCCGCGTCCGCGACCGTCGTTGCTCCTACGCCCGGTACGCCTGTCAGAACCGCTACTGTCATGTTCGTAATGTGTCGTCGGTGGGTTAAATATCAATCCATGCAAAGGCGTCGCTGGCTTTATGTGGTTTCGGAAACGACATAAAGTAGTTTGCGTACTAAGGTGAGTCTAGATGACTGACGACGAAGAAAGAGAGAAAAAAGCCGAGGAACTCCGCGACATATTTGTCGAGGTCACGGACGAGTCCACCGTGACGGAGGAGCGTGAGGAGGAGCGCGGCACCCTTCCCGGCGAGGAAGAGATAGACGACGAGATACGCGGTACCGTGGACGAGATGCGCGACGAGTACGGCTTCGAAACGTCGCTCGAAGACGACGATGTCGTACAGGTCGTCCGTCTCTACAACGACGGTGCGTCCGACGCCGAAATCGCGCGTGAACTCGGCGACGACAGCTTAGACAAGACGGTTCGGAGGGCGCGTATAGGTCTACATCTCTTTCACGACTCCGACTTCGACGCGCCTTTCGATATTGACAGGCTCGAAGAACTCTTGGACGAAGAAGCCACCAACTCCGAGATAGCCGACGAACTCGACGTGAGCAGTTCGACGGTTCGGTCGTACAGACGTGCCGTCGAAGCACGGCGGGAGTCGGAGGAAGCGGACGGCGAGTACGCGGAGAGGTTCGAAGCCGTCTTGGAGGACCACGAAATCTCCGAGAGGTTCACTCCGAACGCGAAACGTGACGGTCTGGAGGACGCCACGGAAGACGCGGAGGTAGACGTGGACCTATGAGCCTGAGACGTGTCTCGGTGGACGAGGCTGTGACGCTCGTGAACAGCGGCGGTGTCGTTGTATATCCGACCGAGACGGTCTATGGTGTGGGTGCAGACGCGTACAATCCGACAGCCGTGAAACGTGTCTACCGCATAAAGGAACGTCCGACGGAACGTCCGCTCTCCGTCGCTGTCGGTACCATCGACAACATTGAGGCTGTCGCACGTCCGCGTGGAGATGCGATGGAGTTCGCACGTGAGTTTCTTCCCGGTCCGGTCACGCCGCTCCTTCCGCGCAGACAGCGCGTTCCCGAGGAGGTCACTTCGGGCGACCTAATCGGCGTCCGCGTACCCGACGACGAGACCGCGCTCTCACTCATCAACGCGTCGGGACCTATCACGAGCACGAGCGCGAACATGTCGGGTGAACCCGCGGCGACAGTTCCCGAGGAACTCGGAAGGCTAGCCGAACGCGTAGACGGCGTGGTAGACGACGGCGTCCGCGACGGCGAACCGAGCACCGTCGTCGATACGACGACATGGGAAGTTCTGCGTGAAGGGGCGGAGGTCGAGAGGGTACGCGACTGGATTAGCCGAAACGCTCTTTGAGACGCGTCAAGACGGACTTCGTCTCTACGCCGCATTCCTCCTTGAAGTCGCATGACTCACACTTCGAACGGTTGTCGGTGCGCGACGGCGGTACGCCCTTCTTGATATCTTCGAGCGTCTCCAGAGCGCGTTCGAGTGCACGTTCGTCGTCACGTCCTACATCGACACGTCTTAGCGCGCCGACGCGCGGATACTCGACTACGGTACACCGTACGTCGTGTCCCGGCGAGACGAGTTCGTGTAAAGCCGCTGTCTCGACGCGTTCCGACGACCAGACGCCGTCCGTAGGCGGTGTGCCCGTCTTGACGAGCGAGACGACCACGCCGCCATCTCTGAATGACAGCTTGTCCACGGTACCGCGTAGGCGTTCGCTTTCGATGTACCTCTCCTCGCGGTCGGGACGCGCGACAGCGTCCCAGAGTTCGTATTCGTCGCGTGCTTCGGCGAGTGAGTCACTCGCTTCCGACAGGTCGAGCGACACCGAGACGTCCGCCGTTTCCTCGGCACGCCGCAGAGCATCTTCGGGCGACTTAACGAGAGTCGGATACGAGTATGCGAGTTCGTGTACGACGCGCGTCTCGGGTGACGGCAGACGGCACGCTTCGCGCTGTGACTCGTAGTACGCCTGTCTGCCGCAGTAGACGGCGTTCCGCACTTCCGAGACGTGGAACCGTGGCATCGTTTCTGTCGTCTGTCCCTCTGCGTATACGGCTTACGTCCCGCGTCGAAGGGAATCCCACGCGATGGGAACAGAGCAAGGGGTTATCATTCGGGAAGGTGTAACATATCCCATGACGGAGATAGGAATAGGCTCGACGATGTACGACGAAGACGGCGACCCGGTTGGGGAGGTGAGAGGCTTCGACCCTCACGGAGTCGTCGTCTCCACCGACGAGGACGTAAGCATCGGCGGCGTGGTCAGCGCGGACCCGTCGGTAGTCGGCGAGTCGGACCTCCTCTGGAGATGCTCCGGATGCGGCGAGATAGGCGAGGTGGAGGATATGCCTGACGGATGTCCGTCCTGCGGCGCGCCGAAGACCGACCTCTACTACTGGTCCGAAGCCTACGACTGACTTACCGACAAGCTTATTTTGGGTTCCCGGCAAGAAAAAAACGCGCGGCGGTGGTGTAGTGGTATCACATGGCCTTGCCAAGGCCATAACCCGGGTTCAAATCCCGGCCGCCGCAAATCGAAGATTTGCGTGCATCGCACTTGCGTGCGATACGCCGCAAAATACTTTTTGCGTTCCCGGATTTGAACCAGTGAACGAGCGGAGCGAGTGACCGTGGTTCAAATCCCGGCTCGTTCAGAAGCCCCCCGGCTTCTGAGCACGCGAATCGATGATTCGCGTACGCCGCAAAATCAAGGATTTTGCCTGCATCGCGCTTACGCGTGGTACGCCACACTCAGTCCGTCCTTCTTCTTCCGCCGCTACCCGAGCGCGTGTCGTCACGTGACGCCTTGTTACCCGAGTACATCTTTTCGAGTTTCTCAGCCTCCTCCTCGTCATCCGCCATGTTCTGCCATCTTGTCTGAAACCCCGGACTCCCGAAGGCGTAGTCCGCGGGCACACCTGACTTGTCAGGCTCCTCGTGTGCGAACTTTGTCAGAACATACCGTGTTTCCAGCGCGCCGCCTGCGAGGAAGCCGAGTATGGGAGCGAACTGGACCGTAATCGCACCACCGGTAGCGAGTAAGAGCGCGACACCGGCGAAAGCGAATACGCAGACGGACGATGCGACGCGTATCGACGGGTCGTATATCTCCGTACCTTTCCAAGCCGCCCTTACAAGAACCGCCGCAAGGAGACCGTAAGCCGCGGCTGTGGTACCCACGACGCCGGTTCCGAGGTACGACGCAACGACGGCGGCTGGAAGATGCGCCGTCACGATGACTGCGAGAACCCTGCGGTTGCCCGCGAGATAGGTCAGAGCCAGACCTGCGGGCACGAAGAAGTACATGTTCGTGACGAAGTGTGACGTACTGGAGTGGGCGAACAGAGTCCCGACGTAGTAGAGCGGGTCGAGGAGCGGCGGCAGGCTCGAAAGCTCAGGTGGGTACTGCGTGACGCCTCGTGAGATGAGCAAACCGCTAGCCACAGCTACGACAACAACTGTTAAAGGAAGCATTCTACCCCACCTACTTACCCCTTTGTTTGCCATACTCTCCCCTATTTTACAGCAAACTAAGCCCCCGAATGGATTAAACCTTTCTGTTGTACAGAACGCGTCACATGAGGTTAGCTAAATTACACCATAATCCGTGTCAGACTGATTAAGTTACAAGCCGCGTCCTGATAAAAACGTGGAAGGCTCGGTCGGAAGACGTACGGTACCGATAGAGACCTTTCTACTCGCCCTTGAACTCGGGTTCGCGGTCCTCCATGAACGCCGACGCGCCTTCCATCATATCGTCGGTAGTGGTGAGCAGACCGAAGCCCTCGCTCTCTATTGCGAGTGCCGTCCTGATGTCTGCGTCACGTCCCTCGTTCATCGCCATCTTTGCGACCTTGAGCGCGAGAGGCGGTCCCGTCACGATGTCATCTACGAACTCCTCGACGGTATCGTCGAACTCGTCCTTTCCGACCGCGCGGTTGACGATACCCCAGTCGTGCGCCGTCTCGGCGTCGATGCGCTCGCCCCTGAAGACGAGTTCCTTGGCGCGCGTCTCTCCGACGAGACGTGTGATACGCTGTGTTCCTCCTCCGCCGGGTATGAGACCTAAGTCGATTTCGGGGAAGCCGAACTCCGAATCTGTGGTTGCGATGCGTAGGTCGCACGCGAGCGCGACCTCGAAGCCGCCGCCGAGGCAGTATCCGTCTATCTTTGCTATCGTGGGCTTGCTACACTGGTAGATGGTTTCGAAGACAGGTTCGCCGCCGACGACATCGATGGGGTCGCGTCCCGCGAAACTCGTTACGTCCGCGCCCGCGCAGAACGCACGGTCGCCCGCGCCCTCGAACGTGACGCATCTCACGTCGTCCGACTCAGCCTTTCCGATAACGTCCTGTATCTCCTCCATCAGGTTCTGCGACAGCGAGTTCAGGCGTGTCGGGCGGTCGAGTTCGATTTCGAGCACGCCGTCTTCGGTGATTTCGTAGTTGAGGTCGTGGTAGTCGTCCTCCTCGTCGGAGTCGTATGTGTAGAAACCCTGTCCGGCTTCCTCGCCCGTGTGTCCTTCCTCGACGAGTTCGACGAGGTACTCATGAGGCTCGTACCTCTCCGCGCCAGTCTCCTCGTGGAGCGTCTGAAGCTTGTCGAGAACCTTGTCGAGACCTATCTTGTCGCCCCTGCGGCAGATACCTTCGGGGAAACCGCCGCCTAACTCGACGCCCGTGTCGATAGCCTCGGGCGTCGCAACGTCCTCGCCGACGAGGTACGCCGCCTGATTCACCATCCGCGCCTCGACGCGTAGCGTGTCGAAGTCGCCAGCGTCGTCTGCTTCGTAATCGACGCCTCCGTTCTCGTAGTCGTAGTAGCCCTTGCCCGTCTTCTTACCGAGTTCGTCGTTCTGAACCTTCTCCTCGACTAACTCGGGTACGGGGTTTCCTGCCTCCTTACGGACGTGATACCCGATGTCGATGCCCGTCATGTCGCCCAGTTCGAAAGGACCCATCGGGTAGCCCTTGTCGTAGACCATCGTCGCGTCCGCCTGTCTGATGGTCGCCTCTCCCGCGTCGACCATCCAAGAGGGTTCGTCCATGAACGGACCCATGACGGTGTTGACGACGAATCCGCGTACGTCCTTGCGTACGTATATCGCTGTCTTGCCCCACATCTCCATGAGTTCGTAGGCGCACTCCGCCGTCTCGTCGCTCGTCTCCTCGCCGTAGATAACCTCGACTAAGTCCATCTTGACTGGCGGGTTGAAGAAGTGCGTACCGACGACACGTTCGGGTTCGTCAACCGCCTCTGCGATGTCCGTGATAGGAAGCGACGACGTGTTGGTCGCCATTATCGTGTGGTCGGGTGCGTACTCCTCAACGTCGCTGAAGATGTCGTGTTTTATGTCGAGATTTTCGGGTGCCGCCTCTACGACGAAGTCTGCGTCCTCGACGGCTTCTTCTAAGTCTACCTTCGGCGTGACGCGCGAGAGAACCTCGTCGGCGTCCTCCTGTATCAGACCTTTGTCCGACAGCTTTTCGAGGCTCCACTCGATGTTCTCGTAGCCGTCCTGTACGATGTCTTCCTCTATGTCGCGTAGAACCACGTCATAGCCAGCCATCGCGGCGACCTCCGCGATGCCGTGACCCATGCTTCCTGCTCCTAGAACCGTAACGTTCTGAACGTCTTCGGCTTCCATGACGTAACGTTGTTGTTATCCTCATTATTAACTCTATCTTACTCGGCTGGCTCGTTTCTTTAGGTTTAAAAATACGAAGGACGCTTTCCGGAACATTCCTCCGCCGCCCCAAGAGTTATGATACGCCGTCGCCGAGTTAGGGACATCAGACATGGACTACCACAGAGGAGAACCACTACGTCACGTAGGCGACATTACCGCGATGGCAGCCGACAGGTACGAGGGCAAGCTTGCTTTTGAGTATCAGGGCGACGAACTCACGTACAGGGAACTCGAAGAACAGTCGAACAGCCTCGCCGACTCGCTCGTCGAACACGGTGTGGAGCCGGGCGACCGCGTAGCGATATACATAGAGAACTCGTTACAGTTCCCCGTCTCGTTCTTCGGTGTTATCAAAGCGGGCGGCGTCGCGGTGCCGCTGAATCACAGGATGGACACCGGAAATCTGACCTACATACTCGACGACGGCGAGGTCGAACTCCTCATAGCGTCGCCCGTCTTCGCGACGACAGCCGAAGACCTGTACGGGGATACGGGCGTCGAGACTATCGCGCTCCCCGGCGGAAGCGAAGAACACCACGCCGACTTCGACGTATGGGTCGAGGAAGGGGACGAAGGCTTCGACCGCGTCGAACGCGGCTACGACGAGACGGCGATACAGTGCTACACGAGCGGAACGACGGGCGACCCTAAGGGCGTCATGACGACACACAAGAACGCTCTGACGACCGCCCAGTCCTTCAGCGAAATCAACGGTGCCGACCCCGAGGACACGTCTCTGCTCGTCGTCCTTCCGCTGTTCCATATGTTCGGTCTCGGTGCGGTTCTGATGACCGCAGTCTACCAAGGCGGCGAGATAATCCTGAAGACGTTCCCTGTTGCGAGTCAGTTGCTCGACGCAATCACTGAACACGAGATAACGTCGTTCGCCGCTGTCCCCGCCATCTACATCGAGATGGTCAGCGAGTACGAACAGAACCCCGACAAGTACGACGTTTCGTCGATAGACAGTCTTAGTTCGGGTGCCGCGCCTCTTGCGGAGGATACACGCGAACGTATCGAGGAGGTCTTCGACACGCCTCTCGTCGAGGGATGGGGTATGACGGAGACAAGTCCTGCGGGTACCGCGCAGTCTTCGCGCGGCGTCTCGAAAGGCGCGGGATGTATAGGACAGCCGCTTCCCGACCTCGAACTAAAGCTCGTGGACCCCGAGACACGTGAGACGCGCGTCTCCGCCGAGTTCCTCAACCCGACACGTCCCGTCGATACGTCCGAAATCGACTTCGACGACGAGGAACAGACGACGGGCGAAATCGCTGTGCGTGGACCTCAGATATTCAAAGGCTACTACAAGATGCCCGACAAGACCGACGAGGTCTTCGACGACGATGGCTGGTTCTACACAGACGACATAGCGCGTTTCGACGAGGACCGCTACCTCTGGATGGTTGACCGCGCCGACGACATGATGCTCGTCGGCGGCGAGAACGTCTATCCCGCTGAAATCGAGAACGAGCTGTACAGCCACCCCGATGTAGCCGAAGCCGCGGTCGTGCCAGCACCCCACGAGGTCAAGGGCGAGGCACCCGTCGCGTTCATCGTTCCCGAGCACGACGCCGACCCGACGGAGCGCGAGATACGCGAGTTCGCGCTCGAAAGGATGCCGACGTATGCGCATCCGCGCAAGGTCTTCTTCGTGGACGAACTACCAAGGAGCGGCACGAGGAAGGTTCAGCGTTACAAGCTAGAAGAGGAAGTCGAGGAGAAGATAGACGGCGAACTGGAGTCGAGCGAGGAGATTTAGAGGTCGCTCTTCTCGAAGATACGCCAGCCGATAAAGACGGGCACGACGACCCAGACGACTAAGACGACGGCGGAGAACGTCTCGACGCGTCCGAAGCCTTCTAAGTATCCAACTGCGATGTTCGAGTAGGCTTCGTTCGGACCGATGACGACGAGAAACTCGTACCATCCGGGCGGGTCGATAACCGCGTCTGTGTTACGTGTTACGGCGTAGACGACTCCGCGTGGCACGACAGAGGTGTCCCAGAGGAACTTGAAGAAGAAGAAGACGCCGACAGCCGCCGCAGCGGCATGCGAACGTGTCCGTACCCCTGCGGAGAGAGCGACACCGACGCTGACGTAGACGACACCGAGCGCGGTCGTCAGAAAGACGAGAAACAGGTAGTCGAGAACCGCGAGTTCGTCGTAAGTAAGCAGGACGAGGAATCCGACGATGAAAGCCGCGAACGTTGCAGTAGCGAGTACCAAGGCGCGTCCGACTAACTTTCCGAGAACGACATCGCGGCGCGAGTAAGGAAGACCGAGGAGTAGCTTCAGGCTTCCCGACGACCTTTCGCCCACGATGCTGGCGTACGCTGTCATAAGACCGAGAACCGAGACGAGCGAGGTTATGAAGAAGCTTCCCTGCTGAGTCACCCCTTGGAGAACCATCGTGCCTGATGATTCGAGTTCGGGTCCTCCTATCGAGAGGACGACGCCGACTACGTAGACGGCTCCTGTCACGGAGAGTACCATCAGGGCTGTGACTGCCCAGAGAGAACGTGCGCGCATCGCGTCACGGAACTCCTTCCGCGCGACGGTCGTCCAGCCTCCGCTCATGCTTCCCCTGCTGTGTCGTCGGTTTCTCCGTCCCCTGCGTACGCGGCGAACAGGTCGTCGAGCGAACTCTCCTCCGTCGTGAAGTCATGTACTTCGTGCGTCCCGCGTACGGCGTCGAACGCGTCCAACTTGGCTTTAGGTCGGAGACACGAGAAGGTGACTGTGTCGTTCTCGACCGAAACGTCGGAGACACCGTCCATGCTTCTCACGTCGAACGCCGATACGTCGGGCGTTCCTTCGACAGTCACTTTTAGACGCGAAACCGAATCCACACCGTCACGAAGACCTTCGATGCTATCGACCGCGACAAGTCTTCCCTCGCGCATGATACCAACACGGTCGCAGACCGCCTCGACCTGTCCGAGTATGTGCGACGAAAAGAAGACTGTCGCGCCGCGTTCGTTCACGTCTTTCACTATCTCACGTATCCTGCGCGCGCCGTTCGGGTCCAACCCACCGGTCGGTTCGTCTAAGACGAGAAGGTCGGGTTCGCCGACGAGAGCGGTTGCGAGCAGGAGACGTTTCTTCATGCCTTTCGAGTAGCCGCCGACGCGTCTCTTCTTGGAATCCTCCAATCCGACACGTTCGAGGAGGGCATCTGTGTCTGCCTTGACATCCTTCGACTCGGCGACGAAATCGATATGCTCCTTCGCCGTAAGACGGCTGTATAGTCCGAAGTCCTCGGGCATGACACCGACACGTTCGCGTGCCGACTCGTCCTCCGAAGGTCTGCCGAGAACCTCCGACGTGCCCGACGTTGGATAAGTATAACCCAGAAGAACGTCTATCGTCGTCGTCTTCCCCGCGCCGTTCGGACCTAAGAAACCGAATATCTCGCCCTCCTTGACTGTCATGTCGAGCGAATCGACGGCTGTAAGACTACCGTACTTCTTGGTCAGACCGTCCGTACGGAGCGCGGGCACTACCGACCACCGAAAACGTCTTTTTTGCGCATAGTATCATCTCAAACCTGACGTTAAAAAGATGTAACGATGTCTTTACACCCCGTTCCGTGGTTAACGGGCGAAAGCTTAAACAGACTGACAAACTTCTCTTTCGTATGGCGACCGAAACAGGAACCGAAAAAGGACATCCTTCAGCAGGAGTGGTTTCGAACGCTCTGCGGGGATGGAACCTCGACGCGCTAGTCGCGGCACTTTCGCTTTTGATGATGTTCGGAATCGCGCTCGACTTCCGCTCGCACGCCGCGGGAATCAGCTTCGAGGAGGAAGGCTTCTTCACGCCCGAACACGTCTTCTTCTACACGGCTTTCCTGTGCATCGCGGGTGTCATAGGCACGGCAGTCTTCGTGAACAAGCGCAAGACGGGTTCTTGGAGGACCGCCGTACCGCAGGGATACGCACTCGGTCTCGCTGGTGTCGCTATCTTCGGCTTCGGTGGCTTCGGCGACTACCTCTGGCACAGCGCGTTCGGTTTCGAGGAGGGCATCGAGGGTCTGACGAGTCCAACGCATCTCATGCTCGCAACCGGTGCGGTGCTCTTCTTCAGTTCGCCTCTGCGTTCGGCTCTACGCCGTTCGGAGAGACCTTCGGGGTTCGGATTCGTCCCCGTTCTAATTCCGATGTCACTCGTACTGACGATAATCGCTCTTTTCACCTTGTACGTGAACCCCGTCATAGACTCGACGGCAAACGTAGGGACCGGGCAAGGTGACGCGCTCGGAGTAGTCAGCCTCTTCTTCTTCCCCGCCCTTCTCGTCGGCGGCGCGCTCGTCCTCGTCTCGCGTTTCGACCTGCCGATGGGCGCGCTCGCTTTCACGTTCGCGGTACCCGCGCTACTCAGCGCGCCTATAAGCGGGCATTACTTCCTCGCCCTTCCGGCTATAGCCGCGGGCTTGGTCGGCGACATCGTCAACGGATATTACCTCTCGCGCTCGGAGAGCGTCCTACCGCTCCGTCTTTTCGGTACTGTGGTTCCTGCGACCTTTGTCGTCGGATACCTCGCGGTAGTCGAAGTTGTCTGGGGAATAACGTGGACTATACATATCTGGGCTGGAACCGTCTTCCTTGCTGGCGCGGGAGGTCTTCTTCTGACCTACGTCGTCGTATCCGACGGTAGCACGAAGGCGTCGCGGTTCGGTTCGGAGACGTAGACAAGAGAAAAAGAGAAAAGACCTTCCGACGCCGGAGGCGATTTTCGGTGATGGAAACTCGGTGCGGTCACGTCCTTACGCAGGAGGCTGTCTGAGAGATGACACGTAGAGTTGGCGTCGTCGGCGCGGGAATCTCTGGTCTTACGCTCGTACACGAACTCCGCAAAGACGGACACGAAGCCGTCTGTTTCGAAACGCGCCCGGAACCCGGCGGCGTGATGAGGAGCATGAAGGTCGGCGGACGTGTCTTAGAACTCGGTCCACAGCGTCTGCGTCTCACGCCGACCGTCTCTTCTCTCCTCGACGAATTCGAACTGCGCGAAGAAGTCGTTTTCGGCGACGACGACAAACCGCTGTACGTCTACCACGACGGGAAACTCAAGGTTGTTCCGCTCTCGGTGCGCGAAGCTTTCACGACCGACCTGCTTTCGTGGCGAGGTAAGGCGCGTATACTCGCAGAACCCCTGACGCGCGGCGCGAAGGAGGGCGAGACGGTGGACGAGTACCTGACGCGCAAGTTCGGCGCGGAGGCGGCACGACGCTTCCTAGGTCCTCTGTACAGCGGTCTTTACGGCACGGACACCGACGAGATGCTTTACGAGTACACGCTGGGGCGCGCGCTCGAAAACGCGGGTGTTGGCAGGAGCGTACTTCTCTGGGTCGCCCTGAAGCTTCTCAAGGGACGCGACACACCGCCGGTCTGCACCCTCGAAGAAGGACTCGGACGTGTGCCCGACGCGCTCTACGAAAGACACGCCGACTCCGTGCGTCTCAACACGCCTGTCGTCTCTGTAGAGCGCGTTGAAGACGGATACGGTGTCGTCACCTCCAACGGAACGGCTGAGGTGGACGAAGTCGTGCTTACCACGCCTGCGGGAACGACAGCAGAACTTATCGAGGATATCGACCCCGATTCGTCGGAGGCGATGAGGCGTCTGCGTTACAACCCCATCGCTGTCGTACATCTCGACTCGGGATTCGACGGTGAGGGTATGGGCACGCTCGTGCCGCGCGACGGCGGCGGTAGCGACGATATCCGTATAAGCGGCACGACGTGGAACGCGAGCTTTCTCGACCGTGACAGACTGTTCACGTGCTACATCGACCCGGGAAGCTATTCCGGAATGGACGAGGCGACTGACGAGACACTCGGAAATGTCGCCTCGGAGGACTTCGAGCGTCTCACCGGCGCGTCCGCCGAACCGATACACGTCCACAGGTGGGTGCCGGGTATGCCCGCCTACGACGTTTCGTGGACGGCGACCGACGGTATCGACCTTCCGGAGGGCGTCCATCTCTGCACGAACTTCGTCGAACGTCCCGGTATCCCCGGAAGGATAAGACACGCGCGTCGTGTCGCATCGAGCATCGACTGAAGATGCGTGACGCTTGCCCTCCGTCAGTTCCTTAAGCGGGCGACACGCAGTAAGCATATGTACTTCGCAGAGGAGAACGAGAATCTCAAGAAGATAGTACGCCGTATCGCAGAAAGGAGTCCGGGGAACGTCACACCGCGTCCCGTTGACGCCCTTGTCTACACCGTCGTTCGTGCGACGGGTGCGGAACGGTGCCTCGAACTCGGTGCTTACGAAGGAACGACCAGCCTCTACATCGCTCAGGGACTCGCCGACAACGGAAGCGGCGAACTCATCGCCGTCGAAATCGAGGAGTCGAGCGCGAGAGGCGCGCGTAAACACTTAGAAGAAGCAGATGTCGCCGACTACGCGGATGTCGTAGTCGCCGACTCGCGCGACTACGTGCCGACGCTCGAAGGCGAGTTCGACCTTATCTTTGTCTCTACACCGCCGCAACAGCACGGTGAGGACTACGAGAACGTACGTCCGCTTCTCGCGGACGGCGGCTTCTTAGGCATCGACAACGCGACGGGTACGTCGAACGCCGTCGAGTTAGCACGCGAAGACGGCTTGGACGTTCTGGAGTTCGACGACTGGTCGTTCGCGCTTGCTCAGAAAAACGTCTGACGACAACTTACTGCTCTCCTACCTCCTCGTAACTCTGCTCCTCTGCGAAAGCCTCCTCGTGGCTGTCCAGAGTCACCATCCGCATGTAAAGCTCGCCGACATCGTCGCCTTCCTTACGTATCTTGTACCGGTAGTAGACATAGCCGAGTATGAACCATACCACGAGCAGAAGACCTGCTGACGGTAGCTGTGTCAGCGTAACTACCCATAGCGACGCAGAGACGAACATCCCGCCGACGACGGCGAACAGGAGACCACGGTACCGTCTAAGCCTGAGCGTCGCGTTTTCGTAGTGTTCGGGGAACTCGACGGGAAGGTTCCACAGTGCGATTGCACTGAAGAACATCGCCGTGAGCGTCGCAAGAGCGATGAAGACCGAGAGTTCGACGACCTCCTCCTGTATGAAGACGGCGAGAAGGAGCGGCGGGACGCCGAGAAGGAGTATCGAGACGTACGGCGTGCCGAACCGTGGATGTATCTTCGAGAGACTGCCCGGCAGTATGCCGTCGCGTGCCGCCCTCATAACCGTCCGTGACGATACGAGGAGTGTCGTGTTTACGGTCGTCAGAACTGCGAAGAACGCACCCATGGCGACGAAGACGGTACCCCACCACGGCAGGAACTCCTGCGAAGCGACAGCAACCACGGCTTCCGTCTCTCCGAGCTGTCGCCACGGCATCACGCCGACGAGCACGAAGACGAAGAGGAGGTAGACGAGTGCCACGATAACGACGCCCGAAATCAGCGCGAGAGGTATCGTCTTCCCGGGGTTCTCTATCTCCTCGCCCAGCTCCGTCAGCATGCTGAAGCCGAGGTACGGGTAGTAGAGAGCGACAACTGCGACGCCGAGCGGACCGAGTCCGTTGGGGAGGACGGGCGTGTAGTTCGACGGTTCGACAGCGAAAATACCGGGGACGGCGAAAAGACCGAGCGCGGCGAAAAGGAGCACGACGAAGAGTATCTGTGCGCGTGCGACAGTCTTTATCCCGAGAAGGTTTATCAGGACGACGAAGACGAGAAACCCGTATATAAGCACGTCCGCAGGGAGGTCGACGAAGAAACGGACGTACTCCGCGAAGCCGATGGCGGCGAAAAGGAGTGCCGCCCATGTCACGATAGGTAGCGAGAAAGGAACGAGAAAGCCCCAGAAAGGCGCGATAAGACGCGAGATGTAGACGTACAGCCCACCCGCGACGGGCATCGCCGAACCTAGTTGCGCGTTGTACAGAACTACGAGGAAGGCGGGGACAGCGGCGACGACGACGGCGATTATGACACCGGGACCTACGCTACCCGCGAGAGGTCCGGGGATGACGAATATAGGGATGCTGACGGCGTTTCCCACGACGAGAGCGACTACGCCGACGATACCGACGCGTTCTGTGAGGACGGAGCCGTCACCTCCGGCGGCGTCACTGTCTGAGATTCGTGTCCACCCCCCACGAAGCCGTCACGGTCACGCTTTTCGGGTTCCGCATCAGTCTTCTTTCGTCGTTCTGTCTGTTTCTGCGTCTCCGCTTCTACTCCGGAGCCTTTCGAGACGCGTTTGTTTGTAGACATGACCGAGAAGGTATCCTGCGACACCACCGAGTATAGGACCGAATCCGGTTCCGAGCGTACCGACCGTCGCGGGAAGTTCGGTCACGGCTACTGCGACCATCGGCAACAGAAGCCCCAAACCTATCCCGAACAGAAGACTTCCTTCAGGGTACTGCGCAGCGAAAACCCGCTGTTCGACATCGTCGAGCTCCCGAGGATTCTTCCTGAACCTGCCGACCGGCATACTCCGAAAGGACGCAACCCACGTACATATAACTTGTCCCGCGGTTTTAATAACGCACGCCCGCTTCGGAGAGCATGGAACTAGACGACGTAAGCGCGTCGGCGAGAGAAGGCAACGTCGCGCGACTCTTCGACGAGACGGCGGAACAACACGCCGACGCTCTCGCTGTCGAACACCACGGCGAGAGAACGACACACGCAGAACTCAGCGACAGAACAGCGGAGTTCGCGGGTGGGCTACACGAACTAGGCGTCGAACCGGGCGACACGGTACTGCTCTATATGCCTAACCGTCCCGAGTACCTCGTCGCGTCTATCGGCGCGCTCAAAGCGGGCGTCATCGTCTCGCCCGTCAACCCGCAGTACAAGAGACGCGAACTCTCGTACCAGATGGAGGACTCCGACGCTGTCGCCGTCGTCACGCATCCTGCTCTGCGTCCCGTCGTTTCGCAGGCGTGCGAAGAGACGGGGATGGAGCCTGTCGTTATTACGGTGGACGGGAGTGACGGAGACGACCACGCCTTCGACGGTGTACGCGGTGAACCGACGTTCGTCGAACGCGGGGACGACGACCTCGCTCTCCTTCCGTACACTTCGGGAACGACGGGCAAGCCGAAGGGCGTGCGTCTGACTCACGGGAACTTCAGGGCGCAGATGTTCTCGGCACTCGCGCCGCCTCATTCGATGGAGGCGGAGGAGATGCGTAGCCTCATCTGGCTTCCGTTGTATCATATAACCGGATTCACGCACACGGCGTGCCAGCCGCTCGTCCGTGGAGGTTCGCTCTACCTCAGAAGCGCGGTACAGTGGGACGGTGACGAGGCTATGAGCCTAATCGAGGACGAAGGAATCACGCATTTCGTCGGCGTAACTGCGATGTACGTCGATATCGTCAACAGCGACGAGTTCGGCGAGCGCGACCTGACGAGTCTGGAGATGGCGGCGGAGGGCGGTGCGAAGATGTCCGAAGCGGTACAGCGCGAGTTTGAGGAGACCGCAGGCATCGACATGACCGAGGGGTACGGTCTTACGGAGACGGCGGGTGCGACACACAGCCAGTCCGGTTCGACGTACGGTCTGAAACACGGTACGGTCGGACAGCCTCTCAGGATGGTGGACGCAAAAATCGTGGACGAGGGCGGAGACGAGGTACCCCTCGGCGAAGAAGGCGAACTCCTCCTGCGCGGACCTTCGGTCATGGACGGTTATCACGGCATGCCCGAAGCGACCGAAGAGGCGTTCACCGACGACGGCTACTTCCGTACGGGCGACGTCGCACGCAGGGACACGAAGAACTACTACGAGATAGTCGATAGAAAGAAACACGTCATCGTCTCCGCCGGATACAACATCTACCCGAGCGAGGTTGAGCAACTCCTTGCGGAACACGACGCAGTCGCTGAGACCGCTGTCGTTGGCATCGAGGACGAACGCAGGAACGAAGTTCCTGTCGCGTACGTCGTCACAGCACCCGGTGTCGAAGCCGGTGAAGACGTAACAGCGGAAGAACTAAAGGAGTACTGTCTCGAAAACATCGCCGAGTACAAGCATCCGCGTGAGGTGTTTTTCGTCGAAGAACTCCCGCGGACGACGAGCGGCAAGGTACGCAAGTTCAAGCTGGAGGAGAGATACGAGAACGGGTAGGGTAGCCTCAGACAGCCGTGTACTTACGGACGCCTTCTTCGACTTCGTACTCCACCTCACCGCTTCCTTCGAGCGTCCCGAGCGCGCCGATTACATCGAGCAACTGACCGGGGTACTTTATCTCGCCGCAACGTTCCTCCGTGACCTCGACGGGCGACGCGGGTTCCACCGTATCGACCGCCGAGACGGTTTCGCCCAGTAGTTCGTTGAGCGAGTCGCGCGTCGAATCGACAGCACTCCCTAACTCTGTGAAGACGGGTCCGTGTCCCGGGAGTACGTGGTCCACGTCGAGTCCGTCGAACGTCTCCATAGCGTCGTAGAAAGCGTCCACGGCTTCGAAGGCGCCGTAGTCGATTCCCGTGTGGAGTGCGGCGGGACGGAACGTTTCGATTACGGCATCTCCCGAAAAGATAACCTTCTCGCCGCCGATTTCGGTCACGAAGCTCGCGTGGTGTATCTGGTGTCCCGGCGTCCTGTACGCGTCGAACGACCGTCCGCCGACGACGAACTCATCGTACGCGAGTTCGTGCGTTCCTTCTGCGTCGGGTTCAAGGAGGCGTCTGTTCCTTTCGAGAGACGAGACGGCTTTCTCGACGGCGGAGTTGAGACGTTCGCCTTCGTAGCCGACCTGACGCCCGACCGTCCTTACGCCCTCTTCGAGTTCGTCTTCTGTACGCCGCACCTGTTCAAGCGCGGCGCGCGGCGCGTGAACCTCGGCACCGGCGTCGCGCAGTTCGGGCACCTTTCCGATATGGTCGCTGTGTGGATGCGTCACGATTACGTCGGATACGTCGTCGGGTTCGTAGCCGACGCAACCGAGCCTTTCGGAAAGAACATCCTCGCCGTCGTCGCTCGGACCACCCGCGTCGATAAGAACCGGCTCGTCGCCCTCGATAAGGTACGCCGCAACGTGGTACGGAGGCCAAGGGACCTCGAACTCCAGGCGGAAGACACCCTCGACTGCCGTTCTCTTGACCTTCTTCTTCTCAGAATCGGCGTCCATCTGGGTACTGTATACAACAGGCTAGCCGTTATTAGTTTCTGTTCGTGGCTGTCGAACACAGGGATAGCTTCATTCGTGTCGCGTACGTAAGAGACAGAGGATGGTAGACGAAAGCCCGTCAGGAATACGTGCCGAGATACGGATAGGCTCGCCATCGGACTGTCCCGTAGCCGAGATATCCGGGAAGAACGACGTGCGGAGCCGTTCGGTTTCGAAGACGACACCGACGGGTTCGTCGCTCGTGACCGAGGAGGTTCTGCTCGATTCGGGATGCGACGCGGAACCCGGCTTCGAAAACGCGGAGTTCGGAGACGAAGACGGGATGAAGAAGTCTTTCTCCTACGGTTCGAAGGGCTTCTACAGGTTCAGCCGCGAACAAGGACGCGGCTGTGCGTGCGAGCGTGTCGAGGGGTTCGGGTTCCCTGTCGTGGACACCTACACGCACGACGGCGACCTCTTTCTTGTTTTCCATGTTCCCGACACAGAGACGCTGAAGCAGGTGATAGGAAAACTGAGGGAACGGTATATCGATGTCGGGGTAAGACGTTTGATACGGTCGAAGGAGTCCGAAGACAGAAGTCTCGTTCTCGTTGACCGGAGCGAACTCACCGGGAAGCAGGAGGAAGCACTCAGGAAGGCGCACGAGATGGGCTACTTCGAACATCCGAAGGGCGCGAACGCGGGCGAGGTTGCGGACGCACTCGGCGTCGCAACATCGACCTTCACAGAACATCTCTCTGCGGCACAGAGTAAGCTACTGCGGAGCATCGTCGAAGGTTAGGTGGTTCGGGTTCTGTTGGTATCTTACTTCTGACAAATTCCGGGAGTCGGTATAAAAGCCCACGATATTTGGGCTTCTGTTTGAAGATAGAGCGGACCGGATCTATGTACATGGATGTCGAACCGCAGTTAGACCTCGACGAACGTTCGTACAGGTACTACAGAAACGCGGTAGAGCGACACTGGGACCCGTACGGGATAGGGATAGAGAAGGACAGAGCGAATCTCCTCGACGCCGACCTCGACGACGAGGTCTTCGAAGGTATGAGGGTAGGTATCGCGCGTTTCGGTGCGGGTGAGGAAGCCGTGACAGAAGACCTCGCGCCGTTCACGGTCGTACTCGAAGACATAGAGGACCAGATGTACGTCACGACGCAGATATACGAGGAGGCGAAACACACAGACTTCTTCGACAGGTACTGGCGAAACGTCATCAACCCCGTTGAGGAGGCGAGAGGGCTGGGGAGGTCGTCACCTCTCGAAGACAGATGGTTCAACGACGACTACGACGAACTCTTCGAGCGCAACGAACGTGCGACATACCGCCTCCTCGAAGACGACACGCCCGAGAACCGAGCACGCGCATTCAGCCACTACCATCTCACCATTGAGGGTATCGCGGCGCAGACGGGCTACTACGGCATGGGTAGGGCGTACAGCGAGGACGAGTTCCCCGAACTCCCGCACCTCCCCGGTCTGGTCGAGGGTCTTAACCATACGCGCGCCGACGAAGGCAGACACGTCGGATTCGGTATGTCGAAGCTGAAGGAACTGATTCAGGACGAAAACGTGGACCCGACTGTAATCGACGAGACGGTCGCCGAACTCGTCCCTCTCGTTCAGGGTATCGTGAACGACGAGGAGTATCAGGAGGACCGTGGTGTGCCCTCCGAAGAACTTGAGATGTACGCCGCCGAGAAGCATATAGAGAGGATGGAGCAGGTCAAGGACGCCGCAAAAGAGATGCCGGGTGTCGAAGAACTCGTCGCTCTCGACGACTAAGAACCCTCGACGCGTACGGAAGACTCCGCCCTCAGCCGTCTCAGGTCTTCCGCGGGGACGCGTACGTCGCCGATACGGAACTTCTCCGAGCCTTCGCCGTGGCAGTCCGAACCGCCCGTACGGAGAAGGTCGTGTTCTTCGGCGAGTTCGCGCGCCTCCTCGACGCCCACGTCCGAACCGCGTCCCACAGCGATTTCGCCGTAAGGGTACCAGACTTCGATACCGTCGAGTCCGGCTTCGACCATCTCAGCGACCATCGCGCGTATCTCGTCCGTCTCGGCGTCTATCCGTCCGGGATGCGCGAGAGACGCTACGCCGCCCGCGTCGTGTACGGCGTCGATGACGGCTTCGTAACCGACCTTCTCGCTCGGCACGTACACGTCGCCGTCCTCGCCGAGGTACTCGTCGAAAGCCTCCGAGACGGTTTCGACGAAGCCCTCCTCGACGAGAAGACGCGCGAAATGCGGACGACCTAAGCTTCCATCGGCGCGTTCGCACATCTCTTCGTAAGATGTTTCGATACCCGTGACTGTGACGAACCTGTCGGTCATCTCCCTGTTGCGTTCCTTGCGGTACTTCCGCACGCGTCCTAGAAGTTCGTTCAGTTCTTCGGCTGAAGGTTCGACGTAATAACCGAGAATCTCGACCTTCGTGCCACGCGCCTCCGCCTTAACTTCGACGCCAGTAATGAGTTCGACGCCACCGATGGTTCTGGAACGTACTTCGAGTTCGTCGGAGATACGGTCGTGGTCGGTGACAGCGACGGCTTCTAGACCTCGTGCGCGCGCCTGCTCGACGCGCTCGGCGACCGTCGATGTGCCGTCGGACGCCGTCGTGTGGGTGTGCAGGTCGGCTGTGCCTTCGTCTATGTCTCCGAACTCGGTCCCGGTCACAGACGAAGTACGACCGGAGCGGGGTTAAGGGTTGTTGGAAGGCGGTTCCGTACCGTCCGTGACCATCGCGGGACGACTGTGGCTACGTCCGCGTTCCGCAGGAAGCACAACCTCACGGAAGACGTTATCCGTGCGTACAGCGTACATCGGACATGGCAAAGAAAGTCGTATGCGACGTATGCGGCGACGAGATATACTTAGAACCCGAGGAGACGGAGTCACACCGCGGGGGTAGCGTCGGGAAGATAGGCGTGATAGAGTACAAGGACGGAAAGCCGAAACACGTCTGCAGAGAGCATCTGAGCTTCTAGCGGACGACGGTACCGACTAGCCTGTCCTCGCTTGCTCCCCACTTTATCTGTCTCTCCTCGTTGTCGTTTACGTCAAGTATCTCGGCTATCTCCTCGGGGAGCGGGATACAGAGCATCTCCGTGCCTGTTCCTATGTTCTTTATCTCCACCGTCCTGTCCGAAGGCGTGTTCGAGACATCCGGGGACAGAACGAGAGAGAAGTCGTCGTCGCCGGGTTCGACGTAGAGCGCAACCTCGTCACCCACGTCTATCCCGAGACTGCTCGTGTGGCTCCCCGAGAGATGTGCCTGTACCTCGTCATCGACGTTGTCTTTTGCGAGCGTAGTACGTACGACATCGTCAGTCTCAAACTCCTCCTGTGCTCTGCCGTTCCCCATCCTGCCGACTACCTTACCGTCCTCGTTCTCCCACTCCACCTCTCGGTGCTTCACCCCGAGACCAACTGCTATCTCGTGCGGTATGAACATCTCGCCGTCCGGATGTATGACCGCGTGGTGTGGCTCGTCACTCGACGCTTTCGGGTCGAGTACCAGGGTTATTTTTCCGTTGTCACAGCCGTACGTTACGCTGAAATGCATCTTGTCGTCGAGGTCCGGCTCCTCCTCGAAAAGGTCCGAGACCCTGAGCGTGAACCCGTTCTCCTCGACCTCCTGTATCCTGTCCTCCTTCTCTTCCGATGTGTCGTCGTCCGTTTTCGTCTCCGTCAGCCCTCCGAGCGATTCCTTGCTAACACCGGACCGTCCATCCTTCGGCACGATAAAGATGTCGTCCATAACGATATGTTCGGAGAATCCGTTCAGGTTGCCCGCGAGCCTGTTAGCCGTCGTGACGGCGCGTGTCTCTGTGTTGGTAAGGTTGAGCCTTCCCGCGAAAGTGAGGATGATGTTCTTGGCACCACCGATTACAAGAACGTCGTCGTCCTCGTGAATGACGTAGAGAAACGAAGGTCCTTCGTCGTCGTTCGGCTTTCCGGATTTGTCGTCGTCGCCGCGTACTGCTCTCTCATCTATGACAGGATACGCCATAGCTCCAACCTCCTGAAACCGCTCGACGACATCCTTGACCTCACCTTTCGAGAGGTCGACTTCCTTCGCCGTCTTTCTTATAATCTTCGAATCCGTGGGCATAACGACGCTCTCTCCGCCGCCGCTGTTAGTCTCCTTGTCGGAGCCGCCTCCTACTAAGTTCCTTACTCTCTCGAATACCATCCGCGTGGACAGTTCTATGTGTTCCGTAGTGATAAACCCGATGGGTTTAGCGCAGGCTTTTTTGTATCAGCAGGTCAGTCGCGCGAGCTTACGAGGTACGAGCGCACAAGGACTACGTCACATACGTTCTTATCATAGATGATAGACTCGGAGAAACTTTTATGTGTAACCCCGTTCCATGGTGAAATGCAGGACGCGCAGGACAGTCCCCACCTGCGTGTCTCTTACCGTCGCACCCACCCAAGCGACGGACAGCCACTCCCCAGCCAGTTTTTTACTCCCCCCCTGCTAGGAACGATGGATTAGGTCAACCTCTCTCAGAGAAGCATCTCCATAGGGTCGTTCAGGTATCTTTTCAGGTCGTTCGTGAAACGCGCCGCCACCGCTGTGTCTGCGACACGGCTGTCGAAGGTGAGTGACAGCGTTACCGTGTGGCGTGCGACGACGTTACCATCGACGACGTACGGACGCTCACGTATCTCACCGACGCCTAAGGCTGTGGTTCCGGGTGGATACGGTAGCACGGTGGTTCCCTCACCGCCTACCGCACCGACGTTGTAGACCGTGAATCCGCCTTGTTCACCGTCGTCTTTCTCCAAGTCGTCGTCACGCGCAGTCTCGACGAGTGCGTCTATCTCACCGGCTATCTCCGCGACTCCTTTCTCATCGACCTTCTCGACCACCGGGAACCGGACACCGTCGTCCGTCTCCGTCGCAACACGGATGTCCACCCCGTCACGGAGCCTGATTTTGCCCGCGTCTTCGTCGAGTTCGCTGTCGAGGACACGGTGGTCTTGGAGGGCTACGCCGCAAGCCTTGACGAGAAAAGACGTGTACGTGAGACGTGTCGAGACCTCGCCGCGCAGTCTCTCGCGCACCTCTACGAGTCTCTCGGCGTCCGCTGTGTCTTGGACCGTCGCCAAAGGCGCGTCGGCTGTCCTTTGGAGGGCTTCGCCCACCCTCTTTCTCTGTCCCGTGTATGTGATTCCCGCAGTTTCGGTGAAGGTCGTCTCTGCCTCCTCGACCGTTTCCGGCTCTGTGTGCGTGTCTCCGTAGTCCGGTTCGTCTTCGGCGTCTTCGGTGTCCTCGTCGGTTGTTTCGAACCCGTGTTCGACAGACTCTCCTTCTTTCGTGGACTCGTCGGTCTCCTTGGCGAAGATACCGTCGTCCTCCGTCGTCGTTTCTTCTGTCGGGACATCGACCGACTCCTCCTTGTCGTCGTACTCGAAGTCCGCCTCCGGTGTTTCGGAAGTCTCTGGCTCGTCCCCGAACTCGATACCCTTTTCTATGTCGGAAGGCTCTTCGGCGAACATCGTCGTGTCCTCGGCGGTTTCGGGGTCCACGGCGGGCGTTTCGTCCTGAGCGAAGTCGTGGCTCACGTCGTCTTCCGACATCCCCTCGTCCTCTCCAGTTGTGGGTGCGTCCTCGAAACCGAAGCCGTTGTCGTCGTCTTCTTTGGTCGTCAGTTCGGAGCCGCGTCCGTTCTCCGCCTCGCGTTCCTCCTGTCTCTCCTTCGCGGCACGGAGAACGTCCTGCGCCACGATACGTCCGTCAGCACCGCTTCCTTCCACCTTCTCGATATCGACGCCGACCTCATGCGCTAAGAGCCTCGTCGAGGGGGATGCGAACTGTTCTTCATCTTCGTCTTCTTCCGGGTACTCGGGAGCGGTTCCTGTGTCCACGTCCACCGCTGTGTTGCCGTCGTCGTCGAGTATCTCGACGCCGCCCTCTTCGCGGTTTTCCTCGCCGTCCTCCTCGGTGTCGAAGACGGCGATAGACGTACCTACCGAGACTGTCTCGCCTTCGCCGGCGTTCAGCTCCAGCACCTTACCGCTGACCGGCGAGGGGATTTCGATTATGGCTCTCTCAGTTTCGACCTCGGCTACCGGGTCGTCTTCTAAGACGCCGTCACCTTCGCTCACCATCCATTTCAGCAGTTCGGCTTCGTCCGTCCCGTCACCCACGTCGGGTAGCTTGAACTCGTATACCATATCTCACTCTGAGGATTCCTTGTTAAGAGGTATCGTCCCAAGCAGATAACCTTTTTCGAGTCTGCGGTCGCGGACGGGCGAAGATATTTCGGACGCGAAACAGTAACCTACGGTATGAAGTTCACGGTTGTACAGGGAGATATAGCCCAACAGAAAGCCGACGCACTCGTAAACGCCGCGGGCACGTCTCTCAGGATGGGTAGCGGCGTCGCGGGCGCGCTGAGACGCGGCGCGGGCAGAGGGATAAACGAGGAAGCGATGTCGAAAGGTCCCGTCGATTTGGGCGGCGTCGCTGTCACGGACGCTTACGACTTAGACGCCGACATAGTGGTGCACGCCGCGGCTATGCCCCACTACGGAGACGGGCGCGCGACAGAGAAGTCGATACGCGACGCGACACGCAACGCGCTTGAGACAGCCGACGACCGCGGGTGCGAGTCGCTCGTAATACCCGCTCTCGGATGCGGCGTCGCGGGCTTCGACCTGCGCGAAGGCGCGCGTCTCATAGCAGAGGAGATAGACGCTTACGAACCTACAAACCTCCACGACGTGCGTTTTATTGCTTATTCCGACGGTGAGTACGAAACGGTGTGCGAGGCGGCGGAAGCGGCTACGGGCGCGTGACTGACGAGGAAGTTACTGCGTGCACGCCGACGAGGGAAGACCGTCCAAATAACTAGGTATAAGGAAGGACGGGTCCAAGTGGACGTATGGTACAAGCGTACGTCCTGATGACATGCGAAACCGGCTCGATACAGGGTATCGTAGACGAGATGGAGAACTTCGAAGAGGTCGTCGAAGTCACCGCCGTCACGGGGGACTACGACGTTATCTCGAAGCTTGAAGTCGATGAGGTGGACGAACTTCTCAAGATAGTCGCCGGCAAGATACATGGTCTGGAAGGCGTCGGAGACACCACGACCTGCATATCCACATAAAGTGAGCTACGAGGACGCACTTGAAGCAGTCGCGTGGGCACGGTTAGACGCCGGAGTCGTGCGGGTTACGGGCGAAGACGCACACGACTACCTCGACAGGACGGTCACGAACGACGTGCGTGCCGACGAGACGACACGCGCGCTTCTCCTTGACCCGGACGGTAAGACGGAGGACTCACTGCGTATACTGCCGCAGGACGAAGGCGACGGCTTCTTGGTCGTATCCCGCCGTCCCGAGGAGACCGCGAGCAAATGGCGCGAAGGTATCTTCGTCGAGGACGTGACGGTCGAACTCACCGACACGACAGTCGTGACGGTACAGGGACCTAATGCCGAAACCGTGGTCGGAGATATCGACGCGCCGTCTTACGAGGCGCGCAGGACGCCCGCGGGCGGCTACGACGTTCTCCTGCACAGCGAACCCGACGACGTTCCGGGGACGCGTTTCGACGAACACGCCGACGCCCTCCGTGTCGAGGCTGGCGTGCCTTCTTTCGAGAACGAACTCGAAGGACGCGTTCCCGTCGGCGCGGGACTCGAAGTCTTCAGCGAGGACAAGTGCTACGTCGGACAGGAGGTCGTCGCGCGTATCCAACAGCGCGGCGGTGGACCGTCACGCGTACTTCGCGGATTCGAACTAGGTGACGAGGCGAGCGAAGGTGATGCTATACTCGACGACGGACGCGCTGTCGGCGAAATAACGAGCGTCGCCGTGTCGCAGAGGTTCGGACGTATCGCGCTCGGTTACGCCGACAAGAGCGACGAACCGACCGTGCGCGACGAACGCGTCAAGGAGCGCGCGCTTCCGTTCGACTCGGGGGGCGGAACGTGAAAGGAACCGCCACCGCACCCGGTGCGGCGACGGTAATAAACGCGATAGCGACGCTCAAAGGGAGCGCGTTCGCAATCGACCTTCGAACCCGCGCGACGGTCGAACTCGAAGAGGGCGAGTCGGGCGTAGAAGGAAGCACCGACGTAGACGTAGACACGACGCTCATCGAGACCTGTGTCGAAAACACGCTCGACAGCATCGGCGTCGAAGCGGGCGGAAGAGTCGAGACAGAAACCGAGATACCTCCCGAAAGCGGACTCAAGTCTTCGTCAGCGGCGGCGAACGCATCTGTGCTCGCCACCTTAGACGCGCTCGACGCAGAGGACGCTCTCGAACCCTTGGAAGCGACGTTAGTCGGCGTCGAGTCGGCGCGTGAAGCGGGCGTAACTATCACAGGCGCGCTCGACGACGCGACAGCGAGCATGCTAGGCGGCGTCGTCCTGACGGACAACTCGAAAGACGAACTCCTGAGGCGCGAGGAGTACGACGCACACGTCGCCGTCTACGTCCCCGACGAGCGCGCAGAGAGCGCGTCTACCGACGTGGAACGGTCGAAACTGGTCGCGCCTGTCGTCGAACGCGCATTCGATATGGCGCGGGACGGCGACTACGCAGACGCGATGACGACGAACGGTTTCGCATACTGCGCCGCGCTCCGACGTGACGCCTCGCCCGCCGTCGATGCTCTCGCGCACGCTGAAGGCGCGGGTTTAAGTGGCACGGGACCCTCGTTTGCGGCGATAGGAAACAGTCAGCAGGTCTCGGAGGTCGCCAAAGAATGGAAGGGTCTCGAAGGCAAGGTTCTGGAGCTAAAGACGGACAACGAGGGAGCTATATGAGTCTCGAAGAACTCCGCGAGGAAATAGAGGATGTAGACGCCGACATCGTCGAGAGCATCGCAAGACGTACCTACGTCGTCGAGAGCATCGCCGAGGTCAAGAAGGAACGCGGTATGGAGATACACGACCCCGCCCGCGAGGAGAAGGTCCTCGAACGCGTCGCGGAGCGCGCAGAGGCACTCGACGTGGACCCTGACGACGTGCGTGAGGTCTTCGAACTCCTGATGGAGATAAGCAAGAAAGAGCAGAGGCGTCATACCGACTGACAGGTCGCTGACTTCCGACTGATTTTTATACGCGAGATAGATACTACGTCCGTGGAACTCATAATCGCCGAGAAGAACAACGCCGCGGAACGCATAGCAGAGATACTCAGCGGCGGCGACTTCTCGACGAACCGTGTCGGGGGGGTCAACACGTACGAGTGGCACGACGCTACAGGCGAGCGCGTCTGCGTCGGTCTGGCGGGACACGTCGTCGAGGTCGACTTCACCGATGAGTACAACGACTGGCACGCCGTCAAACCCTCCGAACTCGTCGAGGCGGAGATAGAGAAGAACCCGAGCAAGAAGGATATCGTTTCAGCGGTCGAACGTCTCGCACGGAAGGCGGACCGCGCCGTCATAGCCACCGACTACGACTCCGAAGGGGAGCTTATCGGCAAGGAGGCGTACGAAATAATCAAGGAAACAGCCGACGTTCCTATCGACCGCGTGCGTTTCTCGTCGCTCACGCCCGGCGAGGTGCGCGGAGCCTTTGAGGACCGCGACGAACTCGACTTCGACCTCGCCGCGGCGGGTGAGGCGCGCCAGATAATCGACCTCATCTGGGGCGCGGCTCTGACACGTTACCTATCGCTCGCGTCGAACCGACTCGGCGACTCTTATCTCTCGGTCGGGCGCGTTCAGTCGCCGACTCTCAAGATTCTGGTGGACCGCGAGAAGGAAATCGAGGAGTTCGAACCCGACCCGTACTGGGAGATAGATGTGGACTTGCGCGATGGCGATGTCTTCGAAGCGCGACATTTCTACAAGGACGACGGCAAGGAGCAGGAGCGCGTCTGGGACGAGGAGACGGCGCAGGCGGTGTACGAGCGCGCATCCGACGCGGCGACTGCAGAAGCCGTCGAGGTAAACACCCGCAAACGCAACGACTACCCGCCGAAACCTTTCGACACGACACAGTTCATACGCGCCGCGGGTTCGTTGGGGTTCAGCGCGTCGCGCGCCATGTCGCTCGCAGAGGACCTTTACACGGCGGGATTCATCTCGTATCCGCGCACCGACAACACCGTCTACCCCGAAGACATCGAGGTGCACGGCGTTCTCGGTATACTCGAAAACCACGACGAGTTCGCGGAGGACGCGTCGGAACTTCTCGAACTCGGACGCGCGCCGACGAGCGGCGACAAGGAGACGACGGACCACCCGCCCATATATCCGACTTCGCTCGCCGAGCGCGACGAACTCACAGAGGACGAGTGGCAGGTCTACGAACTCGTCGTCAGGCGTTTCTTTGCGACTCTCGCGCCGCCCGCCGAGTGGGAGCACGTCCGCGCGACGTTCGATATCGCGGGTGACACGTACAAGGCGAACGGCAAGAGGCTCCTTGACGCGGGTTATCACGCCTACTACCCGTACTTCGGGACGGACGAGAACCGCCTGCCAGAACTCGCAGAGGGCGACGTTCTGGACGTGGAAGAGGCGCGTCTAGAAGAGAAGGAGACACAGCCACCGTCGCGCATCGGACAGTCGAAGCTTATCGAGCGGATGGAGTCGGAGGGGGTTGGGACGAAGAGCACGCGCCACAACACCATAGACAAGCTCTACAGCCGCGGATACATCGAGAGCAACCCGCCGCGTCCGACGGGGCTTGCGCGTGCGGTCGTCGAAGCGATGGACGAGTACGCCGACTTAGTGACGGACCCCGAGATGACAGAACAGCTAGAGGAGGACATGCGCCGTATCGCCGAAGGGGAGGCGACACGCGACGAGGTCATGGAGGAGTCGCGCGAGATGCTCGACCGCATATTTGAGATTCTGGAGGAGAAGGAGGACGAAATCGCCGACGCGCTCCACGAGGGGCTTATGAAGGACCGTACTCTCGGTCCGTGTCCCGACTGCGAGGCGGATGAACCGGGTTCGCTCGTCATACGTTCCTCGCGCAGAGGCGACGAGTTCGTCGGATGCGACGCCTACCCCGACTGTGAGAAGACGTACCCGCTTCCGAGCGACGGAAAGCTCGTCCTTATTGACGAACGGTGTGACGAACACGGTCTGAGCCACGTCAAGGTGCTCGCAGGAAAGAGCACGTACACGCACGGCTGTCCGGTCTGTAAGGCGGAGGAAGCCGACGAGGAGGAGGACATCGTAATCGGCGACTGCCCCGAATGTGGCGACACCGAAGGCGGCGAGCTCGCTATAAAACAGACACGCAGAGGCGGAAGGCTCGTCGGCTGTACGCGTTACCCCGACTGCGACTACTCTCTGCCTCTGCCGCGCAGGGGCGACCTCGAAATCACCGACGAGGTCTGCGAAGAACACGACCTGCCCGAACTCGTCGTCCACCAGAGCTGGAGCGACGAACCGTGGGAACTCGGATGCCCCATCTGCAACTACGAGAGCTACAAGGCTGAGCAGGAGAAGCAGAAGGGTCTGCGCGCTGTCGACGGTATAGGACCCGCGACGGAGGAGAAGCTTGAGGAAGCGGGCGTCGAGACCGTGGACGAACTCAACGACGCCGACCCCGAGGAACTCGCCGACCGTCTTGACGGTGTGAGTGCGTCGCGTATCGCGAAGTGGCAGTCGGCGTAGCGCACACGCGCCGCTGAAACGGAACGCTGGTTCTATTACGGACGAGAGACGTGCAGGGATATGAACCGTAAAACGTCCGTGCGCGAACTCCTCCGCGAGGCTGACCCCGTCCTCGGTGTCACAGCTATCTTCGCCGTCCTCTACTACGTCGCCGACTGGGTGAGGACCGACCTCGGCGAATCGGGAGGCGTCTTCGAACTCGTCGGCTCGTTTCTGACGACCGTCGTCGCCGTCACAGGAATCGCTCTCGTTCTCATATACGTCGTCGCGCGTGGCGTCGCACTCGGAATGGAGGGAACGGAATGAAACAGACCATCGCCGTCCGGACGGACTTGGGTATGGGTGACGGAAAGCTTGCGGCGCAGGTCGCGCACGCGTCGCTCAAGGCTTACGAACAGGCTGACAGTTCTGCCGCCGACGAGTGGAAACGTATGGGCGCGACGAAGGTCGTCGTGAAGGTGAACAGCGAAGACGAACTCGTTCAACTCGAACGCGAGGCGCGCGCTGGCAACCTGCCGCATGCTCTCATACGTGACGCGGGAAGGACACAGATAGAGTCGGGCACGGCGACCGCGCTCGGTGTCGGTCCCGCCGCTGACGAGAAGGTAGACGCTGTCACGGGCGACCTGAAGCTTCTGTGAGCCGAGCAGGTCATTAAAGAAAGGTTTTTTTCGCACCTCTGTGATTTACGGACATGGTAGAGATAAACCTGCTCGACAACAAAGACTCACTACTACGCCGTGTAGGAAAGAGGCTACCCATGTCGGCGGACATGCTCGAAAGCGACGACGAGTTCCTCGTTCTCATCAACGTGCCGGGGTGCGACGAGGAAGACATAGACCTCCGTTTCGTCAAAGGGAGTCTGAAGGTGCGCGCAGAACGTGGCGAAGAGCACGAAGGATACAGACTCGTGAGCGAGGGACGCCCGAAGCGTATCGCCGAGACCGTACCGATACCCGCCGAGGTCGAGGTAGACGACGCCGAGGCGACCTACGAGGACGGCGTTCTGCGTGTGCGTCTTCCCAAGGCACCCGGTGCGAAGGAAATCGAAGAAGAAGACAGCACAGACGGGTACCACGAAGTCGGTGTCAGCGAGCCTCAAACAGAGGTCGAGCTTGAGGAAGAAGAGACCGTGTCCGAGGACGAAGGCGAGGACGCAGCGGAGTCCGAAGAGGATGAGATGCCTTCGACCAGCGAAGAACTCGAAGAGATGTCGTACCGTGACCTTCAGGGCGTCGCAAAGGAACTCGGAATAAAGGCTAACCAGAGCACAGAGGACCTCGTCGAGGAAATCGCCGACGAACTCGACCTGTAGCGTGTCCGACGAAACGGCGGCGTACCCCGACTTAGGTCTCGACTGGTACGCGACCGACGCTCCGGGTGTGGGGGGGAAGCTAAAGACGCGTCCCGAGGACTTCCGTGTCGTCGAGCGTGCAGACTTCCCGTACGGCGAAGAGGGGAGGTACGCCGTCGTACGCGCCGAACTCCGCAACTACGAGACTCACGAGTTCGCGCGCGACCTGAGCAACGCGCTCGGCGCGAGCAGAAAACGCGTCTCGTGGGCGGGTACGAAGGACAAGCGCGCCGTCACGACGCAGATTTTCACGGTCGCCGACGTTTCGCGCGACGAAGTCGAGAGCGTGTCGCTCGAAGGCGCGTCAGTCGAGTACCTCGGAAGGTCGCACCAGTACGTATCGCTCGGCGACCTCTTGGGTAACGACTTCGTGGTACGTCTCCGCGACGCCGACGCGCCCGAGAACGCGGACGTTATCGCCGACGAAATCGACGCCTTCGGCGGCGTCCCAAACCTCTTCGGCACACAGCGTTTCGGCTCTCGGCGTCCCGTCACACACGCTGTCGGCGAGAGGATACTCGCGGACGACTTCGAGGGTGCTGTGGACGCCTACGTCGCCGACTACTACGAGGACGAACCCGAGCGCACGCAGGAGGCGCGCAAGAGGTACGCCGAGGAGCGCGACCCGAAGGACGCCCTCGACTACTTCCCCGAGCATCTCGGCTACGAGCGTGCGCTCCTTCACGCGCTCGCCGATGGAAAGGAAGGACGCGAAACACTCGACGCGCTTCCGCACAACCTGCGCCGTATGTTCGTCAACGCCGTCCAGTCGCGCGTCTTCAACCTCGTTCTGCGCGAGAGAAACGACGCTGGCATGCGTTTCAACCGCGCTTATCCGGGGGATGTGGTATGCTTCGCCGAGGAAGCCGACGGCGTGCGAGTGCCCGACACGTCGAACACACAGCGCGTCACCGAGTCGAACGTCGAAGCGATAAACCGACACGTCGAACGCGGACGCGCCTTCGTGACCGCGCCGCTCGTGGGTAGCGAGACGGAGTTCGGTGACGGCGAGCAGGGCGAAACCGAGAGACGAGTCCTCGAAAAAGTCGGTATCTCGCGCGACGACTTCGACCGCGACGACGAGTACGGTTCGGAGGGTACGCGCCGTGCTATCGTGGTGCGTCCCGAACTGAGCTACGAGCGCGAAGGCGACGACATCCTCTTCGACTTCTTCCTGCCACGCGGGAGTTACGCTACGGTTGTACTGAGGGAGTTCACTAAGAGCGGTTAGATTTCGTCGAGTCGTCTACGTACCTTCGTGTACACGGAGGGCGACAGGTTCATGCCCGAATTCACGAGTTCGTACAGCGTATCCTTCGCCCCCTCTGCGCCGATGATATCCCTCTTCGTCGCCCGAAGTAGGAGCGTCGTGACCCAGTCCGTCTCGACGCCTTTCGCTCTTGCGACACCGACGAGTGCTTTGTCGTTCGTCAGCAGAATCTCGTCCTCCTCGCGCGCGCGCAGAACGAGCGCGGCGTCGGTTTCCGAAACGCCTTCCATCTCGGCTACTTCGTCCGCGGTGTCGTCCTCCTCGTGGACGTGACAGTCTTCGAGAAACTCGCGTATCTCGGACGCACCCGGTTTCCAGCCGCCCACGTCAGCCGTTTCACCGACTGTCTCCTCGTAGACACCTTCGGTGGTCCGCAGTCGGTCGTATACCTCTTGTATCAGCCATAGACCGTCCGCCTGCGCGAGATGTATGAGCGCGGAGGAGTCGAGAACGACCATTATACCTTTCTCATATCGCGTTCAAGTTCGTCGTCGTCGTATCCTATCTCGATACCCTCTTCGCTTGCGAGAGCGAGCATCTCGGCGTAGCTCACACCTGCTGTCTCCGCCGCCTTGCGTACCGTAGTGGTGTGGTTCCGGAGGTCTTCGAGAGCCTTCTCCCCGCGCCAGTCTTCGAGTCCCTGCCGTATGAGACGCCTGAGCACCTCCGACCTGTCGGCGGACATCTCCTCTTCGAGTTTCCTGAGACTTTCCTCGTCCTCCTCGGGGATACGTGTCGTCACGGTCTTCATACACGGAGATACGTTACGATTGCAGGTAAATGTAACGGTGAACAGGTTTGCGGAACCCGCAGTTACGAACCTCTATACGTCCGCGCCTCCAACGGTAACACCGTCCCGATGACACGTCCGTTTCTCTCGGCACGCTGGAAAAACCTGCTCAACCTAACCTACGAAGTTCCGCCCGAACTCCTTGAGCCTCACTGTCCTGACTCTCTTGAACTCGAACGCGAGGACGGTCACAGCTTCGTGAGCGTCGTCGGCTTCGACTTCACAGAGACATGTGTCCGAGGAATACGGTTTCCCGGCTACACGAACTTCCCCGAACTCAACCTCCGGTTCTATGTTCGTTACGGCGGCGAACGCGGCGTCGTCTTCATACGTGAGTTCGTGCCCAAACGTATGGTGGCTTGGCTGGCACGGATACTCTACGACGAGCCTTACAGACACTCACGGATGAAGACCAGTCAGGAACTGAAGGACGCCAGCCGCACGTGGTCGCTCAGGATACGGCACGGTGGCAGACGGCATAAACTCGAAGTGACGACCGCGAACCTCTCGACGTACGTCCCTGATGAGGACAGCCGCGACCATTTCTTCAAGGAGCACTCTTGGGGTTTCAATGACGACGGACGTGGAGGCACACGCCGATACCGCGTCGTCCATCCGCGTTGGGCTGTCTACGACCTCGACGACGTGAAGGTTAATCTCGACTTCGGTCTTCTTTACGGCGAGGAATGGAATTTCCTGAACGAAACGGAGCCTACGCATACGGTCTTCGCGCAGGGTTCGGATGTCGTGGTATATCCGTCGGAGAATATCGACGGTGCTGATGGTTAGCCGTCTGTAACAGAAACATCGTGTCTGCCGTGAAATCTCACGCCCCCCACAGTATTATGAAGGTTCGTCGCTAATCCCTTGACGTGACAACCATAGAGAGCCTCAACCCCGCGACCGAAGATGTCGCGGAGACGTACGACAAACACGACGAAGGGGACGTGGAAAGAATCTTAGCCAACGCGCACGCCGCGTACGACGACTGGAGTTCGAGACGGATAGAGGAGCGCGAGAAACTCGTCGCCGCGGCGGGCGAAGTACTGCGCGAAAACAAGCGCGAGTACGCCGAGACGATGACGCGCGAGATGGGGAAGCCCATTTCGCAGGCGGTCGGCGAGGTCGAGAAGTGCGCTTGGGTATGTGACTTCTACGCCGAGAACGCTGGCGAGCACCTGCAGGACGAGCGCGTCGGCGCGGAACCCGGCTCGAAGACCTACGTCAGGTACGAACCCCTTGGTGTCGTCTTAGCTGTCATGCCTTGGAACTACCCGTTCTGGCAGGTATTCCGTTTCGCTGTGCCCAACCTGACCGCCGGAAACGTCGGTGTCCTGAAACACGCGCTCAACGTGCCGGGATGTGCGCGCGCAATCGAGGACGTTTTCGACCGTGCGGGCTACCCCGAAAACGTCTTCCAGTCTCTCCTCATAAGCGGTAGCGATGTTGCCGACGTAATCGAGGACGACCGTGTGCGTGCTGTCACCCTTACAGGAAGCAACCGCGCGGGCGAGTCCGTCGGCGAGGTTGCGGGCAGGAACCTCAAGAAGACCGTCCTCGAATTAGGCGGAAGCGACCCTCTTGTCGTCTTAGACGACGCCGACGTGCGGAAAGCGGCGGAGACGGCGGCGCACGCACGCAACCTCAACTCGGGGCAGTCGTGTATCGCCGCGAAACGCCATATCGTCCACGAGGACGTTTACGAAGAGTTCGTCGAGACGTTCGTCGGTGCCGTTGAGGAACTCGAAGTCGGCGACCCGATGGACGAGGATACCGACATAGGTCCACAGGCGCGAGACGACCTGCGCGACGAACTCCACGCGCAGGTGCGCGCGAGTGTCGAAGCGGGCGCGGAGGTACTCGTCGGCGGCGAACCCCTCGACCGCGAAGGATACTTCTACCCGCCTACTGTTCTCGTTGACGTTCCGGACGGATGCCCCGCCTCGAACGAGGAGATATTCGGACCTGTCGCCGCCGTCTTCGAGGTTTCGGACGAGGACGAGGCGATAGAGAAGGCGAACGACACGCAGTACGGTCTCGGAGCAAGCATCTGGACGAACGACTTGGAGCGCGGAGAGCGTCTCACGCACCGTATCGACGCCGGCATGACCTTCGTCAACGAGTTCGTCAAGTCCGACCCGCGTCTCCCGTTCGGCGGCGTCAAGGAGTCGGGGTACGGACGCGAACTCGCCGAGGACGGTATCAAGGAGTTCACGAACCGCAAGACAGTCTGGGTGCAGGAGGCTGGCGAATGAACCGAAGGACGACGAAGAGAGACGGAAGGAGGGCTGGCGAATGAAGGCGTCCGACCTGTTCGTGCGGTGCCTCGAAAACGAGGGCGTCGAACGCGTCTACGGCGTTCCGGGCGAGGAGAACGAGGATCTCCTGTTCTCGCTACGCGACTCGTCGGTCGAGTTCGTGCCGACGCGCCACGAACAGGGCGCGGCTTTCATGGCGAACGTCCACGGACGCCTGACAGGAGACGCGGGCGTCTGTCTAGGCACTCTCGGACCGGGTGCGACGAACTTAGTGACGGGCGTCGCGGACGCAAACTTAGACAAGGCACCTCTTGTCGCTGTCACGGGACAGGGAGGTCTCGAACGTCTCCACAAGGAGAGCCACCAAGCACTCGACATCGTGGACATGTTCGGACCTATCACCAAGTGGAACGCGCAGATAACCGACCCCGACATCGTACACGAGTCGGTGCGCAAGGCGTTCAAGGTCGCCGAGTACGAAAAGCCGGGCGCGACGCACGTCGAACTCCCCGAGGACGTGGCTAAGGAGGAGGCACGCGGTAAGCCACTCGGAGCGCGCAGGGTGCGCCGCCCGAACCCCGACATACCTTCCGTCGAGGAGGTCGCGGAGAAGATAGACGAGGCGGACAGACCGCTCATAATAACGGGCAACGGTGCCGTGAGAACCGCGGCGTCGCGCGAACTCCGTGAACTCGTCGAGACATGCGACGTGCCCGTCGCTTCGACGTACATGGGCAAAGGTGCTGTCTCGGACGCCGAATCCTACTCGCTCATGACGCTCGACTCGGGCGACCACGAGGAGGCTTCTTCGGCGATACGTGACTCCGACCTCGTCATCACGGTCGGATACGACATCGCAGAACACGACCCAGCGGGCTGGAACCCGCGTTCGGAGACTTCGATAGTGCACATCGACAGCGAACCCGCGGAGGTCTACGAGCAGTATGACCCCGATGTGGAGGTCATTTCGGACATACCCGCCGCGCTGAGAGCACTGACGGAGAACTGTGAGGAGAAAGGCGTCGTCGGTTGCGACGAAGACTGTGCTGACTGGTACGCCGACCTACGTGAGCATATCGTGAAGGACGTTACGGAGGTCGACGACGAGTTCACGGTGCAAGCCGCTCTACCCGTCCTGCGCGAGGTTCTCGCCGACGACGACGTACTCATATCGGATGTCGGGAACCACAAGATGGCTATTGCGCAGAACTACCCGACGTACGAGCCGAACACCTGCATAATCTCGAACGGTCTCGCGTCGATGGGTATCGCCGTCCCGGGTGCTGTTTCGGCGGACGCCGCAGTCGATTCGAACGTAGTGGCTGTCACGGGAGACGGCGGCTTTCTGATGAACGGCGCGGAGATAGAGACGGCGACGCGCCTCGGATGCGGCTTCACCGTCATAGTCTTCAACGACAACGACTACGGTCTCATCTCGAAGAAACAGACCGACCACCGTAACGAGTCGTTCGGCACGGGACTCACGAACCCTGACTTCGAGAAGTTCGCCGAGAGCTTCGGTGTGGAAGGACATACCGTGGACGAATGGTCGTCTCTTCGCGGCGTTCTGGAGGAGGCTGTCCCCTCGAACGAAGTGAGCATTGTCGAGGTACCCATCAAGTAGCACGGAAGTTTTCAGACGCGTGCTGTCACCCAGAGCGCGGCGACACCACCGACGGCAACAACTATCCAGTAACTTGTCAGTCTGTACACGGTCGTTATAGCGAGAGCCTCACCAGCCGACATAGCCGCCAGCGCGGTCAGGAGGACGACGAGCGCGCCTTCGATAGCACCCAATCCGCCGGGGAGCGGCGTGAATCCCACGACTATCGTCGCGGGGACGACGAAGAAGACGAGAAGGAGCGAAACAGGGAGGTCGAGCGCGATACCCGAGAAGTAGAGTGGGAGCGCGAAAAGTATCCAGCCGACGTAGGCGAGAGTTACCGAGACGAGTATGGTTCTACGTGAGGACGAGATGAGTTCGACAGAGGAGTAGAGGCGGTCGATACGTTCACGCAGGCTGTCGATACTTACACGTTCGGTGTGGCGAGCGACGGGCGACAGTACACGAAGCACTCCCTGACGGACGGAAAGACGGTACCGCCATCCGACGACCATCAGCGTCGGAAGACCGACGGCGAGAGCGGCAAGAACGACCGCGACCGTCTCGACTATCTCGGGAAGCTGACCTTCGACCAGAAGGTATCCAATACCAAGACCGGCGACGGTAAAGAACGGCAGGAGCCTGAGAACGTCGGTTATCAGGACGCTTGCGAGGCTCTCCTCGTAGTCGGCTTCGGTGTCGCGCGAAAGGACGTACGCTATGAGCGGCTCACCGCCTGCCTGCCCCATCGGAGTCACGTAGTTGGCGAAGGAAGCGGCGAAGAAAGTGACCACGACCTTCCTGTAAGTCACGGAGACACCGACGGCGTCGAGCACGACCTGCCACATCTTGCTCCAGACAGCGAGACACAGGAGCGAAGAGGCACATGCGAGAGCCACCCATCCGAGATGTGCCGTACTCAGACGCTCTACGGTCTCCTCCCAGCCGACAACGACGCCTATCAGGTAGACGATTAGTATTGCGATTGCGAAGCCGACCGTGAGCTTCACAGCCTTCCCGTATCCGGCGGGAAGGAGACCGCCGTCTTCGTCGGCGTCCGTCTCTGACATCATCCTGTCTCTGTACCGTGAACCCTGTTTCTTTCGGCTGTCTCGGCTTCGAAGCACGTCCCCTCGAAAGACGAGGATACGACGGTGCCTGTCACAGGCACACCCTCTTCCGTCCGGTGCCAAGCAGTCGGAAAGCCGAAGCCGACGTACGAGAAGTTCCTCCGCCCATCGGCTACACACCGGACACCGCGCATGGCATCGGATATGGATTAGTCTACTATCAACCTTCCCTTTCGCGGAATCTACAACGCGAGAGCGTGCGAACCGTTCTGTCGTGTGAGCATGTACTTCCACGGCATGAGAGCCACAAGACTCCACGAGAAATCCGGGACAGTCGCTGGCTATATGGACGTGTAACTACGCCGTGCCTAACAGGTCAGTCCCAAGGCTTCTCTTCGGCGTCGGCGAGTTCGAAGATTTCGTCGTACTCCTCCGGAAGCTGATTCCTCAGGTTTCTCATGTCGCTTCCCTCGATGACTTCGTCGAGAAGCGCGATAACGGCGCGTATCCTGAAGACGGTGTCGTTCCTCTCGACGGGCGCGGGCTTTCCGTACTTGGTTTCGAGTTCGAGGTCACCGTAAGCGAGCCTTTCGACGACGCGGTCTACGAACTCCTGATACTCGAACCCTTGACCGTGTTCGACCTGCAGGAGGTAACGGTCTATCTCCATCGGAAGCGGACCTGCGAGGTCGGTCGCTGTCCCCTCCCCGACACGCTCGCCGAGCGTCTCCAGAACCGCGCGCGTTGTCCGCACCGCCTCGGCGCGCGAGTCTGCCTTTATCCTGTGCTGTACGTCCCCCGTGAAATCGTCGAAGGATACCATGGACAAGTCTTAGAAGCCCCGGTACGAAAGTCTTGCGCCGTTCAGAAAGAAGTCGAGTCTATGTGACCTTCGCGCCTGAGTTGGTCGGCGTCTTCGTTCGTGTACCGCCACTCTATGTTCGCCTTCTCGTCCTGCCAGTCCCACGGTTCGATGAGAACCACGTCGCCCTCCTCTATCCATGTCCTGTACTTCATACGTCCCGGTATGCGTCCCATGCGTTCCTTTCCGTCCTGACACCGCAGTTCGACGTGGTTGCCACCGTTGTGTCTGACCACCATGGCAAACATCTCGTCGTCGTTAGGCATACGCAGGTTCCGGCGTTCTGTGTTTTCTGACATACTTAACCTACGTACCGCAGACGGTAAAGTGGTCCGGAACAGTCGTTAGCACACGACACTGTGTCGTACACGGGTTTTCGCCTCTTTTCGGTTTTACGTGTCCGTTCCGACAAACACCCCTCCAACCTCCCTGCTTTACTCGGTTTCGTCTTCCGTTACTATCGCACTCCGAACCTCGTCAACCATGTCGTACTCGGGCGAAACCGCACCGAGTACGAAGAGCGAGTAGTACCGGAGGTAGGTCTGTACGGGAACCTGAACGAAAGTGACGACTGCGACGACGAGCGTAAGCGCGAAAAGTATCACGACACCTACGATGAGGACGAGCGCGACCGTCTGCATTGCGAGAAACTCCCCAAGGAAGAAGCCGAACAGAGCGACGATACCGAACGGGATTCCGAGGAGGAGAACCAGCGTCAGAACACCGACGCCGACGGCGAAGCTTGCGACGATTCCGAGAACGAAACGCACGACAGCGTAGACGGTGTACTGTTCCCACTCGGCGCGGAGTTCGGTGAAGAAGGTCCGCCATCCTTTCACGATACCGACGTCGTCCACGAGCATGACAGGAACCACGAAATCGACCGTGAACCTCCCAACCAGCCAGAGCGCGACGGCGAACAGAACGAAGACCGGCGAGAGGAGAAGGAGGGGTATGAGCAAGAAGCCGCCGGAGAGGATAACCATAACGACGAGAAGCGCGATAGTTCCTGCGAGAACGAACCCGACGGCGATTCGGAAAGCGAACAGAGAAACTCCTTTGCCCATCGACCCGCCGAAGAACCCGCGTACACGTACCTCCTGACGCGCCGTCATCTTCACGAAGACGAACTCCATGACAGAGGAGACGTACGTGAAGATTATTCCAAGGACTATTACCGCGCTGACGACCGCGAGAACTACGAAGAGGTCAGGTCCTCCGGGTACCGTCGTAGGTACGTCGCGTACCGGATTTCCTACCGCGCCGGGCGCGTTCGTTTCGGTAACCGCCGTCGAGGCGGACCCGGTGCTGAAGGGTCCGACGTTGACGCCGGATGTGGTTGAACCCGAGACGAAGAAGACCGCCAACGCCATAACGAGCCACCGTCTGAGACTGAACGGAAGGAGGAGTGTCTTCGTTGCCTCAAAAGAGTCTTCGATTTCCCCGACTGCGTGCCACGCCATGTCTGAAAGGACACAGACCACGGACATTAAACCCGGGGTTGGTGTTCCATGGTCGTGCGAGGAGACGGCGTCAGACGTAGACGACCACTACCACGGTGAGCGCGACGGCTTCGAAAACGGCTTTCGTCGAAGAGCCGAATCCACCGCCTTCGTCGTTCATTCCGTCCTACTCGGCTTGGATGTCTCCATCCCTGAAAAAGCAGTTCCGTTCATGTCGCTCTACCGGTTGTGCATGTAGCTGAACCTGCTCGCGCTGTCCTCCTCATCGACGTTGCTCACGCCCCTCGTCTCGGCTGAGACCCTTACCGCCTCGAAAGAGCCACCGAACGCGAAGCCTATCAGGTACGGTATGTACTGACTCATCGAGCTACCTGCTGTGGCGACCATGAAAAGACCGATGGCGGCTATGAAGAAGACGGCTATAGGCGCGCCTTTCTGAGTAACCGCCGAGTATCCCTCGGTACCGACCTTTGTGCCACGGACGATTGCGGCGGCTAGAACACCGAAAGCGGCGGCAGGGGTGCCGTAGACCTCCAGACCGAACGACATACCACTCAACATGACAGCGAAGATGTGCGAAACGAGGACCACACCTAACACGTTCTTGTTGTTCGTCATCAAGGTCAGGAAGACGCCAGCAGGTACGAAGAAGTACATACTCGTGATGTACGATGATGTCGTGTCGTGCAGGAAAAGACTTATGAGGTAGTGCATGGGGTTCAGAAGAACCAGTTCGGTTATGTAGTCGGTGGTAATACTCGTCTCGAAGACCACCCAGCCGCTAAGTCCCGCTACTACGATTACCGTAACAGGCACGTACACCATCGACTTCCATAGCTTGATTACGGCTTTGTTTATCATGTATCCCCCTCTCGTATGTGGGTGCTAAGTTTTTGAATATCTTAAAAATTCTGGTAAGGGATTTTATATATATTCGTGGTCGGCTTGCATGGAGTTAATCCTTACGCAGTACGTGGATATATCTGGATATCTGGCCTCTGTCCGATACTGTCACAACTCCTATTCCCACGCGGCGGTTACGGGAACTAGAATGGACACGATAGGTACGAAGATGGGCTTGCTCGTGATAGGCGTCGTCGTCGTCTCGACTGTGGGTATGACGGGTGCCACGTCGTACTATCAGGAGCAGATGGAGCAGGCGAACGAGGCGATAGACGAGCGCGACGAACGTATCGAGAGACTCGAAACTGAGTTAAACGAGACACAGGACGAGCTTGAGCGTGCGAGGCTCGAACTCGACGAGCTTAGAGGCATAGAGCAGGAGGTGACAGGTCTCGAAGCGAGGAACGAAGACCTGAGGAGTCTTCTGACCGGGAAGGTTTCGGGTGCCGAGGAGGCGGAGCGTAGACGACGGACGGCTGTCGATGAACTCGAAGAGACGCGCGAAGAGATGTCGGAACTCGAAGACAGGTTCGACACAGCGACCGAAGAGTACGGCGAGCTAAGGAGCGACTACGAAAGAATGTATGAAGCGTGCGAAGCCTCGGAGGGATGTTCCGCCCCGTCCGAGACAACCGCGCCGGATAACTACTCGTCCTCCGGCGACTTCTGATTTGCTCTACCTCAGAATCTCCTGTGCGATACCTTGCTTCTCGAAAGGAACGTCGTAGACATCGCCGTCTTCGGTGTGTAGTTCGCCGGTTCCTCTTGGTCCCCATTCGGTGTGCGAGACCGCGTGTAAAGCCTCGATTTTGTCCCCTTCGACAGGTACCTTCTCCTTCCCGATTCTGAGCTGGTACACGTCGTCCTCCTTAGTGACCATCTCTATGGTCGTCTTGCTACCGTCCGTGAACTCGACCACGAAGTTCGGGTCAGCCATACAGGCTGTAAAGAGTGCGTGGGTAAGAAGGTACTGGAGGTTAGTGGGGTTTGTGTAGTTCCGAAGGCAGGGGGGCGTGTATAAGAAGAGAATTATTATCAATGTGTTACCCACGGACGTAGGGAAAATATTATCCGAATAAAGAGAAATTATCTATCTAATGTCGGATGATCTTGAGGTATGGCAGATAATAGCCATCATCATTATTGTCTTCATGGTAATAATCGAATTTGGATACGTTCTTGAATTGTGGGAATACAGTATTTTGAGGTGGGAGTTGGGTTAAACCATTTTTGCGTGCATTTCTAGCGGCGAGATGGTAGTTTCATGATATTCTAAAGGGCTTTTCGCGTCGCGCGTGAAAACGAGTTCTTCAAGACGAGCCAAGCTAAGTGACAATCTCGGCGACTACGCCTCCACAACACCGAGTTCGATGCGGATGTTGTCGGACGGGGTGTAAGGACGCCTACCGCGACACGCTCGCTACGCTCTCCGTCTGGTTCTCAGACTATGCTGACTCCCCGATTTGAATTCGGTCGAAGCAAAGCTCCTCACTATTCAAATCGGGTCGGCGTTTGCCTTCTCGCTCGTAAAACTCGCTCGAAGTTTGCCGCCTCCCCGATTTGAACGGGGGACAACTCGATCTTCAGTCGAGCGCTCTCCCAGGCTGAGCTAAGGCGGCGCGTTACCGACTTGCGTTCTCGAAGTAATAATACTTTCCGTTCAGGGCGGGCGAAAACCAAAGATAAAAGAGCGAAGGCACCGTGCTGTGACGTGAGGGCTCGTGGTCTAGTTGGTTATGACACCTCCCTTACAAGGAGGAGGTCCCCAGTTCGAACCTGGGCGAGCCCATCCACCGTAACCCGCTGGACCTGTTAGAGGCATGCGAAGCATGCCTCGCTCACGATTAGGAGTCAAAATCATCAAGGTCGCTCTGGAGGATATCACTTTCGTGCTCAGCGACATCTTCCCTCCATCGAATATACTCCGGCGTTTCTATATATTCTACAGCGTCTGACGGCGGTGCCGGCGGACATATATCCAACTTGGACTTTAATAGAAAAATAGTCTGCAAAATAAGTAACCCTCCTCCTAAATAGATGCGTCCGGCGGAACCGGCTTGTACATGCAGAAACAAATAATAGACCGAGGCGTAAGTCAAAATGAAGTATGCGGGCAGAATAAAAACCACGAAAACGAATCTCAGAGAAAGCAGGTCCCATCCAATCAATTCAAAGATATTTTCTAACCAATCTTTTTTACGGTCATATCTTGGGGGATCTGGAGAGGTCAATAATCCTGCGTAATAGTAACCGGCGATGAATCTTTTTTTGGGTCTTTTTTCTGGACCAGACCTTCCATGAACCGCTCTTAAGATAGAGTTCAATATTATCGCCCCTATAAGAACAGTAGCACTAAGCCAGATGGCGGATATCTCAAAAATCCCGACAATTACAGTTCTTTGTTCTATGTACAAATAACCGTAGCTAAAAGCGGGTAAATATAGAAGAGGATATCTTGCGCTGGTGAAATCAAATCTGCCCAGCATATTTAATTGACATATATTCGCGTAGACATTAAATCGTTCGCCGTGCTGTCCTCAAGTACAGCAAGTTCCGTTTAACTCCACAAAATTACCCCGTTGCCGTCGTGTTTATCACCGTAACGTCGAACTGAGTCCGTTTCCAAGCGTCGTCGCTCAGCGGTTCTATGTCTGCTGTGACCGTCGCGGAACCCGTGCCCTGAAGCGACTCGGGTGCCTCGTATGTCGTGTACGCGAAACCGTCCTCGCGGCTTCTGACGCTCGTCTCCGTCAGGCTACCGTCACCCTCTACGTCGAAGCTCACGTCCGCGCCTCCGTACGGTGCGTTGTAGGCGTCGCGTACCTCGACGGCGAGTGTGCGGCTCGTGTTGACCTCGACTGTGTACTCGGTTCCGCGTCCCTCGGGCGTCGTGACGTACTCCGCTGTCGTGTCCTCGAAGCCCTCACGCACGCCGACCTTCGCGGTGTACAGGCTGTAAGTCACCGTCTCGCCGTCGCGTTCCCGGACCATCTCGACCGTGACGGTTCCCGCGTTGGAATCGACGTTGTAGTCGGCGATGTACCCACCGTTCTCTTCGAGTTCGGGCTGTAACGTCTCGTTCCAGCGCTCCTCGGGTAGTTCTGTCGGGAGTTCGAACGTGAGCGGGTTTTCGCCCGACGTGACAGCGACGCGGCGAGTGGGCGCGCTTACCGGAAACGTCTCGACATCCGTCGCACGCACGGCTGTTTCGGAGAACTCGCCGCCGAGCGCGGTGAGACGTAGCGTACGTCCGTTGACGGGCTTCCTGTCGGACGCGAGCGCGGTGCCGTCGCCCTGCCTGTGGTACATCACGTTGCCCTCGTGCACCGTCGTAAGCCCCTGTATCTCGTTGTAGCGCGGTTCGTACGTCAGCCTCGATGTCGTGAACTCCCGCCGCGTCGCGTTCCAGTAGTCGCGCGTTTCTCCGTCCAGAGCGACGGCGTTCTCGACCGTGAACGTACCCGCGTCATCCATCGAGAGCGTGCCCGTCGGCGGCGTCGGGTTACGCGTGAACGCTCTGTGCGGGTAACGCGTGCCCATCTCGACCGCGGTCGAGCCTACAGTACCCGTCGAGGCAGTCGTCTGTATCGACGCCGAGAGCCTCTGCAGGTCGTTGCGAACGTCGTTCTGGTGGTTTAGTTCTACGTTTTGGTTCCATATCGGTACCGCTGTAAGCTGCACGACCGCGAGCAAGGACACGAGTATGGCGAAAGCCAGTAGTATCCCGACGAGCGGTGTTATCGCTGAATCTTCTTGTTTTCTGTGTACCATGGTTATACAAACAGCACGAATGCTGCCGTTCCTGCTATTAAGAACCCTATGCTGTACTTGAGACCGCTGAGTAGGTCGTTGTCCGAAATCTTCCCCGCTATCAGACCGTTTCCGACAGCCTGCACGACGACAGAGTGGAAGAACAGCATCCTGTACTCATCGACGGGTATCTGTTCCACCGGCACAGCGGCACTCGCCTGTACGTCGATATCTCCTTCGAGCGCGACATTACCCACCTGCTCGCCGATAGGCTGTATGAAAGCCTTGTCGAGCATCAGGATTATCAGGAGGTAGACGAGGAAGCCGAGGACTATTATCGACATATGCTGGGACGCCTGTAGGTGGCGGTGTCTCCGGAGACTCAGCCTCGCCTTGGCGTCGTTCGCGGCTATCTTCAGAACCTTGTGTATCTCACCCGTCGCGGACCTCGCTTCGATTATCAGCTTTATCGTCCGGGATATCTCGGGCACTTCTACCCTCCTTGCGAACTTGGTGAGGGCGTAGTCGGTGTCGGCGTTCCATCTCACGTCGTTGTAAGTCGTCTTGAGTTCCTCCGCGAGATAACCCGTCGAAGTCTTCGATGTCCTCTTGAGCGACTCGGTGAACGAAAGCCCCATCTTGTTTGCGTCGGCTATCGAGTTGAGCTTGTCCGGGAACCTGCTCGTTATCTTGTTCTGTCTGCGTTTCTTCAGGTCGTGGAAGAGCGCGAGCGGTACCGCGACTATCAGAAAGGGAACCACGGCAATATAAGCGGTGACCTCTACAGAGCTGTTGGACACGTTCGAGACCTGCACCGTATCCGTGTACGCGATATACAGGAGCCATACGAGGGCTAGAGGAACCGTGAGCGCGAGGGTTACCTTCGGCTTTCTTCTCATGCCCGCGAACGGATGACGGACTGCGTTCTTCATCCTGCCTATCCTCCTGCGTCTGAGATACCTTTCTGTAAGCGAGTCCTCGGGCGCGTCTTTCTCTCTGTCGACCCGTGCCTTTCTCCGCTCCTTTTCGAAGCCGGTTCTCGAAGGCGACGACTCCTCTATGTAACCAAGGAGCGCGACGAAAGCCACCATGCCTGCGGGGAGAACGGCGTAGACGAGGACGTAAAGCGGCGTCAGTGTTACACTTCCCGTTATGCCTATCGTGAGCAACATCACTATAAGGAGAATAGGCGCGACCAAGAACAGCGAGAGGTACATCTCGCTGACTATCGCGAGCGTCTCCAACGACTCCTCCTGTTCGTCTTCAGCCTCCCTGAGATACTTCTCGCCCTGTGCTTCGAGGAAGATGGTAACGTCACCGCCCGAGTCTATGACGCCAAGGAGGTCGTCGAGGAACGTCTTCATGTGCTGACTCGGTGTTATCTCGTAGAGCTTTCTTATCGAGGTGTGGAACTCTGAGCCGAAATGTTCGGTGTCCCTGACGATGTAGCTCAGCTCTTTCGAGACCTCGCCGTACGTCTCTTCCTCGTCGGCAAGCGACCTGACGATGTTTATCATGTTGGTGCCGCCGTAGGACATGGCGTACATGTAGACGATTGCGTGCGGTAGCTCCATGTTTATCCGTTTAGCACGGCGGTCTGCGACCGAACTCGGGTAGGCGTAGAGCGCGCCGCCCGTGATGACGCCGAAGAGAACAGCGAAAGTGACGGAAAGAACCGTCCCGACGAATACGACACCGAAGAAGCCCGAGAGAAAAGCGGGGACAGTCTCGAAAAACCCGGATGTCAGGAGCATGTACGTCGCAAAGACACCGACGAGAACACCGACGAGCGCGGCGACGACGGAGTAGACGACGAGACGTGCGAGGTACAGGTCGTACGGCGTCGATATACGCGCTTGGTTCATCGACCTCCTGAACTCGCCGAAGTTCCTGTCGCTTCTGCGTATGCGTCGCCGGATAGGCTCGTACGGAACCCATCCTTGGGTGATTCGTTCCCACACGGAGATGTCGGCACTCGGGCTACTCATGTTCGGCTTCCAGGCTCCCGTTCTCTATGCTTTCCATGACCTCTTCCTTGTTTACGTAGTAGTCGTTGGTTACCGAACCTATGTCCCTGTAGTCACGTATCCCGTTTTCGACCAGATACCTCAGCACACGTTCGCGGTCTTGAATCTCGGTATCCATCCTCTCCTCGCTCCATCCGCGTTCGGCACGTATCTCCTTGAGCACAGACGAATCGGACTGTCTGTTGTGGCTGTCTGTGTACGGCTCCCACTCGAAAACCCCCTTCGCCTGTATGCTACCGTCGTCACCGAATCCGGTTATCTCGGCTATCCTCGATGCGCGGCGTATCCTCTTACCCTCGACGTACACCTGTTTCTGTACCGAGACTATGTCGAGGCTCTCTATCATCTCCCTCGGCACCTTCAGAGGCTCTCCTTCGAGACGCCGTATCGTGCTCTTTACGGAGTCGGCGTGGAACGTCGTGTACGAAGTATGTCCTGTGGACATCGCCTGGAAGAACGTCAGCGCGACGTCGCTTTGCGCGCGTATCTCGCCGACGAGAAGGTACTCGGGACGCTGGCGGAGTGATGACTGAAGCAGGTCGTACATGCTGACCTCGCCCTTTCCGTCGGACGAGAAAGAGCTACGCGTCACTGTCGCAACCCAGTTGTCGTGCGGAAGCGTAATCTCGCGCGTGTCCTCTATGCTGACGACCTTCGACTCGGGCGGTATGAAGAAAGAGACGGAGTTCATGCTCGTCGTCTTTCCCGAACCCGTGCCGCCGACGAACATCAGCGACCTTCCGTTCTCTATCGCTGTCCAGAAGTAAGCCATCTCCTCGACCGAGAACGTGTTCCAGTTTATGAGGTCGATTGGCGTAATAGGGTCCTCGGAGAAGTTACGTATCGTGAAGTTCGAACCCCGCGTGCTGATGTCCTCACCGAGCGTTAGCTGTATACGCGAACCGTCGGGAAGCGAGGCGTCCACCAACGGGTCGGATGTGGATATCATCTTTCCGCATTTCTGCGCCAACCGTATGATAAGGTCGTTGAGTTCGTCGGCTGTTCCGAAACTCACGTTCGACCTGAGGTCACGGTACTCGCGGTGGTAGATGAAGACGGGTACGTTGACGCCGTTGCAGGATATGTCCTCTATCTTTCTGTCACGCAGGAACGGGTCTATCTTTCCGTATCCCAAGAAATGTCTTTCGAGGTAGTAGTATATCTTGTAGAGCGAACCCGGTTCGAGGTCCTGTCCGTACTCCTCCATGAGTTCCCTGACGCGCTCCTTGAACCTCTCCTCTTTGTCGTCGCCTTCTTCGAGGTCCGTGTACATCAACGTCTCGCGGAGTATGTCGAGTATGTCGTCCCTGAAGAACTCCTCGAACTCGTTGAGATACGGTTCGATAACATGGTACCTGTCCTTGTTCTCCTCCTCGTCGTGGACCACCGAGACGAACGCGTATGGCTCGTTGACCCAGTACCTCTCCTTCTCCTTGTAGCCGTCGAGGTAAGAGAAGTCGAAGAAACTGTCTTCGAGGAAGTCGTCCGTGGGACGTTCCCAGTAGAGGTCGGTCTCGTCGAAGTGTTTCTTCAGGTCGGGTACGACATCCGTGGACTCCTCGACGACTGACAGTTCGGGAAGAACAGCATCCACATCGTCCCCTTCGGCGGTTTCCGACTCCGCCACCTTGTCGTCGTCTTCTATCTCCTCCAACTCCCCCGCTTTGTCCCCCGAATCCGTCTTAGAACCGTCGGTGTCGGATGTCAATGTAGGGAAAGCTTGTAGCCGTGTCTACTAAAAGATTCGGGCGACGAAGCCCGTTAAGGAAGGCTGATTATAATATCAGTCCGACTGCGTCTCTTCCTCGTACTCGTCTATTATATCGTCGAGCGTCTTCTTTCTCTTTTCTTCCTCGGCTACGGCGGATACGTTCATACCTGTACTCTGTGGAACTTGTTAAACAGTCTTACGGAATTCTCGCACGTTCGTCAATGTTTGTCACGGGACGCGGAGAAGAAGCAAGAGTTATACGCGACGGAAGTCTGTCTCACGGTATGGCAAGATTCCCAGAAGCAGAGGAGCGTCTCCTCAAAAAGCAGATATGCATGAGATGCGACGCACGCAACCCGAACGACGCGACTTCGTGCAGGAAGTGCGGATACAAGAAGCTACGTCCCAAGAACCGCGAACGTCAGGCGGCGTAAGTTAAAGCTCTCCTTTGGTGCTCGGCACGTCGTCGCGCCTGTCGTCGTGACGCGTAGCGTCGTCCAGCGCGAGCGCGAAGCCTTTGAACGCCGCCTCGACGACGTGGTGGTCGTTTTCGCCGTCCGCGTCGACGTGGAGCGTGATTCCCGCGTTACGTGCGAAGGTGCCGAAGAAGTGCGGCACCATCTCGTTTGTCAGGTCGCCGACACCGTCGCGTTCGAGTGCGATATCGGTGAAGGCGCGTCCGCGTCCCGAGATATCGACGGCGACGCTCGCCAACGCTTCGTCCATAGGCGCGCGTCTGTCGCCGAAACGTTCGATACCCGCGCCGTCGCCTACGGCGTCCGCGAAAGCGCGCCCGAAGACGATTGCTGTGTCCTCGACCGTGTGGTGGTCTCCTGTTTCGAGGTCGCCTTCCGCATCGACCGTCAGGTCGAAAAGACCGTGCTTTGCGACGGCTACGAGCATGTGGTCTAAGAAGGCGACGCCCGTGTCGATATCCCCTTCACCTTCGCCGTCTATCACGAACTCGACGCTAACGCTCGTCTCTCCCGTCTCGCGTTCGGCGGTTCCTTTTCTTTCGTCAGTCACTTTCCAGCCTCCAAGGCTTCGTCGTACGTCATACGTCCCTCGTAAAAAGCAGTACCGATTACGACCGCAGACGCACCCGCGTCGCGTAGTGCCCGCACGTCGTCGGGTGTCGTAACGCCGCCCGACGCTATGACGGGGACATCGACCGCCTCGACGAGTTCGGCGACGGGTTCGACGCTGACGCCCTCTAAGAGACCTTCGTCGTCCACGTTCGTGAACAGGAACGCGGACGCACCTTCGTCCTCGAAACGCCGCGCCGCCTCGACGGGCGTCACACCCGCACCTTCCTTCCAGCCTTCGACGACGACCTCGCCGTCGCGCGCGTCGAGAGAGACGACGACCTCTCCGTGTTCGACGACTTCTCCGACGAGAGGCGGGTTCCCCATCACAGCGGTACCCATCACGACACGGTCTGCGCCCGCTTCGAACAGCGTCTTCGCGTCCTCGACTGAGCGCACACCGCCGCCGACCTGTACGGCGACTCCGGTCTCCTCGACGATACGCCGGACATGGTGCGCGTTTCTGCGCTCGCCGTCTATCGCCCCGTCGAGGTCGATGACGTGCAGGCGTTTCGCGCCTTCTTCCACCCACCTCCGTGCTGACTTGACAGGGTCGCCGTAGCTCTTTGCCGTGTCTTCGTCGCCCTGCACCAACTGTACGCATTCGCCGTCCTTCATGTCTACCGCAGGGATAACTTCCATGTAACAGAAAGAAGGGTTAGGTCTATTCCTCTTCCGTTTCCTGCTCGGTATCTTTCTCGTCGTCCTCCTCTTCGCCCTCGACGTAATCGTCTATGTGGTACCACTGGTCGTCTCCCTCGAAGAACTTATCCGCGCCTTCCATCCTTTCCTCTATTTCCTCGGTGTCAGCCATCGAGTGTACTACGGAGGCGCATATATAAAACCTTTCGTGGGTGTCTAGAACGGGTTGGAACCGTGAACTACAAGCAAGTTCCTGTGCTTTTGTAACTAAATGGTGCAGAACTGCCGGATAGACGAGGCTGGCGTCGGCGACGAAGAGATGTTCAGAAACATCGTCGAAATCAGCCCCAACATCATATTCAGAACCGACCGGCAAGGGTTTTTTACATATGTTTCCCCGGCGGTGGAGGACATTTTGGGATACAGCGCGGACGAACTCGTGGACACCAGCTTCGAGGTCTACCTGCACGACGGGGATGTTCTCAAAGCCACGGACGCGTTCGGTACTGTGCTGGACGGCGAAAAAGTCAGAGGGTTGGAGGTGAGGTTCCGCCGGAAGGACGGTTCGTACGCGCAGATAGAGGTCAACGCGGTTCCCGTCGTGGAAGACGATGAAATCGTCGAGGTTCAGGGAATAACCCGCGATATCACGGGGAAAAAGGAGCGCGAACGCGAACTGGAGATATACGAGAGGATGCTGAACACCGTCCCCGATATCGTCTACGCGCTCGACGAGGATGGGGACTTAGTAGCCGGAAACGACTTAGCCGCGGAGATGACGGGACACGACGAAGTGGAGAGCATCTCCCAAGTACTGGATGACGAGGACATGCAGAGGGGACGCGAACTGGTTCAGGAACTGCTTGAGAGCGAGGACAGTGACCGGGGCATGCTGGAGATGGACCTGATTACGGCGGACGGCGAACGGATTCCTTGCGAGAACCATATCGCTCTCCTTTACGAGGACGGCGAGTTCGAGGGAACAGTCGGTGTCCTGCGGAACATCGCGGACAGGAAGGTGCGCGAAAGTGAGTTGGAGAGGCAGAACGAGCGGCTGGAGGAGTTCGCTTCGATGGTCTCACACGACCTACGGAGTCCTCTGACGGTTGCGAAGGGACGTATCGAACTCGCGCAGGAGACGGGCGACGGAGAGCATCTCAAGGAGGTCGAAGCCGCGCTCGACAGGATGAGCAGTCTCATAGAGCAGGTTCTCGCGCTCGCACGCAAGGGACAGACGGTCGGCGAGACGGAGGAGACGGAGATTGAGATGCTGGTGGAGGATGCGTGGGAGAGTGTAGAAACGGGGGACGCGTCTCTCGAAACCGATGACCTCGGAACCGTCGAAGCGGACGAGGTACGTCTGCGCGAGGTCTTCGAGAACCTGTTCCGTAATTCGGTCGAACACGCCTGTTCGGACGTTACCGTCCGCGTCGGCAACCTCGACGACGGATTCTACGTCGAGGACGACGGTAAGGGAATCTCGGAGGACAAACGCGAGCAGGTCTTCGACTACGGCTACACGACGGGCGACGACGGCACGGGCTTCGGACTCTCAATAGTCAGGAACATCGTCGAAGCCCATGGATGGGAGATAGAACTGAAGGAGAGCGAGGAGGGGGGCGTGCGGTTCGAAGTTACGGGAGTCTGACAGATATCGGCTCTCATATCCCTTACGGATTTTCGTTACGGATATACGGGGGTTCCGCATAACCGCCTCATGGACCTGTCCGACTCGTTTTCGAGCATACCGTTCGCCGAACATCTCGGCATCGAGGTAACGCACGCCGAGGACGGTGAGGCGGAAGGACGCCTGCGCATGACCGACGAAGTCTCTTCGAACCCGAACAGACATATCGCACATGGAGGGGCGACGTTCGCCCTCGCCGACACAGTAGGCGGCGCGGCACTCGTCTCGCTCGTCGGTGTTCCGACGCCAACAATCGACATGCGTATCGACTACCTCAAGCCCGTCATAGACGACATCGAGGCACACGCTGAGGTAGCGCGGAAAGGAAACACGTCCGCCGTCGTCGATATCGACGTTACGCAGGACGGCGAGAAGGTTGCGAGCGTACGTGGCGTCTACAAGATAGGCATCGACGAGAGCGCGGAGAACCACTGGGAGCGCGACCGGTAGAGCGGAAACATCTTTCGTTTCGTGGTTCGATGCTAAGTAAACATCACCTTTCTCTGTGGGCTACGACCATCTGTCGAGCGAACTCTGCGTCGTCGCGTTCTCGATACGTTCGACGGCGTCCGTCACACGGTCACGCGAGAAGTCGTGTTCGTCGCAGAGCAGAGCGACGACGGCATCCGTGTCGGGTACGTCCCATTCGACCGTATATTCGTCAGTCGTCTCGGGTTCGAGGAACAGCGACTTGACCTCCGAAACGTCCACTTCGAACTCGTCGGCGTGGTCCTCCACAGCGTCGTCGAACCCTCCGTCGCGCACCGTTTCGAGCGCGGTCTTGGGACCGTATCCGTGTATACCTTTGTTGTAGTCCGTCCCGACGAGTATCGCCAGTTCGACGAGTCTCTCGCGTGTCAGACCGAGTTCTTCGAGCGTCTCTTCGAGAACGATACGTTCGGGCGTGAGTTCGTTTCCTCCGCGCCCGCGTATCGTGAGGTTACGCACCAGAACCGGCGCGCCGAAGAGAAGGGCGTCGTAGTCCTGCGAACCGACCGAGTCGAGCGTTTCGTCCTCGCACATCCGCACCGCCTGCGCTTCGCCTTCGGACGGTGCCTCGACCCAAGGGACGTTTAGGGCGTCCAAGAGCGCGACGCTCGTCTCTACCTGCGGCGGTTTGAGACGCGTCGCTTGTTGGGCATGTTTGAGCATCTCAGCCTCGTCGCCGCGCCTTGCGGCTTCTTCGTAAGCCTCCTCCGCCTCGTCGCGTCTCTCTTTCCTTTCCTCGACAGTCTTACTCTTGAGTTCGGGTGGTTCGCCGTCGAAGACGTAGCACGGCTTTATGCCAGCCTCGTACAGGTTTGCTGTACGGTACAGAAGACCGCTCAGGTGCGACGTGACACGTCCTTTCGAGTCCTTGAGAGGCGTGCCGTCGCGCTGGCGTATGTTCGCCAAGAAGCCGTAGAGAGCGTTGTAGGCGTCCACACCGACACGTCCGCCGACTTCGTCGAGAGGCGTCTCGTGAGCGACGACGATATCACCTAAGTCTACACCCATGGACGCGAAACGCGTCGAGGCACAAAAGAACTGTCGGCGTGGGGTTCTTCGCGAACTGTCGTTAGCTTCATACTTACTCGGCAGAAGCTATATTAGCCTTGCCTGACATAGACTAGCGTATGGCAGTACAAGAAGAACCGTTTTCGATAGAAGCGAACTGGGATCAGATATACGTGGGCGGCGAGTGGTACAAACCCGAAGGCTCCGACTCCATCGACGTGAAGGACCCTTCGACACAGGAGGTCATCGCGCAGGTTCCGGCTTGTAGCGAGGACGACGTTAAGGACGCCTTCGCCGCCGCGGAGGAGGCACAGGAGGACTGGGGAGCGCGCCCGCACGAGGAGCGTCGGGAGATGCTGAGCGAGGCGCAGAGCGCGCTCATGGGCAACATGGGCGAGATACAGAACCTTCTCGCTGTCGAGTCGGGGAGTTCGATGGCGAAGCAGATGGGCGAGTTCAACTACGCCCGCGAAATCATGGCGTGGATGTCCGACTTCGACGAGATAGAGAGCGAGCACGAGTCGGGCTTCGACGGCAAGACGAACCGTGTCGTGCGCGAACCCGTCGGCGTCGTCTCGACCGTATGTCCGTGGAACTTCCCGCTCTACATGGCGATGCGCGCTCTCGCACCCGCGCTCGTCATGGGCAACAGCGTCGTGCTCAAGCCCGCTACGGAGACGCCTATTACAGGAGGTCTTGCGGTTGCGCGCGTCTTCGAGGAAGCAGGTTTCCCCGACGGCGTCGTCAACGTTGTGACAGGACGCGGTTCGGAGATAGGCGACGCCGTCGTCAGCGACCCGCGCGCTCAGTCGGTCAACTTCACGGGTTCGACGGGCGTCGGCAAGCGCGTCGGACGCCTCGCAGGCGACAACGTCGCCGAGGTCGCGTTAGAACTCGGCGGCAACTCGCCGTTCGTCGTCACAGAGGACGTGGACGTTGACGAAGCCGTCACAGCAGGTCTGTTCGGAACGTTCCTCCACCAAGGACAGGTCTGCATCTCGATAAACAGACATCTCGTCCACGAGGATATCTACGACGACTACGTCGAGCAGTTCGTCGAGCGCACCGAGGAACTCGATGTCGGAAGTCCTCAGGAGCCTAACAACATCATAGGTCCCCTCATAAACGAGTCGCAGAGGGACCAGATTCTCAGGTTCATAGAGGAGAGCGTCGATGCAGGCGCGACGCTCGAAACCGGCGGCGAGGCTGACGGTCTCTTCCTCGAACCGACGGTGCTTTCGGACGCAACGAACGAGATGTCGGCGTCCTGCAACGAGCACTTCGGACCGGTCGCGCCCATCATACCGTTCTCGGACGACGACGAGGCTGTCGAAATCGCAAACGACACGGAGTACGGTCTTTCGAGCGCGGTTTTCTGCAGAGACATGGACCGTGCGCGCGACCTCGCCGACCGTATCGAGGCGGGTATGGTACACATAAACGACCAGCCGATACACGACGAACCCCACATGCCGTTCGGCGGCGTCAAGCAGTCCGGCGTCGGTCGGTTCAACGGACACTGGGTGATAGACGAGATGACCGAAACGAAGTGGATTTCGGAGCAGGACCCCGACGAGCCGCGCGACTACCTCGTCTTCTGAGGTTCGTGCTAATCTGACTTAGAACTCGTTCGTAGCTTTCCGTCGTTACTCCGACTCCTGCAGAAACGCCCCTTCGCTCTCGTATATGCTGAGAATCTCCTCTATGAACTCCTGACGCGTCTCGCCCTCTTCGAGATGTCTGTCTATGCGCTCGATAATCTCAGCATCCAGCTTTATCTTGGGCATGGAAGTTGATTCGAGCCAACACCGTATAACACTTTTGTTGACCATCCTACGACGGGAATCCTACAGCCCGTTGGGCAAGACTGATGTAGGCTCAAGATATAGTGGTTCGAACAAGGATGAACTGCCCTAGCTGTGAATCAGAAAAGACTAACGTCGTAGACTCACGCCCGACCGAAGGAGGAACCGCGGTACGCAGAAGGCGTGAGTGCCCCGACTGCTCGACACGTTTCACTACGTACGAGCGCACAGAGTGGGACGGGACGCAGGTGCGGAAACGTGACGGCGACATAGAGCCGTTCGACCACGAAAAGCTACTCGGCGGTGTTCTACGCGCGGTCGAGAAACGTCCAGTCTCGGAGAACGAGGCGCGCTCTATCGCCGACGAGGTCGAGGAGGAAGTCCTGTCGAACGGCAGTAACGTCGTCGAGACGAGCGAGATAGGCGAGAAGGTCTCGGAGCGTCTCCGCGACGTGGACGAGGTCGCCTACCTGCGTTTCGTTTCGGTCTACAAGGAGTTCGACGACCCCGCGGAGTTCGAGCGCGAACTCGACCGCATAAAGGAGGAGTAGCATAGCGCGCTAAACTCGGTCGTCAGGCTCGTGCTTCTCGCGCATCCGCTCCGCCTCGCGCTCGTAACGCTCCGCGTCTTCTTCGTCTCGCACAGGCTCCAGCTTTTCCTCCGGAACATCGCGCGCCGCCGTGATGGTGTCCGCCTGATGCGGACTCGAAAGCATCTTCTGGAGATGCAGGTGACGCTCGCCGTCGGATGTCGCGTAGACGAGTTCGAGCATGTTCTGTACCTCCTCCGAGTAGGCGCGCTCCACGAGCCATACCCTCGTTTCGTCCTTGTCTTCCACGTCCATGTCACCTCTTTGTAAGCGATGTTTTTAACGAGGTCGGTAGACGGCTTTTCGATTCTTGTTTAGGGTGCCATCTCCTCGTCTTCTTTCTCCGCTTTCTTAATCGGCTCTTCGACGTGGAACTCAACGCTGTACCTGTCTTCGGCTTTTTCGGCGTGGACGGCTTCGTCGGCTATCTCGGGAACGGGTGGTACGCGTACGTACTCCTGTGCCGCGCCGACTGCAACCACGACGAGGACTGCGACGACACCGACGGAGACGCTGTCGGTGTAGAGCGTACCGACGATACCTGCCGCGAGAGCGAGCGCGAAGAAGACGACGGTTCTTAGAAGACGGCTCCTGCTCGCGTCCCTGCGGTGTGTGGCGACGACCATCGTTCCCGTCCCAGATGGTACTGTGACGTACTTCGCCTTCTCGCCCCTTCCGTACTTGAGAACGTCTACGGTCGTCGGTTTCTGTGTGTCTTCTTCGTCGTCCGGCGGCATTGGAACTCCTCGGTGCGCGCGTGACGTATCTCTTACCCTTCCGTGCCCATCTCTTACCCTTCCGCGCCCACGACACCACGTTTTACGTCGTCGGGCGACAATTACGGACATGGAAGTTCACAACGTCACAGAGTGGGCGGAGACGTTCACGTCGAACGCTTGGCTCGTCGTCGGCGACGAGAACGTCCTCGTGGACGCAGGAAGCGCGGACGCCGACGAGACTGTCGGACGGGTACGCGAGGAAGTGGACGCGCTCGACGCTGTCGTCCTGACACACCAGCACGGCGACCACGTCGGAAGCCTTGACGCCGTCTTAGATGCCTTCGACGCGCCTCTTTACGCGTACGCCGACCATCCGCGACGCGACGAGACGCTCGACGCGGGCGACGAAGTACGGATAGGCGACGAGGACTGCGAGGTCGTCTTCACGCCGGGACACGCCGACGACCACGTCTCGCTCGTGGGCGAGAGGAGCGTCTTCACGGGCGACGTCGTGGTCTACAACGACGACGCCTTCGACGACGGGAGTTTCGGACGGACCGACATGCCGGGGCAGTCGCGCGAGCAACTCATCGAGAGCGTCCGTCGCCTCTTGGACGCTCTCCCCGAGACTGTCGAAGCGATGTACGCCGGACACGGTGACGCCTACGAGGGCGACGTGCGGGCCGTCGTCGAACGCGCTCTCGAACGCGCCGAGCGCGGGGAGCCTAAGTACTGAGCACCGTACCGCCGACTAACACCAGCGTTATATCCGACGCGCCGCTATCTCATGTATGACTCTCACCGAAGAGGACGTGTTCGACAGACTCAGAGGGGTTGAGGACCCCGAACTCGGCGAGAACGTCGTCTCGCTGGAGATGGTCAAGAACATAAACATCGACGACGACGAAGGGACGGTAACCGTCCAGATGGACCTGCCGAACCCGTCGATGGAGGACGACCTCGCGGAATCCGTCCGGACGGCTCTCGGAGATACCGAGATGGACGTGGAGATGGACTGGGTGACACACGGCGACGAGACGGAGAGCGAGATGCTTCCCGGCGTCGATAAGGTCATCGCCGTCTCGTCTGGTAAGGGCGGCGTCGGCAAATCGACAGGTCGCTGTCAACATCGCCTGCGCTCTCGCTGAGGAGTACGAGGTTGGCGTTCTCGACGCCGACATCTACGGACCCAACCTACCGCGTATGTTCGGCGAGGCGGAGCCGCCGCGTGTCACGAAGGAGGAGGAGATAATCCCCGCATGGGCGTACGGTGTCAAGGTCATGTCGATGGGGTACGTCGCCGGTGACGACAGCCCGGTCGTCTGGCGCGGCGCGATGGTACACAAGGCTTTGACGCAGTTGCTCGGCGACGTACGCTGGGGCGAACTCGACTACCTCGTCGTCGACCTTCCGCCGGGAACCGGCGACGCGCAGTTGACTATCGCCCAGACGGTGCCTGTCACGGGCGCGGTCATCGTGACGACTCCACAGGAGGTTTCGGTGGACGACTCACGCAAAGGCGTCAGGATGTTCGAACAGGCTGACGTGGATGTCGCGGGTGTCGTCGAGAACATGTCGGGCTTTATCTGTCCCGACTGCGGCGAGGTACACGACCTCTTCGGTAGCGGCGGCGGCGAAAGGCTTGCCGAGGAGTCGGACGTGCCTTTCTTGGGTAGCGTGCCTATCGACCCCAGCGTGCGCACGTCGTCGGACGAAGGCGAACCCATTGTCGTAGCTGATATCGACTCGCCCGCGCGAGAAGCCCTTCTCGAAACAGCGGAGGCGACACGCGAGTCGGTGGACGAACTTGCGAAGAAGCAGTTGCCGATGCTGTGAGTCGGTAGAGTTCGGTTCCGTAGCGACACGGTTTTAAGACGCCGCATCTTTCCCACGACATGGGGATAGACTACAGCTACCGCGACAAGCTCGACTGTGAGACGGCACTCACGTTCGACGATGTTCTTCTTCGTCCCTCGGAGTCGAACGTTGAGCCGAAAGAAGCCGACGTAAGGACACGTGCTTCAACGTCTGTGGACCTGAACGTTCCCGTTGTGAGCGCGGCGATGGACACCGTCACGGAGGCGTCTATGGCGACGGCGATGGCACGCAACGGCGGTTTGGGCGTTGTACACCGCAACATAAGCACGGAGTCGCAGGTTGCCGAGATAAAGAAGGTCAAGGAAGCCGACAGACTCGTGACACGCGAGGTCGTGACCGTCTCACCCGACGAGACCGTCGACGACGCAGTGAAGCTGATGAAGCGCGAGAGCGTCTCAGGACTTCCTGTTGTTGAGAACGGTGACGAGGACGACGAAGAGAACGGCAACGGAGAACTCGTAGGTATCGTCAGCAACAGGGACCTGCGTCCGATGCTCCACAAGGGAGAGAAGAGCGTCCGCGAAATCATGACGCGTGAGGTCGTGACCGTCGGCGAGGGCTTCGACGCCGAGGACGCGCTCGAACTCATGCACGAGAACCGTGTCGAACGTCTCCCCGTCGTCGAGAACGGCGAGGTACGTGGCATCGTGACGATGGACAGCATCCTGCGGAGGCGCGAGTACGACGAGGCTGTCATGGACGACGACGGAGGTCTTGTGGTTTCAGCGGCTGTCTCGCCGTTCGACGCCGAACGCGCAGTCGCTCTCGACGAGGCGGGTGCCGACGCACTCATGGTAGACACGGCGCACGCACACAACACGAACGTTGTCGAAGGTGCGCGCGAAATAAAGGAGGTCGTTGACGCCGACGTTGTCGTCGGAAACATCGCAACCGCCGAAGCGGCGGAGGAGGTCGCGGAGTTCGCTGACGGTCTGAAGGTCGGCGTCGGTCCGGGAAGCATCTGTACCACACGTGTCGTCGCTGGCGCGGGTATGCCGCAGGTCACGGCTGTCTCGTCCGTCGCCGATGTCGCGGAAGAGTACGACGTTCCCGTCATCGCCGACGGCGGAATACGTTACTCGGGCGACATCGCAAAAGCAGTCGCGGCGGGTGCCGACGCCGTCATGCTCGGATCCCTGCTCGCCGGTACCGACGAAGCACCCGGACGCACAATCACGATAAAGGGCAAGAAGTACAAGCAGTACCGCGGTATGGGCAGCGTTGGTGCGATGACCGCGGGCGAGTCGAGCGACCGTTACTTCCAAGAGAACGAGACGGAGTACGTTCCGGAAGGCATCGAAGGCGCGATACCCTACCGCGGAACCGTCGAGGACCAGCTTCATCAGCTTGTTGGCGGGCTACAGAGCGGCATGGGGTACGTCGGCGCGCCCGACATCGAGGGCATGAAGGAGCGTGCGCGTTTCGTACGTATCACAGACGCCGGAAGGACAGAGAGCCATCCGCACGACGTGATGATAACCGACGAGGCTCCGAACTACAGGAACGAGTAGCTTACTCCTTCATCTCGTGTAGCTTGTTCTCCATCTCGTCCAGCTTTTCGTCCAACTCTCCGAGGAACTCCGATGTCTCCTCCGTGCTTATCGCGCCCTGCGAGGACGGCTCTATCAGTCCTTCTTCTTCTAGCACACGGAGCGAGTAACGTATCTTGTGGTGCGGATAGCCGGTTTCGTTGCTCATCTTTACGATGCCTATGGGTTCGTTCTCGTTCACCATCCGAAGGACGGTAAGATGGCGTTCGAGCATGTTTATCTCTTTTTCCAGCCGGTCAATCATGCTTGTTTTTCTCTGACATACATTTCACTAAGAAGGATTATCAAGCTTCCGGCTGTCGTTGGACTCATACGCGCGCGACGGGTACGGTGCACGCGGCGATGACGAGAAGTTACCCCCACTGAGCCTGAGTGTGACTGAGAAACTACACCGAGCCGCTTCTACTTCACGAAACCCGTTTCGTCCTCTGATTCGACCGCGAGAACGTCGAGTTCTTCGACGGTCGCGGAGACGCCAAGGAGCGAAGACAGGCTTTTCGCCGTCCGTCCTTCGTCGCCCGAGACGAGTTCCTTGACGTACAGACCACCTTCGGTGTGGAGTTCGACGGTCGCTTCGCGTCCTTCGTCCGCGTCGTCCCTGAGTTCGCCCGTCGCCTCGTAGACCTCGCGTTCGCGCACCTTGTCGGCGCGTCGTCGGTCAACACGTGACGGCGTGCGCTGTTCCACCGTACCGACGAGTGCTTCGAGAGCGTCTTCGAACGCGTCCTGCGTCACCGGGGCGTCGAAGGAGACACGTGCCCTGTACCGTTTCGAGGCATCCAGCGACTTGACGCGTTCAACCGTCTCGCCGCCGACACGCCGGAGTTCGTGCAGTTCGACCTTTCCGTCGGCGTTTTCGTTCGCTTCCCTCTGAAGAGCGTCGGTGTCTAAGTCACGGATACGCGGCGACTCGACCTCCATCACGAAAGGTCGTCCTTCGCCGAGCATCAGCGCGTCCACGTCCTCGCGTCCCGCTCCGTGGAGCGTCGCACCCGCGCCGTCCGTCATCTCAACGAAAGCAGGGCGAAGAAGTTCCTCGACGCTCTCGTCGACGATGTATCCGCTCCCGTCGCACGTTTCGCAGTCTTCTCCTCCTCGCGTGCCGGTACCTTCGCAGTCGTAACACTCCCACTCGGTCTGCGCTATGCCGCGCTCTAATTTGCGGTACCGTCCGTAGAAGTAGACTGAGCGAACGTCGAACTCGACGGTATCGCGCTGAAGGTCGAGCGTAACGGTCACATCGGGACGCTCGAACTCGACCGTCGCGTCCGTGAGTTCGTCGAAACGTTTGCCGACCTCGCGGTTGAACTCCGACGAAAAGGTCGCCGAGTATTCGTCGCCGTGAATCTCGTCGAGAAGCTTCTCGTTCTCCTCCACGAGAGGCGGTACGCGCGTACCGACGAGGAACGTCTCGAAGCCGTAGTCGGCGACGACGGACGCGGCGCGCTCAGCCCATTCGTCGAAATCCGAGAACGCGCCGTCACAGACCCAGCAGTCTTCGGGCGGAACGTCCTCGTAAGGCTCGTCTTCCTCCATCGCAACGGCTACGCGCAACGCATTTCCGCGTTCGCGCGACGTAAGACCGAACGACAGTTCGGCGAAACGCCTGCCGAGACAGCCGTCGCATATCGGTCCTTCGTCGAGCACGGCGCGCGCCTCTTCGAGTAAGTTCATTAAAGAGGAAGTGACGGGGAAGGCGTATCAAGCTTTCAGTTCGCCCTCAGCTCAGAACGATATCGTCGAACTCGTAGTGCCTCTGCGCAAGATGCTTCGCAGTCTCTATGTTCTCGCCGTCCTTTCCGATTGCGAGACCTTTGTCGGATTCGTTCACCTCGACGTACGCGACCTTTCCGCCGTCGTCTTCGTCGTCTACCTCGACGCTCTCTATCGCCGCGGGCTGGAAGGCGTTCGCGACGAACTCAGCCTCGTCGTCGGAGTACTCGACAACCTCGATGTTCTTGTTTATGCTCCGTCGCACGCGGTCGATGTTCGCGCCGCCCTTTCCTATCGCCTTACCCATTCCGCCACTCTCTACGACGAAGACGACGGTGTCGTCGCGCTCCACACAGTCACGGACGACCGCCTCGGTCATCCTCTCGAAAAGCGACATGTAACGCATCTCCTCCTCTGTCAGACGGACGGACATCGTTACCTCAGTCGGACTCGGACTTGCTCGAACCGGGCTTACCGACGACGAGTTCGACGTCGCCCGTGCCAATCTTGATGGGCTGTCCGACGATGACGTTCTCGACGACGCCGTTGAGGTCGTCGTCCTCTCCGTGTACCGCGGCGTCGAGGAGATGGTTGACAGTAACCTCGAAGGCGGCGCGCGAAAGCACACTACCCTTCGAACCCGAGATTCCGTGCCTTCCGATGCTCTCGATTTCGCCCGTCGTCGTCATCGCGTCCGCCACGAGCATTATGTGGCGTATATCGACTTCGAGACCTTGTTCCTCCAGTGTGCTCGTCATCTCGTCTATGATTGCTTTCCGCGCCGCCTCGATACCGAGAGCCTTCTTGACCTCGTGGAGATTGTTGGTGCGCGTCCGCGTCGAGTCAACGCCGTCCACGCGCAGAACCTTCTTGAACTCGCTTCCTTCGGTGTAGAGGACGTACTCCTCTTCTCCGTCGTCCATCTGCTCCTTGCGTATGACGACACGGTCGATGCCCTCGATGCCCTTGAAGACGATTTCGCGTAGTTCTTCGACGAACTGCAGAAGTTCGCGGTACGAGTTGCTCGAAGGTCCGAAAGAGACGGACGAGTCGCCCTCAGTAACCTCAACACCGAGTTTGTCGTCTATCTTCTCGGCTATCTCGGACACTTCGAGGTTACGTTCGTCAAGCATGTCTGCGTCGAGGTCAACACGTACCTCCATGCCTGCCACGTCGATGGATATGTCACCTATCGAGAGTATTGTCGTAGCCTCTATCTTCCAGACGACCTCGCGCGCCTTCTCACGGTCGGTGGCGTGTTCGTCGTCGAGATGTATCGTCATCATCGGGGTGTCCGGCTCCTTGCGCGCGTCCACGATTTCGATGAGACGCGGAAGTCCCTGAGTAACGTCGATTTCGGCGACACCCGCGTAGTGGAAGGTGTTCATCGTCATTTGGGTACCGGGTTCCCCTATCGACTGCGCGCTAACAGTACCTACAGGCTCTAACGGGTCGATACGTGTGTCCTCGTACCTCTCCGTGACGGTCTGAACTATCCGCTCTAGCTGTTCCTCCGTCACGTCATCGTCGCGCGTCTCGACGGCGACGGCGACCTCCTCACGTATCCTGTCGGGCAGGTCTGTGTCCTGAAGTCTCTTTTTTACGTCCATGTTTAGTCGTCTCCCGCGAACTCAGCCTTCGCTGTTTCGTCGTCGAACTCGGCGTCGAGAACACGGTCAACGATAGCGTCCACGTCAACCGTGCCATCCTTAGGCATCTTCATCGGGTCGATTCCGTCCTCGCCGTACTCGAACTGTACGATGTCGTCCTCGGCGTTGCGCACCGTTCCGTCGTACTGTGCTTCGAGTTCCTGAAGCGCGTTTATGAGTCTGCGCTGGAGGTAACCCGACTTCGACGTACGGACGGCGGTATCGACCAGACCTTCGCGTCCGCCCATCGCGTGGAAGAAGAACTCCTTCGGGTCCAAGCCTTCCTTGTACGAGTGGCGCACGAAGCCGCGTGCCTCCGCGCTCAGGTCGTCGGGCTTGAAGTGCGAGAGCGTGCGGTCCTCGTATCCGCGGTTTATGCGCTCTCCACGTACCGCCTGCTGTCCGACACATCCTGCCATCTGTGTCAGGTTGAGCATTGAACCACGCGCGCCCGAGTCCGCCATGACCACACCGGGGTTGTCCTCGTCTAAGTACTGCTCGGCTATTTCGCCCGCCTCGTCGCGTGCCTTTCCGAGTGCCTGCATTATCTTCATCTCAAGCGTCTCTTCGAGCGTCCTGCCGGGAAGCGATTCGAGTTCGCCACGGTCGTACGTATCTATGAGCTGTTCGACCTCGTGTTCCGCGTCCTCTATCGCAACGTCTATCTCGTCGCGCGCCTCCTGCGGCAGGTCCTCGTCGCTGATACCGAACGAGAAGCCGAAGTGCATTATCGAACGCACGGCGAGACCCGAAACGTCGTCTATGAACTGGCGCGTCCTGTCCTCGCCGTAGACCTTCGCCATCGTCTCGACTATCTCGCCGACGAAAGAGCCGACAGCCATCTCGTCTATCGTACCTTCGACGAGCGTCCCGTCCTCGATTACGACTTCGTCGCCCGCGCTCGACTCGAACTCCATGTCGAGACCGTCGGGCAGGAGCACCGAAAACACCTCGTCGCCCGTCCAGTAGGGTTTGCCGTCTTCCTTCCCTGCGGCTTCGGGCAGGTCGTTGATGCTCGTCTGTCTCAGAAGGTCGAGGACGGTCGCCTCGTCGAAGTGGTTTTCGTCGTGCGTCAGGAGGTACGTGCCGCTTATGTGGTCCTGTATCGCGCCTATGATGGGACCGCCGAAACGCGGCGAGAGTATGTGTTCCTGAACCTTCATCAGAACGTCAGCCTCGGCGAGTGCTTCCTCGCTCTGGACGACGTGCATGTTCATCTCGTCGCCGTCGAAGTCGGCGTTGTACGGCGGACAGACCGTCGTGTTGAGGCGGAACGTCTTGTACGGCATCACGACGACCTCGTGCGCCATCATCGACATACGGTGGAGCGACGGCTGTCTGTTGAAAAGCACAACGTCGCCGCCAGTGAGATGTCGCTCGACGGTCCAGCCGAGTCCCTGAGGTTCGCCGTCGTCGTTCTCCTCTAAGATGCGCTCCGCCAGTTCCTCGGAGTTCATCTCCTTGACCTTCAGACGCCGACCGTCCGCGCGTTTGACGTAGTTTGCGCCCGGATGCCTTTCGGGACCGCGGCGGACGTACTCGACTATCTCGTCTATGTTGTTTCGCGTGACACGTATCTTCTGTGTCATCTCCTTGGCTATGCTCTCCGGTACGCCTATCTCGTTTACGGAGAGTGTCGGGTCGGGCGATATGACCGTACGCGACGAGTAGTTTACGCGTTTTCCGGAGAGCGAACCACGGAAACGTCCCTCCTTACCCTTCAACCTCTGCGACAGCGTCTTTAGCGGTCTACCGGAGCGGTGGTGGGCGGGCGGAGTCCCCGAAATTTCGTTGTCCACGAAGGTCGTCACATGGTACTGTAGGAGTTCCCAGAGGTCCTCGATTATAAGCTGTGGCGAACCTGCTTCGCGGTTCTCCATGAACCTCTGGTTTATACGTATTATATCGACGAGTTTGTGCGTCAGGTCGTCCTCGCTCCTCTGTCCGCTGTCTAGCGTGATGGACGGACGCGCCGTGACGGGAGGTACCGGAAGGACTGTAAGAATCATCCACTCAGGACGCGCGCGTTCGGGATGGATTCCGAGAGGCTCCAAGTCCTCGTCGGGGATACGCTCGAACCTGTCACGTATGTCGCTCGGCATAAGCTTCTGACCGTCCTCGTAGTAGGTCGTCGGCTTGTCGTGCTTGACGTCCTTCTGCTCTGCGTCGCAGTGCGGACAGACGGAGTTCTTGCGCGCCTCACGTATCGCCGCTTTCGTAATCTTGTCCAAGTCCTCTTCGAGAGCCACCGCCGTTTCCAGCTTTTCCCTGTACTTCTCCTTCTGTGTCGGCGTCAGGAGGAGGCGCGCGCATTCATGGCAAGTGCCACGCAGAAGCCTCCTAATCAGCTTCGAGAAGCCCGGATGCACGACGGGTGCCGCAAGTTCGATATGCCCAAAGTGTCCTTCGCACTGACCGCTACGCTTGCCGCACGTCTTACACTGAAGACCGGGGTCGATGACACCGAGACGCGGGTCCATCAGACCCATGTCTATCGGAAAGCCGTCGTCGTCGTAGGTGTCCGCTGTGATTATCTTTGTCACCGACATCTCTCGGTACTCCTGCGGACTCATCAGCCCGAACTCTATCGATTCTATCTTCTTGGGTGTGGTTTTCATGCTCATTTTATACAGCGTCCTCCAGTTCGAGCCTTGGTGCTATTCCTAACGACTTCATCTCGTCTAACAGGAGTTTGAAGGCGTAGCTCATCTCTACACGGTGGATGTTGCTCTCCTCGCCGCAGTTGGGGCAGTAGACGCGGTTCTGGCGTGCGTCTTCCGTCGCCGTCATGCCGCATTCGTCGCAGATGTAGATGAGTTCGCGGTCCGACTCGTCAAGGAGGCGGTCCTTGAGCGTGAGCGCGGCACCGTGTCCTATGAGAACGTCGCGCTCCATCTCTCCTATGCGGAGACCGCCTTCGCGTGCGCGTCCCTCGGTCGGCTGTCGCGTGAGAACCTGCACGGGTCCGTGCGAGCGGGCGTGTATCTTGTTGCTCACCATGTGGTGGAGCTTCTGGTACAGGATTATGCCTGTGTACACGTCCGCCTCAATCTTCTCGCCCGTGATGCCCGAGTACATCTCCTCTTTGCCCGAATGCTTGAAGCCGCGTTCGGCGACGGATTCGCGGAGTTCGTCCTCGTTCTCGCCCGTGAACGCGGTGCCGTCAACACGGCGTCCTTCTAGCGCGCCAGCCTTGCCACCGAGCATCTCCAGAACGTGCCCCACGGTCATACGCGAAGGTAGGGCGTGCGGGTTTATGATGAGGTCGGGCACGATGCCGTCCTCGGTGAACGGCATGTCCTCCTGCTTTGCTATATGTCCCGTCACGCCCTTCTGACCGTGGCGCGAAGCGAACTTGTCCCCAAGTTCGGGTACGCGCTGGTCGCGCACCCGCACCTTTGCGAGCTTGTTGCCCTCCTCGTTCTCCATGAAGATGACCGTGTCCACGATACCTGACTCGTTCGACCGCACCGTCACGCTCGTCTCGCGCCTCTTCTGGGGCGATATACCGCTCAGGTCCTCGGGTTCTTCGAGGAAACGCGGCGGCGAAGTCTTGCCTATGAGAACCGCGTTCGAACCGACGGGCGTCTCTGGGTTTATGAGACCGTCCTCGTCCAAGTTCTTGTACGCGTCCTCGCCCTTGTGCCCCCTCACGTCGTCTTCGGGTATCTCGAAACGGTCTTCCTGACCGCCGGGGTAGTGGCGTCCTTCGCCCTCGTACGTCCTGAAGAAGTGCGAGCGCGCCAGACCGCGGTCAACGCTTCCTTGGTTCAGTATGAGCGCGTCCTCGATGTTGAACCCCTCGTACGACATCACGGCGACGACGAAGTTCTGCCCAGCGGGACGGTCTGAGTAGTTTATCGCGTCTCCCGTCTGTGTCCTTACGGAAGGCACCTGTGGGTAATGCATCAGATGCATCTGCGTGTCGGCGCGCACCCTGTAGTTCGCCGACGGCAGACCGAGCGACTGCTTAACCATGCCCGCGCCCATCGTTATACGAGGCGAAGCGTTGTGCTCGGGGTACGGAACCATGCCCGCGCCTATACCGAGTATGAGCGACGGGTCGAGTTCGAGGTGCGTGTGGTCCTCGGTCACCTCGTCCTCGTCTACTGCGACGAGTATGTCCTCCTCCTCGTTGGCGTCGATATACTCGATAAGTCCAGCCTCGACGAGGTCGTTGAACTCTATCTCGCCGTCTTCGAGCATCTTGATATGCTCCTGCTCGACCATCGGTTCACCGTCACGTACGACGATGAGCGGACGACGCGCGCGCCCCGGTCCTGTCTCAACGAATACCTCGCGTGTCCTGTCGTCTATGTAGACGTTCACCTGTTCGCTTATCTCGCCGCGTCGGCGTGCGAGTTTGAGGTTATCGACGAGCCTCTCCGGCTCCTCGTGCGTACCGACGAGACTTCCGTCAACGTAGACCTTTGATTCTTGTATTGCCATCAGTCTGCCTCCGCTTCTGTCGTGGTTTCTTCATCCGTCTCTTCTGCCTCCTGTTCGTCTTCTGTCTGCGTCTCTTCCTCCTCTTCTTCTTCGATATCTATGTCGTGGGCTATGCTCTTCACGCCTAACTCCGCGAGCTTTCTGTCGAGGTTCGACGTGTCCTCGACACCCTTCGAAATCTCGACGCTCTGTGCGAAGTTCTTGACAAGACCACAGTTCGGACCTTCCGGTGTCTCTCCCGGGCAGATACGTCCCCACTGTGTGCTGTGAAGGTCGCGCGCCTCGAAATGTGGCTGTGCGCGCGAGAGCGGCGAGACGACGCGCCGAAGATGCGACAAAACAGCCATGTGGTCTGCGCGGTCCAGAAGTTGTGCGACGCCGCTCCTTCCTCCGACCCAGTTTCCTGTCGCAAGCGGATGTTCCAGCCTTTCCGTCAGAACGTCCGAACGAACGACAGTATCGACACGCAGGTCGCGGTTACGCATGTTTGCGCGTTCCAACTGGTACTTCACGTCGCGTGCTAACTTGTTGAGAGCGACGCGGAAAAGGTCCTCCATCAGGTCGCCCGAAATCTTGAGACGTTTGTTCGAATAATGGTCCTTGTCGTCTGGTGTACGCGTGCCGAGAGCGAGTTCGAAACACGTCTCCGCCATTCTGCACAGGTAGTGCGCCTTTGCGATACGTACCTCGGCGTCGTTCTCGCTCACGTCTTCTAAGTGGGGCAGGAGGTACCTGTCGATGACGTAGTCGGCGCGTTTGCGCTGGTACTCCTCCGCCTGACCGCGCGCGACCTTCTGCCCAAGGAGTTCCATCGCCTCATCCTTGGTCTGAACCTCCGCCTCCTCAAGGTTTTCGAGCATGAACTTGACGATTTCGGGGTCGCTACTAACCGACTGGACGATGTCCTCGTCCGTCTCCAGTCCGAGCGCGCGCACAAGCGTCACGAAGTTGATGTTGTTCGAGACACTCGGGAAAGAGACTTCTAAGAGCGAGTCGCGTCCGCGCTCCACGACGACGAGCGCGCGGTATCCTTGACGGTGCGAGAAGACCTTTGCGACCTGTATGTCGTCGCCGTACTTGGTGTCGCGTTCAGCGAGTATCGTGTTGGGCGCGAGGTCCTCGCTCGTCATGAGGACGCGCTCCGAACCGTTGACGATGAAGTATCCGCCGGGGTCGGCGGGGTCCTCGCCCTGCGTTATTATCTCGTCGTCGGAGAGGTCCTCTAAGTTGCAGTTCTTGCTCCTCATCATTACAGGCAGGTCGCCGATGTAGGTCGTCGAAGGCTCGTACTCTCGCTCACCCTCGACTATCTGCATCTCCATGTGCATCGGCGCGCTGTACGTGATGTTACGGAGGCGCGCTTCCTGCGGATACAGAGGCTCCTCGCTACCGTCAGCCTCCTGAACAACGGGCTTTCCGACCTCGACACGACCGAGACGGACGTAGACTTCCTCTTCCCCTTCCTTCTCCCCTATGTCGGTATCGATAGTCTCCTGCTCGTCCACGACCCTCTGCATGCCGTGTTCGAGAAAGTTGTTGAAAGACTCTATGTGGTGCTCAGCGATTCTGTCGGCGTCGAAGTAGGCTTCTGCTAACTTTTTCCTTTCCATTATTTATTCGTCCACGATAATGCGGTACGCCACAGCCGTCTCGGCGGTGGGTGACTCTCTTACTACCTTGACAACGTCCCCCGGCTCGCCGTCTGTCTCCTTTATGGATGCGTCGAGCCTCCCTACCTTGGGAAGGTCGGTCTTCCGTATATCGTACCTCTCTGTGAGTTCCTCGACCTCTTCGTCGTCGAGGACTACGTGTTCGGGTACCATCTCGTGGTCAAGGGCGTTGTACTTGCTCATGTGTTCCTCCCTGTCGAAAAACTCCGTAGCATCGGGCGTTAACTCTTTAAGGAACGCCCACATTAAACTTTTGTCTTTTAACCGTCGGAGACGTGGAAACAACCACCTACGCCGGGTTCAGATGTTGTCCCAAGCTCAGAGGTCGTCCCATGCCTTCCGCGCACGTCCCCATGACGACATGTCGGCTATCCACCGCGCCGCGACGAACTTCTTGAGGAACTTGCCACGGAAGCCGCCCATCGTCTTTATGGGGAACTTGACTCCGGGGGGGACCTTGATGTCGTGCGCGATAGCTTTCTCGCCTATCGAGATGAGCGTGCCCTTGTCGTCGTACTTCCAGTCCTTCAGGGGCTTGCCCTCCATCGCGCGCGGTATGTTCTTGCCCGCGACCTCCGCCGCCTGCCACGCCGCCTGTGCCGTCGGGGGCGCGGGGTCGCCGTTCTGGTCTATGAGCGCGGTGTCGCCGATTGCGAAGACGCGTTCGTCGTTCGTGGAGAAGTCCGACTTCGTTTCGATACGTCCGCTCCTGTCGTCTGTCTCCACGTCGTCCATGTCGATGTCGCGTCCCGTAACGCCGCCCGTCCAGAGAAGAACGTCGTAGTCGAGTTCGACCTTGTAGCCGCCGTCGTCCTGCTCTCCGATGTACGCCGTGTTCTCGTCCACCTCGCCGATGAAGTCACCCGTCATTATCTCGACGCCGCGCTCCGTGAGCATGTCGGCGAGTCGGTTCTGTAGCGACGGGTTTCCCGGCGGGAAGACGTTTTCGAGACCCTCGACGAGGTAGATTTCGACGGGCGCGTCGTGGATGTCGCGGTACTCAGCCACCTCGCCCGCGCTCTGTATCCCCGAGAGACCTGCACCGCCTATCACGACGCGCGCCGGGTCGTCTTCGGTCGCGTCCTCGGCGGCGGCGGAGACCTGTTCGTGTATCTCCAGCGCGTCGTCGAGCGACTTGAGCGTGAGGGAGTTCTCCTCCAGACCGGGTATTCCGAAGAACGCCGTCTTGCTTCCAACGCAGACGAGGATGTAGTCGTAGCCGATTGTGTCTCCGTCTTCGAGTTCAACGACGCGTTCGTCTGTGTCTACCCCGACGACTGTTCCCTGAACGAACTCCGTCTCGTCGTCGGCGATAGTTTCGACAGGAATCGTTATGCTGTCCCGCACTTCGGGGTCACGTATCGCGCGGTGAGACTCGTGCAGGACGAGGTGGTAGTCACGGTCCGAAATCCACGTGAGGTCGGCGTCCTTCCGTTTCAACTTCTTCTGCAACACCTTTACCGCCTTCGAACCCGCGTACCCGGAGCCGAGAACAACGACATTGTCCACCATGTATGTTCGTGGTTTTGACGAGAGGCGTTATAGATTCTGCCATTTTTTCCTGTCACAAGCAGTTTATGTTCGCCGCGCGCGTATGTCCGCCATGAGGACGGTGATTCTCGGCGCGGGATACGCGGGTGCGACGTGCGCGCACCTCCTTGACGACAAGATAGACGAACTCGTCTGGGTTTCGGAGGACGACTACCACTTCGTCGTACACGAGGCGCACCGTCTCGTGCGCGAACCGTCGCTCGAAGGGACGCTCCGGATTCCCGTGGACGAGATAGCGTCTTGCGACTTCGTCGAGGCACGTGTCGAGTCGGTGGAGTTCGACGAGCGTGTCGTCGAAACCGACGCAGGAACCGTACCGTACGACCGTCTAGTCGTCGCTTTCGGTCAGCGTACTGCCGACTACGGCATCGACGGCGTGCGCCAACACGGTCTGACGCTAAAGTCGCTCGACGACGCACGCGCGATACGTGCGACAGCGGAACGCGTCCCTGACGGCGGACGTGTCGTCGTCGCTGGCGGCGGTCTGTCGGGTATACAGGTCGCGGGCGAACTCGCCGAGATGTTCGACGCGCGGGCAAAGTCGCCGTCTGTCGTCGTCGTCGAGGCTCTCGACCGCGTGATGCCAGAAGCCGACGAAGACCTGCGCGCGGCGATAGAGAGGAAGATGCGCAAGAAAGGAATCGTGACGCGGACGGGCGACGCTGTCGTCGAAGCCACCACCGACGAGGTGCATTTCGAATCCGGCGAGACTCTCGCACACGACGCGCTCGTCTGGACTGCAGGACTCGCGCCGCAGGATGTGGAGACGCGACCTCCGCCCGAGAACGGAAGACGCGGCGCGTTCGCTGTCGAACCGACGTTACGCGTCAAGGGACACGAAAGAGTCTTCGCTGTCGGTGACGCGGCGTACGTCGTCGATGTCGAAGGAAACGAGGCACCCCCGACAGCGTGGGCGGCGCGTCAGCAGGGAAGTCTCGTCGCGGAGAACGTCGTGCGCGCGTCCCGCGCTAAGCCGCTGAAGGAGTACAGGATGCGCAACCCCGGAACGCTCGTCTCCGTCGGCGACGCCACGGTCGGCAAGGTCGCGGGACAGGTAATCGAAGGAGTGCCCGCGCGCGTCCTCAAGAGAGGCGCGGCTGTGCGACATATAGCACAGACATCGGGTGCGGAACGCGGCGTAAAAAGCGTGTTAGCCGACCTGTAAACTCAGTCGGCTATGCCTTCGGTCTCCGTCTCCTCGACCTCGTCGTCTTCCGTCGCCAGTTCGGGGTCGTCGTTGAGGTCGTAGAGAGTCTGTCTTCCGTCGGTCAGACACGGAACCTGTTCGACGAGGCCTTTCTCCGTCAGCCTGTTTAGCGCGTACCTCACGGTGCGCACAGAGAGACGCGTCTCGTCGGCTATCTCCTTCTGAGTCATCTGACGGTTGTATTCGAGAACCTTGAAGACGAGCTTCGCGCTCGGCGGAAGTTCGTCTATCTTCTCCTCTATCTTACCGTCCGTGGCAAAAACACTCACCTGTCATTGTCAACTCCTTACCAAAGCTTTCTCAGCCGAGCACATAAAGTTTTCTAAGTCTTATACCCCCCACGTATATCTGAGCGCAGGATATTACTGTGGGGCATAAACTTATCAGTCTTCATCGTCGCCGCTCTCGACGTACCTGTCCAGACCTTCGATAACCTCGAAGTCCACGTACCCTTCTTCGACCAGAACCTCCGGCATCTCGACCGTTCCGTCCTCGCGCTGGTTCTGTTCGAGAATGGCGCAGATTGCGCGTTGTGTCGCGAGCGCGGTCGAGTTGAGCGTATGCGCCGTTCTGTTCTCCTCGCCGCGTATGCGGACTTTCAGTTTGCGCGCTTGGTAGTCCGTACAGTTCGAACAAGAGACGAGTTCGCGGTACCGGTCCTGCGCGGGGAACCACGCCTCTAAGTCGAACTTCTTCGCCGCGTTGTCGTTCATGTCGCCCGTACAGACGTTTACGACGCGGTAGTGGAGGTCGAGGTCGCGGAACAGAGACTCGAAGTTGTCGCGCAGGTCGTCGAAGAGGTCCCACGACTCGTCGGGTTCGCAGAAGACGTACTGCTCGACCTTCTCGAACTCGTGGACGCGGAAGATGCCTTTCGTGTCCTTTCCGTGCGAACCTGCCTCGCGCCTGAAGCACGTCGAGACGCCGGCGTACTTGTGCGGGAGTTTTGCGGGTTCAAGTATTTCGTCGTAGTGGTACGAAGCGAGCGTCTGTTCCGACGTTGCGATGAGGTAGAGGTCCTCGCCCTCGATACCGTATAGCTGTTCCTCGAAGTCGTCGAGTTCCGCCGCGGCTTCCATCGCCTCGTGACCGAGCGCGTGCGGGGTGCGCATCGGCGTGAATCCGCGTTCCGTCAGACGGTCGAGCGCGAAACGCTGGAGAGCGAGGTTGAGCGCGACGAGTTCGTTCTTGAGGTAGAAGAAACGGCTTCCGACGATTTCGGCGGCTTTCTCGGTGTCCGCTAAGTCGCGCTCCTCGACGAGGTCGGCGTGCGGCGTAACGTCGAACGAATGGTCGGGCTTCTCGCCCCATTTCGCAACCTCGACGTTGTCCTTCTCGTCCTCTCCCGACGGCACGGAGTCGTGGAGAATGTTGCCTATCTGGTATCTTACTTCGTCGCGCTCCTTCTTCAGCTTCTTTTCGCGCTCCTCAAGTTCCTCTATCTCCTTCTTTATTTCCTTGACGCGCGCGATTTCTTCTTCGGCTTCCTCGCCCTCCTGCTTCTTCTCGGCAACCTCGCGCGACAGTTCGTTACGCTCCTGTCTGAGCGAGTCGGCGCGCTGTCTCGCCTCGCGCCACTCCTCGTCGAGTTCGCGCACCTCGTCGACACGCGAAGGGTTCTTGTCGCGTCTCTCCTCGGACTGCTTGATACGGTCGGGTTCTTCGCGGAAGAGTTCCATCGAGAGCATCTGGTGGTGCGGTGTTAGGGTGTTGTGGGCTTAGTTTTTGCCTTTGTCAGTCAGAAAGGGTAGATCTGGTTAATATCTACCTAATCTTTATTACTGAGTACTAATCACTTTATTACGATGAACCGTCGTCAGTTTGTTCGGGCAACTCTCGCGGGAGGAGTTGGTGTTTCAGCTACCGGGTGTATAGACGAACTTAATTCAGGAGGGGACACAAAAAGGAACCGTAGGGAAGATTCAAACTTGGGTGGTGCAGAAACATTTGCCACACCTGAAGAATATCTTTCAGGAAATACTGCTCCAAATCCCGAGATAGAGGGAGTATACGAAAGACAATATACTCAAGAGATAGATGGTCATCGAACTACATTCCGGATGACGCTGCCTAGGGCACTGTATGAGTATTATGATGCCCGGCATCGTCTTGATATAGAAAATATCCATCAAGGCAACGCTAACCCGTATGGTCAGTATGTAGCTGACCAGTACCAATCAAATATAGTTCAAGAAGTAGCCGAGTACTTCGTCTCGTATGGTCGAGAAAACAATCTGAGTAGACGCGGAATAATAGACCAAGTAATCGGCTTTGTCCAACAGCTTGAGTATACGTCAGACAGAGTTAACAATGGGTTCGATAACTATCCTCAGTATCCATTCGAAACACTTGTTCTGCGAAGTGGTGACTGTGAAGATAGCAGTATACTCACGGCGTCACTCCTGAAACATCTCGGTTATGATGTGATTCTACTTCTCATGCCTAATGATGCACATATGGCTGTTGGAGTGAAGGGAGAAACTCTACCGGGAACCTATTATGAACACAGAGGAAACAGGTTCTATTATTTGGAGGCGACTGCTCCCTCCAGAGTAGGTGAAGTACCGTCTATAGTTGAGGATGGTCGTGCCCGTTTCTTAGAAATAAGAAGTGTCCCTGTTTTGGTTTTTCGTTGGGCTGCAGTTCCGCAAGAGAACAGTATGACTGTCAGAGCGGACATAAGGAATGTAGGCGATGGACCTACGGATACTGCCCAGATTCAAGCTGAACTATTCTCTCGATCGGGCAGAGTCGATTATGCTACGAGTAGTACAGCATGAATACTGATGCACCTGACCATCCATGTTCATAAGTTCAAACTGACTGGACATCAGGCGCACGAGAAGTGAAAATGAGAGTCAGCATATTGACCGATGGAGACTTACATGATGTGGACGAAAGTGGATGGCGCAAGCGTTCGGTATATAGCCGTAAAATAAAAATAGATAGGGTAGACACATCTTCAAATAAATGGGTAGATTTGAATTTGAATTGGCTGTTGGATTGATGTTATCTGTGTTAGTGTCGCTAAGTGCTGGATATTTGTATTTTTACACGGACATTCTATCTGAAGTTCGCTTGCCAATTCTCCTCATATCATTTTGGTTGCTATGGATGATTGGAGGTTTATCAAGCTGGCTGACTGAGCTTTGGTACTCAGATAACGAAAACAAGGAAGATAAATTAGATACCTGCCAGAACTGCGGTACCTTAGATCATCCTGAGACGATGTGCTTAATCGAAGTTGATAATCACGATGAAAGGTGGTGTCAAACATGCGCGTCCAAAGATATTTGTGACAATTGTGGAGCAGTGAGTCTTAATGGAGATATGCATTATGTTGAGTTAGGGAACCATGAGGAACTTTGGTGTTCTGATTGTACGCGGGCTAATAATATTAGTATATGATCAGACTGGTAACAGAAGTCAACAAGCATAGTATGGATGAGTTGAGGGGTAGAGTACCCTTGGAATAGTGAGCTGATACGAGCGACAAGAGTATGTATGGGAGTATCACTAATCGAACCTTATTTATGCCGAGACGGCTTACCGACGCGTATGAGCAAGAAGTCGAAGGCTAAGAAGAAACGTCTCGCGAAGGCGGAACAGCAGAACCAGCGCGTGCCGATGTGGGTCATAATGAAGACGAATCAGGAGGTCACGCGGAACCCCAAGAGGCGTAACTGGAGAAGGAGCGACATAGACGAGTAAGATGGAAGAACGCGTAATCACCGTCCCGCTCAGGGACGCAAAGCAGGTACCGAAACGGGAGCGCGCCGACAAGGCTGTCAAGCACGTCCGGCAGGAACTCGCAAGCCAGTTCAAGGCTTCGGAGGACGAGGTCAACCTTGACGAGTCGATAAACGAGAAAATCTGGGAGCGCGGAAGGAAGAAGATACCCTCGAAGATACGTGTCCGCGCGGCGAAGTTCGACGACGGCGTCGTTGAGGCGGAGACGGCGGAGTAGCCTACTAGATGCTTAGGACGAGCTTCAACGGTAGCCCTTTTGTAGGTGTCTTCGCGTCGGCGACCGAGAACGCTCTTTTAGCCGCTTCCGAGGTCGAGACGGAAGAACTCGTCGAGGAACTCGGTGTCGAAGATGACGCAGTCTACAGCGGCACCGTCGGCGGTTCGTCTGTCATAGGCTCCCTCGCAGAGGGCAATTCGTCCGGAATCGTCGTCTCGTCGGGTGCGCGCGCAGGTGAAATCGAGCGTATCGAGGAAGCGACGGGCGTACGCGTCGAGAAGGTGAGCAGTCGCGTCAACGCAGTCGGAAACCTCGTTCTCGCGAACGACAAATCAGCACTCGTCTCGCCCGAACTCGACGAAGAGGCGCGCGAAAAGGTCGCCGAGGTTCTCGACGTGGAAGTACGTGCAGGCACGGTCGGCGGCGTCGAAGTCGTCGGGAGCGCGGCGGTTGCGAACAACGAAGGCGTCCTCGCGCATCCGCGTTCGAGCGACGACGAACTGGAGACGCTGGACGACCTCTTCGGCGTGAACGTCAACGTCGGCACGATAAACTACGGCACGCCTCTCGTCGGCAGCGGTCTCCTCGCAAACACGAATGGGTACGTGGCG